>JBNKOC010000011.1:0-105029 GCA_050294405.1 Fibrobacteria bacterium | reverse complement strand
CCATAATCTTTAAAAAATTGTAAATCTCACTTTTTATAATACATATTCAGAATTCAGCTTAAAAACCTACAAACACATTTTTTAATTTCCAAATATTTTTTTATGAAAAAAAGTTCATTATAAAATTTGTGCAAATAATTGCAAAACGTGTGCAATGTTGTGCAAAAGAAATACATTATATATGTTATATGTTAACAAACTAAAATTTCTCAAATATTGCTGAACAGAGCTATATCAGATACCAATAACTTTAAAACTTCCTGGAATAAAGCAATACCAGAAAAATCAGCAAAGAGATATTATCAAATAGGAGCCAAGCCCTATTAACGGTATAAAATTGAGCTACGCGAATTAAAACACCAATCTTTAGATTCGGCAACTCTATTATTACCCAGTTATTTAAACAAAATAACGGTTTAAAAAAAACCTATTTTAGAGATACGTACATTAGCTTAGGCGCATACATAAATATCTAAAAGAATAAAGCCTAAACATCAGTAACATTTATTAACTTAGCAATGTTTCTTTACTTTTCAACAGGTTTTTTAAAAAAGCGTTCTTTTTACCTTTCATCAATACAGAACGGTAACAAATATGCGCAAACTGTCGAAATACTTTACACCTAATCTTCTAAGGACTATTTTTTAAGACAATCCAGCTTACTGCTTCATTTGAAACAGACCACTTTTAACTCTCAAATATGGAGTATGGAAGATGGAATAGCTCCCCTAAAGCTATAACTTTAGTTTTGGTAATTGGACGGGTACCCCGTTCCCAGGCTGATACATAGTTGTGGGAAACCTTCAGTTTTTTACCCAGTTTACCTTGGGTCATTTTCAGGCCTTCTCGACAACAGCGAAGACGTTCTCCTGGGGTCTTTAGCTTCTTCAAAGACTTAACTGTTGAGGAACTAAAATAACTTTTTCCAATTTTACTTTCTTTGAGCACTAATTTGCGGCCAAATTCAGTTTTGAGGGCTTTTATTAGAAATACGGACAGATAGCCCTCTGCAAGCAGTTTAACTTCTTTTGTTCTTACAACAGCTTTCATAATTTTAGGATTTTCTCTAAAACTGTAGTTTCTAGCAAATAATCCCACAGCCTGAAACCAAATGAACAGCCTAGACTTTTGTGTTGCCCGTTAGTGATCGTAATTTCATGTCCAAAATTTAAAAAAAACTTGAGTCTTGTCTTTCCCACCAGTTATTTTATTATCCTGGAAATAAATATATGTCCCGAGAATTTACCAATAAAATCCACTATATCGATACCCAGGAAGGGACCGACAAGCTAGCCAAACTGCTTTCCAAGGATTCCAAGGCCTATTTCGATATAGAAGTGGACAATATGTACCACTACTTCAACGAAGTCAGCCTTTTCCAGTTTCTGGTTAAAAAAGAGTGTTATGTGCTGGATGTCCTCTCAGGGGTAGATGTGGCGCCCGTGCTTGAGGCCTTACAGGACAAATGCCTTATTATGCACGGGGCGGACTTTGACTTGCGAACCCTGCAACAACACTACAACTTCGCCCCGGCAGAAATTTTCGACACCATGATAGCCGCCCGGCTTATTGGCGAACTGGAATTTGGTTTGGGGGCATTGGTCAAAAAATTCTTTGGAGAGGCTTTGGACAAGCAATTTCAAAGGGCCAACTGGTCTAACCGCCCCTTGGATCCCGAACTTATTGAGTACGCAGCCAAGGACACTTATTTGCTGCCGGAGTTGTACAAGGTTTTAAAAAAGCAGCTTAAGGAAAAAGGGCGCTTACATTGGCACAAAGAATTTTGCGATTTGTTAATTGCCCAGGCCCAAATAAAAAAGGAAGTGGAACCGGACAAAGTTTGGCGTATTAAGGGAAGTTCTAAAATGCTCCCCCGGCAGCTGCAGGCTTTAAAAACCATCTGGAGCTGGAGGGACGACACGGCCCAAAATAAAAATAAGCCGCCTTACAAGATAATGAACAATGAGGCTATCTTGGATTTGTGCAACAATATTCCAGGAGAGCCTAAACAAGCTATAAAATGGAACAAATTGCATTACAAAACCCACGCCAGTTTTAGAAACTCTCTTTCCAAGGCTTTAAAAATTGGAATGGACGAGGACATTTCAAATTGGCCTCAACGCCTTAAAAACAAAAACTTCCCTTCCAAGCCTAAAGACCCCAAGCTGCTGGAAGCCATTAAACAAGTGCGCGATGATTTGGCCAAGGAACTGGAATTGCCTGAGTCGCTCCTTATTAATCGGGAATCTTTAAATGCCATTGTGGAAACTGGGGTTCGAGATAAGGAGTCCATGCGCAAGGCTGCTAAGCTTATGAAATGGCAGGAAGAGTTGTTGTTTGATAAGTGGCTGGACAAGGCCGCTGAAATTAGAGCGAACGCTTAGTCAAGTCGTTAGGTTACCCGGAAGGGAACTTAACTTTTTCTCAATATCTTTTCCCTTATACATCGGCGGGCCATTTCCTCTGTTCCAAACAAACCCACAAAATTTTTGGCCCGGGTTAAGGCAGTATAAAAAATTTCACGGCTCATAAGCCGGCTGAATTTTTGCGGCAGTACTAACAATACATTTTCGTACTCGCTGCCCTGAGCTTTGTGAACCGTACTTGCATAAGCCGCTTCCCAGGAAGAAAACTCCCCAAGGGGAAAACTTTCAATATTGCCGAATTTTTTAAAATAAACCCTGTGGCCGGCCCTGGTTTGGATTAGCATTCCCGTATCCCCATTAAACAGTTTTAGATGTGGGTGGTTGGATGTTAACACAATGGGCATCCCTGAAAAAATTTTAGTTGTAGAAAAAGATTGCATGAACTGTGGAAGTTTTTTAACCATCAAAGCCATCATGTAATCGTTGATGTATTGTACTCCAAAAAACCCTCGCCTATGAAAACACAAACACCTGCCCTTTTCCAAATACTCTAGCGCCATATTTAATAATTGCCAAGGGGAATTATTTAGAGTTTCCTGAGTTTTGGTAAATGTAGCTTCGGCCCATTCCACCCCCTCTGATAGCTGATAGATTTTTTCCAGAATTTCAGGAAGAATGTCCTGCCCGTTATTGTTGTTAAAATAAATGTTGTCCGTCCAAAAATGTAAGGCCCCGTGGAAGGCTTGCTGTGAATTGGTATTATTTAATTGAATCCAGGCAGGGCCTTGGGGTAATAACATGGACTTTTGATTTGCTGATGTATCCACTAAGATGGTTTTATCAATTTTAAAACCCATGTCATTTCCCGATTTTATGGATTCGGCTAATTCCAAAATTTCCGGAGTCGAGCGACGGGATTCCCGCAATTCCACAACCCTCTGGGGAAACATTTGTTTGCCATTGGAATCAATTCCTCCGGCCAATTCTCCCAATACCATACCGGCATTCACCGAGGGCAACTGATTTTTATCTCCCATTAAGATTAAACTGGCATCAGCGGGCAAGGCATCTAACAGCTTTTGAAACAAAACCAGGTCCACCATGCTGGCTTCATCCACAATTACCAATTTATGGGGAAGGGGGTTATAAACATGGTGTTTAAAATGAGATTTCCCCGGTTGAAAGCCTAAGGTTCCGTGGAGGGTTCGGGCATAAACATCCTGTAACTTTAAATCTTCTTCCACCCCTGGATTCAGTGAAGATAGACTTTGAAGGCCTAATTGAATGGATTCCTGTAGGCGAGCCGCTGCCCTTCCCGTAGGAGCGCACAGTGCAATATCTTTTGGCTGCAAATTTCGAAGCCTCCGTAAAAGCCGGAGCACATTTAGGGCGATAGTGGTTTTTCCCGTTCCGGGCCCACCTGTAATTATGCAAAGAGGGTAATTTGCCGCTAAGGTTAAAGCCGATATTTGCTCTTTATTCATTTGAAGAGGAGTATTGGAAGCTAACATCAAAGGCGATTTGTGCAGCAGTTCTTCAAGAGCATCCAATATGTGAACTTCATCTTGTAAAAGCTTGGGGGCCTCCGCCAATTTTTTAAGTTGTCCGAATAGTTTACTTTTAGCCAGGGCAAACTTTTGGAAATAAAACCCGGGACTATTTTCCACTTGGTACAAGATAGGCTTGGAAGGAAAATTATTTTCCGCCAGCTCAGGATTGAATTTTTCCAAAAGCCCGGAAAATTCTCCGCTAGTAACTAACTCACAAAATCTTTTGGAATAACTTTCGCATTCTTGTTCAACAAGTAAACGATTAACATCAATAAATTGAGAGTGGAGAACATTCTCCTCTTCCCCCCTTTTTTCTGAAAGTAGGGAGAGGGCTCGCTCCATTTGAAGGGCACAATCTTTTTCTATGCTAATTTGGTTATTTTCTTCTATGTCCCCCAGGCGCACATTGCCCTCATTAAGCCAGCCATACATATGGCTGAGGAAAAACTCCAAAAGCTCAGCTTTTTTTCCATCTTCTGCGTATCCCGAACTTTCCAAAAGCAGTCTCATGCCTTGTAAATCCATTGGAGAAATAATTCCCGCCTCCAAAAGCAACAAACTGTTCCAACTGGCAAAATTCCATTGGGAAAAGTTGTCGAAGGTCACTGAAGGGAAGTTTCCCCTTAATTTATTTTTATTCCATAACATTCTGTAGCTTTGAAGGCTGTTCATTTGAGAATGACCTCCTGAAAAGGTTTAGAACGTTGGCTGAAAATATCTTTTAATAATTTGGGATAATGTTGTTCTAAATCTTCCAGAGAAGGTTTTTGAAAATAGCAACCATTTCCTTTATCATCCATCCCTCTCATGTAGATGTAAAAAACGCCGCCAAAATGTTTATGGGGGTCATAATTAGGAATTTTGGATTTAAGCCAGCCGTGAAGGGCCAAAGCATAAATCATGGCTTGCAAATTGTATTGGCTTTCCTCCATACTGCGGGCTAGCGCCAAAGGGCCATAAGAATCCAAGCTGTTGGATTTCCAATCCAATACATAATATTGTTGGTCTAATTTAAAAACCAGATCCATATAACCCAGCAAATAGTTGCTCTCGCTCCCCTTGTAAAAAGGCTCATTGTCCGGCCCCATAGATATATGGAATTCCATTTCGGGTATGGCCTGAGTAATCTGGCAAAGCTGGAAAGAACCCCTTTCCTTATAAGAGATTTGGATATTGCTTTTTGCGCTGCGCCATAAAATATCCATTGCGGAGGCCTTGTATTTATTGGACAAACCGTATTTGGCAAGGGCGTTATCCAGAGCCTCCGAAAGAAGTTTATCCCTATTTGCTTCCGCAAGACTGCTAAAGCCTTGCCAATGGGATAAAGGAATTTCCTCCATTAACTGGTGTAACATATTCCCACTGTTTTTGCCCTTGGGTAAACTTTCCATAGAGCTGGAATCAAGAGTATTTTGCACTTCTATGGGTCCCGTCACATTTTCTAATTCTTCTCCCGGAACCCTATCATCTACTTCATCTTTTATTTGACGGCCTTCAATGCTGGTTTCCCCGGATATATGCCTGGCCAAACTGGAATAGGAACTTTGACTTTGATAACGCAATACATCCAATAACTTTTCAGCGTATTCTGGGTTTTCCAGTGGGAATGGGATTTGTTCCGCGATGCTAATTCCTTTTTGCAAATTTTGAGAAACGGGATTTTCTGTGTGAGAAACATTCCCCAGTTCTTTTTCCGGCTCCGCTTCTGGATTATGTATATAAAATAAATCCGGTTTTTCTTTAGCGGCTTTATGCAAAGCAGGGCTAAAAAACAATTTAGCGCAATGCGCATTTTTTGGCGCCTTCACTCCCTCTTTGGCTTCCCAACCGTATAAGGGAAGGTACAAACGAAATTGGGCTCGGGTAAGGGCCACATAATAAAGCCTTGAAAATTCTTCTTCGGCCTGTTGTCTGGCCTTTTCTTTATCCTGGTTTGCACTTGGGGATTTCAGTGCGAGGTTGTAAATCCTGCCTCCCTCTTCTTTCCTTCGGACAATATAGGGTTCGCTATTTTGATAATAATGGGTTCCTGCCATCAACATCACCACAGGGAACTGCAATCCTTTGGAGGCATGGATGGTCATAATTCGCACCGCATCTTCATCAGATTCTTTTTTAAATAATTGTCCCTCCCCTTCCGGGGATACTTCCTGACGAATTAGCCTTCGGAGAACCACAATAAAATCTTCCAGCCCTTCTGCTTCATAAGCCACAAATTCCAACAGATACTGGATGATTTGCCTGTAAGCGGATATTCGTTTATTTCCATCGGGATATAAAATTTGCCTATATAATATTCCGCTGTCTTCCATAAGACTAGAAAAGAGTTTTTGCCATTTTTTTAAGGCGGCAAACTCTTTCCATTTTTCAAACTTGCTTTTAATTACCGGGTAGTCCGAAACATCCAGAGAACCATTAAATAAGTTCCCGGAAAAATGGAAAAAATCTCCTAACAATGTTCTTTTGGATTTGGGACCCCATCCCCTTTCAAAAAGGGCCTCAAGCATGGAACAGAGTTGGATACATGAGTTGGATTGAAACAAGCCATTTTCTTTGTAAATGAGAAAAGGAATTCCTTTTTGAGCCAACAACTCCTTTAAATATTCCCCTTCGCTATGCTTTTGAACCAGCACACAAATATCCCTATACATTAAGGGGCGTTCCAGCTGATTTTGAACAATGTTAATAAAAATATTTTCTTTGTTTTTAGGGACAAGCTCTTCTATTTGAGATGCCAGCCAACTAGCCTGAGATCTTTTTAATAAGTCAGCACCTTCTAAATGGGTCAAATCATTTAGATGTACTGGATATGTGTGCTTTTTAAAAGGGCCTTTGTCCAACAGTTTTATAGCTTGTTTTGATTCCGTTTTTCCGCAGATTGCCTCTTTATAGTAAATGGAATTGTCTTTAGTTTGCTCAGAGCGGGAAAACCACTGGGGATAGCTAAATATTTCATTAAAAGCCTCAATTAGTTCAGGGCTGGAACGGTAGTTTTTATCCAAACTTTCCAATTTACCCCCACAATCCAACAGTTTTTTACGGGCAAGCAAATAACTACTTACATCGGCACCTTGAAAGGCATAGATGGACTGTTTGGGGTCTCCTACTAAACATAGCCTGGGACCATTGCCATTTTCTTTAGTAGCATCCAGAAATATTTTTTTAAAGATACTCCACTGCAAAAGGTTTGTGTCCTGGAATTCATCTACAATGGCATATTGGTATTGATCGCGGATTAAATTTACGAAATCGGACTCTTTGTTTTCACAGGCCTTTAAAACATTTAAAATCATGTCATCAAAAGACATTTCCCCTTTGCCTCTTTTCTTTTTTTCCCCTTCTTCAAAAGCGTATTCCAGCATTTCCTGTATATCCCGCCAAACCTGGGGAGAAATAGAACCTAATTTTTGGATGATCTCTACCCAGGGCTGAAGGGTTTTTATAAGCTCTATCCCCAGCTTTTCTACTTGTTGGTGGAGCTCGGGGTATTTATCCCTCAGGGGTTTAGCCAACCTAAGAGTGGGTGCCCTGTCCGCCAAAAGGTTTTTTTGCAGCAAAGGATGTCGGGACATAAAATCGTATACATCGTCTAATTGAAATCCTTCTGTCCATTTTTCCAGTTCCAACAGAGCCACGCGAATTTGATCTAAACATTCATTGCTGCGTTTAAAATCTTTAGCCTCCGTTTTATTCTTTCCCGTAGCCTGGCTGAGGGCATTATTAACATCAGATAAAAAACCCAACAGCTGCGTCCTGGTTTTTTGATAATTTTTTTCACCCTTTTCTCCAGAATGGTTTTTTAAAGACAAAAAGGGTTCTATTTCATCGATGTTATTATTTCCCAAAGGGCCCTGATAATTAAACTGGCTTAGAATAGATTCCAACAAATCTTTTTGATTGTACTGGGTATCCTGAGTGAATTTCAGAATTCGTTTGAGTCGCTCCGCGTTAAAAGAAGGCCATTTCTCACGCTTGGCCCGAAGTAGTGCTTCCAAATAAGAAGTGGAATTGTCCACCAATTCAGAACTCAAATTTTGCCCAAGTTCAAAAGCATAGCGATTAAGCAAATATTTGCACCAGCCATGTATGGTGAAAATACAGGCATTGTCAAAACCATTGAGATTTTTTTCAAGCTGACCTAAAAGGTCGGAATCCCCTATTTGCTGAGACAATTCCAGCCATTTTTTATAAATCAAATTGCGAACTCTCTCGCGAATTTCACCGGCCGCCTTTTCCGTATAGGTAAGCACCACGATGTTATCCAGACCTACATAGCTATTGCCTGGGCCAAGACCTGGTTCGCTTAAAATGCGGAAAATAAAATGCTCCAGGGTGTAGGTTTTCCCCGTACCTGCGGAAGCCTCAATAAAATTGTGGCTTTTAAGATCTAACTTTTCCCAAAGGGCTTTTTCCTGGAGCTTAGGTTCAGGCATGTATCGCAGCCTCATTTACAAAAGGCCCCCAAAATTTTTCCATAAACTCTTTTAAATTTTGGCTGGGCTGCATTTTTAAGAGCCGCGCTGTCTCTGATTGGCTAAATTTATAATTGCCCCTATCCACCCCGCCAGCTTTAACCCAATCCAATAAGCTTTCCAAAGGCTCAGCTTGCCAATCGCGGTATTTATCCAATAATTCCACAGGTGCGTATTCTTCCTCCGATCCCGTTAAAAAGGCTTCCATTAACATTTTTTTATACTCCCACAAAAGCTGAGAAGGGTTAACCTGTCCGGGAAAAGAGCAAAACTTATCTAACAGGAAAGGGGAATTTTTCGTATTGGATTGGGACAGATAGTATACATCCATTCCACTGCCAAGATGGTTTGTGTAAAAATCAGGGTTATCGGAAGCAAACAAATAAAATAAAAAGGGCGACAATAATTCCTTATGTCTTTTTTTCCCGCCAAAAAAATGAAGGCTGAGCAAGGGTTGGCTTTTATCAGGAGGTATTAATACATACTCCAAATTTCCATGGATGTTTATAGAAATATCCTGATACTTGTAACGAGCAGGTTCAAACTGGTGAGAAAAAGAAAAACTGTCCCTGGAATCGTTTTGGCCGTAGCCCATGTTTTCTGCCAGCCTGTAATTTGAAAAATTTTCCCTTATGGAACTGAGCGGAGCCATAAGCCCCGAAAGCATTTCCCATAATTTTTCTTTATCCATTTCAGACCAGGCCCCCAATGGACTGTAGCCCAACAGCGACTGTTCTGCATACAATTTTTCAAAAAGAGAATAAAACAAATTGGAATTATTAGGGCTCCCATTATTTGAAAACAGCTCTCGCAAACACAATTTAAACCACTGTTTCTGGAGAGAACGCCAGGGAAAAAATTCCAATTGGGTGGGTTCGTCCTGCAAAAGAGATACATCCTCGGCCTCATCATATATTCTACCCAAGCTTTGGCTGAGTTTATATTCTCCCGGATTAGATAAAAAGCGTTTTAATTCTAATATATGGATGTTATCCTTAATTTCGGGGCTTGAAGTTGGAATAAGTTCCCCGCTAGAAATAATATTTTTCCATTTTTCGGGAATATTAACAATATCAGTATGTTGGCTACTATTATAACCCTCATTTTTATTTTGAGAAATGGTCCTTTTAAAATTCTCCAATTGCGATTCGCCCAAATACTCTTTTAAGCTGTATAACCTTTGCAACAAGGCGTGCTCCCCTTTGTAATTGACCAAGGGGTCTACTTTTGTATTCTGCTCCAACAGGTTTATGTTATGGGGCTCTGCAATATTTTTTTCCCAGGGTAAAATGGGAATTTTTTGCCTGAAAAATTTGGGGCTTTGATTTTCAGAGTCAGGCTTTAAAAAGCCCTGCTCTAAAAAATTTTCCAGTTCTAAAATACAACTGGAAGGCAATAGCTCTTCATCTTTTTGCAAATCACGAGATACATAGCTTAGATATAGTTTTTCCCTAACAGACAGTAAGCTTTCCAAAAAGATGTATCTGTTTTTTTCTGCGGGACTGGTATCACCAATGTTTCGGCGGCAATTGCGCAAGTCCAGGGTGGATTCCCGGGCATCTCCAGGAAAGTCCCGCTCCCCCATGCCCAACAGGTAAACCAGTTTAAAGGGTACAGGACGCATGGGAGCCAAAGCAGAAATACTAAGCCCCCCCAATAAATAACTGGAGCTTCCCGGCAAACTCTTAGGCAAAATAGCCAATACCATTTCGCAAAACTCTTCCAAACCTATGGAAACCGGCAAGGAATCTTTGGTGATTTTAAAATTTTCTATGGCTTCCCATATCATGTTTTTGGGAAGATTTTCTCCGGCCAACTCGGGAGGTATTTCCAATTGATTTTCCAATAATTCCAAAAAACTTTCGGCCAAGGTATGTAATGTTCCTGATATGGCCTTTTTTTGAAAACTTTCCAACAATCGATACAGGCTTTCCAGGCCAATGCAAAAATTCTCCAGCAAATCCCTTTGGCTGCTTTCAAAATTTTCGTATGGCAAATAACGAACATCCTGCTCCGTACTAGATTCAAAACTTTGTAAATTCTAAGAAATACGCCCCAATTGAAGGCGCTTAATCCCATGAATAAAACTGTGGAGTTCCTGATTGAGTTCCCCCCGCCTTTGACGATGTTCCCCATCAAAACTTCTGTATATGTTTAGTTCGGATATCCAGTTTTTCCATACTTCCAATTCTTCTTTGCCTAAGGATAACTTTTGCCTTACCAAGGGGTTTTTAAAATATTCCAATATTTCCGGTCGGCTGAATTGCCCTCTTAACAACCTTATAATTTGCCTTACGGCGTTAATGTAGCTGCTGGATGCCGCACTGCCGTCTCCATAGTGGAAAGGCAAATAGCCCGGTTCGCCCGGATTTTTTGAAAGAAACACCTGTTCAATCTGGCTGCGGTAATTGTCTAGGTTGGGAACAAAAACAGCAATATCATTTAGTTTAAGAGAAGGATTGGTTTTAAGATTCCAGATAATGCTATTCCATAAGTTTTCCACTTCCCGGATTTTATCGGGGCACTCCCAAATCTGCAAACTATTGTCCTGCTCCATGGGAGGAAAGTCTTTCCGCGACTTTCCGGCTTTCCGCAGCACAATGCAACGCTGAAGGGTTTTGAATATATTCGAATATTTTTTATTCAAATTTTCCGGCAAAAGGTATTCAAAATCATAGTCGTTGCTTTGGCACCATAGATGTATACTCTCTCGTCCGTATTTGCCCCATTTCACCAAAAGGCTATTCTCTTCGGGGAGGGCATTGTCCAGCTCTTCGGGAACCTCTTCTTTTTGTTTAAGACTAAACCAGCCTTTTTTTTGGTTGGATAGCCTTTCCCAGCGGTTAAGAGCCTTAGGGGTGGCATCTTCCCAAAACTGGGAACAGGGGTTGAGTATGTATACATAAAAGTCCAACTGGCCGGAGAGGCGATGTATCAACTGTCTGTGGTATAAGCCTAAGCCCGAGGTGCCAAATAAATGGAGGCCCTGGGACAACTTTGAAAACATGGGGATTTGAGCCAAAAGGGTACGAACACCGCCCCAGCTTTCCAGTTTTTTTTCCAGTCGGGGCATGGACAAAAGTTCGTAACCAGAAGCTTTTGAAAAGGCATCCAGCATTTGCCCCTCCCCAAAAATAAGGCTGTAAATTTCCCGCTGCCAGATTTCATTGGAAGCGGTCTGGCGACGTCGCTGGTTGGGGTAATCTATTTGCTGGAAAAAATCTCTTTGGGGCCAGGCGTCGAGCAGCCCTTTTTGACCAGCCTCGGGATTGCCCGGTCGGCTATATTCGTATTCTAAAAACAAATTGGCCAAATGGTAGCTAAACTCTACCTTTTTACCGGGGCTAATGGAACCTGTCCCATCGCTTAAGTAGGGCAGCAAATATTTTTTTAGGACGGAATTGGATTCCAGCTTTTCCAGACTAAAACAGGCAAATACAAATTGGGCCAAATCGTTCACCCGCAGCATTTTGGCGGGGAGCTCGGATTTTAAACCGTACATTTGCGAGAGCAAAGACCACAAAAGACTCTCCAGATATTGTCCTCCCAAATTGGCGGAAATTCCATTTTTATCGGCCAGGCGAAGCTTGACCCATTTGGCCAAATTGGGGTTGGGCAAAATAATGGGCGGGCTAAAAAACGGATCACCCCCGGGGCCCTGTAAGTTTTCCTGCAACTTATCCAGAAGGGATTCGGTTTGGTGAGATAAATAAAGCTTAATAGCCATGGGCAAAGTTTACATTTTTATAATGCTGTTGCTAAAATTTTAACAAAGCTCTTGGACAAAATTTGTCCCCTCCTTGAAAATCCGCCCGGGGCTAACTAATATAGCTGTAAAAAATGGCAGATTCCACGGAACAAATTGGCGGGGAAATGTCCCTGTGGGAACACCTGCAGGAATTTCGTAAAACCTTAATTCGCAGCTTGTTGGGAGTTGTTGTTTGCTCGGTGGCTTCCTATGTATTCTGGAAAGACATCTGGAGGCTTTTAACCTGGCCCATGGAATCCAAGGGCCTCAATGTGCAAATCATCAACACTGCCCCGGTGGAAGCCTTTATCACCTCCATTAAAGTGGCTTTGGTCTCTGGTATTGTAGTAGCCTCGCCCTGGGTGTTGTTTAACTTCTGGCGCTTTATTGCCCCCGGACTATTTGATGGGGAGAAACGGCTTTTGTTTCCGGTGATGTTTTTTTCCATTTTGCTTTTTCTAGGGGGAGCTTCTTTTTGTTATTTCATGGTTCTGCCTTACGGCCTACAGTTTCTAGCAAATTACAGCGGCGGAGAAGTGGCTGCCAACTGGCGGCAGGGCGATTACGCCACTTTTGTGCTGCGGGTGCTGATTGCCTTTGGGGCTAGCTTTGAAATGCCGGTGGTGAGTTTTGTGTTAACCAAGCTGGGCCTCATTACCGCCAAGTCGCTTATTTCCTTTTCCCGCTACGCTTTGGTTCTGATTTTTATAGTGTCTGCCTTTCTCACGCCACCGGACCCCATCACCCAAATTTTATTGGGAATTCCCCTCTGCCTTATTTACGGGGTTTCTATTTTAGTGTCTATGGCAGTTTCCAAAAATAAGGATCTGGAAGCGTGATATCCTTTGGACTGGGCGAGTTGGGCGTTGTGGTGCTACTGGCCCTTTTGTTTTTTGACGCCAAACAGGTGGGCAAGGCCGCCCGTTGGATTCGCAATGCCCGACAAAAAATAACCGGCATCCAAAAGGATTGGAAATCTCAACTCGACAAACTAATCGAAGAAGAGGACGACAAAGAAGAGCTGGACAGAATTATTAACGACAATGAAGCCATGCGAAAATGGGGCGATAAAAAAATCAGTTCCATCACCGGTGCCGATAAATTCCAGTTCTCCCAAAACATAGTGCTACAGCTTATGGAGTTGGAGGTTGTGAAGCAGGCTAAAAATGTGGCCCTGTACAGCGCCCTTCCCGATGAAATGGATACGGGTTTCATAAAAAAGAAATTGCTCGAAGAAGGCAAAACGGTTTTTTATCCCTATATAAGCCAGGGGCAAATGCGCTTTGTGCCTGTGCCCGACCCTATTCAGGATATGGAGGCGGGAGTTTTTGGAATTATGGAGCCAAAACCTCATTTGCGGATTGAAAACCCTGAGGAGCCCGATCTGTATCTGGTGCCGGGACGATGTTTTGATTTGTGGGGCGGGCGTCTTGGCCGGGGCAAAGGCTATTACGACAAGCATTTGCAAAATCGTAAGGCAACCAAAATTGGTATAGCCTATGATGGCCAAATTTCCATGAAAAAATTAAACTTGCAGGAGCACGATATCCCCATGGACTATATTGTGACAAATCAGAGAGTGGTACAGGCGAAAAAGGATACTTAAATGGGTGAAAAAGCATTATTGGCATTGGCAGACGGAACTTATTTTGAAGGAAAGGCTTTTGGTTATATTGGTCGGGCTGAGGGCGAGGTTTGTTTTAACACCTCTATGACCGGCTACCAGGAAATTTTGACCGATCCCTCCTACTCCGGCCAAATGGTGTGCATGACCTATCCCGAAATTGGCAATTACGGTGTGAACCCCGAAGATGTGGAATCTAAAAAAATCCACGCCACCGGCTTTATTGTGAAAAACGCCTGTAAAACCCCCTCCAACTACCGCAATGGAATAATGGCTGATTCCAAACCTATGACTATTTCCGACTATTTAAAGCGGGAAAAAATTCCCGGAATCGAAGGGATTGACACCCGTAAATTGGTTCGGGTTTTAAGGGATAAGGGCTCCCAGCCTGGAATTTTGATAAGCGGCGACTACGATAAAGAAAAAATTCTGGCAGAAGTTTCCAAGGTGCCCAACATGAACGGGCAAAATCTTGCCTTTAAGGTCACCACCGACGCCCAGTTTGATTACAGTGAAAGCGAATCGGATATTGCTTTTACTCCCCTTAACCCCCTAACCGAGGGCGCGCGCATTGCCGTAATGGACTTTGGAGCTAAAAACAACATATTGAGAAAACTAACATCCCTGGGAGCGCACTGCCATGTATTTCCTGCCAGTGCCAGCGCGGAGGAAATCAAAGCCTTTAACCCCGATGGGGTGATGTTATCCAACGGACCTGGCGATCCAGAACCCTGTACCCAGGCCATTGAAACCATTCAGGAGCTTCTGCCCCTCTACCCTATTTTTGGGATTTGCCTGGGCCACCAGTTGTTAAGTCTGGCCTTGGGGGGAAAAACCTATAAGTTAAAATTCGGACACCGAGGAGCCAACCACCCCATTAAACATTTGCCTACGGGAACTGTGGCTATTACCTCGCAAAACCACGGCTTTGCGGTAAGCGCTGAAAGCCTTGAGGGCAAAGATGTGGAAATTACGCACATCAATTTAAATGACAACACCGTTGCCGGTATCAAACACAAAAAATACCCGGCCTTTTCCGTCCAGTACCATCCCGAAGCCAGCCCCGGCCCCCGAGATGCCGAAAATCTCTTTAAAGAATTTATTGCTAATGTAAATGAATACATGAAGCAAAGAGAAACGGTTTAGTGTGAAGCCAACTCCCGATGTAGACAGCCTGGTGGTTGGAATTCACCCGGTTGAAGAACTTTTAAAAACTTCTCCCCAAAAAGTAAACCGTTTGTTGTTACTGCAAAGTTCAGGCAAACCGGCTTTGTATGAATTGCAAAAAAAGGCCGAACAACATAACATAAGGGTAAACCAGCTCCCGCAAGCTCAGCTCTTGCGCTATTACAAGGGACAACATCAGGGAGCCATTGCAGTCCTGCACGAAAGAGTTTTAGAGGACTGGAAAGAATTTAAACCCAAGTTAAAAAACTGGAGATCCGATGGTAAGCCCGTATTTGGAGTTTTACTAAGCCATATTGAAGATCCCAGAAATTTTGGAGCCTGCATAAGATCCACAGTGGGCATGGGTTGCGATTTTATTTTATTCCCCAACAAAGGCACCTCGGGTTTAACGGCTGCGGCAGCCAAAGCCAGCGCCGGAAGCTTTAACCACATTCCCATTTGCTGCATCGGCCAGGTGCAAAAAGAACTGATGTTATTAAAAGAAGAGGGCTTTCAGGTTATTGGCCTGGATGCCAGGGGGAAGACAAACACCAGCGAACTGGATTTATCAAAACCAAGTATTTTTATCGCCGGTGGCGAGGATAAGGGAATTCCCAATTATATCCGCCGCACCTGTGACAGCCTGGTGAAACTTCCTATACATCCAAAGGCCCATAGCTTTAACACAAGCGTGGCCCTGTCTTTACTTTTATACGATGTAGCCAGCCAGGAAAAGTTCAGCCGTATTCCTGGCTAAATCAAAATTTCATACAGAGGCCCTTACTGGGCCTCTTCTGCTTCCCGCAAACGTTCCGCTTCGGCAATTCTGGCCCGGGTCCTGGATACATCTCTGGCATATTTTCCTTCCATTAGAGAGGATGCCTCTTCGTATTTTTTCAAGGCCTCTTGCAATTTGCCTTCCACCTCATCGTAAATGGCCAGGTTAAATAGAGCGGCTGCCCGGTCTTTTTTATCGGAGGCATTTAAAGCCTGACTCCAGCTATCGGCAGCCCCGGACCAATCTCCCTGCTTGGCAATTTTGTTCCCGATTTTTATGGACTTGTGCTTTCCCTTCGCAAAGACTCTTCGTTCATATACAAAATGGGGAGCAATTTTGGTTACCAATACGGGATTGGATTTATCTAAAGTAGAGCGCAGCAATTTTTCAAAAGGGGTAATTTTATCCCGCGCCTGGTCTTTGGTATCTCCTTTGGAAACATCCCTTTGCCAGGTCTTTAACATACTGGTTCCCAACAGGTTTCCTTTTTTATCGTGTATCGAAAAATTAACGGTCACAGTGGCCCTGCGCGCAATTTCAAACCATGTGCTTACATTCCCCTCTTTATCTTTACTTTCTTTTTGTTCTGCCTTATCTTCAATTTCATAGTAAATTGTTCCACTTATGGTGGCATCGTGGTTTATTCCATCGGTAACATTGTAAAAACCATTGTTGTAGAAAGCATTTTTCAAACCTTCGATGTGATGGAATTGAAGGGCCGAATGTTTCTTCTCCGCCATTTTGTAAGCGCCGACTCCCACACCTACATCTAAAATAACCCCAACAAGGCCCCCGGGGTTATCTACCACATCCAAATTCAAGTCACCGGAAAATTTAAACTCTTCCAGTTTGAGAGTTTTAACCCCGATTAAGTTAATTTCGGGAGCCCTCTTTATGCGAAGGTTAACACTAGTGGAACAAGCAGAAAATAATATACAAATACATAAGCTAAAAAAGGCAAGTGTATTTTTTTTCACAAAAATCTCCTAAAAAATAATTTCTCTTAAAATAAATGAATTTTCACTTTCGAAAATATTTTTTTTGCGTAATATAAATATTAGGTGCATTAGTTTCTCAATTTGGGGAATTAATCAGGGCTCGTCTATTTTAAAAACGATTTTTCAAAAAAAGTTTAAATCAGTTTTTTTAGATGGGTTCTAAAGGGGAGGGATACTCGTCCCGGAAAATATTAGCGAAAATTAGCCTGTTTGAAATATAACCATATTTCAGAGCGGCGAAATTTTGCTTTTAATTCAATTAACGTTAACCAGGAGCTGCGTTATGTTTCCGAATTTTGCAAAATTTATAATTTGCCTGGCCATTGGCCTTTTGTTTCCGAGTTTAGGCAATACACAAACTATTTATGTGGATCCTTCCGTAATTGAAGGCCCATCCTGCATAGCCTATGACAGCATTTTAAAAAGCAATGTGACTCTGGCCCCGCAGGTTTCCAACTATAATGTTGTGATAACAGATGGAATCGCTCAAATCCAACTTATCCAGCGTTTTATAAATCCATTAGAAGGGTTAAAAGATTTGGTTTATATCTTTCCTCTGCCACACAAGGGAAGTGTGCACGCCATGGCCATGCAACATAAAGGTCTTTTATATAAAGCTGAAATATTTGAAAAGGAAGAAGCCAAACAAATTTACGATTCGGTTCTAGCCAATGGAGGCATAGCCAGTATGTTAATACAGCATCAGCCCAATATATTTCAACAGCGCCTGGCCAACATCCCAAAGGGGGATACTGCCCTGGTTGAAATTATGATAAGCATGCCATTAAAATACGAATCTGGAACCTACGAACTGGCCATACCCACAATGATTGGAGCCCGATATGACGCCCAAATCGCAACAGGTACCATTACTGGTTCTGACCCCTGGAATCCGCCGGAAAACCGGGAAGGACCATCCTTGAAAATCAATGTGGTTTTGCAAACAGGCTATCCAATTGAAAACATTGAGTCTCCCCTGCATCCAATTTCAGTTTCAGAATTGCAATCCAGGCGAAGTTACTTTGAAGGCATACAAATGATAAAACCCGAAGAGGCAGAAAGCATGGAGAATAATTTTGGAATTGTATTAGAGGAAGTAGATACATATCCCAATCGAGATTTTGTTTTGCGTTTTTCCAGAGCTCAATCCAGCCGGGATTTTAGCCTTTCCAGTTATTATGACGCAGACAAAAACAAAGGATTTTTCGCCTTAAACCTTTTTCCCGATATGTTATTTGTAGAGGAAGGACGCCCTGATTTGGAAATTATATTCTTGGTGGATGTATCTGGTTCTCAGTCCGGGTGGCCTTTGGAAAAAAGCGTAGAGGTGGTCTCTGAAATGGTAGGCAGACTACTACCCACGGACAAAATGGCCGTGGCCAGTTTCGAGAACAATATGTATTGGGCTTTTGAACCTTACACTATAGTGGATGCCACAGCCAGTAACATTGGAAAAGCCCAAAGTTTTTTAAATGGTTTAACTCCGCTGGGGGGAACAGAGTTATTGGCGGCTGTTCAAAAAATTCTGGAAATCCCTTATGATGGGAATCACCAGCGGCTTTTTGTGTTTACCACAGACGGGTTTATTGGCAATGTGGAAGCCGTACTGGAAACTATCAAAAACCACGCCAGCCAACCCACCATATTTACCTTCGGAGCCGGAAACAATTTAAACCGGTATTTGTTGGACCAATCCGCTCAAATGGCGGGAGGAGCCTCCTTTGAATTAACTGCCGGAGATCCCGCCTTACCATCTGTGGATTTGGCCTGGTCCAAGTTTGAATCGCCACAATTAAAAAATATTGAATTGAGCTTTGATCCTTCTTCTGAATCTGAGCTTATCTTTCCCAGAGGAAATAGCCTATTTAAGGGCTCTCCCCTATCGGTTTACGGCCAGTATTCTAAGGGAGGCCAGGTCGTAGTTGGGTTAACGGGCCTTAACATCGGAGAGGAAAAAAGTTTGAGTAAAACCATTAAATTGGCAGACTCCCCCAATTGGAACAAGGCGGTGGCTAAAATTTGGGCCAAAGAAAAAATCACTCTTTTGGAAATGGAAGAGGGAACATCAAATACTAACAAAGAAGAAATTGTGAATATATCCAAAGAATTTCAGGTGTTAAGCGAATATACCGCTTTTTTGGCTGCAAAGCCCGAGCAAGTGACTCCAGATAATAATTTGGAAGATAGGTTTATAAATTATTCCGATTTAGAAGACCCGCAGCAGCAAAGAAACAAAATTGGTTTTTCAGCTAATTGGGTTAATGGAAAATTGAATTTTAATTTTAGCCATGCTGTAGCGGTTTTTAATTGGTCCGTTTACGATGTGAATGGAAAATTGATTTTTAAATCAGATAACCTAATTCCAAATTTACAATCCTTAAGCTGGGATGGTGTACTGGAAAATGGCAGCCTAATTTCCAAGGGAAGGTATTATCTAAAAGTCAGCACCCAGGCCGGCCAATTCACCCAATCCTTTTTTGTACGGTAATGGCATTATTTTTCGAGCCCCTGATTGGGGCTCCTCTCAAATCCTGTTAATGTGAATTTTATTAGCCCTCCCCTATTTTTTTCATAACTATATTTGCTTTTGCAAGTGGCAGACAAAGAAAGGAGGAGAAAAATGGCTAAGGAAGTAGATGATTGGTTTAAAAGCTACGACAACCCCATGAAGCCTGTGGTTCAGGAAATTCGCAACATTATTTTATCCTGCGATAAAAAAATTGAAGAATGTATTAAATGGCAGGCACCTACTTTTGTTTACAAGGGAAATATTGCCAGCTTTTTTCCTAAAGCAAAAAAACACGCCAGCCTCATGTTCCACAATGGAGCAGAAATTCCCGGAAGTCATCCCTTGCTGGAGGGCGATGCTAAAGCTGGTAGAAGCTTGAAACTGGCTAGTCTGGAAGAGTGTAAAAAAGCCAAAAAGGATATTCAAAAAATTATTAAGGCCTGGATTAAATGGAAGGATGCTGAGGGCTAGAACCCTTTACCTAACACAGCTGTTTCTTATGATAATGGAAATTCTGATAAATTAACAAAAACTTCTGTTTTAATTTTAAACACAAAATAATAGAATCAAAAAGACTTTGTCATGAAAATATACCCCATAATCTTTGCTCTGGTATTGTTTGCCAGTTTATTTTTATTTACTAAAAATATCATGTCCGCGATTATTTCCCCCAGTAACCCCAATATTAAATACCACGGTCGCTTTGATTTTACAAACCCTGAAGCCCCTATGTTTAATTGGTCCGGCTCGGCTATTAGCGCAAAATTTACAGGCACCAGCATTGGCATCCAATTAAAAGATGGCCAAGCCGATTACGATGTATGGATTGACGGCGAACACCATTCTGTAATAATAACAGAAAACTCAGTAACCGAATATAACATTGCCACAGACCTTCCTACGGATAGGGACCATATTATAAAGCTGAGCCGACGCAGCGAAGACCATTTCACCAAGGTGGAATTTTTAGGCTTTGTAGTGGGTGAATCAGATATATTGCTGCCCCTGCCCAACGAAAACAAACCGAGAATTGAATTTATTGGAGATTCCTATACGGTGGGCTATGGCAACGAAAGCGATACCCGTACATGCAGCAGCGAAGATTTGCGCCACAAAACCAACACAAATATTTCCTTTACCAGTTTAGTGGGAGAAGCCCTAAACGCAGAATACACTGTACTGGGTTGGTCTGGCAAGGGTATGGTTAGAAATTATGGGGATGCGAACCCTACTTCAGCGGACCCCTATCCTGCCACTTATGATAACATCCTTGGGGCTTACGAGTCTCCCTGGGATTATGAGAAAAACATTCCGGACCTGGTGGTTATCTGCCTGGGAACCAATGATTTTAGTACTGAGCCCATGCCCTCTGAGGCAGTGTATACAGAGGCTTACAAAAACTTTGTGGCCAGAGTAAAAGGCAATTACCCCAATGCTAAAATTTTATGTGTGGCCACCCATGTGGGACCTAACCCCGGTTACGTAAAAACAGTGGTGGAAGAGAGCCAGCAAAACTTTCCTGGGGATGTATACTACTCTGAGTTTCCCCAGAATGGATTGGATATGATGGGCTGTGATTGGCACCCCAGCGCAAAAGACGACAGTCTCATTGCAGAAGCCATTTTAGCAGATATTGAGAAAATTGAAAACTGGAAACCCACTTCTATCCACCAAACAGGCAAAAAACAGGGGCTTTTTACCATACCCGGCCATCAAAAAAAAAATTCTAATTGGCTCACCCCTAAATACCTCTTTAGAAATAAAAATAACGAAGTAAGGCGAACCAATAGTCTGGGAATAGTAGACTAAGCTCCGAGCCTGCTATCAAAATCGCCTTAAATTGGCATATTTCACCATATTTGGCTGTAATACAAATTTTTTAATTTTTTATTAACTAAATTAATATTTAACCTTGTTAAATAATTTAAATGAGATTATCTTATTAGAAAGCACTAAATAAGTTGGTTATTATGAAAATCGCATTATTTGGAGGAACAGGTGGAACAGGGCTGGCGTTTATGGAATACGCCTTGGAAAAAAATTACGAACTCTGTGCCTTAGTCAGGAGCAAAGATGCCATTACCAATTTTCCCTCTGCAAATTTAAAGGTTGTTGAGGGTGACGTTTTAAACCTGTCTCAGGTGGAAAAAACAGTTGAAGGAGCTGATTTTATCGTTTCGGCACTTGGCGTACGCAAAGGACAACCCGTTGGCCGTGTGCGGAGTGAAGGAACTAAAAATATTATTCAGGCGGCTAAGTCCTTAAACACTCTGAAGAAAGCCATTTTTATTTCAGCTGTTGGAGCCAGAGATAGCCTTCCTAATTTAACCTTTCCAGGCAAATGGTTAATTCCAAAAATTATTGGCAAGGAAAGAGTTGAAGAGCTAAACAGACAAGAAGCCTTAATTAAGGAAAGCGGAATTCCCTGGGTAATTATCAGAGCGCCGCGCCTACTTGATAAGGCTCAATCAAAAAAAGTCGTTTTGGCCAATGAGTTGAAAAGTCATTTTAGTTCGAATATTTCCAGATTAGATTTAGCTACTGGAATACATAACATATTAGAAGCAAAAAACTCAGTAGGACACGAATTAACTATAAGGTATTCATAAAATAAATGGAACCTGAATCACCAAACCCTAACTTTCTCTTTGTGGAACAATTATTTACCATAACTACTTTGCTCCGAAGAAGCGGCGATAAAAATATTTTCCAAAAATTTGGGTTAACTACAAATTTATATGCTGTGCTTATTAAAATTCAGGCTGGACTAAATACTATTAAGGAATTGTTAGAGTTAATTGAAGGCTCCCCCGCAAGCATAACAAAAAAGCTAAAGTCCTTGGAAGAAAAAAAGTTAATCACCCGAACTTTAGACTCAATCGATAAAAGAAAATGGGAATTCGAACTGACCCCTGAAGGGGAAAATGTCATGAACAACATCAATAAAGTTTATAACTCCGCCATTAACGAATTATTGGCGAATTTTTCCGAGCAAGAAACTAAAACCATGTATAGTAAATTAATTGAAATTGAAAAAAGATTAAAACAACCTTGAGTATGTTTATATCTAAAAAAATATTTAAAAATAGATTGGAATTTTATTTTTCTTAATTATATTTTTTCAAGTAACTTGTAACAAACTTTAAATAGTAACCTGATGGCCGCAAATTGAGGCTGCTGCGCATTGGGATTACGGCTACTAATACCAAATCGAATTCTAGGTCACTAATTCTATGTTTTATCCCTATGGTTAAAAATGAATATAAGCATTAATGAAAACATACAAAACATTCCCGGTTACATTCCGGGAGAAAAAATACAAGGCGCAATATCACTTGCCTCTAACGAAAACCCATTTGGCCCATCCCCACAAGCCCTGGAAGCAATCGCAATTTACCGCGATATATATAAATATCCAGATAGCCAGTGTATAAACCTAAAGTCAGAACTTGCCAGTAAATACAACTTAAAAACGGATAACATAGCAATCGGAAACGGCAGCGATGAAATCTTACAATGGATTAGCGCTGCTGTTATTAACAAAAACTCCGAAGCAATTTCCGCGAACTATACGTTTCCACAGTACAAATTCTGCGCCCAACTTTTTAATGGAACTTTCAGAACGGTAAACCTCAAAAAAGGAAACTTTAATTTAGATGCCATATGTAATGCAATAAATCCGAAAACCAAAATTATTTTTATTTGCAATCCAAATAATCCAACGGGATTATATTTAAACGAACTTGAGATTGGGCGTTTTTTAAAGCAGGTTCCAAATAATATACTTGTAGTCTTTGACGAGGCCTATTTTGAATACTGCAATGAAACAGATTTTCCGCAATCCCATAAACTCATTTCTCAATATTCCAATTTAATTGTATTAAGAACATTTTCTAAAGCTTATGGATTAGCAGGCCTTAGAGTGGGTTACGGATTGGCAAACCCACAAATCATATCGGTACTTAACAAGGCGCGTTTTCCATTTAATTCCAATTCAATGGCCCAAATGGCGGCATTGGCTTGTTTAAAGGACTTAAAACATATGCAATCGGGAATAAAGTTGGCAACCGCCGAAAAAAGATTTTTTTATGAATGTTTTAAAGAGCTAAACATAAAACACTACCCCAGCTCGGCAAACTTCATATTTATTTGGGGTAAAAAACTTGCTGGTTTAGATTCCTTTTCTTCAAAACAGGGGATTGTAATCCGCCCAATGCCTCCTTACCAAAATTCACCCGCATTTAGGATTACGGTAGGGCTGCCTTCCCAAAATATTCAATTCCTTAACATATTGAGGAAGTTTGAAGCCCAAAGAATATCAAACATTAAAACAATACCCATGGCAGAGGTGGCCTAATGATAACAACAGATAAAAAAGTAGTTCAAGCATTAGTTATACCGAATAACCACCAGCTTAGTCGCAGCTCCAATAAAAGTTTTGGAATTTTTATATCTGGAGTTGGAGGCCAAGGTCTTATATATATGGCAGGTATTCTTACCGACTTAATTAGCCCATTTTTTCCGAAGGTTATAAGTACCGAAGACCGGGGTGTGGCCAAAACCCGGGGTTCTATTTCCGCTCAAATAAAAATGGGAGAAGATATTTACTGCGGAGAATTGGGGTTAAACACCACAAATATTTATGCCGCCCTTGAATTGCAGGAAGCGTTGCGACATTCCCATTTAATTGGAACCGGAAGCAGCTGCATAATTTTGGATACGGTTGTTTCATCTCACAACCAAGATCCAATTGAGAAAGAAAACTTATTAAAGAAACTAAAAAATATAATTCAGGAAAGGTCTGCTTCTCTTTACGTCCTTTCTCTGGAAAAAAAACCAGAAAACTCAGAAAACATTCAGCCAAAACTCTCATCATTTATAATGGCAGGGGCCATTATATCTATGCTTTTACCGGTTGCAACTTATGATGATGTAAAAAATCAATTAACAAAATTAGTCAAAAATGATGCTTATGATGCTTTTTGCTTCGGCTTAAGGATGTTATCATGAAGGCCCATACCATCGCCATGTTCCCAGGATTAGGCTGCGAATACCCCGGTATGCTCCATAGCTTTTTAAATATTTATCCTGAATATAAAGCCTTTGCTGAAAAATGGTTAGGGAAACCATTATTCAATTCATTAATAAATTTTGACTCAAATAATTTTCAATCAAAAGAAAAAGAATTAAATATCCAGAAATTAATCCATCTGGTAAACCTTTTACATTGGGAACTTGAATCAAATCAAAACCCCGAATATTCTCTAGTGATGGGCCACAGCTTAGGATTTTATGCCGCGGCTGTGGCCTCTGGAGCCATATCCCCTGAAGATTCATTTTATTTAATAGAGTCTGTATACAGAGTGTGCTGGGAATATGTGCCCAACCCAGAGAATAAGGTAATAGCTTTATCTTTAAAACGAACTATACATATGGAAGAATTTGACCGATTCAAATTAGAATTAATTTCTGAAAATTCTCCAAATCATGTGGTACTTTATGGTTCGCCATCTCATTGGAAATCATTTTTAACGGAATATTCCAATAACATTTTCAAAATGTTTGCTATGGAAACGAAACTGCCTTTTCACTCCAGGAGCCTAGAATTAACTGCAAATGCACTTGAAAAATTGACCTCCACTCTATCTTATAAACCCATAACTACTGCTGCATATTCCCATACGCGACTCAAATTCCTTCCTGGCTTTTCTGAAGTTCTCGCAGAAGTTGTAAAACAAGTAGCCCTTCCGGTTAAATGGAAAGAAAGCCTTATGCATTTATCTAAAAACGGCTCTCCAAGTTTTCAGGAAATTGGGGCTGGCAAAATATTGACGAAGATGTTGCGCTGGAATAAAAAGTTATTAGCTCCAACCATTAGCCAGGCATTAAAGGCAGAGGAGGTCGTTTAATGAAAAGCGCAACTATTGAAATTCCAAAAAAGACCGAAGTCATTCCCGAACCACAGAAACTGTTATCCGGCACTCAGATAATTGCAAGAGCTGCCTGGGAAGCGGGAGTCGAAATCGTAAGCGGATACCCTGGGACGCCCACAACCGGAATATTGGAGGCGGCTAAAAAATATGATGATATACAAACATTGTTAGCTGCTAATGAAAAAGTCGCCACTGAAATTGCAATTGGAGCTTCATATTCAGGAAAAAGATCCATGGTTGTAATGAAGCATGTTGGGTTAAATGTCGCAGCTGATCCATTTTTTAATTTAGCTTACACAGGAGTTCGAGGCGGCCTTGTTGTTGTGGTTGGAGATGACCCAGGTGCAAAATCAAGTCAAAATGAGCAGGATTCAAGGGAATTAGCACTCGCAGCAGGCGTTCCTGTTCTTGAACCGAGCTCCTTAGAAGAGCTTAAAAAATTTACCAAATTAGCATTTGAGTTAAGTGAAAAATGCGAGTTGCCGGTTCTATTGAGAGTCGTTTCCCGCCAATGCTTCTCAAGTAAAAAAATATTTTTATCCCCTCGAATCAACACCAACCCTATGCTTGGTTTCGCATTGCCTGTTAGCAGATTCTTGCTTTTGCCCGTATATGTTCCTGAGCGACATCGAGTCCGCAACCAAAATTTGACTGAATTAGCCCAGTCAAATGACTTAAAAAATTTAAATACAATTTATTTATCTGATTATCTGGATAGGCTCAATTTTAATGTTGGCATAGTAGCTTCTGGCCATTGTTATTCAAAAATCGTGGAAATTTTTGGAGACGCATTTCCCATCTTCAAATTATCACTGGTTAATCCACTCCCCATTGAATCCCTTAAAGTTTTCCAAAAACTTGTATCAAAAATTATTGTAGCTGATGAAGGCTCTTCTTATTTGAATACTCAAATAAGAGCCCTTGGAATCCCAACTCTTGATAGACCGAATTACAAAGGGTTTGGAATTCTGGATCCTTGGGAATTGGCCACAAACAAAGCCCCGGAGATAAAAGACTATTTAGTTAAAAAATTTGGGGCCCCGATATCTAAGTCGGTTTCTGAAGTTCCTCCCCGAGTCCCAGGATTTTGCTCAGGTTGCACCCACACAGGAATTTATCAGGTACTTAAAGAGTTGAATATTTACGCAGTAGGTGATATTGGCTGCAATACCTTAGGAGCTCTCCCCCCGTTTAATGTTATTAAGTCCAATTTATGTATGTCCGCCAGCTTAGGAGTATTACAGGGGTACGAAACTGCACTGGGACCTGAGTTCCCTGAAAAGGCAGTAGCGGTATTGGGAGATTCCACCTTTTTCCATTCCGGCATCCCTGCATTAGTTTCTCTAATAAACCAAAAAAGCCGGGCCACCATTATAATTCTAGATAACTCCGGGTCGGCAATGACTGGAATGCAAAAAACGAATCCAAATTTTGATGAAAAGCAATGGAGTGCGTTTTTAAGTGGAATCGGAGTTCCTCGATACAAAATCTTAGATGCCTTGGATATGACAAATATAAAAAAGGTTTTGATAAACTTTTTAAACTCCTCTGAATTATGCGTAATTTTGCTTAAAGGAAATTGCGTCCAAGAGTCTCCCAAAAAAACAAGCTCAATATACAGATATGTCATTAATAAACATGCCTGCACAGAATGCGGAAAATGTATGGAAACTAATTGTCCAAGTATAGAAATGAAAAATAACAAATCCATAATATTAAGCAATTGTGAAGGCTGCGGCTTTTGTCCCCAAATATGCCCTGAGGGAGCAATTATGCCCCTGAGCGTTAACTATCTGGTAGGCTGGTCAAAATCACTGAGCTTAGTAGCCTCAAAAATAAAATGGCCAAAACTTATTAGGAACTTAAGAAGCATATTTGTTTTGGACTGGATGTTTGAAAAAATCGAAAAATCTTTAACCACCACCCCATCCAACAAGGAGAAAAAAATATGAGCAGCGAAAACTTAAATAATGTAAAAGAAAAAATTAAAGTCATGATCAAAGATCGACTTGAAATTGACGCATCTGAGTTAGATGTTACTGATGATTCCCCATTATTTGACGAAGATGCCTGGGGAATTGATTCAGTTGATGTATTGGACCTTGTTTTGGGATTAGAACAGGAATTTGGCGTGACTGTCAAGCAAGACGAGAGCGTTCAAAAACATTTTCACAGCTTAAACACGCTTGCTAATTACATATTAGAATTAAACAACACTGCAACAGCATAATTAAAAAAGGGGAATATTATGACGGAACGAGTCCTTATTACTGGCATCGGCATTGTTTCAGCTGTTGGTAATGATGTACCTAGCTATTTAAACGCCTTAAAAAAGGGAGTATCAGGTATTAGCGAAAATAAATTCCATGATACTAAAGGATATCGGACCAATTTAGTGGGCCAGATTAAAAACCTGCCCACTTCCCCCTTAAATGAAGAAGAAAAACACTTAACACCAATTGATCATTACGCTTTGCATGCTGCCAGAGATGCTATTGAAAATGCAAAGTTAAGCAAAGATCAAATGTCCAATTCCAAAACAGCACTAGTAATAGGCAATGGAGCTCCTATTTCAAATTTAGAAGGTTACGTGGAAAATAAATTGTACGGTTTAAAAGCCCGGCCTTCTAAAATTTTAAACTACAACGAAAAAACCGGGGCGGTCCTATCTAAATATTTGGGCATCAAAGGAGTGCGAGCTAACATTATGACCGCTTGTTCTTCAGGAGCCTCTGCAGTGGGTTTTGCAGCTGATTTAATTGCCCAGGGCTATGCCGACATAGCATTTTGCGGAGGAGTCGAAGCCTTATGTTATATATCTTTTTCAGGATTTAACGCATTGGAAGCTCTTTCTCCCGGGCATTCTAAGCCATTTGATAAAAACCGAGACGGAATAAATATCAGTGAAGGAGCCTCTATTTTAATATTGGAGTCTCAAAAGCACGCTCAAAGCCGTAAAGCTCCTGTAGTTGCAGAGTTTGTTTCCTATGGGCTAGCCTCAGATGCGCACCATGTTACCGCACCTGACCCTGGAGGAAAAGGGATGTCTCTTGCAATGTCCTCTGCGTTAAAAACTGCAAAAGTGAACCCTAAAAAAATTAATTACATCAATGCCCATGGAACGGGAACAAAACTAAATGATTCCTCTGAAACAAATGCTGTTAAAACCGTATTTGAGGATCATGCGTATAATTTATCTATAAGTTCCATTAAGCCCATGATTGGCCACGCTTTATCCGCTGTTGGGGCTATGGAAGCAGCAGCCACAGCCCTATGTATCCAAAATAATTTCTTACCTCCAACATTAAATTTGGAAACTCCTGATCCTGAATGTGACCTAGATTATATTCCCAACAAAAGCCGGGATTGTGAAATTGAATATGCTATGTCCAACTCGCTTGCATTTGGAGGGAACAACACGTCATTGCTATTGAAAAAATGGGAGGAAATAAACAAATGAAATCAGCCTTAATTACAGGAGCTTCCAGGGGAATAGGCAAAGCAATAGCCATAGATTTAGCCCATTCGGGTTATCAGGTATGCTTAAATTACAACTCAAACAAAAGCAAAGCGGAAGAACTAAAAATTGAAATAGAAAAGTCTGGCGGTACCGCAATCTGTGTCCAGGGGGATATGTCAAAATGGGAAGATGTGGAAAAAGTATTTGATTACACCTTGAAGCATTTTCAAAGCGTAGATGTATTGGTTAATAATGCTGGCGTATTGAGAGATAACTACGCCATATTAATGACTCAAAATGAGTGGAATGATGTTTTGAATTTAAATCTTAATGGTACTTTTTATTCCAGCAAATTGGCGCTAAAGCAAATGACGAAGCAAAAAAAGGGAAAAATTATAAACATTGTCAGCGTAAGCGGAATCATAGGGACTCCAGGACAGGCAAATTACTCCGCCTCTAAAGGAGCTGTCATAAGTATGACAAGGACATTGGCCAAGGAATATGGAAAATACAACATTTTAGTGAACGCTATTGCTCCTGGTTTTATCGAAACGGAAATGACGGACACGCTCCCTCCGAAAAGGAAGGAGAAAAATTTAAGTTTAATACCGCTTTCCAGATACGGGTCTGTTAAAGATGTTTCCTCAATGGTGCAGTTTTTAGCTAGCGACTCCAACACATATATAACGGGACAGACTATAGCAATTGACGGGGGAATCAGTGCCTAATTTTGGCAAAGTTATAGAGCTTTTTCAAGGCTCCAAGCTTACGGTGAAGGCTTCTACACTGCTGATAATAGATGGGGATTTTAAATGTATTACAGATCCGGCATCCATTTGCAGCTTCCAGGAATTGGCACTGGCACTTAAATTTCACAATCTCCAAATTAGCGATATAAACAGCGTATTTTTCACCCATTTGCATTTTGATCATTTTAATGTCGCAGATTGGATGGAATCCACTCAAATTTTTGTTCCCTCCATCGAGTGGGAATTTTACAGCGAACTTCAAAAACATACCTCTTCAAAAGAGGTTTTCTTAGAATTTCTTTTAAGTACTCATGAACTAGTGGCAAAGCTTTTCCAAAGGCAATTTTGGCAAGTGATTAATAGCAATCAATATTCAATTCCAGAAAAAATCAAAAGGAAAATTAAGTTTGTAAGTGCTAATCAAAAATTAAGTGATAATGTATCTACCATTGACCTTTCTGGCCATAGCCCAGGGCAACTAGGATTAATGGTTAACTCAATCAATGGAAATTCCTTAGTTTGTGGCGATGCCATTCTAAGCAAGCTTGATTTTAACGAGCAAGTTAATCATTTGATAATGTGGAATAGCAATCACTATAACCAATCGCGGTTAAAAGCAAAAAAAGCAAACATTATATACCCGGGCCATGGGGCGCCATTTACATTTTCAAAAAAGGAAATTAATTATGCATGATATTTATATTACCGGAATAGGAATGGTAAGCCCTCTTGGCACGAACCACGATTCAATTCTTGAAAATTTGGAACATGGTTCCCCATCCGCTGGCTGGGAAAAAGTTGAAGACGAAGAAGGCTTTTTTTTCAAAGTTAAAGATTTTGATCCTAAAAAATTCGTTCATCCTAAAAAACTTCGGCGTATGGATTTAGCAAATATATATTCCATAGCATCCGCGAAAATGGCCATGGAAGATGCAGGACTCGACCCTAAGGCAAACTCTTCATGTGGCGTTATTGTAGGCACTGGCTTTTCGGGGTTTTCCAGCGTTATAAAACATCAGAAAAGATTACTAAAAGACGGGATTGAAAATCTTTCACCGGTAAATTTTCCAACTACAGTCGCAAATGCCTCGTCGGGACTTATTGCAATTGAATTAGGCCTAAATGGCTGCAACACTACTGTAACCGGACTTGGAACTTCAGGAGAAAATGCGCTGTTATTCGCATCCTTATTGCTAAATAAAGGCGCCTTGGATAAATGCCTTGTAATTGGAACTGATGAATTATGCAGTTCTTTAATCCAAGGATACCGAGATCTAAGATTAAGTTATAAAGATGAGCAAAATTGGCTTCCCTATCATAAACATAAAAATGGGGTGACAATGGGAGAAGGAAGCGCGGCTTTACTTCTTGAATCCCGCGATTCACTATACAGTCGCGGAGGAAAGTCTTATGGAAAATTGATGGGAATCGGCTCATATCAAAACTGCAGAAATACCAATTCTTTCGCTAGGGATCCAGAAATTATAAAGGAATCTATTCGTGAGGCATTGAGCAAATCAAATTTAAACCCAGAGGATATTCATTGGGTTTCTTCAGGCGCTAACGGCAATCCTTCCTATGACAACGTTGAAGCAAATGCTTTATGTGAATTTTTTAATCCTGAAATCACTAAAATTCGTGCCTTGACTGCTTATACAGGAGACTTTCCTTCCTCTGGAATAATGAGGATGGCGCTGGGATTTTTATCAGCCAGCAGGTACAAAGTTCCCAATTTAACAATGCCAACAGAATTGAAAGTAAAAGGGTTAGAACCATTTATGTTATCTCCTTCAACTGCCAAAAAGGAGTTTGCCTGGCTCCACCAAAGCCAGGCTCCAGGTGAAAGTAATGTATCTCTTGTTTTTTCTACCAATTGAGGAATTATGTTATTAGAAGTAAATACACAAAACATTTGCTTAAAAGAGGAAATTGAAAAATATCTCCCGCATCGCCCTCCATTTCAACTAGTGGAAAAAGTTGTTATCCGTGAATCGGGGAAAGAGGGATCCGGGCGAATTGTTTTGCCAAAAGATATCGGATATTCCGATTTAGCATTAGAAGCAATTGGACTAGAGTTGTGCATGGAAGGAGCTGCTCAGACCGCAGGAGTATTAATGGGCAATTATTATGAAACAAGGAGTTTATCCAACAATAACGATCATAGGTTAGTTCAAATAAGTTCAGTAGATATACTGGATAATATTATAATGGGAAGCCCAGTTAATGTAAGTATACATATTATAAAATATTTCCAACAAATGATAAAGTTCCATTTCGTGTGCAAGCAAGGCTCATCAATTAAAATAAAAGGGGAAATGATAGTAACATGAATAAATGTTTAGAAAAAAATATTGTTATTAATGAAAATTCAGAAGTATTTAAGGGCCACTTTCCAGATAGCCCTATATTTCCTGGAGTATTACTTATTGCTTTAGCGCGAAACTTTGTGGAAAAGCATCTTCTACTGACAGACTCCCCCCAAATTTTAAAAGCAAAAAAAATAAAATTTTTAAAGCCCGTGTTACCTGGCGATAATTTAAAACTGGAAGTTTATCAACAACAAAATCCAAAAGAAACGATTAGTTATCAATATGAATTTTATTCAAAAGATTTCAAAATAACATCCGGTATTCTGGAATACAAAATGGCATAAATCATATGGAACGGCGATTTTTTTTACAACAGGCTATTAATACCATTGGAGCGGCAAGTTTTTTTGGCGCTTTTGAACTTTCCGCAAAGGAAAGCCTAGTGGAATTAGAATTACCCGCTGAATTTTACGAAATAGACAGAAACAAAATCGTTCATCAAATAAGAGATGGTGCAAAATTCTCCGTTCCCGATGCCAAGGAAAAATTTGACGTAATTATAATTGGAGGTGGAATATCAGGGTTAACCAGTTTTTTCCATTTGCAGGACATGACCTGCCTCTTGTTGGAAAAGGAACCTGTACTTGGCGGGAATTCCAGACGGTTAAAAATCAATGATATATATTGCCCTCTGGGAGCTGTGCTGAGCCAAGGTTCCATTGAGCCATTTACCAATTTTTTTTCAGAAATAAAAACCGAGTTTACTAAAGTTCCAGCCCCGGAATTTTCTTTGCAATATGAAGGGAAAATCTACCGGGAACCTTTTGGAAAAGATGCTCCAAATCTGCCTTTCTCTGATTCGGTTAAAAAACAGTTTCAAGAACTACCCCAAAAATTGCATAAATATTTAGATCCAAAATCTGGCGTATTTTATCCAAAGCAAGATAATTCAGCTGAAATATTAAAGCTCTGTCACATCACTCTAAAAGATTTTTTTGAAGATTGGAACATTGATTCTCAGCTTCTACAGGTGATAGATTGCATACTCCATAGCCGAATTGGAAGTGACTCAAGCCAAATTGCGGCATGGGAAGGGTTATACATATTATCCAATCATTTCGCACCCATGTATAGTCTTCCAGGAGGGCATGGCGCTATTAGCGAAGCCATATTGAATTCAATTGAACAAAGACATTATGAAAACTTAAGAACTTCCCATACTGTGGTTGAAATTGAGGATGGACCCAATGGAGTTAAGGTTGGGTATTTAGATGAAAATGGCAAATTAAAAGCTGCCCAGGCAAAATGCGCTATTGTATGCTCCCCAAAATTAATAGCTAAACATTTAATAAAGAAGCTCCCCCAGGAAAGATATGATGTGTTCAAGAAAAACAGGTACAGCCCTTTCCTTGTGGCTCAGGTGAGCTTTAGCAAACCCGTAATGGAAAGTTTTGAAATTTTAAACCCTAATTTATTTTCAAAACTAATGCTTCGGCCTGACTGGCTCGCAAACAACCAAAGTAAAAATGGAAACAGCCATATTACCGTTTATGTGCCCATGATAGAATCTGTGGGAAGAGCAAACTTATTAGCTCAACCTCCAAAATATTGGGCGGAATTAATCTATAAAGATCTTAAAACCGTATTTAAAGAAAAAGCCAAATACATAGAAAATATGTTGCTGCATCGCTGGGGGCATCCAATGCTACTTCCCACAATAGACAGGGATAAAGAAATTGCAGAATCTTCTAAGCCAATGGGAAATATAATTTTTGGCCACAGTGATTCATTTGGAATATCTGGATTGTATTCAGCCGTTTGGACTGGGATGAATGCCTATAGCGATGTTTTAATGCATTCTGAGGATTGGGAATAATAAATAAATAAGGAGGAAACATGCTATCTGTAAAAAAAAGCGCATTAATTTTTTTAATTAACACAATCGTTTTTCAACTCCCGATTTGGGGAGAGGATTATTCTATAGAGCTGGTAAAGCTTGAAGAATCTCAGCTTGAAGCAAAACTGCCGCAATTAAGGAAAGCAGCAGAAAAAAGTAATGCCAGCGATAAAGATCTAAAAGAACTCGGAATTGCGCTGCATATCTTAAATGAAAAAAAAATCAAAAAGGAATTAGTAGAAGAAGGAATTGGAGTTTTTAAAAATTATTTAAAAAACAACAAAACAGATTACGAAGCTCTGGCATGGTATGGCAGCCTGATTACTATGCAAGCTGATTACGAAAAAAATCCTGGGAAACAAACATATTACGTTAAACTTGGGACAAAAAAAATGGACCAAGCTGTAAAGAAAAACCCCACTAATATTCCAATTCGATTTATCAGAGGATACAATAGCATTACCCTGCCAGCATTTTTAGAAAGGGGAAGATTTGGTGTTGAGGATTTCGAATATGTTGTAAATGCCTGTAAAACTGAATCTTGTATCAAGGGCCGCGCAGAAGAAGCCGCCGAAGCTTTATCCCGCGCTAAATCATTACATGCAAATAAGGACCTTTAATGCTCGCATATTCATCAACCACGAATATGTTTTCAGGGTTCCAACCCCTGTTCGAAAATAAAAACATATTTATTGCCGGTGCCAGTAGCAGTATTGGGGTCGAGGTATCAAAATTATTTTGTGGGTTTCACTCAAATTGTATCCTTCATTTTCATAAAAACTCAAGTGTTCTTGAAAGTATTTTTAACGAGGACGGATTAGACTCTGGGTACATTACACCGACCTTGTTCCAAGCGGATTTAAGCCACGGAGCGGAATCCAGAACCAAACTTGAAGCGCTTTTATCTGAGCATCCACCATTGGACGCGTTAATTATATGTGTGGGAAATGCTATTGATAAATCATTTTTCTTTTACGGAGAAAAAGATGTAGAGCATAGTTTAAGACAAAACTTAATGCCGGTCATTAACTTATGCGAATTCATTTTGCCAATCATGAAAGAAAATAAAAAGGGAAATGTGGTGGTAGTGTCTTCTATCACTGGGGAAGTTGGCCAACCTATGCGGGCGTTATATGGCGCAGCTAAATCTGCGGTACATTCCTACTTAAAATCTGTAGCTCGGGAATATGCACCGCATAATGTCAGAATAAATTATTTAACCCCTCAAATATTTTCAGGCGGCCTTAGTGATGAAATGAAGGAAAGAGTTAAAAAAGTGCTCATCGAAAACACCCCCGCAAGCCGGTTATGTGAGCCCACGGATGTCTTAGGTCCATTGCTTATGTTAGCAAGTCCAATGGCCCAATATATGGTTGGGACTGGAGTTAATATTAGCGGAGGTCTCGTTACTTGGAGCTAAAAAATAACATATGGGCCATTGGCGGTACGCCTTATGGAGAAAGTTTATGCAAGGAATTAATAAATCAGGGACACTCAGTTTATTTTAGCGATTTGCCTCAGAAAAATCAATTATCCGGGACAATAAGCAAATGGATGTCTGTGGAATTTCAAAATGCGAAAAATGAATTAGCAATTCCTGATTGCCTGGTTTTTATGGATAAAATCTTTTCAGAACAATCAAATAACATTGACGTTGAAAACGACCTATTTGGGCCTGTTAACTATCAATTAACCGCCTTTTTAGCATCAGTCCAATTATTCGCCAAAACATTGGTTAAAAACAAATCCAAGGGAAATATTTTGGCCGTTTGCGACATCGTTGGAGTGCCCGGAAGGTATCAAAATCTTCCCAACAGCCTTTTTTCCGGGGCTGTTAAAGGTTTTGTAAAAAGTTTGGCCAAAGAATTAAGCGCATATAACATACAAGTTAATATGATTTGTTATGGATTAATAGAGGGAGTCCGTAATATGAAACTAAGCGACAATCAGGTTAATATCCTTAAACATTTTAATATTAATGGAATAGGCACAATTCAAAATATTGCCAATGCGGCGGAATTGTTTTTGAGAAAAGAATCATATATAAATGGCGAATTGCTAAGAGTAGATAGCGGCGCATTTATGTGAATTTTATATAGCAGAGGGTTACATGAATTATTTAATTGAGGCCAACAATCTGGTCAAAACATATATGTTAGGCAAAACCAAAGTGGAAGCGCTTAGGAATGTTAGCCTAAAAGTTAAAGAAGGAGAGCAATTAATGCTAGGAGGCCCCTCTGGAAGCGGAAAATCCACCTTACTACATATTTTGGGATGTTTGGACAGACCGACAAGCGGAATGGTAACAATGTTTAATAAAAATATTTTCACATCTGACGACAACCAGCTTTCGGATTTTAGGGCAAATAACATTGGCTTTGTATTTCAAAATTTCAATTTAGTGCCGGTGCTGAATGCCTATGAAAATGTGGAGTATCCCCTGCTTTTATGCAAAAAACAGAACCGAAGGGACAGGGTAATGTCCATTCTAAAAGAAGTTGGCCTTGAAGAATACGCTAAGCACTACCCCAATGAATTAAGTGGCGGACAAAGGCAAAGAGTAGCTATTGCCAGAGCCATGGTTACAGAAGGCAAATTATTAATCGCGGACGAGCCCACTGCTAATCTTGATTCCACCACAGGGTCCAGAATTACAGAACTAATGTTTTCTTTAACAGAGAAAAAAGGAACAACCTTAATTATTTGCACTCATAATGAACAACTGTTAAATAGCGGCACCCGCACCATTTTCTTAACAGATGGAAAAGTATCTCAAATGGAAAAAGTGGAGGTATTTGCATGAAAGCCATAAAAATTGCATGGAGAAATATTCTAAGGCATAAACGCCGAAGCATTGTCACTTTCCTTACTATAATCACAGGCGTTTGCAGCATTGTTCTTAGCGGAGGCTTTTTCGAAGCAAATTACATCGGGTTGCGAGAGTCTGTAATCAGAGGGCAATATGGACATTTGCAGATATACAAAAAAGGATATAACGAAAACCATAGGCAGGAACCAGATAAATACAGGATTAATAAAGACAATACATCTGAAATATTGGAAATATTGGAATTCGCTCCTCATGTGGATTTATATAGCAGAAGAGTTGAAATAACAGGACTTGTGGGAAATGATCAAATCAGCCAGGCAGCCATTATTCGGGGAGTCGACCCGGATGCTGAAAATTTAATAAACTCTTCTCTGACTATTATTGACGGAACAGATTTAAGCGAAGACGAGCCCGACAGAGTGATGTTAGGAGAAGGCTTGGCCCAAGCTCTGAATGCCAAACCGGGAAGCCGTCTTTCCATTATGGCGACCACATCCGATGGAATGATGAATGGAGTGGATGTTGAGGTCTCGGGAATATTTCGCTCTTTTGCAAAGGAATATGATGATAGGGCCATGTTTATGACGTTAGAATATGCCAATATTTTGCTGAATTCCCAATCTATTGATCATGTTGCCATATTACTCGACGAAACTAAAAATGTGGGCGGTTTTCTGGGCTTTTTGTCGGAAGAAGCTAAAGCCAAAGGAATACAAATTGAAACAAAAACCTGGGATCAGCTAGCCACTTTTTACCATAAAGTAGTTAGCCTATATGATAGTTTTTTTATTGTGATAAACATAATTGTTGTCATTGTAATTTTGTTTGGCGTAACCAATACCATGATGATGTCCGTGATGGATAGAATTACCGAAATAGGCGTATTAAGGGCTCTTGGCACCAGACAAAAAAATATTGTTTGGCTATTTATAATTGAAGGACTGCTTGTAGGTCTCCTGGGATGTTTATTAGGAGTTGGGTTGGCTTACCTTATTTCCTCTATTGTAAATGGCATGGAAATAATGATGCCCCCTCCCCCCGGTTCTTCCAAAGGATACCCTCTTCGAATTGTATTTGTTCCATACATATGCTTTACTAGTGGCTTAATGATTTTAGCTGTTTCTTTTATATCCAGCTATTTCCCCAGCAGAAAAGCATCGAAAAAAGAAATTGTGGATGCCTTAAGGCATGTTTAAATAGGAGGAGTATTTTGAAAAACACCATGATGGATATAATTAAAATCTGTTTTATTCAATTCTTACTTTTAACCAACTTTGGCGCGGCCAGCGCTTTGGACGCGACCGCTATTTTAAAAGAAGCCGAAACTTATAGGAATTTTCGGGGCAAGCCCTTTAGCTACCAGGTAAAAATTAAGAACATGGATGGCGAAAAAATAAAAAATGAATATGTACTTGAGGCTCAACAATTGAATTCTCATAAACTCCTTTTGGTATATAGTTCCCCAGCACGCGATAAAAACAAGGCCATATTAATGAATGAAAAAAACATGTGGTTTCACACGCCCAGGACCAGTAAGCCCTTGAGAATTACGCCTCAACAACGGCTTGTGGGAGAAGCTTCTAACGGTGATGTGGCCAACACTGATTTTTCTGGAGATTATAATGCGACATACTTAAAAGAAGATAACCTAGAAGGAACAGATTGCCATGTTTTGGAGCTAATTGCCAAAGACAAAAGTTTTGCCGCCTACAAAAAGTTGCATTACTATGTTCGCAAAGACAATTCTAAACCGATTAAGGCCGTATTTTTTGCACCCTCGGGAAAAAAATTAAAAATAGCCCATTACAAATCCTATGAAAAGCTGAATAGTTTAAATGGTAAATTGCAATTAAGCGCTGTGGAAATTGCAAACTCGGAAAATAGCGATAAAAAAACCATTATTTCTTTTAGCGGATTTAAGGTAGAAGATATCCCTGCAAATCACTTCCAACCCAATTACTTAAAAAGATTTAAATGATGCTTTTTTTATTCAAACATTTAATAAGAGTTTTTTTCGTCTACCTGTCCGTTCAATTCACTCTTGGTTATGAGATTGTATCTGTGGATATGCCTATGTTAATTGAATCCAGATATATGCTTTCACAACCCAATGACAAATCCCTTATAAACCCGAATGAAAAATATGTAAATATTGATTCCCATTACTCAACAGCAAGTATCCAATTAAGGCCGTCTTTTGATATCTGGAAGTTTTTTGTTTCCGCCAATTTATGGCTATATTCAACCAGTAATTTTTCTGATTACAGCTTAAAAAATTACCGTTGGTCCGAGGCAATGGTAGAAACCCATCCCCTATCTTCAATGGGATTGTACGGGGGGCTTAAAAGGCCTCAATGGGGTTCCGGGTATTTTTGGAACCCATCAAACCCCCTTGCTGACAGAGAACAAAATAACAGCGATAGGGCCTTTAGCTATAGAATTAAACCCTATTGGAATGCGGGATTCGAGAACTCATTTGAGAACTACAGCCATTCTTACTTTTGGTACTGGGAGGATAAGGAGGAATTAGCTCTTAGAAAGACTGTAAAGAATCATCAATTTATCAGCCGCCAAACTTATTTTTTCAGTAGCGCCGAAATAACAGGGATATTTGGATTAATTAACAATGAATCGTTTTTAGCTTCCACACTTTCCTCCACTCTTAGCAAACGGATGGAAGTGCACGGGGAAGCCGCCTATTATTACCAAAAGGAAAAAATAAGCATAACATCCAATAACGCTCCAGAGCCATACAATATTTATCAGTTAAGCGATAGCAACAAGCAACATGTTTTACAGTTTTTATTAGGTTCACAATATACGCTTGGTGCTCAAACCAATTTGCTATTGGAGTATTATTATAACCAACTAGGATTTAGCACTTCCGAAATGAATCGACTATTTGCGGCTGCCAAATCCAGCCATAAAAATAGCCAGGACCCAATAGCTGGAGAGGCTCACATTGGTTTTTTAAGAACAGCAAATTATCTTCCTGGGTTTTTACGTCAGCATTATTTTTCATTTCGCTTAGCCCAACCAAACTTATTTAAAAATTTTGACTTAAATGTTACAGCCCGATTTGCCTTAGAAGAATGGGGGGACTTTTTGTTGGGTACATACATAAATGTTCCTTTTCATCAGGCTGCAAATTTAAAAGCTTCATTTGAATATTACAACATGGATTCCCTTGGGGAATCCGGATTGATTCCATTTGAACATCAAATAAACCTTAGCCTACAAATTTTTCTTTAAAAAGGAGAAGAAAATGAAAATGCATTTAATTAAATTTTTAATATTGGGTCTGCTCTATGTTAGTTATGGAGATTCCTTGGATAGAATTGAGTTTTCAAAAGAAAATATGTCATACGAAGCAGAGCTTAAAGAACAAATTGCTGAGGGTGACAACGACGCCAGAACCGCTTTGGGCAGATTGTATTTTATGCACAACCGAATTAAAGAGGCGCAAGATATTTTAGAGTTGGCTGTTTCCACGGATCCTAAAAACGCCGAAGCCTTAGCCTGGCTGGGAGCCAACAACACCAAAAAGGCGGGAAAGATGTTTCCCTGGTTAATGGGAATTCGAAAATTAGGCACATTAAAAAAAGGTTTAGCGCAAATTGATAAAGCCTTAAAAATGGAACCCAATAACATCACGGTAAAACTTATCAGCGTTAACACGGGGGCAGAAGTAAAGCGAAACGGTTCTCTGGAAAATGCCAAAAAATTGGGCGATCAGCTTTTAGCCGAAATTTCAAAGGATGAAGGCGCCTACCCCAACAGCGCCAAGGCAGCCATTTTTGTAGCTGTGGCCAAAGTTGAAAAGGCGCAGAACAACAACCAACTGGCCGAAAAATACGCCAACCGTGCACTGGATTTTGAAGAAAAAGGCGAATCCGCCACAGGAGCCAAAGAGCTGTTGCGAGATTTAAAACAGGGCAGCTAAAACCCTCCATGGCCTAAAAACCATCTCGACCCTAAGTTTCAAGCCAGGGCAAAAGCCTGCTTAGCTTGCCGTTTTTAAACTTTGGCAAAGCTTGAAACCTTGGGTCTTTCTTAACTTAAACAATCACTGCAGTTAAAGCACCATCACCCATAATATGTTTGAATTCTTATTCTGATAATTTGCCCTCCACCGAATTATGTATATTGCTAATGGGCTTCCGCTTTCCACATTTTTACTTCCAGCCCTTAAAATGACCCAATCCTTAAAAAAAATTTTAATCATTGATGATGAACCGGGGATCCGAAAATCCATAGGTATATTTTGCGAGAGTATTGGTTACCAGGTTCAGCTGGGGGCAAGTTTAACCGATGCCAAAAACTATTTACAAAAAGAAAAATTTGAAGTTTTAGTGGTGGATTACCAATTGCCCGACGGTTTTGGTCTAGATCTTTATTATGAGTTAGAGAACAATTCTGACATAAATTGTTTCATCTTAATGACGGGCGAATATCTAGAAAATATCCCCATACGCCAAAACTTAAATAACAGGCTACACGTCCTGCTCAAGCCTTTTGACATAGATAAATTCCTTCATATTATAACGTCATAAGATATTTATTTAACTTAGTTTTATGACATTCACTTAATTTTAGATCCACCAGATATGGGGCGGGTGAATTTGTGCAGGGGATGAACCAAAGCTTAAAAATTATAGTGCGTAAAAAGTAAAATCGCAAATACCCGGGTTCTAGCCCCAATTCAAAGGGGTACACTTTAATTTTCCCGCTGATTCTCATTTACAACTCGCCGGATTTATCCGATAATAAAAACAGAAATCGGACTCCCAAATATGATGGAAAAAGTAAAAAACCTCTGGTCTCAGGTTGAAAAACGAACCCTCATTATTGTGGGCTCGGGAGCTGTTGCCGTATGGCTCTTAATGGTGGGCTTATTTTGGCTTACCTTAAAAATGGCGCCCCCTGTGCCCTCCGAACCTGAGATGAATAACATCATGGCGGAGATGGACCCGCAAGTACTGGAAGAAACTGAGGCCGGAGAGACCTCATCTGATTTTTCCCCGCAGTTCCGGGAAGGAGATAATTACCCGCCTACAGAGGATTTATATGCTCATAGGGAGTTGATGGAATTGTATTTAAAAAAAGGAAGCTACAGCCGTAGCTCCGCCCATTTAAAACAAATTGAAAAATATTTCAAAAACGATCCCGAGTTTGCCCAAAAATCCGCCGAAATAAGCTTAGCCTTAGGCAAATACGAAAGCTCCCTGGAAAAAGCCAGAGAAGCCCTTAAAGAAAATCCTGAATCTGTGGACTTAAAAGACATTGAACTTCATTCCATGTATCGCCTGGGGCAGGTGAACAACGCCTTGGCTCTTGGCGAACAATTTTTAAAACAGCACCCCAATGACCTTAAACTTCTAACCACTCTGGGTATGATGGAAATTGAGTCCAGGCAAGGCCAGGCAGGTAACGCCCGCTATTTGAAAAAAGCTCTTAATAAAAATCCAAAATATGTGCCAGCTCTATACCAGATGGGGCGCAAACACAAATTGGAAGGAAACTACGCCGATGCCAAATCCGTTTTCAAAAAAGCCATCCAGGAAGATCCTGCCAACGGAAAACTAAGGGGCCAAATGGGCATGGTGCATTATTACTTAAATGAAGATAAGCTTGCCGAAAAAGAATACCGCATGGCCTTGCATCTCAATCCCCAGGATTTTAACACCTGGTACAATTTAGGGGAATTGCTTTTGGCCCGTTCCTACAATTCAAAGAACAATACCAAACAAAAAGAGAATCGCCGCGAGGCTTTTGAAAGTTATCAGAGTGCCCTGGAATTTTATCCGCAGCACCGAATGGCTAATTTCAGAGTGGGCGTGCTTCTCAACGGAAACAACCAGTTTAAGGAAGCTATCCCTCACTTTAATATTGTGCTGGATTTGGACCCTGAAGATTTAAAGACCTTACTTCAAATTGCCGCAGCCTACGAACATCTTTCCGACAAGTCCAGCGCCCAGGAATACTTACAAAGAGCCTTCCAAATAGACCCCACCCACAAGCTCGTAATTCATAAATTACGGCAATTAAGCGGGACTTCTTGAAAAAAAAGTTTTAATAAAGTATACTAGCTATTTATTATTAAAGACTTACAACAATTTTCCTTCATTTTTTATCGAATTTCTGTGGATTTTTTTCAAAAACCCAGTAAGCTTAAAATATTATGGCCAACGTAACAAAAAAAGAACTGGTGGAAGTGATCGCCAGCCAAACAGGCATCACTCAGGTGGACACTAAAATTGTAGTTGAGAGCTTTTTAGACGCTATAGCTGATTCTCTTAAGTCAGGTAGAAATATAGAGATAAGAGGTTTTGGCCGTTTTAAAGTGAAAGCGAAGAAAGCCCGTATTGCCCGCAATCCCAGAACTGGTGATTTGGTACAGGTAGAGGCCGGTTTGAAGCCTGTTTTTGAAGCTAGCAAAGAATTAAAAGCCCATATCAATAGCGAAGAAAACGCCGCCGAAGGCAACCCCTCAGTCTAGTTTCCTTCCTCTTCCAGGCAATTCAATTTCCAAAAAGCTGGTCCTAAAATCTTCCACTGGTTTTAGCTTAGTTCTTAACCTCATCTGTTATGTCACATCACCTAAGGTGAAATTAAACATGGCAACCCAATGCACATTTAGAGAACAGCAGAATACAGAATTTAAATTGTAGAATGCTTTTAGCCGCTTCCCTGGATTAAATTAAAAGAGAACCGTATTACAACATTGCTGACTTTAATTTTAGGGGGGCATTATGGTTAAGGCATTGTGGATTACTTTAGCTTCTCAATTTTTGCTTATGACATCAGCCTTTGCCTGTAGCTGTATGCCCTTCCCAGACACTAGTTATACCATATTAGAGCCAGGAGTGGTAGAAAGAAATATTTCCTGGCCCGAAGGAATGAACCTCCTCGTTCAAATTGATACTCTGCATAAGACTAAACTCCTGGAAGATTTGGAAAACTTATATAGTTCTTCCGCCGAAGTTTTCCAGGGCACGGTAATTGGTACGGAAAGAGGGTATTTTCTCGACAACAATAGACCTAATCCAAATGGCGGCTTTTACGCCACCGTTTACGATAGTGTATTTATTCGCGTGGACAAAGTTTTAAAAGGAGATTTAGAAGAGGGCCAATATATATCCTTGGGAAAATTTTATGATTTCGAAAATAGCTGCGACTACGGATACAGTAGTATTGACGGCTGGGAATTCCTTAATTTTTCAAACGGCTTAGATGAGTTGGAAGAACTCAGCATTTACCCCGCCCAAGCTTGTTCCGAGGCTGGCGGAATCCGTATCGGTTCCGAAGGAATTACCCACAGTTCCTACCCTCCATTTACCGTTAGTTCTGAAGAGTTTTTCAATATAGCCCACAGCCCGCTAAGTATTGATAATAAAAAGCAAGCTGCCATGAAGAAAAAAGAAGGCTGGAATCTGCTCCTTCACCATATTAACAGCTCTTTTAATTCCCAAAGCCAAGCCTATTCTATAAATGGAAAGCAACTAGCACCCTCGGCTACATCTAAACTTCCCCAGGGCATGTATATAGAGCGACTTGCAGAATAGTTTTTGTTGCCAGGTTATGTTAGGGCCTAAAAACCAAGCCCCGTTTTTTATCTGCCTGTTAGAAAATTAGAGCTTCCCAAAAACTGAAAAGATAATTTATACCCCAAATACCCTCCACCAATGGATCCTAAAGCTCCGGTTCCAAAAGCTATGGGAAGATGCGGCCAAGGCATTTCAGCCCCATCGTAATAGTAGTAGGCAGCATAAAATCCAGCCAAAAACAACAAACAACCCCCGGCAATAGAGCCAAATGCAGTGTAAGAAGCCTTTTTTAGTGTAGATGGATTTAGCGTAGAATGAGTTTCGGCTATTTGCCACGTTACCATAGCCTCATTTCCTGATACCTTTTTTGGAAGCAGGCACAACTGACATAATATCAGGAAGGCTATAATAAATTTACAAGTCATTATGGGTCAGCGCGATATTGCCTTTTAAACATACATTTTTGTTTTAAAAATTTCCAAAGCATTTTTTCTCAAATCTCCCCCTAACCCAAGGAATAAATTGAGAACTGGCGCGATTTTAATCAGCCATATCCCCAACCAAAATTAATTTTTAAAATTTGGGAATATTTCTCCACCAGCAGTTGTCTAAGCCAATAGAAAAGAATGTAAGTTAGTTATAACAGACTGTTAAAAGGTCGGAACAACTGGAAGAACTGGAACTAATTGAGTCCGCGAAATCGGGTAACCGCCTGGCTTTTAAGAGTTTGGTAGAAAAACACGAGGCCTCGGTGGCAAGGACCATAAGAGGCATGCTGGGCAGCCACCCCGAAGTGGAAGATGTGGGGCAAACTGTGTTTATCAAATTCTATTATTCATTGCAAAATTTTAAGGGACAATCCTCGCTAAAAACCTATCTCACCCGAATCGCTATCAATGAGAGCTTAAACCAAATTCGCAAAAACAAGCGCTACAAAAAGATGCAGCAGCGAAGCAACCAGGAAAAAGACCTCAACCAAAACAACGATTCCGATTTGAATTGGGAAGACATGGAAAAAATAAGAAAGGCTTTGGACTCATTGGATCTTAAATACAAATCAATTTTAGTGCTTCGCTATTTTAACCAGTCCTCCATGGAGGAAATTTCTCAAATTTTAAATATACCCCTGGGAACGGTGCTTTCGAGACTTTCCCGGGCCCAGCGTAAATTGAAAAAATGGTACGCCCAAAAGGAGGTTGGCGTGTATGGATGACATGGAAAAAAAACTGAGGGCATTTGCTAAAATGGAAAGCAAAGGCTTCTCTCAGGGGTTTTCTGAAAGAGTGTTGGAACATTTACCCGATTGGAACCCCATATCCCATGAAGAGGAGGGCTATTGGACATCGTTGTTCTGGGTATTTAAGCGGGTGAGCTTTGCCGGAGCCGCTTTGATAATTGTGTTGATTGCCATCAACTTATCCCCCATAGGAAAGAAGACCCACAGCGCTTCCGGGGAACCTGAAAATTTCTATTCTGTCAGCGATCTTGCCGATGGAGTTTCCAATCAAATCTACGAGGTGGTATTTTGAACATTCGATTTAAGTCCTGGCTTATTATTGTAGGGACCCTGGGAATAGGGGTTCTCATCGGCACGCTGTCCACAACCTTGGTTTTAAAGAAAGCCTATTCCTATTCAGCTAATGGACACGGTTTCGAAGGGAGACAACATGGACAGAGAGGACCAAATCCTCAGAAAATTTTAAACCGCATGACACGGCAGCTGAATTTAAATGAAGCCCAGCAAAAAGAAATAGAACCCATTTTAGCGGAGGCCTTCCAAAAAATCCACCTTATTATCAACACATCCCGTGACAGCGTCTTTTCCCTGATGCAGGAACAAAGGGAAAAAATTATTCCCCTTTTAAATGAGGAACAAGCGGGCAAGCTGGATGAGTTTTTTAAATCCATGCCCCACCGCCGCGGGATGAGGCATTTTTTTAAACACCCTCCGGGCGGGGACTCGGAAAGATTCGGGCCGTAGATTTGAACCCGTGAAGAGACATTCCGTTTTTATAAGTTCCAAAAAAAAATCGGAATAAATTTTTTCCGCCGGGAGTCTAACAATAAACATGTTATTCACCCCTCAACCTCAACGGAGGAAAAAATTATGAAACACAAAATCACGATTCCGGGAGTTACATTCTCTCTGATGTTATTATTCAACGGCTGTCTCAAATCCGAACAAGTAAACGGCATGGAAAACAGAAACGGACTGGCTAAAGAAGCCGCCTTTGTAGCGGAAGATAGTCCCGGAGCATTTATGGGCCACCCCGGACATGGCATGCTGGCTTTTGATGTTCTCAATCTCACAGATGAGCAAAAGGAAAAGCTTCAGACCGCCCTACCCGACCGCCAGGAGTTCCGGGAAGAAATGCGAAGCCTCAAAACTTCCGGAGCCGGTTTTGAGGAAATTCAAAGTGCCAAAAAGGCCCATATGGAATCTATGTATCAAAACTTAAAGCCTATTTTAACCGAGGATCAGAAACAACTTGCCGAGGAAATTTATTCCAGTCTTGAATCCGGCATTATCCCTGATGTATTGGTAGAGCAAAGGCTAAACCGTATGCAGGAGCATCTGGGTTTAAGCAGTGAACAGCTGGAGCAAATAAAACCGATTTTACAAAAGTCTATGCAGGACAAATTGGATATCAAAAAAAGCGCCGACAGCAGAGAAAGCCACAAGGCTGCCATGATAAACTCAAGGCAAAACTTTATAGCCAGCCTTAATAACATTCTCACAGAAGAACAAAAACAAAAGATGAATTCCCATGGTCCCAAAAGAGGAAAAGGAAAGGGGGGTTACTCCAATTGTAAAAAGTGTCCCTGGGGTTAATGAGCCTGAGTTTTTTCGGGTAGGACCCATGAAATGCCGGGCTGAAATTCTCAAGGGGCTGTACTGAATCCACACAGCCCCAATTTCCAAGAGGAAATACGATACCGTTGCCCTATTTACTGCCCCCCAAAAAATCAAAAAAAATTGTATCTTGCTGGGCATGCAGGTGATTGTCAACAATCGGAAGGCCAAATTTAATTACCAGTTGCTGCAGTTTTTCGAATGCGGCCTGGTGTTAACAGGTACGGAGATTAAATCCCTGCGGGCGGGCAAGGTGGTGATTAATGAGGCTTACGGCCACATCAATAAAAAGGGCGAGCTGTATTTGCTAAATGCCCATATTGAGGAGTACGAAATGGGCAACCGTTTTAACCACAGTCCGGGGCGGGAGCGCAAGCTGCTGGTGCACCCCAAAGAACTTCACAAAATGCAAATGGCCATTGAGCGCTTGGGCCAAACCCTGGTGCCCACAAAAATTTACCTTAAAGGACGCTGGGCCAAAGTGGAAATCGCCATCGCCAAAGGAAAAAGCAAGGGCGACAAACGGCAGGATAAAACCAATGCCGAAGCCAAAAGGCAAATCGACAGAGTTATGAAACAAGGCCGCATGTAATGAAGACTGCGCAGAAAAAATTGGGTCGCAGCTTTTTCTCCGGGTTTTCCAATGAAGGCATAAGCTTTTTTCCGGGAATTTCCTTTCGCAGCTTAAGCTTCCTTTGCTTACTACTTAGTGTATTTTTTACACCATCTCCCGCTTTGAATCTAAAAATGATAAGTGCCAAGCATGTTATTGGCGAAGAAAGTATTCCCGATTCCAGCCTGGGAGAAATTGCCTATGTATCCCACAAATTGCTGGAGTTTGCCTTTAAAAAAGAAGGACACTACAGCCCGCTGGAACAAATTTTCGCCATTCCTGGCCCCAAGGGCGATATCTGGAAACTGGTGGTGGACGGAAGTTTTATCGCCACCGGCGATGAAATATTCAACCTAACCTACCCCATTTTCCGCAGTGCTTCGGATATTTATTTGCCCATCCAACCGCTCCTGCAAGTGCTGTCCACTAACCTGCATTATCAGATTCGCTACGATCAAAGCGCCGCCACCATTGTGTTTGAAATCGGTACCGGAAACATTTTGAGTATCCATCACGAATCCCGGGAAAACGGCTCGTTGGTCGACATACACCTTTTGGAACCCCTTGAGTTTCAAAGCCTTTGGGTGCCTCCCCATTACATTCTCAATTTTAAAAAGGGACGACTAAACCGGGAGCTCCTTACCCCCACCCAATACAAGGGCAATTTGGTTGAAAAAATCAGCACTATCCAGGAAGACAGCGTGGCCCAGGTTACCTTGTACATTCCCCGACCTGTAGATACGGTGGAGGTAATCAGTGAAAAAGGGTCCAGTTCATTGTCACTGTTGATTCGTAAAAAAGTGGAAAATATCAGCGATGCCTTTAAGGATAAATCTCCCCCCGATCAAAAGGCCAAAAAAACAATTATTATCGACCCTGGCCATGGTGGCAAAGATCCCGGCGCCCAACATTCCAGGCACAACGAAAAAACCATCACTTTGCAAATCGGCAAAAAGCTGAAAAAGAAACTAGAGAAAATGGGCTACAAGGTTTTGCTCACCCGTGAAAAGGACAAGTACCTAACCCTGGCAGAGCGGCCTCAGTTTGCCACTAAAAACGGAGGTGACTTGTTTATATCCCTCCACTGCAACGCCATTGACGGCAGCCCCAAAAAGCTGGAAACCATTAAGGGATTTGTGGCATACATCTTAAGAGCTGGCGAAAGCGACGAAGACAAGGCCCTGGCCCGCCGGGAGAACCAAGCTATAAAAACCAGCACCGACAAAAGCAAGAAAACGGAAATCTCGGCGGTGGAATGGATATTACTGGAACACGAGCTCAACCTCTATTCTCACCAAAGCGAAAAGCTGGCCGAATCCATTGTGAATCACTTTGACGGAGGCAAAATCCGCAAGCATAGAACCGGCGCGCACCAGGCTGGTTTTTTTGTGCTAGTGGGTACCTTTATGCCAGCCGTGCTTTTTGAAATGGGCTTTATCACCAACTCCCAGGATCGCAAATACATGGCCTCAAAAAAGGGACAAGATGATATAGCACAAAGACTTAGCTTATCTATTGAAAGTTATTTTAAAGAAAATTCGCCTAATTAAGTTTATTATAATTCCTTATTGTTCTTACACTTGCTTTTTATCTTGCTGCGGGAAGAGTTGGAGTTATTACGATGTTACACTGCGCCATGGATCTGACTTCTAATTTATTGAAGCTGTATTATTAGTCTTTAAACCCCCAACTTAGCCAAGAAATATATTGCTCAACCAAAGTTACTGAAACTTCCAGAACCCTGAGCGCATCATTCCTGGAAACAAGTTCCCCATGAACGGCTTTGTTACATAACCTTAATACTTGAGCTGCCAACTCGTACTGCTGTGAAGTAATAGCATGTACCTCATATAATTTTCTGAGAATGCGTGTCGGCGATTCATATTTATCTGATTTAATATTCCATCCCCTCAATAAGTTTTGAAAAATAATTTCCATTTCAATCCGCAGTCCAGACAACCCTATATATGATCGCAAACAACCGTCCAAGCATTTGAATTCCAATAGTATACTCCACGCAGGTCTCATTAAAAGCTTAAGAGTTTCCTCCTGACCAACACTCAATTAGCCCTATACCACGCAAACATAAACTGAGACCTCTAACAGTTTTCTTCCAGCCTGATTTCCCCACCCGGGAAGGCTGCAAATTCGAGGAACCTTTAAAGCTGCATAAATCCTAAACTCCACTTCACCATGCAGGTTTAACCAGTTTTGAGAATTCTGTAGGCTTTTCGGGTGGGGTTTCTTAAATTTTTGGGATGGGAAGGCACAAAAGGTTATAAAAGATTACAGTTAAGCCTCATTGTAGGCCTTCTCCAGTTCAGCGACGTCTAGCTTCACCATGGTCATCATGGCTTCCATCACGGCCTTCACCTTCCTGGAGTCTTTGTCAGCGATCAACTCGGTGAATCGTCTCGGGACAATTTGCCAGGAGAGCCCAAAGGGATCTTTGATCCATCCACATTGCGTGGGATTCGCTCCTGCCTTCAAGAATTTGTCCCAGTATTCATCCACTTCATCTTGGTCTGCGCAGTCCACGTAAAACGAGACCCCCTCAGAGAAACTGAAGTACGGCCCTCCATTGTACCCCATGAAGACCTGACCGCCAACAACGAACTCTGCGGAGTTGATAGGACCATCCTTGCCTGAGCGGGCAACATTGCGTACTTTGGAGTTCGGAAAGGTTGAGGTGTAGAATTTTATCGCCGCTTCGAGTTGATCGTTGAACATGAGAAAAGGTGTCACTTTATTCATGACTGTCTCCTGTAAGGGTGGCCAATTTCTTCTCCACCGAAATTTACTTTTAATAGACCCAGGAGCGAAGTTCTATTTTAGGGAATAAATGTTTTTAAACGATAAACGGGTAAAAATAAATCAAGGTTGCTGAGGGGCTTCCCTAAATTAGATTTCCCTTCCCATCCAAAAAGACTGCAAATTAGAGGAACCTTTAAAGCTGCTTAAATCTTAATTTCATTTTCACTATGCAGCTTTAACCAGTTCTGAGAATTCTGCAGACTTTTCGGGTGGATGACACAAAGGATTCCTTGGTAATTTTTTTATGGATCAAGACTGGGAAAGTTTATATCCACAAACACCATTGTTTGTCGATAGTTTAGAAAAATGCTTTATTGAGGCTTCGAGAGGAAACTTATGATTTCGAAAAAACTTTTGAAATGCGTTAATTTTATAAACGAAATTGAAAAACTCAAGATTACCTATCGGCAAAACTCGGTTCTAGGTAATTCAAGAAATGAAAATAGCGCCGAACACTCCTGGCACATTGCAATCATGGCTATAATTCTTTTTGATTTTTCGAATGATAAAACAATCGATTTAGTTAAAGTGATCAAAATGCTCCTTATTCACGACATTGTGGAAGTAGATGTTGGAGACACATTTCTTTATGACAATGAGTCAAACAAATCAAAAGCAGTGCTTGAAGCAAAGGCCGCCAAAAGAATTTTTGGTTTACTTCCTGAAATTATTGGAAATGAACTGCTTCATTTATGGGAAGAATTCGAAGAAATGGTCTCACCCAAAGCGAAATACGCTCGGTCAATTGATTCACTTCAACCCCTAATGAATCATTTATTAACTCAAAACAAAAAATATTTCGAACACAAAGTAAAAACGTCGCAGGTAATTGAAAAAAAGAAGCACATTGAAGATGCCTCCAAAGAACTTTGGGATTTTGCAAAGAATGTTATTCAAAAAAGTGAAAAAGTCGGCCTATACACAAACGATGATTTCTCACTTTCAAACGGCAATAAGGATTAATCCCCCAGCCATGAAGGCTGCAATTCGAAGAACCTTTAAAGCTGCTTAAATCTTAGCTTCATTTTCAACTTGCATCTTTAACCCGATCTGAGAATTCTGCAGACTTTTCCGGTGGGCATTATGAGCCCTATCAATTTGAATTGATTTGAATTCACAAAAAAAAATTTTATTCCACTGACCACTTGCAGGAAGATAAAAACACAGGGGCTATAGAGGGACCAATCAAATTTAGGCAGGCAAAAATAAAGGGAAATTAGCCTGAGAATTTGTCAAAAACAGGCTAACTTATTTATATATCCATCCGAATTTCATAATTTATATTTCCAATTTTACGATTCACTTTTCGAGGGTTTTTATCTATGTCAGGGCATTCCAAGTGGGCTACCACCAAACGCAAAAAAGCTAAAATCGATTCAGCCAGAGCTAAGGTATTCAACCGCCTAATCCGCGAAATCACCGTGGCGGCTAAGATGGGCGGATCAGACCAGGAGGCCAACCCACGCTTGCGCACCGCAGTACTCAAAGCCAAAGCTGCCAACATGCCCAACAAAAACATCGACACAGCCATTGCCAAAGGCGCCAATGAACTCAGCGATGTAAATTACACCGAACCCACCTACGAGGGCTATGGGCCAGGGGGCATTTCCATTATGGTGGATTGCCTAACAGACAACAAGGTTCGCACAGTAGCCGATATCCGGCACATTTTTTCAAGGCACGGGGGCAACATGGGCGAAACCGGTTCGGTGGCCTGGATGTTCAAATCCAAGGGAATAATCACTATTCCCAAGGAATTAATTGATGAAGAAAAACTGATGGAGCTAGTTATTGATGCTGGTGTAGAAGATATCCAAACCGGCGAAGAAGAATACGAACTTTCAATGGAACCTAATGATTTTCAAGAAGTTATGGAAGTTCTTGAAAAAAATAATTTAACTCCAAGTTCCAGCGAAGTCACCAAGATTGCAGACACCAAAACCCAGGTAACCGGCGATGTGGCCAAATCCGCTCTTAAACTTTTAGATGCTTTGGACGAAAATGACGACGTGCAAAACGTGTCCACCAACGCCGAATTTTCCGATGCGGATCTGGAAGAGGAATAATTTTTCTGTCAGGCAAAAGCGTCTGTTAAAAATGAGGCATTTTGGCCTTAGGCGAGACGTGGGAAGTCGACACACCGGAGCTTATTTCCTATAAGTGAGGATGTGGAGGATGAGCATAACGAAGCATAAGGGCGAAAGGACCATTTTTTGATTGTAGTTGGCATAGATCCGGGATCCAATGTCACTGGTTACGCTTTTTTGCGCTGGCACCAGCAGCGAATTCGGGTACTGGAATACGGGGTGGTGCGTTTAAAACCAAAGACTCCCCTACCGGATAGGCTGGGAGAAATTTACAGTAAAATAAGCCGCCTTTTACAGCAGTACCAGCCAGATGCCCTTTCACTGGAAAAAGCATTTGTGGCTGAGTACCCCAACGCCGCCTTGATATTGGGACATGTTAGAGGTTGCCTTATGACGGCCGCTTTTAATGAAAAGGTTCCAGTGTTCGAGTACGAAGCCAGGGTAGTAAAAAAGTCTGTGGTGGGATTGGGAAGCGCCAGCAAAAGTCAGGTGAGTAAAATGGTCCAAAAGGTTTTAATGCTTAAAGAAGCTCCCAAACCGTCTGATGCGGCAGATGCTCTGGCAGTAGCCTACTGCCATCTTCTCCGTCAAGGAGCAAGATAAAAGCAAGGGTGCCCACGCCCATACCCCGTAAAACAAATTACATTTTAGGCCATGATTGAAAGTTTACAGGGCAAAATCATTTCTAAAAGCGCCACCCATCTGGTTTTAGATGTGGGCGGAGTGGGTTATGGAGTGGATGTGTCTTTGCGCACTTCGGCCGCCCTTGAAATTGGCGAGTCCACGCAACGCATCAACACCTATCTGAATGTAAGGGAGGATGCCCTGGAACTTTTCGGTTTTATTGAAGAATCGGAGCGGCAGGTATTTTTAAAACTAATAAGCGTAAGTGGTATAGGCCCCAGAGTAGCCCTTCGAATTCTATCTGAAGTCTCTCCGCAGGAATTGGTGGATTTTATAGTAAATGGCCAGGTCCAGCGTCTTACATCTTTAAAGGGAATTGGTAAAAAAACCGCCGAGGTGATGATAGCCAGCTTAAAAGGCCCTTTATCCAAGTTGGAATGGAAAACAAGCGCAGCCGGAACCTCGGTTCCTTTAGCAAATGACAATGTGAGCGATGCCATACAGGCTCTGATGGCTTTAGGAGTTAAAGAAAAACAAGCCCAAATGGCTGTTCAAAAGGCCGTGGACAAATTGGGAGCCGACAGCACTTCTTCGGAGTTGATTTCCACAGCTCTAAAGCTAGTTTAGAAATATGTACGATGACAATTTAGAAGATAGAGTAATCAGTCCCGACCAATTGGGCGATGATGCGGAGCAGGAAATAAGCCTGCGCCCGCAAAACCTGGATGAGTTTGTGGGGCAAAAAAAGCTAAAAGAAAGCCTCAATATTTATCTGGATGCCGCTAACCAACGCGCCGAGGCCTTAGACCATGTATTGTTTTCCGGGCCTCCGGGTTTGGGTAAAACCACCTTGGCCAATATTATCGCCAAGCATATGGGCAGTAATTTAACCGTAACCTCTGGGCCCACATTAGAAAAGCCTTCGGATTTAGCCTCGCTTTTGACGAACCTTGGGCCCCGGGATGTGTTGTTTATTGATGAGATACATCGCTTGCGCGGCGTAGTGGAGGAGTACCTCTACCCCGCTATGGAGGATTTTAAAATTGATATTATGCTGGAATCGGGCCCCTCCGCCCGCTCCATTCGTCTGGATTTAAAACGCTTCACCCTTGTGGGGGCTACCACCAGAAGCGGTATGTTAACCTCTCCCCTACGGGACCGATTTGGGCTTAATTTTCGCCTGGACAATTACCAGCAAAATGATTTGAGCAAAATTATTAAGCGCTCCGCATCCATATTAAATACAAACATAGAAGAGGAGGCTTTGGATACATTGGCTTCCCGCTGCCGGGGAACTCCCCGAATCGCCAACCGAATTTTGCGCCGTTGCCGGGATGTGGCCCAGGTTAAGGGAGATGGCACTATCACCCAAAAAATCGCCATAAAAACTCTGGAAATGTTAGGCATCGATAGCCTGGGCCTGGATGAAATGGATCTCAACATTTTAAAAACCCTTATCCATAAATTTGAGGGCCGTCCGGTGGGTTTAAATACTTTGGGCGCTGCTGTGGGCGAAGAGGTGGAAACTATTGAAGAAGTCTACGAACCTTTTCTTATTCAACTGGGACTTTTAAAACGAACGCCCCGCGGCCGTGTGCCCACTCTTAGGGCCTACCAACATTTGGAAGTAGCTCCGCCTGCAAACGGGGATTTACAAGCTAATTTGTTTTAAAAGTTTTACTCAGGCCCGTTCGTTTTTTTTATGCAGCAAAAAAAGCCTCCCTTATGGGAGGCTTTTTCAATTTTAAGTCCTATATAGATATGTATCTATTAAGCTTTTTTGCGTCTTCTGAAAAAGCCAAAGCCGGCAAGACCCAATCCAAGAAGACCCATGGTGGCAGGTTCAGGCACCGCGTCAGGATCGAATTCAGCATCGTGTGAATAAGGGGCAACCTTATAAAGATCAATGTCGCCGCCCTCTCTAAATTTTTCGTTATAAAGATCGAAATGAAGCCCGTAGCCATCTGCCAAATTGGATACATTAATCGCGAATTCATAATAAAATAAATCGCCGGTTCCCACTAACCCCCTACCTGGATCATCGGGTACATTATAGGCTGAAGTAGTGTTGGCAACGTTGAAATTGAATTGGTACTCAAAGAAGTAAGTTGGGAAAATACCATGTCTGGACATATCACCGGGGTCTTTGGCCAGGTTTTCTTCAACCGGAGGAACCCCATAAAACATATCTGCAGTTGCATTAACTTCTTGCCCATTAACTCTGAAGGAACCCAAATTTTGATCCACTTCCACTTGGGGAGTTATGGCCATAGACAAGTAAAAGTTGTCGTTATAAACTTCTGGATGAGTTGTATTTAACAGCGCAATTAAAGTAAAAGTTTCACTGGCAGTTTCCATTGTTTCTTGGTGGTCATCATAATAGCCGCCTACAATATCCAGCTGAAGGTAAGGCAATGTATAGGCAGATGCTGCTGCCAGGACCAAAGCCAATTTAATTTTATTTAACATTCTAATCATATCTACTCCTTATTGACATAGCCTTATAGAGCAAGGCCTATGCCAAGAAAAAAACTTAAAGAATAAAAGTAGGAAAAACAACGATTCTGTAAAAATTTAAGCATTTATTTTTACAATGGAAAGTAATGTATCAGTGATTAAATTCATATATCCTCAAGTAACTAAAAGTTCCAAATTATTAACTGTAAAAAAAATCGACAACTGGCTTTTTTCTTTACGATTTTTCCTTAGTTATGGGGACCAAGGTATTAGAGAATTTTGAGTTTATGAATAAAACAACATAAACTCATAACCCACAAACTTCCGCTACCTATGTCTGGAAAGGCCTATTGGTTCAAACCCAGGGCTTTTTGAGTGATTCGATACCCTTGCCATTCCAGTACGATAAAATGAATTCCATTGGGCAAAATTGGTCGAAGGAAATAGGTTTGTGGCCCTACCCCATTTGTTTCATAAACTGTGGAACCATTTACATCATGTACCATTAATTGATGTTTTCCTTCAAGCGGTACCTCCAATGAAATATTAGTTGAGTTAAAATAGACCCTTTTAAATTGCCGGTGTTCCAAAGTTGATAAATTTTCGCAGGCTTCCGGATCTGAAACCGTTGCCGTACTGTCGTATTCGAGGTAACTACTATCTGTACATCCCGCCTTACCGTATTCACAAGATTCAGGATCGTCCGCCAGAAAATAGTCTTTGTAATTGATGGCAGTTTCATCCATACATCCTTTTAAATTGACCATTTCGATTTTGCGGAAGTCTGTGGGATGGGATTCCATCTGGAGGGCAATTCGGCCTTCCCCTAAAGGAGCTCCCCCATTTGATAATTTAAACTGGGTAAATACTCCCACGGTATCGCCGTTTAAAATAAACTTAGCTACGGAATCCGCCAGGACTAAAACTTCCGCCCTGAACCAATCGTCTTTATCTGTGAGAGGAACAGAAGCATCGGACCCTCCGCAATTAGCCCTTTCGGCGGCGGTGGTGCCAGAAGAGCCATTGCACAAGTTTAAGGCCGCAACTGGTTGGGCGTCGCTTCCCCGTTGTATTATTTGAGCTTCTACAGAGGTTGGAAAATCCTGATTTATATTCATGCTCTCCATAGACTGGGAATGGATCATAATTCCGTTATTGCGAAAAGCCCAATTAGGTCCGCCGGGAGTTTGCTCTCCTATAAAACGGGTTTCCACAGCATAGATATAATGGGAGTAGACCTCATCACGGGCGAAATGACCGAACTCGCCACTAAATCCGGAATAATCGCTGTAATCCACATGTAATATTCCATCAGATATTTTTAATGTATTGCGGGGATCCACATTTAGCTGTTGGCCCGTTATTTTAAAATCCCAGCCGTCCAGGTCTTCCCCGTTAAAGAGTTGGACCCACTCGTATTCGTCCTGCGCGAAAGAGCATACAGACAAAATGAGTATTAAAAGCCCGGTTAAATGCCCGGGATTCCGTAAAAAAATACGAAAAAATCTATTTTCAGAGTGTAATCGCTTCATGTTAATTCCTTGTAATTAAACAAATTCTGTCTTTGCCCCCTTAATGGATGCGCAGGATTTTTTGGCTGATAAAGTTCCCAGAATGGCCGATTTTCATTATTAACATTTCGCCTGAACCTACAGGAATGACCTTGTTGAGTTCAAGCTTACTATTTGGGCTTAATGTTGTTTCGAAAATCAATTTTCCACCCATAGTGTAAAACTCCACGCGGAGAGCTTTTGCAGAAAGAGACAGCAGCAAATTCCCTGTTCGCCGAAAAAACTTTTTATCAACCTTTTTGGCTACGGATACCGTTTGAGGGCACTGGGCTCCGGTGTAAACCACTTTATCAATGGAGCCGCATTGCCTGCAGTCTTCATAACCCCTATCCCCCACATTGAGTATAAAAAGCTCGCCGTCAGGAGAAAATTCGGCATCCAGGGTGTAGCGCATAAATACATTGTCCAGAAAACGGGAAAGATCTTTTTGTTCTCCCACCTTGATATCATCCCCGTCTTCTTCCAGTAAAGAGGCAAACATATGGGGCTGGGTTTTCTCAAAGTCAAACATCAAAAAGTGTTGATCAAAAGCCTTGGGAAAACGTCCATCACCATTGTGGCTGTCAAAATTATAAATATCGCCGGCAGTTGCGGAAGTGGTGACTCCAGCTGCCAGAGGAGGCAATGTTTGTGCCTGAGCTGGAGGTAACATACTGACTCCGGTGTTGTATTGGCTGTTGTTGGGGATGGGCTCATTGGGATTAGCGTTTTGATTGGGATTGGTTCCTCCCAGGGGCACATTATCCGAGTGAAAATAGGGATACCCGCTATACATAGGTTTATTCACAATATTGTATTCATCCCATCTGTTGTCGGTATTTACTTCGCCCCAGGCGAGCCATCCTTTAATGGGATGAACCGTTGCGGAAAAGTTTGTGCGGATACCCTTGGCGAAAATTTCAGGCTTAACTTTTGTTTGGTATTCGTCAGCAAGGGCGTCATTTCCCTGATCCCTGAAATAATTTTCGAAATATTCTCCGAAATTACCCTCGGGGATAGAATACCCCCGCTCGGAAGAGTCCGGAACGATGCGCAGGATACTGCTGGAAATGGTATTAGTGTTTCCCGCTGTGGCCTCTCCGTTTAAATCCAGATTATTGCCGTAAAGGTTATTGCCCGCGTAATCCGCATCCGAACCGATTCCCATAAACAAAACTCCATCGTCGGTTATGGCCAGTTGCCCGTTGCCATAATGGTGCAGCGGGGTTTTAATGTTATGCTGGATAAGCACTTTTTCGTTTACCAATTTATTACTGTTCAAATCGTATTCGAAACGTGACAATTTCAACTGGCTGTTTTCCTCATTATACACCACGAATACCCAATGGTTTTCCTCAAAGTCCGGGTGGAAGGCAAAACCGGTAAGCCCCCTCTCGCCTGTTGTATAGAGATCGAGATCGATGAGGGTGGTCTTTGTCTGATTTTCTGTATCCCATTTATTAATGGTCCCCTTGTAAATTTCGTTAAAAAAAACATCGCGGCTGTTGCCAGGCATAAATGCAATTTGAGTGGGTTTGGCCATAGTTGCATAGGGTTCCACTGGATTCCCATTGGCAAGCCGATTAGGTTCTCCATTTACCACAAGTGAAGATCTAAAGTCTGAAGCATTTAATTGTTCCAAACTCAGCTCACAGGGTTCCTGGCTGTAAATAATTGTTTGGCAAGCCAATATCATAAGCATAGTTAAGCAGCCAATTTTACCAAGCCAACTAAAATTCACAATTGAATTTAAGTTCTTTTTCATACTAATTACTTCCTTTCACAACAACCATAGAAGAGGATGCTTTTTGATTTTCAAACTCAAGCTTAACTCTATCTTCAGAAACATTTCCATAAAACACCCGAACTTCATCCAGCCTCCCACCAAAATAATTGCTGGAGGGCAAGGGTTTCCATGTACTCATTAAGCCATAACCTATTTGCCAGACTCCCTGAAAATGCTGGGCTTCTGTAACATCTGGATTCTCCGCCACTTTTTTTCCATCTACAAATAACCTCATGCCGCTGGCGGAAAGGGTCGCCATCGCATAGTGCCAATTTCCGTCGTTATAGCTGAGAAGAGATTTTATGGTGCGGAATATTCCGCTTCCCGCAACAAGTCCGGAATCTTCCGGAGCAATAACATCCGGAGCCGGAGGATAGACGCCGAAATACAGCACTCCGGTATCATCCATCCATACATGCCTGTCTTTATCCGGCTTTCCCAGGGCATTGTTGTTAAAATCAAGCAACTTGCCGCCGGAACTGGTATTACTGTTAAACCAACAGGAAATAGCAAATACCATGGGCGCATCAAAATAGCGGGAAGTGGAAACAAATTGATTGAGGCCGCTAAAATCAACACCAGTGGATATAACGGAATTCAAATCATTTGTTCTGTTTTGATCCGGATCCACAAAAGTACCGTGGTTTGCATTGTAGGCTGAATTAGGCACTCGAGTCATATCGCCTGAATCGTCTGGCTCAAAATGCCAAACGCCGGCGTATCCCAGGGATGAATCGAAAACAGCGGAACCTGAGGACTCACTCACAACATCGCTGGCTCCCGTGTAAGCGATAATGTATTGATCCATGGAATTACCGTATAATGTATCTATCCTTACCCATACCACCCCTACATTATTTATAACATCCCATTTTTCCAGCTCATAGGGCAGATTTGTCAGCCCATCGGATTTGGTAAAACGAAGGTCTTTCCCATCGGATGAACTTCCTGCAAATAGCCCGGAGGAATTATCCAACCGCAATAACAAAGGAAAATCAACGGCATCTTCAGCAACGGCTGCTCCGTCAGCAGTTGTGTTTATCCGTATTTCTGCACGGTTTTTCCAGGCGTAATAGGGGCCTTTTACCACTGTTCCCCCGGATGGAACATCCAGGCCCAAAGGAGCTATTTGAGATTCAAAATTAAAATCAGAATTGGTATAACTAATATCAGAGTACCTTGAGCTGGGCACTCCTGAAAATTCCACAAAGCCTCTATCCATATCCTTTTGACCGATCTTAACATATAGATCAGTTCCGGGAATGTATATATAGCCGCCCTCCTCCATTTCCCCTTTGTTAAGCTGGATGATAATAGTTCCGGGGGTATGCAGTTGGGCGGTATCTATCATCAAGCTGTCGCCCCCTTTTTTTGGGGTTTCAATCCCCCGAAGCAAGCCCACCGTGTTATCCACAGAATTAATGGCCTCCAGGTTATAACTGGAGCGGCCTGATATTTTAAAAGAGTAAATTCCTTTGGAGTTTGTTGTAGTTTTTAGGGAATCGGGCAATTCTTCCCGGACCGGGTTAAAAGTGCTTGGATTTAGCTTCACCAACACTCCCTCGCTGGGATTTCCCAATGAATCCTGAACAATTCCCGTTAATGTATTTGGTGTTTCTGAACCCGTTCCCTTACCAGCAATTTCGTCAGAATTTAAAGAACAGGATAACAACATTAAAAGTAATGTTATGGATAGTAGACGTAAAATTATAGCAATAGCCCGTATCATTTTTTGTTATCTCCGGGCCCGGTAATGGGAAAAAGTTGCAGGTTTATCTGATAGGCTCTGTTTACATTTTCATCCTGATTGGCGATACGCATCAGTTCCTGCCTGAAGTTAGTAAGACTCGCCTTCATTTTTTCCAGACCCTGCGCAGACAAACTCAGAGTCAAAGTGGAAATATCCCGTTCTTCTTTGGGGATATTATCCAAAGCTTCGGCGGCCAATTTGATGGTTTCTTTTTGAAACTCCCGAATAGCCAAGGGCTGGACTTTTTCACTAGGAGTGATAAAACGGCTACTGAGGCTATAACTTCCATCGGAATTTTTTGTAATGAGTTTTAACTTAAGCAAGAGTTGAATGGATTTTTTGGCCTGAGAGATGCTTATGGCCGGAACCGTTTGCGAAGCCAGCTTTTGATAATTTCCATCAAAGCCAGATATGCCAATTAACTCACGAATGGCGGTGTAATACCACTTTTGGTAAAACTCGAATTTGTGCCCTTCAATTTTAAGGGGACTCACTTCGATGTATGTTAATAATTTTTCAAAATAATGTTTTATCTCACTGTTTGCTTTGGCTTTGGAAAACAGCACCAGCAATTCAAAATACTCCTGCTGCCGCTTGTTATGTTTTAGCAGCTTGGAAAAGCTTGCTGCTGTTTTCAAAGACACATGCCTTTGTCCCTGAAGGACTTTTACCACATAGGCGTGGTCGATATTTAGTTTTGAAGCTATGAAGCGATAGGTAAAATAGGAGTCTTGCTTTTTCCGAAAAGCGTACACATCCCGCAGGTATTCCTGATAATCAAAATAATCAAACAGATTTACTGGTTGGACCTGGTTTTCTTCCAAAACCGAAACTCCTCTTTCTTACCAAACTTCCCCCTCTAAATTTAGACCATCTGAGGAAAAACACCGGGTACTTTCCAATATTTCCACAAAAATAGGTGACATTTTTGTCACCAAAATTAAGATTATTTTTGATTTTTAGATAATTTTTAAACTTTTTTAGGCCTAATGGAAAAAATTGAACAAAATATTGTCACCAAAATTAAGGGCAAAATTTTCACAAGGAACAGATAAAAAAAAGGCCGGTGAAAACCGGCCTTACACGATAACCCTTATAAAAAATTATTCATCGAAAGAAGGAGCTTTTTTCATTTTAACCCTTCTGCCATGAGTGATTTCATGAGAATCAGCACTGGCGATATTTGTGGTATCGGGTTCGTTCTGTGCTACGGATTCGGGAATTTCCACTTTTTGTTTGGGAAGTTGACGGCGTCCGTGATTTGCAGCTCCATTGCTGTGGCCATTGGTTTCGGGTTTATTTTCAATTTTTGCTTCAGGTTGGGCCTTTGGGCTGGCAACTTCGGCTACGGTAATTCGTTCTTTTCGTTCAGGGGCCGGACCAGAATCTGCTTTGGTTGGGCTTGCATTGTCATCGGCAGGTTGATTGGCTACAACGGTGCCGCGACCTTGATTTTGCCTGGCTCCGCCGCGAGTGCGGGTATTGCGTTGGTTGCGTACCCTTTCTCTTCCGCCGCGATTGCTGCTTTTAGCTTCTTTTTTATGACCGCCGTTTTGGCTCTTTACTTTTTTAGGCTCTTTGTTGTCGGAACTGGTGGAACGGTCGAATTTATAAGGGGTGAATTTGTTGTTGGATGATAAACGCTGGATTACAGGTTGGTCGACTAAATATTTGATTTCTTTCAATTTTGCGAACAATAGTATAAAAGCAGGAATGTAAAGTACGTTTAGGGCTAACACTATGTATAAGAGTGCTTCTTGGTTCATGGTTTCTCCAATGATTTGATTGTGATACGTGTATCGGCATATTGTATTTTTTTGATTTTTTTGCCGATATTGTGGAGAAGTAAGCCGGTTTAAAGAGCTGAGTTAAGATGTATATGAAATGTATTAAGATCATGTCGTATAAAAAACTTTAGGCGGCCGATTCTGCCGCTGGCTCCTCGAGCTTATTTTCTTCTTCCATTGCTTTTCTGAGTTTATCATGTATTCTCTCTCTTTGGAGAGAAAGACTATTGAGACGACTGATTATGGCCATAGATAGTGCGAAAAACAACAAAACCACCAAACCGGTCATTAAATTAATGATCGTCATACTATCAAGATACAAAAAGATTTGGCATCAAGCAATTAAAAAGTACTGCACATCTTGACAACTGAACTAATGAGCAGTATATTTAAGCTATCTTTTTATTAGTGAGGCACTTATGTCACCCGTTACCACTTTAACAGACCGACAGGCCGAAGTTTACGAATTCATTAAAGAATCACTGGAAAAACAAGGCCGGCCTCCCACAGTTCGCGAAATTGGCGAAACTTTCAACATTAGCTCCACCAATGGGGTTCGCAGCATTTTATCTGCGTTAATCAAAAAAAATTACATTCAGCGTACTCCAAAAGTATCCAGAGGCATTGATTTGGTGGAAAAGCCCCCTGTTCCCCACGCTTCCGCTTCTCAACCGGATAATTTAATTGAAGTGCCCATTGTGGGCCGTATTGCCGCTGGCTCCCCTATTTTAGCTGTGGAAAATCTCGAAGGCACTGTTTTTGTAGACAGAGATTTCCTTATGCGTCAAAAAAACGTAATGGCACTTAGGGTCCGCGGCGAAAGCATGAAAAATGCGGGTATTTTCGATGGAGACTTGGTTTTTGCCCGCCAGCAAGCCACTGCCGATAAAGGTCAAATTGTGGTGGCCATTATTGGAGACGAGGCCACCGTTAAATATTACCATCCCGATGGAACCCGGGTTCGCCTCGAACCTGCTAACGAGGCCTTTCGTGCCATTATTGTGGATGAGCGCACCCCAGACTTTCGCATTGCCGGAAGGGTCATTGGGGTCATGCGTCAGATGCGGTAATAAAGCAGACGGTTTTCATAAAATAAAAAAGGGAGGTTTTACCCTCCCCCAGGCTATGAAGCCTTCTTCGCTCTACAATGTAGCCCTATTTACATTTTAAAAAGCGAAGACCTTTAGATGACTCGTAATAGCAGTCATCCGTAATGTTATTATCCATAATATCTTTTATCCAGCTTGCTTTTTTATACAAACTAGTGTGCCAGGTATACCCTCTATCTGGCTGACATCTATTCTCACCCTGGTGTCCAACAGTCATACCCACTGCCACCAATTCATCCAAGCCAAAACTCTCTTTTTTTAAAGATACTGGGCCACCGCTATCTCCCTTGCATGTTTTGGAATCCACAAATTTCGATCCTACAGGGGTTGCTTTTGTATGTAAATCTCCATGAACCGTTTTAAAAGTACCTGTTTCTGTACTATGTATGTATGTATCAAAATATTTGAGTTTATCAGAAGCTCCACAGGTATTACAGGTAGCCCCCCAACCCCTTATTTGCACATTAAAATTCCACCGATCGAAAACTTTCTTTATATCGTTATCGGACCAATCTGTTGTGATAATAGCCATCACTTCATTATCTGAATAACTATTTTGGATTTGATTAAACCCGACAATATCCTTATCCAGATTATACCCAGTGTATTTATCAACTTTGACTATTGCAATGTCATCTGACCAGTCCCCAAAGCCAGCATAATGATGGTGAACCCAAGCCTTATATTTTACTCCATACCAATCATTATTCTTGCCGTTATCGTAAATAGTTAACTTATCCAGTACTCCAGATTGCGGATTTGGTTGAACCCAGGGGTTACTGCTATTCACAATAGTAGCTGCAGTTGTTAAAAAAGCTCTTTTCTCTATAAATGTGGCAGTAGCAATATGATCATTTGTTGTTATTTGTCCTACAGCGGTAACTTTTGAGGCACTGCCCCCATATATTGCTACCTGAGTAGCTGGTTTTAATAGCGCTCCATTTTCACTGGAAACCACGTCGTAGGTTTTTGAATCTATCCCAAAATATTCGTTTCTTTTTTGAGTGTATTGTCGGGCTGATTGGCAATCGGCAACCTTTGGAGCTGCCCAATATTCGGCCCAATCCGGCTCTTCATCAATTTCCTGATTCATGACAGAAAAACGATACATTTCATTTTGAGTAGTTTTTTTCCCATCCTGAATCAATTCAAATTCACCGCACTTGGTAAATTCTCCGTATTGAACGGGTTCGAAATTTTCCGGGCCTGGCGAAGTAGATTGTTCTGTGAACAAACATCCGGTAAACGTAAGCAATGTTCCACCTGCAAAGGCAGATATTTTTTTATACATAATTTTCCTCCATCTCTAGTATTAAAAAAGGAAATAAATTCCTTACCAAAGTTGGACGGATTGGCGGAGGAGTTGTGCAACCAACTTTTTAAGCAAATTATTGGTAGATAATCGTGAAATTTAGAAATAAAACAACCTGAATTTCAGATTTCATATTATCTTTGCTAATGACTTGGCATTCTAAAAGTTCAGTGGGAAAATTTTATGAAATCTAAGGTAGAAAGTGCTTTCTTAAAATGTATCTATATCTGCTGCATTAGTTCTTTGTTTGTAAATGTTTTTGCTCAAGAAAAGCCCCCGGAATCTGAAACTAAAGTAAAGAAGGTTTTGATATACAGTGTTTCAGGTGGTTGGGCACATGTAGATGGGCTAAAGTATGTAACCGAAGCATTTAAAATTTTATCAGCCCAAAAAGGATTTGAAATAGAGGAAATCACTGAAACAACAGATTCTTTAGAAATCAAAAAAATATTTAGACTAAAAAACCTTGAGCAATTTGAGGCAATTATTTGGAATAATAACACCCAAGTCGGCAGAGCGCTTATTGATAGTAATTTCCAAGAGGCCGCCTTAAATTACCTCAAACAAGGTGGTGGGTGGCTTATTATTCATGGAACGGCAGATAGTGAAGAATATCCTTGGCCTGAATTTTTAGAAATATTAGGGACACGGACATCCAGGCATGGAATCGGGACTGCCTCAATTAATAGAGATGAAGAAGCAACCAATCATCACGAACTAAAATGGATGACTGAAAATATGCCCGAAAAATTTTCTTTTCGAGATACTTGGGAATCTTTTTCCAAGTCTGTCCGAAATTTAGATGGTGTTACTGTTATTGCCACAGCTGAAGGGGCTCCCGATGTTTTACCTGTAATGGATGATGGTGGTGACCACACCTACATTTGGGCCAGGCAAGATGTGGATATTTCAGGAAAAGGTCGCGTACTATTTAATGATATTGGTCATGGCTACGGGAGATTTTTTGAATACAATGACAGCCTGATTATGAAACTTTACTGGGAAAACCTTCGTTATGTTGCCGGAGACTATCAAAATGGATGTACCGATCCAAATTCAGAGCATTACGATCCCGATGCCAGAATCGATGATGGAAGTTGCTGGATACTTAATAGCGCTTCACCTTCACAAGATAACCTTGCAAAAATAAAACTCCATCAGTCTGGAAGGAAAATCTTAATATCTGCTCCTAAACCAAAATCTATTAAGACTCGACTACATAATTTAAACGGGGAAATTATATCAACGTATAACAAGACCAATGGGGAAATTTACCTTGCACCAGAAATAAAGCCTGGAATCTATTTTTTAGAAATTAATGCCGATGGTTTGAGCAATGTTTTTAAGTTATTTTTGAATTAGTATAACTTTGGCAAACTGAACACCATCATTTGCAGCTATCTGTAACATATATACCCCTGTACCCAACCCCTTCTTGGGAATCTGGAATTGATTAATTCCTGTTTTTTGTGTTAAAATTTCAAATTTTCTATTAAGCTCTCCATTTAAAGAAATTATTGAAATTTCAATTTTTTCTGGCTGCCTAACATAATACAGCAACTGAATTTTATCTTCCTCTGAAACAATTTTGGGAACAATCTTTTTGGCATTTTTTCTGGTCTTCACTCCCATTCCTTCTTTAGCTTCAAAAGCTCCAAGGTCTAAAGTAGCTTTAGCTATTCGCAATTGGGCTGAGCCAAGCTCTGGAAGGCCTCTCTCTGGAGGATGATACACAGGCGGAAACAGTACATTTTCCAAAGGGTATTCACTAAAGCCAGGAGTTTGGGCTGCGCCTGCATTAACAATTTCATTACCCACGGCTGGATAAAAATCAAAGGACTGGGCATTTGCAAATGGAGAATTTGCGCTTTGTAGAGAATTTAAAAATTCTGTATCTGATGGGATATTGGTAAACCCATTTTTAATCCAGTTGTGGCTACCCAAAACACTTCGAGGGCTATGAACCCAATCACCGTCTGCATCATTTAACACACGAAAGTCTCCAGCTTCCGGAAGCGCATACATTATGTTATTATACATTTCCAATGTTTCCAAGCGGTTAAAGGTACGGATCACATCTCCCCTGTTTCCCGTTAAAACAAATGTATTGTTTACAAAACGATACCGCCCATCGGTTGGATAACCAGGAGCATCCCCACCTATTCTGGCGCAGGAATTTCGAGCCTGAATAATAACATTTCCCACAACATCAGCATCTTCTCTCGCTGTGTTAATCTCCACGTTGGCGTTATCTTCAGGGTCAGGAGCAAACAAACCCAGCCCGTGTCCACTTGAACCGGCATTTTCAATCCAATTGTAATAAATTTCATTTCTCTCGGATCTGGACTTAACATTATCCCCTTCAACCGCATCGTGCAGATAACTAAACTGCAATCTAAAAATAGCTCCCGGATAAGATTCCTCATCTGTGGCCATATAAATCTGATGTTGCGTAGCTCCACCCGTAGGCACTCCATTTCCATAAAACTCACAATACTCCACCGTAACATTACCCGTTCCTGTCCCGTAACCAATAAGTCCGTGATTGCAACCATTAATAATACTTCCTCTTACTAAAATATTATTCCCAAATACGCCTATTCCTTTAGGCATATCCGAAACCTGAAAACCCTCAACAACAACAAAATCTGCTGAAATGTTAATGCCATAATTTCCCTCGCCAGTTATAACAGGCCTGGCGCCCCCGTCAGGAATAATTCCTTTTATGACTATCCAATTATTTTCGCTTCCGCTTCGATCTATATATATGTCTGCAGGATAGCTATTATTACCGGCCACGAAAACAGTATCTCCAGGGTTTAGAAGGTCGACAACAGCTTGGATGGAAGCAAAATCAGCCTGAGGACCCACATTATAATTAGTGGCAAAAGTTGAAATTGAGAGTAAATAGCTTAAAAAAATGGATATTTTAAAAATCAAGCCCAAAGTTATACTCCTAATTTCAATTGTGATTGAAACCTATCATTCAATAAGACAAACCTGGAATGTAATTGAAGTATATTATCTTAATAACCATAATTCAACTAATAAGGGTTTTCGCCAACCATAATTTCCCTGAATTTTATTTTTTTTTGGCCCACTCTCCATTGTTTTTTTAATTTTTAAATATGTTGGAAAAGGTAAAATTCAACAATTACAGCACTAAGGGCTTTTATGATGAAATGATGGATGAAGCCGGAAATTGCCGCAATTATTATTCCGCATTTAAAGCCAGGCTCGAAAAATTAAGTTGGAAAAAATTGCACTCTCTCCAACACGCCACAGACAGGGCGCAACTATCCCTTGGAATGACCTTTAATGTTTACAGTGATAACCAGGGTATTGAGCGGATTTTACCACTTGACATTATTCCTCGAATCATCCCTGCCACAGATTGGAATTTTATAGAGAAAGGGCTTTCTCAAAGGATTAATGCCTTAAATTTATTTATCCACGATGTATATAACGAGCAAAAAATATTAAAAGATAAAATCATCCCAAAAGATTTGATTCTTTCGAGTCCCAATTTCTTAAAACAATGTATTGGTTTAAATCCTCCCAAGAACATTTGGAGCCATATAACAGGTACCGATTTAATCCGCGGTGCCGACGGTGAGTTTTATGTGTTAGAAGACAACTTGCGTTGTCCATCCGGTGTATCCTATATGCTTGAAAATCGAGAGATTTTAAAAAGGACTTTTCCCGAAATCTTTGAGAAACTAAATGTGCGCCCCGTTTACGATTATTCCCATCATCTTAGAGATATGATGGAGTCACTCTCCAAACGCGACAAACCCAAGCTGGCCGTTCTTACTCCGGGCATATATAATTCAGCATATTACGAACATTCCTATTTGGCCCAGCAAATGGGAGCTGAACTTGTGGAAGGTCGTGACCTGGTGGTTAAAGACGATATTGTTTATATGGTAACCACAAGTGGCTTGTCTCGTGTAGATGTTATTTATCGCCGGGTAGACGATATATTTTTGGACCCCTTAGTTTTCCGGAAAGATTCTTTATTGGGAACTCCTGGAATTTTTGAAGCCTATCTTAAAGGCAATGTAACTTTGGTAAACGCTCCTGGAACCGGAGTCGCCGATGACAAAGCCGTTTACGCTTACTTGCCCCGTATTATTAAATATTACCTGGGTGAAGAAATGCTGCTCCAAAACGTAAAGACATACATTTGCGCAGAAAAAGAAGATTTAAAATTCGTTTTGGAAAACATCCGTAAATTAGTGGTGAAAGAAACAGATGGTTCTGGCGGCTACGGAATGCTAATTGGCCCCAAATCAACAGCCAAGGAATGTGCTGATTTTGCAAAAAAAGTAAAGGCTTCTCCCAGAAAATATATCGCCCAACCCGTTATCAACCTATCTCGCGTTCCGACCCTTATTGGAGAAGGAATAGAAGGGCGGCATGTGGATTTGCGGCCTTATATTTTATATGGCAATGAAATTAAAATCATTCCCGGAGCCTTAACGCGCGTAGCCCTTAAAAAAGGCTCTTTAGTGGTCAATTCATCCCAAGGTGGAGGCAGTAAAGACACCTGGGTTTTGGGAGGGCCCCTCTGATGCTAAGCAGAGTAGCCGATGCCACCTATTGGATGTACCGATACATAGAACGGGCCGAAAACTATGCCCGATTTATGGATGTTAATTTTAACCTTTTACTTGAAATGCCCCCGGATCTTCCTGAACAGTGGAAACCCTTGATAGTAACCACAGGTGATTTTGGACTCTATCAAAAACTTTACGGTAAAGTAGAAAAATCCAGGGCCATCTTTTTTATGGGCTTTGACAGTAAAAACCCCAATTCCATATATAATTGTTTGGTCAATGCCCGGGAAAACGCCCGAGCCATTCGCCCGGAAATTACCAGGGAAGTTTGGGAGCAAATTAACGCCCTTTATTATCTGGTAAAAAAAGGCGTAGAGGGAAAATACTGGAAAAAGAAAGATCCCAGAAGCTTTTTTATTGATATAAAAGTTGGCTGCCAACTTCTTTATGGCATTTTTAACGATACCCTTTCCAGAAGCGATAGCTGGCACTTTGGAAATGTGGGAAAGCTTTTAGAACGCGCGGATAAAACATCTCGAGTTTTAGATGTAAAGTATCATATCCTATTGCCGGATCAAAGCGATGTCGGCTCCCCGTTAGATTTAATCCAATGGGCGGCGCTTTTAAAATCTGTAAGCGCCTATGATATGTATAGGAAAAAATACGGAAAATTAAGTGCGAGCAATATTGCTGAATTTTTAATTTTCGATTACGATTTTCCACGAGCTATTGGACGCTGCCTGCAACATGCGGAAGAATACTTAAACAAAATCACTAATACCCAAACAGGCTTCCTTTTAAAATCAGAAAAACAATTGGGAATGCTCAAATCTAAATTAGAGTATTCCGACATCAATGATGTTTTTAGCCAGGGAATGCACGAATTTTTAGATAATTTACAAAGCGATCTAAACCAAATATCTGCCTTAATATTTGAGGATTTTTTCTCTATAGAAAACGCAATTAAAAAAAGTTAGTCGACTTTTTTTATTTTAAAACAGATCCTACTAATTGTATATCTTTTCCATTATAATTCCAGCTAACATTGTACTCTACCAATTCCGGCTGAGGCAAGAGTTTCCAGGTCTGGAGCTTTTCTTTGTCTAAATTCAACTCGTAGCAATAAAATTTAAGTTCTTTAATTTGGGGATATTTTCCCTTTAAATTAGACAAAAAATTTGGGGAATCATCGGTAAATTTAAGATTACCAAAGTTACAATCTTGAATTTCCCTTCGAAGCGCCTTATCCATTTCAATTTGCAGTAGAACTTGTTGCTTATAATTATCGCTACCTTTCATTCTATTCAAAAATTGCGAATTTGCGCTTAAGAAATAGCTACTGCTTAATGCCAAAACAATTCCAATTAACCCGAGAGCTATCATTAATTCGATTAACGTATACCCCTTGTTATTTTTCTTTATCTTTATTTCGAAGTTCATAAACATCAAATTTGAGTTATTTTTCATTCAAATCAGGCATAAAGCGGCTAATATTTAATTGGCAAATTTCTTTACCCGATTTTGTTTTTAACTGGGAATAATATTGAATTTCATTTGAGATTTTTTTGACTTCTATTCTAAGCTGATAATCGCCTAAAATTGGGTCTAAAACTTCTTTTGAGTGTTCCCAACCTTCTAAATACGCCCGGTTTAAGAAAAGGCGGCACAATTGAATTCCCTGATGCTGCTGCCATGCCAGCCTATTTACCCCTGTGTTGTAAAACCATAATGTCATGGGGGATAAAATGGCTGTGGCAATAGCCAAAGCTACCAGAACTTCTATTAGGGTAAAACCTTTTTGTCGCTTCACCCCGAAAGCTCCTTTTTCTCTTTGCGACTTTTATTAAAATAAACAGCTTTTAATTTGGGAGAAAATAATAAGGGGGCAATTAATGCCGCATTTTTATTTTCAATTTCCTCACTTTTCCAAAAGCTAATTTTCCCATTATATAAATGACCCAAGTATGTTGTTCCCTCTTTTTGAAATCTTAAATTTTCGGCCACAAGACTCCCCGACAAAGCACCTTGAAAATTCACATTCCCCATAGCATAAACAATGCCCTTTATTTTTGAATTGTGGTCTATAACAATATGTTCCTTACTATCCACAGTTCTGCGATTTTCCCCGGCAAAAATAAAAATTCCGTTCCCGGAACATTCTTCCACCATAAGGCCACCAACATAGCTGGTATCCTTGTCTTTAACTTCTATCCTGCCTTTCACATAAAAAACAGGAAAACTGGTTTGGCTTAAATTCCCTTTTATTTTAATAGAGTCCCGGGCTATATATTGCCCGGACAAATTTACATTTCCACTTAGGTTAATTTGGGTTTTTGCAAAAACCAGACAATTTTTCAATTTAGCGCCATCTTCAATGAAAACTGTATCTGCATAAAATTCAGAGTTTATGTAGTTCGCTCTGGATGAAAAAGACAACTTTCCAGACTTTATTATCAGTTGGTGTTCATACACAATGGTTTTCTCTTTTTCTGAAAAGTTTGTTTTCTCCTCATCAACCGATTCTGAGTTAGACTGTTGCAAATGAAATTTATCCGAAGTATTGGAGATATCAGAATTAATGTTTTTATTATCTGAAGAATATTTATTTTGAATTTGATTTAAATCAATGTTATTTATCCAGGAGTTAATATTGTTTAAATAGACAGAAATATGGTTCCATAAAACAGAATTACTGTCCAAGGTATTTCCCCTGTGTCCTGTAGCACCGCTAAAACGGACTTTTCTTGATGTCGCTTTTCTTACATTGCCCTGCCAAAGCAAAACATCGCCTTCAATAGAGGCGTTTCCCGCTAAAACCAAATTACCCTGTTTGTTGGTTAAGCAAATAGCCGGAAATTTTTCCCAATTTACTTCCTGGCCCACCCATGCTGTTAATGTTATTTCATCACTTGACTTATTATTGGATAATATGCTTTTGGATTCAACATACCCAAACATGCCCTTTAGTTCCGAAAAAATTTCAAATCCCTGTTTTTGCGGCTCTATCCAATATTGTAACTTGCTGGTTTCAAAATTTAGAGTTGAATCCTTTGAACTAAAGGAGTTGTATTTTGAAAGAGCAAAATTTAAACCGGATTCGGCTAACAAATTGGATTGCAACTGGGACTTTCTCTTGTAGGTCAATTGCAATTGTGTGTTATTTTCACGAAATAAAATATTTAGGGAAATCCCTAATAAAATTATAAGCCCCAGCACATATGGTAATGCAGCCCCCCTACTTTTTCCGGGACTATTATGGGCGAATTTCAAACTCTTTTCCCTCTTTTTCCACCAGGACCAGAGACTTGCTTATTTTTTTTACTTTAAGACCCCAGGCTTCTTCGCCAACTTTTAGCAATTGAGTTTCGTTTCCCTGTTTTAAAATGGCGATGGGATTGCTTCCTCCCATAAATCCGGCAAGAGTTGCGGTGGGCGGAGTTACAATTTTTTTCAACACTTTGGGCTTAGACTTATTTTCTTTTATGACGGGCTTAGGAGCTGCAGCATATAAATAGGACTCAAAGGGATCCCTCATATTTGTATCTAAAGAAATGGGCTTGGATTTTAATAACTGCAAATCGAAACCCGCCTGGGACTTAGCCATAGGAAGATTGCCATTTTCATTATTTAAGGTTTGGTTGGCTTTCCACAACTGCACAAAAACCACTATCCAAACAAACAGGGTTAAAACTGCCAGGCTGCTTTTTAATTTATTATTGGTCAAAGACAAAGGCTGATAACTCCACATTAGCTTGGACTGTTGGCTTGTTTATTTGCACAGATTCAATTTTTAAATTTCTTAATTTTATACTCAAATCCATGTTTTCAAGATACATAAAATATTTTTCTAAATCGATGAAATCCCCGTTGGTAGAAAGGCTTAAAGGTATTTCCACATAATGCCCATGGGAAATTTCTTCCATTGTTTGTATGTCACTTAACCGTAGGTTGTTTTTTTGGGCCCCATCCACCAAACGGGATAATAAAAAAGACGCTCTACCATCCTTTGGGATTGTTTGCATTAGTTTATCGCTTTTTTTTGAAGCGATTTCCAATAATTTTAAACTATCCGTAAGGGAAAAGTTACCTTGTCCTTTTTTTAGCATTTGGAATTTTGCGAAGTCATTACTTGCTATTTGCAGTTGTTGGTACCCTAACTTTAACATCCCATAACATATAAAAAGACCAAATACCATAACCAATGCAAAAAGCAATTGGTATTTGTAGGGCTTTAATATGCTGTTTAATTGACTCATAATGTTAAGGCCTTATTAAAATGGCAAATTCGATTAAGTCCTGTTTATTTGCTGTTAAACCCGTTAAGTCTTTAATTTTTTCCCCTGCAATTCTTTCCGTATATTTTAACTTAACATCGCTAAAATTTTGCCTTTCCAATCCCCCCAAAATTTCTGAGACTTTTCTTTCCTGAAAACAATATCCCGAAACAAAATATATGTGGCCTTTTTCCCTGACATGGTTAGTTTCTATGGCTTTAAGCCAGGTTTTATCGGGAAGTCCCAAAGCAATTTTTTGTATGTCTTCTGACACCCGGCTTTTTTCCGCCAGAACAGCAGATAATTTTTCCATGTTAAGTTTAATGGTTTCTTTGGTTTGCCTTATTTTTTCCATATGCTGTATGTTTTCCAACAATTTAGCCCTGTCTTTTTCCGTTAATTTGTTAAGGGCAAACGATGCAAAAAGCAATACAAGGTAGCTTAAACCAACTATTCCAATGGCAAGAGTAAAATATTTAAGGCTGGAAAAAGTCCGCCTTTTCCAAAGGCCTTGGTTTTCACTAATATGGCTGTTATGGGATCCTATAACATAGCTAGATGTGGGTTCCTCCAAATTTTTTGCATTCATTTGCAGCCAGCAAAGAAGTGCCGGGACCAAAAAACCAGACTCAATTTCTATAGCCGGAACAATTTTATCCCATTTTATATTTGTGTTTTCTAAACATTTTTCTTCTACTTCTGGAATAGAATTGCTAAAGAATCTAAATCCGGGAACCGTTGCTGATTTTTCGGAAGTGATACTATACCATTCGAGTTTTTTTAATTCCAGGCCAAAAAGTTCTGGAGAATCTTTTAATAAGTCTCTGCCAAAGGGTATATCCACACATTCAATCAAGCCGGCTTTCCCATATATTAAACAATGGGTATGGCTTTCCTCAAAAATACATGTTATTGAATTTAAAGCAATGGCATTTTGGGCTTCCAAATATTGATGAGCTACCAACGGACTTAAAGCAAAGCTGTTTAAAGTGGACAAATTGGGCGGTAGGCTTGTTTTAAACTGCTCCAAATTTTCGTCTAAATACTGGACCAGAGATAGAGAATTGTCTTTGCCCACAAAAGCTTCTGCGAAATCTGATTCTGGCAAACCCTTGGGACGAAGCCTTTCTCTTTCCTCCTGAAACTCCGAATCATCTGCTCCTGCATTTACCAGCTGATTTATTTTGTAAGGCAAATGAGAAATAGCTCCGTATACTCCATCCCATTTTAAATGGTTTTTTAGTGCAAATACTTCGGCTTCCTCATAGTTTCCATTAAACTTTGCGGTAACAGCTAATTTGCCATCTTCAGAAGTGAGTTGCAAAAGCCGGATACTATCTTCTAAAAATTCAGCAGCCCACAATTTTTCTTTTTTAAATAAGGATTTAATTGGGGGCGTCTTCATGAAGTAAACAGGGTATTATTTGTACCTATCCAAATATGTTTCTGTATCCACATTGGCATCTGAACCATAATATATATGGGGGGTCACAAATATCATTAATTGAGTTCTGCTTTTGGTGGTGTTATTGTTTTTAAACAACCATCCCACAATGGGAATAGAGCCCAGAATTGGAAATTGTGCTCTATCGGCAATCAACCCCTCTTTGACCAGGCCCCCCAACACAATTGTTTCTCCCTGCCGTAAACGAACTGTGGACTTTAAATTTCTCCGGTTTATGGTGGGAGGAACATTGGAGCTAAAGCTACCTTCCGGTTCAGAAAAATCAGGAACAATTTCAACGGTAATTTCGCCCTCGCCGGTTACAAAAGGGGTTACAGTAAGGGTGATATCGGCCTGGATTTTTTCAAAACGCTCCTGAGTTTTTGTGGTTGTAGTGGCCACCTGATTGTAATCCACTTCTGATTTCAACAGAAAATATTGGGTTTGCCCCACTGTTATAGATGCTGTTTTTCCATTTAAAGTTGCTATTTGGGGTCTGGATTTTATTCGCAAAACCTTTTCTTTTTCGAGAGCTTCCACTCGGGCCACAAAACTTTTAGGCAGTGATATTATATCTCGGAGCCCGGGAATTCCCGATAACAATTCTTCGGATTCCTCTTTACCCATAGTCATCCTAAAGTCGGGATAAATAACTTCGGGACCATGTCCCCGGGTAGAGCCCAAAAACAAATTCACCCCGTAGTTGCGAATTTTATCCATATCCAAATCCACCACAAGGGCCTCAATTAAAATTTGGGCTACAGGCAAATCAATTTTGTTAATGTAATCTTCCAGGTTGGATATTCCTTCATAGGTTCCCATAGCCATAAGGGCATTTTGTCCGGGAACAACTTTGACTTTCATGTCTTTTATTAAATCTGCAGGAATTAAATCCATAATTTCATCGGCCTTCATGTGTTTTAAAACCAAAAGTTTGGAATTGGTCATGGCCTTCATTTCTTTTGAGCCAATAAAATAAATGTTATTGTGAAGCCAAAAGGTGTAGTCTGTTCCTCTAAACAAGTAGGTTAAGGCATCGGCAATGGGAATGTTATCCAGCTTTGCAGTTACACTCCCGCTTATGCTGCCATATACAACGGCGCTTAAGTGAGCCTGGGTGGTTATAGAATTAATAACCTGAGCCAGGGGAGCTTCCGTCACTTCCATAGAAACCAGATTGCCTTTTATATATATGCGGGATTTTCCCCCGGTGGATTTGCCATCGGAGGCGGCTACCCAGGCATCCCGGGATATGGATAATATGCTGTCTTTTTTATGAAGCCTAAAACCGTTTGTTTCTAAAATCAGGGAAATCGCCTTATCTGTTTCTAATTCCTTATAGTATGCTGAAATAGTTCCGGTAGCATCACTTTCCAAGGTGATAATTTTTCCCGTAACATCCACTAACTTTCGAACCACCTTGTCTACAGGAATATCCTTTATATCCACAGTGAGAAGGCCCCTATGTTCATTTATTTCAAAGGGCGGCTCCGGTTCGGGCTCGGGTTCGGGAGCCGGAGGATTAGACACTTTAACAGTGCCGTGTACAACAGATAATTGAAATCCATTTTCGGTAACAATAAGGGGCAAGGCTTGTTTTAAGGGGATTTTATTAAGGCTTATGGAAATCTTACCCTGTACATCCCTGTCAATTAAAATATTGACGTTGTATTGGGAAGCCAGGCCTGTTAATATATCTCTGATTTCCGTATCGCGAACAGATAGCGCCTCCACAATTATAGAATCGGGAATAGGCAGTTCCTCTGCGGTTACGGAATGCTTTTTTGCCTGGTTTTGTTTTAAAGCTTTGGGAGCTGTTGATGGTTCGGTCTTAGACTCCTCCGAAGAAGCTGAAGAGGCTGATGTATTGGATGGACTAACATTTGATTGCGAATTAGAAACGGGTGTTGGTTTGGATGTGTTAGCAGGCTGGCTGCTGTTACTGACTGCCTCCCGGCGCTTTAAGCGCTCGGCTCGAAGACTATCCCTAATAAAAGCCCGTCTTTGGGAAGGGGACATTTCGGCACTATTGGATTGGGAATTCGAAGAGGGCTGTGGCTGCTCCTGTCCGGGTGCCAAGGTTATAAAAGCAAAATAGGCCAATAGTAAGTACATAAGCATTGGCTTTAGCCGATAAAAAGCCTTGACCTGGGTTGGCAAACCCATGTTAACCATAAAATATTTTTTTTTCAATTTTTTAAATTCCATTAATTCGTTTCTCTCAATACTTCTTCGGGAGTGGTTAGACCGGCTTTGGCCTTATTAATTCCGTCTTGCCGAAGGGTTATCATCCCTTGTGACATAGCCATTTGCCTGATTTTTCCAGAATCGGCTTTTTGATTAATCAGAGTTTGTATAGATTCTGTGATGGGCATACATTCAAACAGACCAATTCTTCCTGCAAACCCCGTAAAATTACATTTAGGACAGCCCTTTCCCTTTTTAAAGGAGTGGCCGGACTCGGTATTTTGCAGGCCGAGGCCTTTTAGGATAATGGGCTCCACAGCTTCCTGAACGGCGCAACCCGAACAAATTTTGCGAACCAGGCGTTGGGCCACCACCAATGTTAGTGAGGAAGAAACCAAAAAAGGCTCAATTTGCATATCCAGCAAACGGCTAATGGCACTGGGAGCATCGTTGGTGTGCAGGGTAGAAAACACAAGGTGGCCGGTAAGGGAAGCGCGAATGGCCATTTGGGCCGTTTCTTCATCGCGGATTTCGCCCACCATAATAACATTGGGATCTTGCCTGAGCAAGGTGCGCAGGGCATTGGCAAAGGTGAGATTAATATCTGTTTTTACTGCGGTTTGAGTAATTCCATCTAATTTATATTCAATTGGATCTTCAATAGTGCTGATGTTAATATCGGGCGTTTTAATAGCCTGTAAGGCGCTGTAAAGCGTGGTTGTTTTGCCTGAACCCGTGGGGCCGGTTACCAGAACCATTCCAAAAGGTTTTTTAATAATGGTGTTCAGGGTTTCCAAATCTTTTCTGTCCATACCCAGACTGGCAAGATTAAGTTCCACATTGCCTTTATCTAAAATTCTGAGAACGATTTTTTCGCCATGTTCGGTGGGCAAAGTGGATATACGCATATCGATGGACTTTTCTTTATTCTCCATGCGAATTCTGCCGTCCTGAGGTCGGCGTTTTTCGGCTATATCCATATTTGCCATTATTTTTACCCTGGATGTGACCTCGGAAATGGCCCGTGTATGTATGGTTCGATGTAATTGAAGGACTCCATCCTGGCGAAAGCGAACTCTCATTTCCCGTTCAAAGGGCTCGAAATGAATATCTGAAGCTCCTTGATGTATGGCTTCGCTGATTATATCGTTTACCAGTTTTATAACCGGGGCTTCCCCTGTTTTAGAAATAGCCGTAGAGGAGCCTGCCTTGGGAGTATTGTGATTAACCGCCGAAAACCCTCCCCGCCCGCTGGAAGTAGTATTTCGGTAATAGCTTTCAATCATGTTTTCAATGTTGCGGCGATGGGCCACAACGGGCCTTATGTAATGGCCGGTGATTAAACGAAGATCAGCCAACAAGCCAAAATCGGTGGGGTCTACCATGGCCACGCGCAAAAGCCTGCCCGATAAAGCCAATGGCATTACCCCATAGTGCCTGGCACTGATGGCTGGCAGCAACCTCAGGACATCCGCCGCAGGTTCGTAATCTTCTATTTTTTCGAATTTGATATTCAGCTGATTTTCCAGAACTGTTTCCAATTCCTGATCACTAACATCAAGTTTATTTTGTTTGTGCAGAATTTCTCTTAAATTATCTACCAAACTATCACCAGACAATTTAAGCACCACCAGGGCCTCGGCAATGGCATTTTTATAATTGGTTTCCATTAATTTGTCACAGCCTGCCTGGGGACTGAAAAAAAGTTTTTCTCCCGGTTGACCCAGAGAGGCGTTGTGGATTCTTCGCCTTTGAGGTTTAAGTATTTAGCACCGGGCAAAGTAAATTCAAAACGCAGAAAGCGAAGATCCCCAGATCCGCTATAAGTAAAAGTGCCCGTATGGGAGCGGCCATTACTCACATTTGTCCAGGTCCATTCCAAATCTGCAGGATTCAAAATAACATTCCCTCCTGTCACAGTAACGGTGGGTGAAAAATTTTCAACGGATATTTTAACTGCCTCATTGGTATCGTTAGCAAATACAAAGGATACCGGAATTTCGGGACTTACACCCGGCCCGGTTATTAACATGGTATCAGGCAGTTCGATTTTACAATTAACCCTCTCCCCCATTCCCTGTTTTATAGGAGCACTTAAAATTTTTGCGTTGTCTTGATATAAAGTATTGTGCTGCTTGGGTACAAATTGAAGTTCAAAATACTTATTGGGACTAGCCATTATGGGAAAAGCCGGTTTTTCGACACTGGGGTAGTCATAGGTGGAATAAATGGAAAAGAAGAACAATTGCAGTGAATCTGGCTCCGCAGCTATGGTTAGCCAATGGGACCAATTGGTAAAATTATCTTCGTCCCGAATGTAAATAGCCACAGAATCAACTAACTGCTCGCCGGATTTTAAGCTTGGATTTTCCCAGCGCAAAAGAGCCATATTACTCGTGGAATCCGCATATTGGCTAGAGGTAGCGCTGTTGGAATCGAATAAAGCGCTGGTTCCGGAATTGAAATAAGCAATTTTAAAATTATCGGGAAATTTAAGATTAGGATTTTCTACAACGGTAGGTTCTATATAACTAAAGCCCTGAATTTCATTTCCCGATTGGGAGGCCGCTTTAAAAAATTCACCAAATAAATTTTTTGCAATTAATTGGTATTCGTATACAATGCCTTCTTTCCAGGGAATAGAATCTTTAAGCCATACTTCGAGAGTTTTTCCATCGCTGGATACATTCCATTCCACCAACAAATTGAGAGCAACATTAACTTCTTTTATTTTAACTTCCAGTTCAGCCGGGTCTAATTCCTGATTGAATTTAAAAATCATGGGATTTTGAGAGGCTAATGTATCGGATGGCCTTGCAATTAACAAAGGAATACCAGCTGCCCCATCCAAGGGGTTGATTTCCACAGGAGGTTCCAACCTATCCAGAATCAAATTTTCCTTGGACATTTCCACAATTTTAGACGGCTCTGTGGATGTATCTGTTAAAAAGTATTCCAGCTTTCCCGCAAGAGGAGGCAAAGAATCTAAAAGATACATTCCCTCATCATCGCTAAGGACTTTAAAACTTCGGGGAGATTGGAGGGTATCTTCAATGGAAAAAACCACCATGGCCCCTTCCAGCGGAACGGAACCTTTTCCGGCCACTGTTTGAAAAAGCTGGCCTTCGATTTTCTGGGACAAGGGCAAAAGGGTCACCGCAAAGTCACCCACAAATTTTTGAGTGGTGGAATCGTTAGCTCCTTTCTGAAGGCTGATTTCCAGATATTGCCCCAGGTAGCCGGGCTGCTCCACCAAAACCAAATGCTTGCCCAATCCCAAACTGGTAATTATAATACGGCCATCCTCATTTTCATCCACAGCTAATTTAGGATTTCCCAAGCTGTCGGTAAAAGTAATAGAAGCGCTGGTGAGGGGTTTTAAATTTTGGTCGCGCACCAATATACGGTATTGGATGTTTTGCAATGTATCTGCAGTTTTTTGATTTAAATCTACTAGTTTAAAGCTATATGTTTTTCGAATGGGCAAGCCAAACACACTGTCTTGTTTTTCGGTTACTTCTAATAATGTATCTAACCTGCGATAACCTGTTTTAGAAAGGCTTATTAAATTTTGGGAGCTTTCCACTTCAAAGGAAACGGAACCTTCGGCACTATCGGTGGTGTATTTTGAAGTGTCGAGTAAAATATCCACCACCTGCACCTTTACCCCACCAAGAGGAAGGCCAGTGGCGCTATCGGTTACGCTAATCAAATACGAAACCAAAGGTTGTTCGCCAACATCGAGCAAGTTGTCGTCGTGGCAGGAAAGCAAAAACACAAACCCAAATAGTGTTAGCCAGGACAGTTGGGCTATGTTGCTTATTTTAAGCTTCATAAAATCTCACATTTTTCCAAAATTGTTGCAGCGACCTCTGGCTTAAACTGTAACCAAATGCCGGACAAAACAGGGTAGATAGCCTGCCACAAAGCAATTTAGAAAAATTTTAGGGGATTTTCAGAAAATGAATGTTTTTTTTGAAAGGCTAAGTTATTGTTTTTTAAGGGGTTAAAGAAATCAGGCACTGAGGGAGATCGGCTAAAGCCAGGGATAAAAAAGAACTTTAACTCACATCTTCTACTTTTAGCCCAGCCTTTTTTGCGGCTTTAATTTGCTGTTTGTCTGCTGATGCAAACACATCACATTTCCATTCTAATGCGGAGGCTATATGAAAAGCGTCCATAGTCCTTAAAACATTTTCCTCTAAAAGGTAAACAGCTTTCGCAACAGTCCCTTCCGCTATATTGCAAATGGAGGCATCTCTTACATCTTCAACTATGGCTTGCTTAGCAGTTAGATATTGAGCTGTTGTTATTTTCTTTTCTTTTTTGATGCGGTTAAGAGCAGAAATTATTTCTGGCAAACAGATAATGGACACTCCAAGTTCATCAGATGCTTCAAGTAGTGTAAAAACCTTATCACTTCCCTTTTCTTCAATATACCGCTTTGCCAATGCAGAACTATCTAAAAATACTTTCAATGCCTGGCATCCTCTCTATTAGACAAAACAGCACCAGCTAAAGATGCACCATTTAAAACTAACTTTGGCGGTTCCTTTTTCCAGGATGGTGTTTGTTGGTTTTGTATGGGTGTAATATATGCTATAGGTTTTCCATGCCTTATGATTCTAATAACAGTTCCATTTTCAACCTCAGTAAAATATTCAGCAGCGTGCCTTCTGAACTCAGTAAAATTCGCAGATTTCATGTTGCCTCCAAAATGTACATAATTATGTACAATATTGTACATAATATTTGGCTAATAGTCAAATCTCAAATTAGATAGACATTTTTAGGCTATTCTGCTCGATAATTCACTTTCTCGCTATTCAAAAACAGCTATTCCAACTCCATTTTGAGGAAGCTCTTTTGGTACCTGTATTGAAGTCTGGTTATGAACTGCCTCTTTCCAAAGTAATGTCCCAGAAATATCGAATACTGAAATTTTTTTAGCTTCTAAAGGCACGCGAAGAAATAAGTTATTTTTAAAAACAATTAGTCTTTTCATTGGAAATTTTTGTGGAGTAGCCGCACCTCCAAGATTAACTGCAAGGCTGTCTACTTTGGTACGCGCTCCAATTAAATACCCAATTCCCAAAGGGTCGTCTGATTTAACTTGACCATTGGTAGCAGAAATATAGGGTTCCGATAAAACAGTTTCACCTGGATTAATTCGAACCCTGAAAAATAATTCCGAACCAAAGCTAGGGTTATTTGCTGCGGCAGCTGGCAAATCCGGTATGTTATCCCAGATTATAGTCCCATCTCCAATTATTCCTCCAGCAGTGGCATCTAAAATCTCCCCATTGGTAATATTAGACACGTTAATGCTAATGTTCGCAATTGGCTGAGTTGATGTATTACTATACCTTACTTTGAATTCCTGCACACCGTTTGGAGGGATATAAATATATTTTCGGTCTATGGTAACATGTAAATCATCACCAATTTCATTTGCAACTCTTGTTCCCATATAGTCATTTATATAACGTGCATTATCTGCTGCAATTGGGTTTCCTAAACTATCCAAACTTCCTTCGGGGGCACCTAGTGGAACATCTTTATATACTACTAATGGATTCGAAAAATATGGAATAATGTATGGATTCACAGTACTGACCATAATTGTCCAAGACCACACATTTGAATCGTCCTTAAATCCATATGGAAAATTAAATTGTAGCGGGTCTATATTCTGGGTTTCTGATCGTTCATGGGATAGACCAAGGCCATGTCCAAACTCATGAAAAGCTGTAAAAAAATCACTGTTGAAATTTTTATATAGGACGGCACTGCCCCCAATAAAACCCATACCGACAGCTTGGCTTCCAAAACCTGAAGCCTGAATCATGCAAATGTGATCTAATCCATATAATAATTTTAAACTTTTTATTGTATCAGTTACTGTAAAGGTTTCCATAGAAAATGCGGTCAACCCAATAAAGTTTGTACTTTCCTCTAAATTTGTTTTACCCGCATACACCAAATTCCATTTTAGATTAATAAGGCTTTGTTTTAATATCTGATTAAACTCAACCTCTGTGCGCAATATTTCCGCCATCATAACATCCTCACCACCTATGGCTTGTTCAGCCTCTTCTGACCAAATAATTCCCAAGTTAACAACAGGAGTGTCTGCAACCGCAGCAGATTTTTTTTCCAATATTAGTCGCTCCTCAAAATTAACGATATTTTCTTTTGCTGGAGGACAAATATGGCGGTTTTGAATATTTGAAAATTTTTCAGAAACATTCGCAACATTATAAATTTCATATGATTTTTCATTATGTTTTCGAATTTTAAAACCCTCATTATGAATATCATCATATAAATCAAGCGATATAGTGCCTTTATAATATCCCAAGGAAAACCAGCTATATTCAGAACCGTTTATTTTTCCGGTACAAGCCCAGTTATCTTTATCATGGCGGCGAAAGGAATTTATTTGAAGTATGTAATTATGCCCAGGAAAATTCAAGGCTAGGCTTCTGGGTAAAACTTTATCGGTCTTAATACTATTAAGTAAATTTTCCCACTCAGGGGAAAGGGCAATTTTATTTGCCATTCCGTCAGTAAATTTAGACTTAATTTTAGACGGGTTTTCCAACTGGTTAAAAATGCTAATATTTGCAAGCTGGCTAGTTAAAGAGTTCGAGAATACCTGGGAAGCAAATAACACCAGAATTACAGCTAATGTTTTTTTAAAGTTTTTGAATGGCAAAATATTCCAATTACCTCAAAAATATTCCACAAAACCAAATTGATTACTTTTAAGGTTCGGGGGAATTTCTATGGCAGTTTTTTTTGTCTGCCCTTTCTCACTTCTAAAAAACTCCCATAACTTTTTTCCGCTAATATCAAAAATATTGAAGCCAGAAAATTCAGGTTTCAATTGAATAGATCCAGAATTCAACCACATTGCCCTCATATTTTTTCTTCTCTCAACGAACCTTTTATGTTCAATATTAGCGAGGGAACTATCGAGATTTGTATAACTGCTAGAATTGCTATTCTCAAAACTATTTGCAGTTATGGTGAAATTTATTCCAAACAGCTGCCACTCCCCTGGGTTCACTCTAACGGCAAAATGTAAAGGTTCTCCCACAGTCGCATTGCCCACTTCGCCAGGTCCCAAGCTACCTATATTATTCCAAACAATAGAGTCACCCTCAATTTGACCTTTGTCATCAACACTAATAATCGTATAGTTTCCAGCAGCACTTTCCGTAACAATTTTAATGTTCTCAAAAGTTTGATTTGCAGTGTTCCCAAAACGAACTGTAAACTCTTGTACTCCTTCGGGAGGGATTCTAACAAACTTTCTATCCGCTACCACAGTCAAACCAGGCATACGCCATTCAGCTGCCATTGGCCCGCCAATTTCGTTGATATATCTGGCTGCATCTGCTCCAATTTCATTACCCTCGGCATCCACAGTTCCTGCCGGCACACCAATTGTAACACCCATGTAAGGATGGGTAATATTAGAAAATCGGCTTATTGATGGATAGTTTTGGTTTGACATTACTGTTTGTGCCTTACCTGTTAATTCGAAATCAAATACAAAGCCAAAATTGAAGGCTTCTGGAGTTATGTTGGTATATTCCTGTCGACTGTGTAGCAAGTTCATCCCATGTCCCCATTCATGAATCATAGTTTGATAATTACCAGTAAACCCTCCCTCTCTCGAAACAACACTATAACCAAGGCTACCTAAACCTACTGCTTCTGGCCATCTTGGTTCCTGAATAAGAGTAATATGATCAATAGAATTTAATTCTACTTTGTTTAATATACTGTCCGTTTTATCTTTGTTAGTTATATTGGTAGTTAAATAATCCCAATGGCTGACCGGATCTTCTGACCCTACATAACTTACTTGAGCTGTATACACTAAATTCCACCTAGCAATTGCCCCACTATTTTCAAGAGCTAAGTTATGCAGGTAAACAGCGTTATCAACATGAGTTAACATTACATCATCCCCCCCCACTGCAATAGAAGAATTTGTGGTCCATATTACTCCCAAATCAACAATAGGAGTATCAGCTTGATCTAATGAGGGTTTTTGTAAACTAGTTTGTGGTTTGCGGCGAAAATTATTTCGAGGTGGTGAGAAATAATCATTTTCATAAATGGGTGTTTTGGTATCTGGTACTGCTTTCTCTAAACTATAATAGTCTTCCTTTACCTTTTCTGATTTATAAAACAGATTTGTTTCTGGATCATAAATAAAAAATGAAACCGAATTTTTATTTACACTTAATACAAAGGAACTACCTTCAATACCTAAAATTTCACCGGAACAGGTCCATCTGTCCGTTTTTTTAATTTCATATCGGTTGACTTTTAACTCAATAGAATTATTTAGGCCAGTGGGTATTTTTAGATATTGGGGAAATTTGCCATCTTCTATATCAATAACAGCACTTTTGAACCAAGGTGTGTTTGAGTTGAATTTAAACTTGATTGAATTTTGTTTCCCATTATCAAGAAGAGGAGTTACAACTTCCCAAAAAGGGGTGTTGCTGCTTCTCTCAGAAAATTGTTGAAGCGAATAGCTTAATCCTACTGCTATTAAAATTAACAAGAAAGATTTTTTTAAGAACAACAATTTCAACCCCAAAATAAAAGCACTTCAACTATTTCGTGTAATCTAGGATTACAGATTAAAGTACCCAAATAATTAAAATTCTTTTGTATAAAAATGTATTACTTTGAATAATGAGGCAATACTACAATATTATTTAGAAATCTTTTTTCTGCCATGGCACCATCGAAATGGATTTGCTTTCCCTTTAGATTATAGATTTTCAAATGTTCAAAGTCCTTAAAGTTAATCTCTGTAACTCTTTGAATCTGACTATTTGTTAAATAATTTGCAGCTGCCCGACTGATATTATTTTGGGGAATTCCAATATCTGTAAAATAAATTGTGACTCCTCCAAATTGGGGTGTTCCATCTATATATATCCGCCCGCTACGCGCTATGACTCCGGAGGGTGAAGCTTGTATTCGATCCTGAAAGGTTAGTGTTTTACCATAAGTTGCATTACCGACCTCTCCTGGCCCTATATCACCTAGTCCTTCCCAAATTACAGTATTACCAATTATTGCACCACCATTATCAGCGGCTATGATTTGTTGATTATTTTGACCAAGGACCTCAATACTAATATTATAAAAAGACTGATTTGATGAGTTTGCCCATTTCACTGTATATTCCTGAACTTCTCCTGCGGGAATTGGATTGTATTTTGGTATAATTGCCATATTCAAACCCGTATTGTTCCAATTAGAAGCTTGCTCGCCACCCGTCTCATTGATAAATCTGGCATTGTCAGCTGAGTTTGGGTTTCCTGCTTCATCAACAGACCCTTCCATTATGCCCAGAGGGACACCATCAATGGAAATATTTGGATTTGAAAAATAAGGTACAACTTCAGTAGTACCCGTAGCATGATACATCACAGTAAATCTAAATTTATTGCCATTGTCATAAAAACTATAGGCATAATTAAATTGATCTGGCAACCCGCCTGATTCATTTAGTCTTTCATGCTTACACCCGAGGCCATGTCCAAATTCGTGGGTATAAATATAAGGATAAAAAAGAGCCTCCTCCAAATTTGCACCCGAAAATCCATAACCTCCAATTCCTGAGTAACTTCCAAAAAATTGAGTTTGGGTAAAATTAATATGGTCAATACCGTTTAAAGCCATGAAGGCCTTAATTGTATCCACCGTGTTTTTTCGGGTTTCATTAATCATTAAATTTAATTCCTCCCCCGAGGAAACCGCCTTTAAATCAGTTGGAGCTAAATAAACCAAATTCATTACAACATTTACTTCGCTATTATCTAATACGGTGTTTACTTTTGAAATTTCACTTTTTAAGAAAGATTTAATGCTATCTTCGCTTCCAAAAGTTTGCTCTGCTTCAGATGTCCAAATCATACCTACATCAACTATGTAAGGATTATTTTGAGCGGTAACTGAAAGTACTCCTGAGGCTACTATTGTAAGAAATTTGGGTAAGATGATTTTCCTCAAAGTCAAGAGATTTGCCCAGATTTTATATAATTTATGGCTACAAACCAAGAACAACTATTAATTTATCGAAAAAAATTAAAATACTATTCAAATTTTAATATAAACGCATTTCCATAGGAGCCACTATTAAAACTAATGGGATCTACACTGCCTCCATTCATTTTCCCCACAGTTACATATTTTCCATCAGAAGTTTGAATAACATCAAAAGCAACGCTTTGCAGAGAGTCGGATTGTATTATTTGCTCCCATTCCAATTCAAATCTGGAATTCAATTTATTGATCAAAATATTATCTGCCAATTGAAGATCACTATCCTCAGCTGTACCTACGGCAATATAACCACCGTCACGAGTTGGTTCAAAATCATAATATAAATTATTCTTAGCAGGATTAGAAAGTGTTTTCATGGACAATGTATCTCCAGTATTAACATCAAAGGTAATAACAAGAGGATCCATTATATATTTAGAATAATCTGTAGGATTTTGGATTCCACCCGCAACAATTAAATTTCCATTATGTGACATGGCTAAGCTAGTTGCAAAAATTTGGCCTATTACTTCAGAATAGAAGCCCTCAATCCAATCGGGATAATAGTCAGAATTATGCATTTTAGCAACCCAAGGCCTGATAGGTTCTTGAAATGGAATACCAAAGCCAAGCATAAAAACATCACCATTTGATAGCACATAACTATCAATCATTGAGGAATGTGATTCAAATTGAAATGTATTTGAATTTGAAATAGTTCCATAGCTTGTAAGGTTAAAACTAGCCATAGTTCCTCCACCAATATAATAGGGTCCATGTCCCCCTCCAACGAAATAATTGCCTGAGGATATTTGACTAATGGTATAAAATATATTGATGGAATTCTCGGGATAATATTTTAGCCAATCTTGATTCCCTAAAGAATCAACGCTTAAAATAATTCCCTCGGCACTATTTCCATCTAAAGCTTCAGACTGGCCTACGATTATTACCCCATTACCATTAGCCTTTGCCATTTCTATTCCGTATTCATCCTTATTTTCTGAGCCATAATTATAGGACCATATTAAATTTCCGTTGGAGGAAAATTTTGAAAGCAAAACGTTTTGGTCACCATTTTCAGTGTTTTTTGTTGCCCCAACCGCTAGCAAAGATCCATCATTAATTTCGATTACGGAGTGAAAGAACTCCAATGAATAATTTTTGAATTCATTTTTCCAAATTAACGGTGCATCTAATAAAATAGCTAATGAATCATTGTCATCCACATCTTTTGGATCTTCAATGCCATTAGGGGTTTCTTTGTTATCTTCTGAGTGAAGACAACTAGATAGTACAAAAACTGAGGTAAAAGCTATTATACCTGTTAATATCAACTTATACATAAATAACCTTATTATTAATATGATCTTTAATATTCTAAATAATTATGGTCGATCTAGTTACAACTTTATTGAGAAGAAAAAGAATAATAATTGAAAGACATTTTTATTTGAGATTATTTTTCAAGCTGATTTGAATCAATGTTTTTCGAGCACAAGTATTTTGCCAGATACAATTGATAATTTTTCTAATCCTATTTTTTTACCACGAATATCAAAGGTTTTACTTACATCAAATAGTTTTATGTTTTTAAATCCCATGTATTTCAGTATAATTTTATCTTTATGCACATCACTTTCTGCGTAAATAATATGGGTATTGTCTAAAATTTCAAAAACATAATAAGCGCCTTGTTGTGCAGGATAATCGTCTGCTGATATGCTGCCTCCTCTATAGGCTTTTCCAGTAGTGAGTACTCTTTCGCTAAATGTGAGAATTTTGCCATAAACCGCATGACCTACTTCACCAGGTCCGATATCACCCAAATTTTCCCAAATAATTGAATTGCCCTCAATTCGTCCACCATCACTCACCGATTCTATCGTCCCTTTTGAATTTTCATTAATTTTTATCCTTACGTTCTTAAAACTCTGTGCTAAAGAATTGGCAAATTTAACTTGGTACTCTTGCACTTGTCCAGGAGATCTGTAGTAATATTTGGGTATAATTGCACAATTTATTCCGCGATTTGTGTATGTTGCTAATCTATTAGCACCAAATTCGTTTATATATCTGACATTATCCGCTGAATTTGGATTTCCATTTTCATCTATAGAGCCTTCAGGAAACCCCAACGGGTGCCCATTAAAATTAATATCAGGGTTTGAAATATATGGGATAACTAATTCTGAGATTCCAAGCTGACATGTAATTGTATAACGATAATTAAAAAGAGTGCTGTCAAAGAATCTATAAGCATAGTTGTACTTATCCGGCTCTCCTCCGTTTTCCACATAATCTCTTTCATGGCCACACCCAATTGAATGACAAAATTCATGGTAATAAACAGTTTTGTAGTAAAACCCACTGTTAAAATTAATACCACTATACGGAAAATCAGCAAGCCCTGCCGCCCCACTGGTAAACCTAGTCATTTGAGTAAAATTTATATGATCTAATCCATTTAACTTTACAAAAGCCTGAATCGTATCAACCCTGCCTTTTCTTGTGAACACAAGCATATCCAGAAAAGAACTTGGATCAGCTTCCCCAATTAACTCTGATCTGCCAAAATATGCCGGATTAAATTCCACATTCGCACCGCTATTTTCCAAAATAATATTAAAGGAATCTACTCTTTCTTGTAGTAAACTTTTCATTTCTGCCGCACCACCAGCAAAAATTTCAGAATTTTCAGTCCACATTAACCCTAAATCCACAATTTTCTTTCCTGATTGGGAAAAAAGGGTTGGGGACAGTAACAGTTGAACAACTAATAGGCAACAATAAAAATGTTGAGAATTATTGTGATACCAGACTATTATACTCATTCAAAAGTTCTAAATATTTTGAAGATCCCTTCAATACACCAATTATCAATATTGGCTTTTCATTTTCATCTTTAACAAAAGGCGTAATATCCACATTTGGTGGTTCTACTAGATTAGTCCCATAATCACTAATTCTATAAAACAAATAAGATGAAGGCAAGTTAATTTCATCCTCTGATTGAACATAAGAGTTTGTCACACTATGAGCTTCCTCTAAATTTGAAAAATGATAAAAACCAGCGGGTTCAGTTCCTTCTCTTTTCCCGATAATTATATTTTTTTCTGGATAACCAATTTTGTGAACAACCACCAGATGCTCTTCTGGGGGCACTCCTGGGCATACCTTTTGGATAAAAAGATTAACTGTTTTTTCAGGTAACGATATTAATGTTTCTGGACTATCAAGTAGTACATCATTAATATAAGTAGGACAAGTATTTCCAGCAGCCAATACAGTTCTTATTGCGTCATTATCTGTTGTTACATATAAGTCGTGGTAATTTTCAGTACGGGAAATTGGAAAATAAGTGATATCTTCTGTTGCATGTTTAAAGGTTAATATTTCATACAGCTTTGGATTTACGATTATATTGTCAAGTCTGGTAATGTTAAAGGTATACACATTTTCCGTTTGACCATTTACAATGGCTTTTACAATCACCGTATTCGAACCAATAGCCAAATCAACATAATTATTAAGCCCCGAACCAGTTAACTTATTATTTACGTAAACTTGGACGTTACTAGAGTAATCAACAACAAAATTAACCTTTTCCAGGATATAAGGGACAATTGCGTTATAATCATATATTTCAAAATCGAATTTAGGGCTTATATCTGTTTCTTCAATAAGTACACTAAGTTCAGTCTTAACTGGATTTTGCTTTTTATATACATCTAAAGAATATTTAACATAATTTCCTGTGTTGCTTACCCCAAAAACTTCAACTTCATTCGTACCTTCTGCTAGCGATAAGTTTAAAGATGGATTTACACAACTTCCACCTGCTTTTATCCAATAATCCCAGGGCCCTTTATTGGCGCGCGCCCAAACTCCCAGAATATCATTGCATGTATTTATGGTTGGTATAATTTGAATATTTTCGCTGGTATATTCCATCATTCCGTTGTAATGGGTGAAATATTGCTGAAAAGGCAACTCAAATTCAATGGTTGAATTGTCGGCCATTTTAAGCTCTAAATTTTCTAAAGTGGCATCCTTGCAGCTAGTATTGTATTTTAAAGCACTTATCTTTTCATTCCTTAGCTCATTATTTTGGCTGCTTCCCCTTACAACGACAAATGGTATCCCAGAATTGCTTTCAGCAATAGACAAGCTCTGGGAGGAACTTATTTTTGAACCTGGAAAAAATTCTGGATTACCAATGGACTTCCATTTATCTTGGGCTAACAAGTAATGAATTGCGGTAATGAGAGATTCACTACGCTTATTTTTAAATATTATTGTAGGCACTCCATTATTTATAGCAAAAAAGTAGTCATCTGCCTCTTCCATAGTTAATAACCTGGAATCATTTGGATCTGTTCCCTCAGGAATCCTCAACCAATGGGTATTATCGGAAGATGTCTGGCTAATATCGTACTTTCTCACTTCTAAAACTTCAAAACTACTTTCTTCGAATTCATCTGTTGTACCATCAACCAAATCTACCGGCCTATAAGTATAGGACAAATAGGTTTCGTTATTGCCAAAACTTAACTGAACTCTTTTGGGAAATGGAGCATTTAGGATATTGCCGCCTAAATCCGATTTTAAATCTTCAAATGGCAAATTCTCCATCGCTCCCCAGTAACTAAAAGTTTGACCTCCGCCTGTGGTACCCTGCTTTAATTTTTTAACGATTACCATGTTTGCTGTAATTTCACCAATTTCCGGATCCAACAAATCTTCAGGTATATAGGGCTTCCCAACATAAGCTACTATGGGAAACCCATTTGCATCTATCGAAAGGTCTAATTCAGAGACTGGAAAATACGAAACAATTCCATCTGCAACCCCATCTCCCAGAGGTAGACCAGTTCCTGGATCATATGTTACAGGGTCGATATAATCCCCCATGGGCGTCCAAACATTTCCAACTAATTTCTTTACATAAAGACGGGTTAACCATTCCGAAGTAATTGTTACCCCATTGGCATTTTCCAAAGTCACATCGCCCTGGTAAGCTATCCATAAGCTCCCATCAACTGAGTTTATATTAAATGATAAATATTCGGCAAACCCTTTAGAAGCATTCCCATTAATAGTTGATGCATCCACACCACCAACTGGAACCCAAGCCCCGGCATTTAATTTTTTTACACGAGCTACCCAGCGTGGACGAATAACCGGTACTCCATTTTTTGAGCCTATTACTATATCTTGCTCTTCTGCAAAAGCAACAAATGGGACACCATTAAAAATTTTTAGTGTAATATCCTTTGAAGGACCATCTGAAACTGGCCCTGCGACATCCACCCAACTATTACCTTGTAATAATTTTACATGAACCAAATCGTCGGCTTCATCTAAATATGCAATATATGGATCATCTACATTAAACGCTATGTTTGCATCAGATGCCACATAATCAGAAACCACATCACCTGCAAAACTCCAGCAATCATCCAACCTTTCAATTTGAAGTTCATAAATGGTACCGGATCCCACCTGAATTTTTATTGTATTCACACCAACATTTAAAGGTATGGGGGGGATTTTTCCACCACCGCAGCAATCTGTAACAAAACCCTCATCATTAATGTTAAGTGCAACTTTTTCGCTTGAAACAAATGGAGATAAAACTAAGTCCAAATATTCCTCAGTATTAGGAACTTTAATATCTGTATATAAATAAGTGTCTGATTCAAAATTTAGCAGTCCAGCTGAAATGTCAATGGAGCTCAACTTTCCATATTGAGCATTTGCATTTAAAACACAGCCCTGTATATTATCATAATTAGCTTCATTTAATTTTACCTTTTGAAAATTTAAATCTTGTGCGTAATTAGCCAATACACGACCAGACGCATCATACTCAACAAAGCTAGCATTGTTATTTTCGGAGACACTAGCAATCTCCTGCCCCAACAATTCGCTATAATAGTGAGTCGTCACTAAGACATTCTCTGGAAAAAACCGGACATCATCTACATAAAACTCAGCTAAACCACCTGCTGAAACACTTATTCCTATTTGCCCAAGAGATAGTTCCTCAGAAGGGATTGTTCTGGAAATAAACTGCCAGCCTGCCAATGAGCCTGGCTGCAAATTTGTAAATTGGCCTTCGTTGGGCAAAATTTCTGTTCCTCCCTGAAAGACTGACAATTTTATGGGATTAGACGCGTCCGAAGTAATCGGATACACCCAGGCAGAAAACACATAACTTTTCCCAAGGTTTGTTACCAAATTTGATGGACCAGCATTACCTTCGCCAACAAAAATGGAAAATTCTCCATAGTGAGTTTGGGTATTTGACAGCTCAGATTCATTTTTCAGCCAACCACCTAAAAAATCAAAATGTGTAGGACTATCTTCATAATCTCCGGTTAGCACAGCTACTTCTTCAATTTGAGCATTTGTAATAGTTGATGTAACCCGACTATTATTATGGCCAATATTATAGGATGAAATAACTCCAGTTGGTGCTTGAGTTTGTGCTAATTGACCTATTTCGTTATACCAGTTTGTTCTAGTTAACTCCCAATCCTGGGTAGGCGAGCCATTAAATTCAGTGTAAGTAGCATCTTTTGGATTATTTACTTTCCATGCCAATGAATTTTTCAAAAAAGGCCCTTTTAAATGTTCTTGAATCCAAATATTACCACTTGCCCTTAAAGGGTAAGTTACTACTTCATCTTCCAAATCGACTTCTGACACTTTTACCCTGCCTAACTGGTTAATCATGTTTTTATTATCTGGACCCATAATGGAGTTTAGAGGAAATTCAAAGGCATATTTATACTCAGTCAGCAATTTTTGACCACCACTATTTTCATTTGTAATAGTTGATACTTGACCATTTACATCGTTATATGTGGTTTTTTGAATTCTGCTAACACCCTCAATTTTTGATAAAACTTCTATAGGTCTAGCCTGAAACATAGAGTTATGCCAACCAAGCCCATTACCGTTAAATATTTCATAAAATGTTTCTGTACTTGACACAAGTTTTCCAAAAACATCATAAGATTCCACCTGATACACTAAACCATCAAGTAATAAAAAATTTTCATTTTTAAATTTTTGTTCATTTCTTTTTTCATCTAAAGGAAACTCAAAATTCTCATAACTATTAAAAAATTTAAAAATATTTTTACCACTACTTGGAAGCTTCACAGTTACTTGATTGAATTTTGCTGTTCCATTTCTTGTATCATATGTACTTTTATTTGGACTATATTCATAACTAAATATACGTGTTTCTCCTATAATGGGATCCATATATCTAACTTGTTCTACAACATAGCTGTATTCTTTTTGGGTAAGGGAATTTTGGAACTTCCTATGTAAGATAAACTTATCCCCAATTATTTCCGCAAACACAGTGTTAGAAATAGGTTTTATATTATTCGAGCCAAATTTCTTCGACTCTTTCCAATTATTGCCGTTCCAAACCCAAGACTTATGCGGGTCTTTTGTTTGTACAATATAATTGTCCCCAACTACTGGGTGTTTTGTATCTCTAACACCTAAATAATTCCACTCTGTTCTTTTCCAATTATTGTTCTCTCTATTATAAGCACGCATTCTAAAATCATTTTTTCCATTAACCCACACTGTTAATCCAAGAAATCTTTTATAATCATACCCAGGATAGGTTGCAACAAAATAATCTTTACCTCTAAACCCGCTCCATTTAAACTCTGAAAATTGATCAAAATCCATATCGACAATATTAAAACCTAGAGGTCTTTCCCACTTTTTACCATTCCAATTAAATAAACCAACATGATCCTGATCATCATAGCGGGCAACCCAATAATCTGTTCCGTGTGCTTGAATATCAGAAAAACCAACATTCACAAAAGAAAATTTCAATAAATCAAGACGCTCTCTTTTAAGAGTTTCTGTCCAATCCACCCCATTCCAGTTCCAAGCCCTGGCTTCATGGCTGACTAATTCAACATATCCAGTAATATCACTTACCCCGTCCTCTTCAATTTCAGCAATAAAATTTTCACCAAGGGTAAATTGTGAATGCTCATCTATTGATGATGCAGAGAAATCTATGGATATCCAATCATTCCCATTCCACCTCCAAGTTTGAACCTCTCCATCATATCCAGGTAAATAATCTGATTGATAGGTAACTAAAATATTATTTTTATTAGTATGCCAGCTTAGCCAACGAGGCCATATTCCACCACCGTCTCTAACAAAAAGATCTGTTTTTTTCCAAATTTTTTGAGTTTGATCTAAATTATAAACGGTAAAACTCCTAGCCTCACTTTCCTCTCCTTGAGGATATAAAATAAAATAATTTTCTTCTGTTCTTAAGCCATGTGGCCCGCTATGCAAATTAGCAAACCATGTGATTTGCCAATTCTTGCCATCCCAAATTACAGGATATAGACTTTGTTGGAAACCAGACTGGATGCAAAATGATTCAACTATAAAATATTTTTTTGAGGTATATAAGGATGCTTGTTCACAAGATTTTGGAGATACCAAGGTACCAGGTTCAAGCACAGTTCCATCTGGTTTTAAAAAATTTTGGGGTTTCCACTGCCCATTTTCAAGATTATAAATCCATAATTTATTCTTGTTGGATCCTCCCCCAATAATTGCAATGTACTCTTTTCCATTTTCTAATTGTCCACCCACAATGTTAAAATCTGGTCCATATGTTTCTGGACCAAACTCCTGACTTTGCTTATGAACATCGACTGTCTGCTTTTTATATTCAAAAGAAATTGTCCCACATAATTTTCCTTTAACCTCCTTTAAAGCTCCATAATTATAGTCGAAAGTTGGATTTTCAAAATCAATTTCCCTCTGATTAAAATCATCATAGTAGCTGTATTCAATATTCCCTATTGAAGTATCATCACCGTCGCTCTCCACAATTTTTGTTAAAAGACTCTTGTAATAATTGCCCTTATCCTCCATTTCTTCATCATCATTTATAATTTTATAACAGAATTCAAATTTACGAATAACGGACCCATGCCTATTTTTAATCTCAATTTTTTGCAATAATGAATCTTCGTAAAACTCCATAAATACATCTGGTTCAGGGAAATAATTTTTAGGATCTTTTACTTCTTTTGGATGCTTTATTTTAGAGGAAAATTCTATGATGCCACCTTCTGGATTAGTGATTCTTCTCAAATATGAAGCTTTTGTATATTGTTCTGCTGAAGTCCAATCCTTAAATTTAATATGTTCCAAGGTCTGATTATATTCGTAGCTTAGCTTATTGCCGCCCAAATCTTCTATTTCGGCTAAATCCCATTGATAGGCATATAATGTATGCGGGTTATCGAAACCCTCACCAACATGGTTGATTTGATTGTTCGACCAAGAGTAGGTATATCGAGTTGCATTGCGAACTGTTCCAGCCTCAGTGTAATAGACATGATCCCCATAGCGATATACCATGCCATTGGGGTCAATCAATATCCAGCCAATAATTCTTTTTGCATTTTCAGTCACGCCAACTTTTACTGGTTCAACTTTCCAATACGGGTCCTTTTCCAAAAAAAATTTACCATTATTTTCCAAAATTCTTTGATGAACTCCACGAGGAGAAACATAAAAAAATTCATCATCCAAAGTTGTATATGTGTTTTTATGTTCTGATTTTATGTACCCCCCTAAAGATAATTGCCAACCTAAACCCAGCCAGCCTGTAGGCGCTAAATCATTTTCAGCCAATACATTGATAAAAACATTACTTGAATATTGAAGGCTAAGGTTAACATCCATACCATTACGCCCAGATAATGTATATAAGTCTTGGGGCAAAGCCACATCCCCTGTAAATAAATTTACGCCATTATTGCCTGAGGTAAATTGGTTAAAGGGGTTAATAGATTCAGCTGAGGTTTGAGCATAAATTTCAGGATTTTGTACCAAAGTCAGAAATACAAAAGCGATTTGTTTCAATATTTTTTTTTTATTCATAATTATTGCCTTTAAAATTCACTTCAAAAATAAAGCACTTCCTTTTTTAAAAAACTCTTGGTTTAGCTAATTTTCTATTAGAGTTCCAATCAATACAAATTTGGATTTTTTCATAATTTCCCCTTCATCTTCATTAAGAATATTTTTGGCACTAGATACCAACAAACCATTAATCGAAATGCCTGTTTTTAAATCACCTATACCATCATGCCTAGGGAACACTAGTAAGTGGTCACCAACCTTTTCATTAATATTAACCTGGTGGTTTATTTTTATTAAAAAGGAAGTAGAAAACCTTTTAATTATTTTTCCAAAAATTTCATTTTTGTTTTCCAGATTTTTATAATTAAAAGGTTCACTTACAATTATTTTATACATGCCTATTTTCCTGATTTTTGAACACTTATGATTTTATTCTAACTTGTATTCTCAACCTCTCCATATTGCACTCGTTACTACCATATAAATTTCTTGACCGCAATTGTTCTTTCTGTAGCAAAAATATTATTCTAATTCATCTTCCCTAGGCTTCCTTACTTTACTAACATATTCCTTACTAATTGCCTCAAATTTTTTAAAATTTTCCTTTGCTTCCAATAAATTCATTTCATTTGCTCCACCATCATAGTTATGACCTTCACGTTGAATTGGGTCATCTTCCCAGTAACATACTTCACAAATTGCAAAATGATTTTCATCTTCCAATGTTAAGTATCCACAACAAGGACATTTATATTTTTTATTAGTTGCCATATTTTTTCACCTGATCTAACCAATAATCCATTCCCCTTTTAGGACGAAAAAGGGTTTCTATAGTACCATCCGGTTTCGCTGTTGCAAATTCGTTGGTTTTTGAATTATATCTAAGAGTGTATCCATCTTTTGATTTGAAACCTTTAATATTTCCACCAACTTTACTCCCTAATAGACTTGAAGCCCGTTTGGAATAAGCTGTTTTGTAATATTTTCTGCTCCTCAATCTTTTGCATGCTTTTCGAATTTATAATCAAGACGAGGAAATTTATTAACATTCTTTGTGGCATTAAATTAGGTCGCTATCAGCATCTACTTCCTCAATTCCAATTTCCTTTTTTTCTATACCAAAAGCTTCGGCTTGTTGTTCCATTAAAGAAACTACTCTATGAAAACCTGACAAATATCCGGCATTAAAATCATTATATTCGTCGTTTGACTTCTTTTTTGCTTCAAATGCCATTTCCGAAATCAATTTTCCCAAATCCAGTAAATAATTTTTATAAACTTCGTTATCCATCGTATTAATTTCCTTTTAGTACATCAGAAGCAATGCTCCTGAGTTCCTGATGTCTTGCAATGTCCTGGGTCCAATGATGAATCAAATTATTTTGGTGTTGTTTAGATAATTGATTGAAATTCTTCACCTTTGAAGCTGGATTTTTAATCCAATTTTGATGTCGAGAAATTTGTTTATCAAAAGATTTTATTGTTTTTTGCAACTGTTGAGGCGTCTGCTTCATAAACTGTTTTAACTGCCCTGCATGTCGTCCCCCTTCTTTGGCAACTCGAAAGGCACTCTTTGTGGCTTTAACCGCATCGCTCAATCCGCCACCAACATACTTTATACTACCTACACCAAACCCTTCCCACAAATTGTCGGGTACCACAAAGCTGGAAAGAAGAGTTGCAAAACCTAATGCAAATAATTTTTGATCTTTGAATAATACCACAAGCTCACCATCAGATGTCCATACCCCTCCCCCTTGGGCCATAAGCTCCCAACCGAGTTGTCTTAATTCCTGTGAAGTCAGCCCATCTGGATTTAATATGGACTTAGGTGGGCGGTTGGGGTTCTTCATATTTTCTGTTAAGTATGAATTAATAAAAGCTAAATTTGGATTACTTGGATTCGTTTTATCATTTGGACCATCCACTTCCGGGTCTTCAGTATCTGGTTCTTTAACTGGTTCTTTTTTTCTTGTAGCTGTGCCTCCACAATCTTGTAATTTACACGCTGTGGATTTTTCCCCATCAAACCGATTTAAGTTATCTTCCCCTTCCAACCCCCAAGGGTCGATAAAATTAATCGGGTCTCCCCCAACAAAGGAATAGCCATTATGGAATTGTTGCAATGGGTCTGGACTTGTCCAATTCCCTACCTCCGGATTAAAATAACGAAATCCGTAGTAATATAAAGCGGTAGATTGATCAAACTCTTTACCTGAATATTTTTCACGTGAATTCTTAGCAGCACCGGAATAAACTTCCTCTATATTACCGTAACCATGATACATACTTGCGTGTTGCAAAGTTCCGGTTGCATCCAGTTGTGCTCTAACCGATCCCTTTGTATCTGTTAAATAATACGATTCATCCAAAGATCCAGAAAAAGACTGTCTGCCCTTATATCCAGATAAGGTCTGAAAATTAACATAATCCAAAGTTATGGTTCCAGGGTTTCCAAATTCATCAAAGTTGCTTCCTTCGAAAACCGAGAATTGATCGACATAAGCTGCAAATGCGCTGTTACCTGGTTCAGCAAGGTTTATTACAAATTTGCTAATCCTTTGGTTAGAGGCATCATAAAGCACTTCAATATCCATGGTAAGTGTAGCCGAGTAATTAATAGCCAAACCATTGTCTTTAACCTGCTCCCAAGTAAATTCTTGCGCAGGAATAGATTGATAAATTCTGAATTTAACGGGCATATCTCGCCAATCATAATCAATGGTCATGTTTTTAGACCTATCCATAACAACATTACCATTTGGATCATATATATAATTTTTTAAACTGTTGTCCGGGTCTGTTTCATTTGGAAGATGGGTGAGTTGATTACTGCCATCGGCATAATGGTATTCGGCGTAATCGGTACTGCCCTCTTTTTTACGTATTAAGCGACCAGCTTTATCATGAGCATAAAGAGATTCAAAATCAGAGTTTTGAGGGGAAATTATAGAAGTTAGCCTATCTGCCCCATCATAAGTATAGGTGAAGTCAAAAACTTGTTCAGCATTTCCTGGGGTCTTATAGCGGTAAGTTACACTATTGGTATTTCCGTTATACAATGCGCCGTAATTTATTAACTCCTTAAAATAAGAATCCGTTCCAGAGGTGGAAATTTCTGTTGGCCATTCCCTTATGTTATAATCGTATGATATAGTTTTAATTGGAGAAGAGTTTCCGTAGGCATAGATCTTTTCTTCAGTCATCACTCCCCTGTTTGAGTAGACGTATTCCACCAATTTTTCTGGTGATCCCTGCCCGGGTTTTGTGCGCTCAATGCTTGAAACCCTTCCTAGATTATCATAATTATATTTTTCGTAATATTCCTGCTGCCATGCATCTGAAATATAATCACTGAAATAATGAATTTCTTGAGGCTGCCCTATTGTACTTCTTAAATATTCAAATTTTTGGACCGGGATGTCTGATGGCAAAAGTTTAAAGCGTTTATCTAAAAATTCGCGCGAATCATAAGAATATATATCTACAACCTTTTTTTCACCATCTTCCGCATAGGATATTTCCGCTGCTAACAAGCCCCGTTTAAAACTTAGCTCCGAAACAATCACATCTATCATGGTATTAGTGAGATAAATATTATCGGACTCAAGGTTTAAATCTTTTATTTGCTGAGCATCAAAGTAATCGTAAATGTATTGGATTTTAATATGTTTCACATCTGATTGGACAGGAACCCCTGGCAAATCTATGGCTACTTCCAATATTTTTTCAAGCCTACCTATATCATCATACTCCATTTTTGTATAATGATCAAAAGTAAGCTCATTCTGATCAAGAATTTTATGCTTTTCGTTTTTGAGCAAAATTAATCTTCCAGCTTCATCAAATGTGTACAATACTTCTCCATAATCTGGAGTTTTCTCGCGAGTCACTGCACCATATGAATCATAGCTATATTCCGATTCTAAATTAGGCATATCTGGCCGCTCTGTTTCTAATTGCCCTAAAGCATCGTAACTTTGCTCTTGGATAATAGTTTCGCCTGTTCCAGCATTAGACAAAACCCAGGATTTTAACAAGTTTCCATTTTTGTCTGTAATAAACTGGCTATATTTATTATTTGGATCTTTGAAAACTTTTAATACATAATCTCCCTCAAGAAAATTTAAAGCATCAAGCTGAGCCTCACTTAACTCCTCAGGAGAGAGAAATTCCGCAACGTCATCTGAAGGAATACCAAAACTCCATGCTCGTGGGTGATGCCCAGCTATGGGATGCAAAGAAAAGTCCACTCCGGGACCACCAACCGCATCAATTTTACCTAAGGGATTTGGCTTATAGTTAAATTGTGTAAAGGCATAACCCTGTGCATCCTTTTCACCATTGGTTCCGTTAAAATATTGATTTGCTTCAGTCACTAAGTTTTCGCAGCACATTTCAATATATTTAAAACCACCGCTATTATCGTAAAGAAAAGGTTTAATTAACTTTTTGTTGCGAAATAAGCCATCCGAGTATGCACCAGTGGCCATGTACTGAGAGCTATTGAGTTGAACTTGCCTTTGAACCACTTTGCCAAAGCCATTTGGAACAATATAGGTTGAAATAGGATTTAGGCCATCATCTGTTAGATAAGACTTTAAAGTGAAGTAATTGGGCTCAATTTCTTCTCTAGGTGGACACGGTATAAAAACAACATGTATGGTTTTATTTTCCCGTACATTTTCTAGTACAAAAATATTTTCTGAAAAATTTGAATATATTTTTTCGGTGGCTAAACCTTGGTCCACAATTATTTCTGAAACTTGGCTTCCATCTATTGGCTCAAGGTTAATACTAAAATAGCCATCGTAATTTATCTTATAGATTCCGGGAATTGGAAGGGTTGCCTGCCCGCTAACCGTAACAGTCACATCAAATTCTTTAATGACAAATTCTGCATGGAGGGTATGGTCAGCTGTAACATTAATAAAAGTAAATGTTTTATATATAGGGTTGATTGGGGAATCCTGAACTTGTTGTGGAACGCCATCAACCAGCACACCAGGAAGGAAAGAACCACTAAAATCATATTTTTTTAACTCATATCCCTTGCCCAAGTAATCATTTTTAAAAATTGGGACATCTCCAATACTTTCAAGAATAATGTCTTTAATTCCAGTACCGTAAAAAAATGTAAAAGTTGCATCCTGACCTGATTCGATTTCAAGCACATTACCATCGTCAACAGGAGCTACAAACCCATTACCTTCAGAGGTTACAATGATGCTAAACTTAGGAAGAGATTGTAACTCATAAGCTCCTATATCAACGGTACCATGTTGTACCCTCGGGTTTCCGGCCAAATCTTCTGAGCCTACTGACAGGGCGTTACTGCCTTGATTAATTCCAACTTTTGATAAAGGATCCAAGCTAAAATTTAAAATATCTAATAGCCCTGGCTGTCCTTGAACTACAGGACCGCTTTTTTCCACCTTAAGCCCTGTATCATATATTTCTATTCCTCCAGTATAACCATCCTTTATTATAGAATGAGATACATTTGTACTTATAGGTCCTACTAGACTTGTGCTAGTTAATCCAGGCAAATCATCCATCCAAATTATTGAATTTGAAACTTCGTTTGATTCAAGCAAATTTAATTGGGTAAACGCTCCACCGCCATTGTCCAAATTATTGTAAAATGTTGAATTTCGTACATTAAAATTACCTTTGACAACACTTTTTGAAGTATTATTAAAGAAGAATAGGGAGTTTTCTATTTCCATCGTTTGAGTTGAGATATATCTTAATATCGAACATTCCTCACCAGCACAACTACCGGTATTATTATTAAAAAATATGGATTTTTTAATTTTTGGATTACCAGTTAGGCTTGAAAAATTTAGAGTGCTTCCACCTGCAGAAAGGTGGGTAGAATAATTTGACTCTAATATATTGTCGGTAAAATCAATCGAAGAACTATGAATATCTGCAGCTCCTCCTATTCCAGCAAAATTCCGAGTAAAATACGAATTCGAAATTACTATTTCAGATAATCCTGATTGAATAGCCCCCCCGGGACCAGTAATAACACTATTCCCCATTAAATCAACTTCAAAAATATTTATATTTGAATTGGTAGCGTAAATACCCCCACCGGCCCCCCAAACGTTATTTTCAATAAATACAACGTCTGATATTACTACGGGTAAAATACAAGAAGCGGAACCTACAGTAGAAACTCCTCCACCAACTGCACTTCCGTTTAAAATTATAACTGATTGATTTAAATTAAGCTCACCTACACAAGAAGCCTCGGCAACCTGATGAATGGCACCTCCTGCAGCATCGGAATGATTATCAAAAAATTCAGTATTACTAATATTTGAAATAGTGTTTTTTAGAAATAAAGCCCCACCTACATCCTCTTCTACACCACCAGAACCAGAGCCCAGATTATTACCTTCAAAGAACATTTCGTTTAAGTTAATTGTCCCACCAATCACAGAAAGGCCTCTTCCAATATTTGTGGTTGAACCCAAAAATTCAAGTTTATTTAAAGTTACAACATCATCAATGTTGTTTACAATTGACAAAATATTTAGGTAACTGGCATCCCTACTCAGGATTGTACGAGACCCAATTTCAGCATCTCTGGGGTCTGCTACACCAGATATTGTTAAACTTTTTGAATTAATAGTAAGTTCTTCGGTGTATGTACCAGCACAAATAATTATTTCATCACCATTAATAGCTGCGTTAATAGCCTGCTGGATTAATCCACCTGTTGAATAATCATACTCGAAATCCGGATTCTGAATGCAACTAGTGGCTATTGGTGGCTTATAAACTACATGAGTATAAGAATAAATTGTGGATTGAAAAATTGATAGCAGTATAAACCCAACAAAATTTTTCGAACACAGACTTAACACTGCCCTCGTCAATAAGTTACCACTTGTTTGTAGAACCATCAGTTAACTGTCCTTGTTATGACAATATTCGAACACGACTTATCTTTTTTGTAAATTTCATCAATTTTATTTTGGATTTTAGAATCAATTTCTTTCAGAGCATCCAATTTCTCCACCAACTTTTTCGATTTCAAAATTTCTCGTTCTTTTTTATAATTGGCAAAAATTTTACTTCTTAATTCTGGACTTAATTTTTCTCCAGAATTTTCTTTTACTTGCATAGCTTCTATCTGTTTCTTGTTTTTTTGGTATTCAATATTATTTTTTAAAATCTTGGTAGATTCCTCTCGATATTCACTTATTTTTTTTTTCTTTTGTTCTAATAATTCTGAAGTGCTTTTTTGAATTTCTTGTTCATGTTTGTTTTTGCAAAAATCTTGAAGTCTCACTTTTTTTTGATAATTTTCTTTGTAATGAGCTTTTCTTTTTTCCCATTTTTGTTCATCAGTCTGACTAGTATTTTCTGCCATAACATTCACAAAGAATAGAACATATGTAATTAATATCTTTTTTAACAATTCTTTTATCATTTTCTATTTAGTTAAAGTGCCAATAGCTTTTTAAAGTTTTTTATTCCTTACAACTGGCATCGTTCTTTTTAACATCAGCCTTTGCTGTAGCAATCGATGCTTCAATATCATCAAGTTCTTTTTCCAGTTGCTTTAGGTTAGCTGAACCTTTTACCTTCTTTTTTTCTGATTTAATTTTTTCGCTTAAATCTTTTAATTCAATAGTTGCAACTCCATCAGCCTCTTTCATTTTTATTTTTTGCTCTTTTTTAAGCTTCATGTATTCTTTGTTTTCTCTTAGCGCTTTTGATTTTGCAGATTGAAGTTTAGACTTTACCACTTGTTTTTGAATTAAAAGGGGTTTTATAGCAATCATCACTTGCTTTGAACATTCTTTTTTATTTCCTGCGAAAATATTTCCTGTTACAGCT
>JBNKOC010000010.1:0-32879 GCA_050294405.1 Fibrobacteria bacterium | reverse complement strand
CCAAATCTTCATAATTATTAATCATCCATACATAGGATTTGCCGTTTAAATAGACCACCCCATAATCTCTATTTGGGCCGCTGTGCTTGTCAAAATATTCACTGGGTAAGTTTTGGATGCTGTCCATAATAGTCAATACATCTTTGCGTTTTTCACTGTTCAACATTTTGGATAGGACTATGTAACCTCCAACCCAGGTTTGCCGGAAAGCGTCATTCACAGCCAACTGAATCATTTTTTTTTCTGGATCTGACTCGGGCAAGTACAGGTGGCTGGGCAGAATTATCAGGCGATTAAAGGCCATGGTATTTTTGGGATTAATCCTTAAAGCTTCCCGGTAACATTCAATGGCGTATTCCATATTTTGGAAACTGATATATTTATCCCCAAGTCTTACGAATGACTCATCCAAATGGGGAGGAAAGTTGGAGTTCCAATCGGTTTTTTCAGGCTCTACACTATCACTATCCTGGGAGGGGTCCTGGATATTCTTGCCGAATAGCTCCTCAATAGCAGCATTTACCTTTTTATAGTATTCCATTTTAATTCCCTTTGCGCGACAATTTCATTATACCACCAGAGGGTTCCTCCTGTCAGGATTCTTTTAAATTTTTTACTTTTTTTTTCTAAGTTTAAGGACTGTTTATTAAGAGTTTTAGCTGAGAAAAATCAAAAGTATGAATGCTTCAACAAAAAAGAAATCCTCAAAAAATTCCAAAAATTCTAACCAAAAAAATGGAAACGCCGAAAACTGGTGGAACCCTGTAGTAAGTAGCTTGCCGGCCCTGTCCGAGCGCAACAAAATTCAGGAAAAGTTTTCGAACAAAGAAATTTCCTCTCTGAACGGAAAAGATTTGGAAGCTCTGCTTGTAGCCAATTTGTGTGATGGGTTAATTAATGGTAATTCGGAATTATTTGAAAAATCCATCGAGATGGCCAAAACCGCTTCTGAAAGCCATCCCAATACCAAAGCCATATTGCTTTGGCTTTCCCTTTTTGAACCTCAATTGGAACAGGGCCTGAGTGAGTTGGCCGAAAGCTGCTTGGCACAATTTAAGGCTGATCCTCAAATTCAAAAATGGGCTATCTTGGCTTTTAGCCTCAGCGAAAACTGGGAAAGAGCTTCCTTATTATTGGATGAAGCCAAAGACAGTCCCGATTTTTTAGCTATTGCCGGGGAACTCAAACAAAAAATTGAATCCCGGGCTCCCATGCTCCAGGGTTCTGGAATGCTGATTGCCTCCTTAAATTTTGGGAGCTTCCACAACCCGGCTGCTCCTCAGGAACGCCATCGTTTTAATTACCGGGTGTTGGAAAAATGCCTTAGCTTGCAGCCCGAAAATTTTGAACTGCTTTTTGAAGTGGCTATGTATGCCTTTTTTCTGGGAGACTTTGAAAATTGTATCAGCCAATTGGATAAAATGTTGAGCATGATGCCTCAATATGACGATGCCCTTGCCCTTAAAGGCTTTGCCCAGGAAAAATCCGGGGATTTGCAAATCGCGGAAAAAACCTATCAGGAAGTATTAAAAAGCAACCCTAACCACCCTTTGGCAAATACGAATTTGGGGAAACTATGGATGGCTAGGGGAAATAGTTTTAAAGCGGAACTTCTGTTAAAAAGAGCCATTGCCGCTGCGCCGGAATATCCGGAAGCTCTTAGCGCCTACGCCCGCTTGTTGGATTCTGAAAAAAGTAACGAAGCCCAGGTGTTAGATGCCCACAAAAAAGCCCTTTCCCTGGAGCCCGAGTCTTCAGATTACCATCTTCAATACTGTATTTCTCTTTTAAAGTTAGGGCTAGTGGACAAACTCCACGGGGAGTGGCATTTACATAAAAAATACATTCAGGCTTTTACTCAAAAAGAATCCATCCGACGTTTAATTAACATCGTCCTTACCGGAGCGAAAGAGCCCCTGCAATTTGTGGCTATAGCTGAACTTTTGAACGAGAATGGTTTTTATCTTACTGCAGGAATTTTTGCCCAACGCGCCTGGAAAAAACGCTACACTGTTTCTCAGGACAAACAAAGGGAATTCTATTATCACCTGGGCATGCAATCTGCCAGGTGCGATGAACATCGGATTTCTCTTGAGGCTTATCAGGCTTTAAGTGAAATTGAATCCAATAAAGGCCCCGCGAATATATACATAGCTATGGCCTTGAGTCGGTTGGGAAAATTTGAAGAAGCCAAAGAAACTTTGGAAAAAAGCGGGGAAGAAAAAAACCGTTTGGCGGTTTTGAATGGAACCATTTTGTATGGGTTGAACCGGGTTAAAGAAGCTATGGAATCCCAGTTGGATGCCATTATGGTGGAAAAGCCTAACTTTTTGTCTTTGTATAACGGTATTAAATACTCTTTCGAGCTGGAAGATTGGGAAAGCTCTGAAAAATTTATCGGATGCGGAGAATCCAATTGGCCGGAGGCCCCGCAATTTTGGGCCCTCAAGTCAGAATTGGAGTTGCGTCGTGGAAATGTTGCCAAGGCGGAACAATTGCTAAAAGACAAAATTTATAAAGACGGAAAACCCAGTTTTTTCAAAATTCCCGAAGGGGGCTCAGCTCTGGAAAACGATGTGGAGGAACCCATATACATGTTGGGTTGGAGTTTTATCCAGCAACAAAACTGGGACGCCCTTAAAGAGCTTTTGGAATTCGCCGAAGAAAAAATTCCCTGGAGTGGGCTTTGGGAAATTTTACAAGCAGAAGCTAATCGAGCCGAGGGAAATTTGGAAAAGGCAAAACTCTGTTTGTCCGAAACCAATAAACATCCTCTGGCAGAGGTAGCTCGTTATCTGATTGCTCAAGGAACTGATGATAGCCAAATGGAAGAAGCGGCCAAAGCGGCTATGAAGAACATCAAAGATAGGGGTAAAATCCTTTACCACCCCGAAGGTTTCAAAAAAATAACGGCTTCTGTATAGAAGCCGTTATTAAAAGCTCAATTTTTGTTTCGTTAGCTGTTGAACTTGTCGCGGTTTCGGGCAAGGTTGTCTTTTATTTTTTGAACCTTTTTGCCGAATTCCATATCGCCGTCCATGAGCTCTCCCACTTTTTTGATGCTGTGAATAACAGTGGAATAATCTCTGCCAAAGGCAAAGCCAATGGTGTGCAAACTGTTGTCGGTAAGCTTGCGAGCCAAATACATGGCCAAATGCCTGGGTATGGCCACGTTTTTTTTCCGGGATTGGGAAGTCAGTTGGCTTACAGATACATTAAACTCTTCGGAAACAGCCATTAAAATGCTTCTGAGGTTTAAAGGCTGATTGCTGTATTTAACAGTGTCGCCCAAGATTTGTTTGGCAATCTCAACTGTAATGGGCATCTTAGTAAAACAGGCGTAGGCCGTAAGTTTGATTAAAGTGCCTTCCAATTCCCTGATGTTGGAAGTTACAGAGTTTGCCACATAAGAAAGTATTTCTTCAGTTAAAAACACACCGGATTTGTTGTTTTGTTTTTTCTTTAAAATAGCCAGGCGGGTTTCCAAATCAGGAGGTTGCATACTAGCTAATAGACCAGTATCAAAACGGGAAAGCAAGCGGGAGTGCAGCCCCTTGATTTCCGAGGGCAACCTGTCCGATGTAATTACAATTTGTTTGTTTAACTGGGAAAGGTTGTTAAAAATATTGAAAAACTCTTCCTGAGTGCTGTTTTTATTAGCCAAAAATTGAATGTCATCAATTAGCAAAACATCGGCATCTTCATAAACACGATAAAAGGAACGAGAATCTTTTGCTTTATGAACAAACTCAATATATTCCCTTGTAAACTCCTCTGAGGTGCGATAGACGACCTTTTTGGCAGTTTCTGCGTCGGCGATAAAGTGGCAAATGGCGTGAAGCAAATGGGTTTTTCCCATGCCTGTTCCACCGTATAAAATAAGCGGATTAAAATTATTTCTGTCGGGAGATTCTGAAACTGCTTTGCAGGCTGCTTGGGCAAGCTGGTTACAGTCCCCAATGACAAAGTTGTCAAAAGTGTAATCGCCGTTTAGCTGTATACGAGTATCTATTTCTGTAAATGGCTGTTCGGGCTTGGATTCAAAAGATTCAGAAGGTAGCTCTTCAATTGGTAGGCTGTCTTCAGCATACTGGCTGTTGCAGGCTTTATCTAAGTTGGCGAAATGCACAATGAGACTTTGGCCTGTTACCTTTTGAACAGCTTCTTGAATAATAATTTTGTAATGGTGTGACACATAATCCAGTACAAAATTGTTGGGGGTGCCAATAGTCAAATGGCTGTCTGAAATTTCAACAAATTCCAAATTGGGGAACCAAGTGTAAAATGCCGACTCGGGAATTTTTTCCTTAAGTTCCTCCAAACACTTTTCCCATAATGGCTTTTGAAAAGGTTCTATAAACATTTTATCAACATTCACTTGGAGTTACTTTCCCTGTTTCATTCGTGTTTTTCAATAAAAGCAACTTAGTGGAGCACTGTCAAAGAAAAAAAATAATTATGAAAACATTCTGTTTTTTAAACAATTTAAACGAATTTTTAGCCCTCCTTGGATTGCCTAGGTCTAAACTTCTTTTTGACAAAATTGTTGCAATGGAGTTGTTCTTATTCTATTAACATTTAGTGAACAATTATTCCCCAAAATAATCTCATTTTTTACCTTTGATTTATAATTTTATTTATTACCCCAAAAACTCAAATTCCCATTTTTATCGAGTTTCGAGATATATATTTTAAAAATTAGCAACAAGAAGGAAACATCAAAAATTATGACTAAAAATAATGGGATGTTAATTATTGCCCACCGGGGTGCCAGCGGATATAAAACAGAAAATACCCTGGAATCTTTTCAATTGGCAATAGATATGGGGGCAACCATGGCTGAATTGGATATTCATGTTTGCGCCAGTGGGGAATTGGTCGTGTTCCACGACTTTTCCTTGGAAAAATTAACGAAGCTGAACAGAAACATACAGGAATTAAATTTCAAAGAGCTGCAACATTTAGAGCTACCCCAAGGGCTGCGTATTCCCAGTTTGGAGCAAGTGCTTGGATTGGCCCACAATAAAATAAACTTGAATATTGAATTAAAGGGAAAAGGCAGTGCAAAGGCATGTTATCAATTGCTGGATAAACACCAGTATAAGGAAAGTTGGAAAAAAAACGCATTGATATCTTCCCTGGATTTATCCGAGCTGGGAGAATTTTGTGAACTAACGGACAAGTACAGAGTGGGATTGATTCTCGATGAAAAAAACCTGGCGTCCCAGGAAAAATTTTTGCCCCATTTGTTTTCTATTCATTACAATAAAAATATTGTGGGAAAAAATGAAGTGGATTACTGCAGGCAACATGGGTTAAAACTTTACGCTTATACTGTAAATGAAGAAAAAGATTTTCAAAAATTATCTCAACTGGGAATAGACGGGGTTTTTACAGATTATCCTGATAAATTTCTCAATTCACAAAAGGGGTAAATATGAGCGCAGAAAAAATTGTATTGGCATTTGATTTAGGCACAACAGGCAACAGGGTGGTGGCCTTCTCCTCTAAAGGAGAGCTGTTGGCCTCTTCCTATCAGGAGTTTACGCAATACTTTCCCAAAGCAGGTTGGGTTGAACATGACCCCATGGAAATTTGGAAATCCACTTTGAGTGTTTTTAAGAGACTTTGCGAAAAAATAGATGTCAACCAAATCGTAGCCGCGGGAATAACCAATCAAAGGGAAACCGTTATGATTTGGGAAAAAGACAGCGGCAACCCCGTATACAATGCCATAGTTTGGCAATGCCGCAGAACCGCTGATATATGCAATAATTTAAAATCAGAAGAAGAACAAATCCGGCAAAGAACAGGGCTGCCCCTTGACCCTTATTTTAGCGGCACTAAAATTAAATGGCTATTGGATAATGTTCCCGGGGCAAAACAAAAGGCCCTAGATGGAAATTTATTATGCGGCACAGTGGACAGCTGGCTAGTTTGGAAATTAACCCGGGGAAAAAGCCATGTTACGGATGTTAGCAATGCCTCCCGCAGTCTTTGTTTAAATATCCATAATTTAAAATATGACGCCTACTTACTGGATTTGTGGGGGGCGCCATTGCATATGTTGCCTGAAGTGAAAAAATCAGGCGATGAATTTGGAATTATTTCTAAAGACTGGGTGGGAAAAGAAATACCTATAATAGCAGTGTTGGGAGATCAACAGGCGGCCCTGTTTGGACAATGGTCGGGGAATCTAAACGTGGTTAAAAACACCTATGGAACAGGTTTGTTTTTAATGACGCCCAGCCAAAAAGCCATTGTGCCCGAGGGAGGTTTATTGGGAACCGTGGGTTGGAGTTACAATAATCAGACCATGTATGCTTTGGAGGGCAGCGTCTTTACCGGAGGCTCGGTTATCCAATGGCTTAGAGACAACCTTAAAATTTTAGCATCAGCAGAAGAATCAGAACAAATGGCTTTGTCCGTGTCCGATAGTGATGGAGTGTATTTTGTCCCTGCTCTAACGGGGTTGGGAGTGCCCTATTGGGATTCCTCTGCCAGGGGCATGTTAATAGGTATCACCCGAGGGACAAATGTAAATCACATTGCCCGTTCGGCTCTGGAAGCTCTCGCCTACCAGGTCAAAGATGTGGTGGATTTAATGAACCAGCAATTGCCCCAAAAAATAAGTTGTTTAAAGGTGGATGGCGGGGCTTGTAAAAATAATTTTTTAATGCAGTTTCAGTCGGATATGTTAGGGGTAAAGGTGGAGCGCCCTAAAAATATTGAGACCACGGCCTGGGGAGTAGCGGGCCTTGCGGGCATAATGGCTAATGTCTGGTCTGAAAAAGAATTTTACCAACTCCAAACTACAGATAAAAATTTTGAGCCAAGTTTGGACCCTGCCAAAGCAAATAAGATGTATGCAAAATGGAAAGATGCGGTTACCCGTTGTTTAAAGTGGGATGATGAATCCTAAACAGTTTGTTTTTTAATTAAAAACAAATCTTCTTTGCTGAATTCCCAGCCCTCAATTTGCGGATCATCAATGTTGCGGCGGCAACCGGTGAGCTCAATGGTATGGAAGCTGCAATTTTCAAAAGCGGTCCCACGCAAATCGCCATTTCGAAAATCGCAATTTTCAAATTGGCAGTTCTCAAATTTGGCGTTTATAAAACTGGCGTTGGAAAAATTGCAATTTTTAAAATAACATTGGCTAAAAAAACAATTTTCAAATATGCCATAGGCGCTTTTGAGTTCTTCTACTTTTGAGTTCCGAAATCCCGAGCCAAAAGCGCTAAAACCAAGGGCCTCACAATTTTCTATTCGAGTATTTTTAAATTTGGCCCGATGGGCTCTGGCGTTTTCCAATAGTACTTCGGTCAATTTACAATTGGCAAAATTGGATTCGTGGAGTACAGCGTTGCCCAATTGAGTACCTGAAAATACAGAATCTGTCAAATCCGCATCGGATAAATCCGTCATATACATGCTGGTTTGTTCGAAAATTCCGTGTCCAAAATTTCCGCCTTTTAAATCCGCCTCATCGAATTGAGCGTAAGAAAAATCTACAGACTCTGCGCTGAGCCCAACGGCATCGCTGTTGGATAAATCTGTTCCCTTCAATTGGGCTTCAATTAAATTACATCCATTGATAACCGCATTTTTCCAGTTACAAAAACTGAGATTAGCTTTTTCAAAATCGCTAAATGAAAAATCAGATTCTTCCAAATAAGAACCTTCCAAGCTGGCTTCTTTAAAGTTGGAGTATCGCCCTTGGGCCTGGAACAGTTGGGCTTGAGAGAAATTTGCTCCTTTGAAATCCGCTTCCCCTAATTGGCACTGGTTCAAATTGGCCCGCTTAAAATTGGCTCCGGCAAATTGACCCATCCCCAAATTTGCCTTGTGTAACAAAGCCGATTTCAAATTAGCGCCAGCAAGTATTGTTTCTGAATTAATGGCGTTTTCCAATGTCATAATAAGGTTGTTGTCTTCCTCATCAAACTGGTACAACACTTCGCCATCGGCGGTTTTTATGGAAATCATCATGGTTCAGGCATAATAGAAAGTTTGGTGGATAGCATCTAGGGTTAGCGCATCTATGAGCGCCCAGCCTTTTCCTTCCAGCCTGTATTTTTGGCTTTCAAACTCCACGAGCCACGCTTTTTTAATCCATTTTTCCAGTAATTCTAGCTCAGGGTGCCGATTGAATTCAGCTTTTAGAGCCTTTAAATCCAGACCATGAACGGTTCTTAAGGAGAGCCAAATCTTTTCATGGTAGCGGTTATCCAAGCTGAGTCGCTCCATTTTATCTTCCTCTAAGGGATAACCGGCCATAACATGCTTTTCATACTGCGCAAATTTTTTGCTGTTAAAATAGCGGCAATTGCCTATAAGGGAGTGGGCGCCTGGACCAAGTCCCAAATAGGGACTGTGGTTCCAGTAGCCCATGTTATGGATACATTCCTTTCCCGGCAAACTAAAATTGGAAACTTCGTAGCGTTTTATATTCTGGCTTTCTAAGTAGTCGCTTGCTTTTAGATACATTTCAATATAAAGTTCTTCTTCAATTTCTTTTTTCAACCCCTTTTCCTTATGTTGGGAAAAAAGCGTGTTGGCTTCATAACTAAGCCCATACAAAGATATATGCTGGGGAAACAGGGAACAGGCGGAATTTAAATCCTCAAGCAATTGGGAGACACTCTGATCCTGGCTGCCAAAAATGATATCAATATTAACATCTATCTCAAATTTATGGCAAAGCTCCACGCTTTTGTAAATGTCAGAAGGTCCGTGATTGCGGCCCAACCACTTTAACCTTTGGGAATCGAAACTTTGGGCTCCCAGGCTAATTCGGCTGACCCCCAGGTCTTTGTAACATTTCACTTTTTCAATGGTTAAATTTCCGGGATTGGACTCCAGGGAAAATTCTTTTAGAGTATCTATATTATAATAGCTTCGCAAAAAGTGAAAACAGTCTTCTAACACATCCAGCCGAAGCAGGCTGGGAGTTCCTCCCCCTAAATATAAAGTGTCGAAATTTTGGGGCGTGGATTTTCGAGCCGTGGCTTCGGCCTTTATATTGTTGAGCCAGCGGTTGTGTTGCCGTTCCCCAGCTTTCCAAGTTGAGAAATCACAATATGGGCAAATTTTTTCACAAAAGGGAATATGGATATATAAACCGGCCACTTTTATACCTTTGAAAATAAATTGTCAAAAAGAGCCATGATTTGGGCAATTTAAACAAAATTGTAGCTTTTTTGAAATGTCAAAATCCTAATTTTTTTAGTGACTATGGGTCCTGAGAGGCATTTTTTAAAGGATTGGGTACTTTGGTACATAATTTGCGAAACCAATATATAAACTAACGCGGAGGAATTATGATTTATGATCCAGCAGACGAAACAGTTCGCAGATATCTAGACGATATCCGAAAAACCCATCCGCTAAGCAAAAAAGAAGAGCAGGAATTGTTTAAAAAATGCCGTGAGGGCAATGCTTACGCCAGGGCAAAACTACTCAATTCCAATATGAGATTTGTGTTAAAAGTGGCCTTGCAATACCGGGGATGCCCTTTGCCTTTGCCCGATGTAGTGAGCGAGGGGGCAATGGGTCTCATGAGGGCTATTGAGAGCTTTGATCACACCCGCGGCCTTAAATTCATATCCTACGCTGTATGGTGGATTAAAGCCTACATTACCCGCGCAATAAATGAACAGGGCTCACTAATTCGTTTACCCGCTAACCAGCATTTAAAAGTTCGGCGAGCCCTAAAGGGGATGGCCAATGGAGAATCCATTAACGAAGAAATTCAGGAACTTATCCGAATTGGGGAAAGGGGAGTTAGCTTTGACAACAACCAAAGTGATTCCAAAAGAAGCTCCTTTGAAGAAAGTATTCCCGATGACCGGGTCCCCCGTCCCGATAAGGAAGTGGAAATCGATTCTGTGGAACACTTTGCCCGCAATCTTTTAGGAGAATTGCAGGAAAGAGAAGCACTGGTTATCCGCGGCTTATATGGCATTGGAATCGAAAATCCTCAAACTTTACGAGAAGTGGGTGAAAGTTTAAATATTTCTCACGAAAGAGTTCGCCAACTAAGGGATCAGGCCTTAAGAAGGCTGAAAAAATCCCGTATAAAAGATGAGCTCAGAGAAAATTACGAGGGATATTTAGAAGCTACGGCGTAAAATGCTTAAATTGGGGTGGTGAAACGAAAGTACACCACCATCCGATGCCCTCGCTGCCATGTGGCTCAAAGCCATTGCGTATGCAGTATTGAACCCAGTTTAGAATCTGGCCATGAATTTAACCTTTTAATACATAGCGAAGAATTTAAAAAGCCCACCAATACCAGCTTTTTGGCGGGCAATGTTATGGAGGCATTTTCCACCCATGTTTGGTATCGCACAGAGGCCCCTAAAAAATTGTTGGAAGATATTCAAAACACAAAAAAAGAATCCCTTGTTATTTTCCCATCCCAAAATTCTATTCCCCTTGAAAGTTACCTGGAAAAAAGTCCTGAAGGTCCCAAACAGCTGATTTTGTTAGATGGAACCTGGAAGCAGGCTCGAAAAATCTACAACCTTTCCCCCTATTTAAACACTTTGCCCACTTGCTCTATAAGCCCAAAGGGCCGTACCGAATATTTGTTAAGGCGTCAAAAAAAAGACTATGGCTTGTCTACTTTGGAGTCCATTGTGGAAGTGCTTAGGATTTTGGGGGAGGTGGAGACGGCTCGAAAATTGAGGGCTTATTTCAGAGTTTTTCAATGGGCCTATATCCAGGCAAAATTAAATTTTATCAATAATATGGATTTGCCTTCTATGTATCAGGAAATGTTGCTTTCCGATAAACCTAATTGGGATGAGTTGTTGGCTTTTAAATCAAGTTGACTTTTACCCTTAAAATAAAAATAAGTCCATAGCAGCGCGGCCAGGCAAACAATAATTTGCGCCACTACATACACAGACTTCAGGGAAAAATGCTCCCAGATAAACCCAGAGAAAAAGCCGCCTATTACTGAAGGCAGCCCCGTGTAAAAAAGTGAGATAAAAGACTGTGAAGCCGCCCGCTCAATATGGGGCGAGTTGTGGATGCGTATTCCAAGCCCTGTTGTGATACCGGCATAGAAAAAGCCGTGGAGACTTAAACCCAAAAATAAATAATTAATGTTTGGGGCAAGCGCCATGATATTAATTCGCAAAAACGTTCCCGCTAATCCGGCCAGGAGAACAGCCCCTATGCTGTAGCGTTTTAACAAAAACATACAAATAAACATAATGGGTATTTCAAAGCCTGAGCACACTACCCAGGAAAGAGAAACCAGGCTGGGATTTCCCTCAAAATTGTGCACAATGTAATTGCCCTGTACACCAATAGCCAATGTATTGGCCAGGCTGGCCAGGAAAATAATAAATACCAAAAAGCTAAAACCTGGCTCTGTAAATATTTTCAAAGCTTTTTTATAAGTGGGTATGAATCCTGAAAGACTAACTGCGGGAGGTTTGAGGTTTGATTGCTTTTGATGTTGTGCCTGCATCCATATAAATGCAACTGCTAAAAAATAGGATGCCGATAATAAAATATACAATCCTTTAAAATCCAAATATCGGCTAAGCCAGCTGCACAATACGCAACCTACTACAAAACCAAGGGTGCCAATGGCTCTGAAAACAAAATATTTATTGTTGCCTTTATCGCCGCATAGCTCTAATCCCAGGGCCATATGTATAGGGAAAATGCTGAATACGCAAAAATTATAAAAGAAAAAAAGCGTCCACAAGCCCCAGAAATCATTTATGTATGCCATTAGAGGAAGGCTGGATCCAGAACCTACACATAACATAAATAATAAAAATGTTGTGTTTGGAAATTTGGACCCTATTAAGGTCATGATAAAAGGGGCGACAATTGCGGCCACATACCCCGCCATAATCAATAGGCCTAAAGAGGTTCCGGTTATGCCTTTGCTCTCGATTAAAATGGAATGGTATTGTAGAGAGCTGACTCCGAAAAAAATTAGAAAGGAACTCAGGGAATAATTAACAGCCGCTTTTATATTCATTTAGGGGGAAATATAATAGCCCGGCCCCAGGCTGTGGAAAATTTTTGCGGAAAATTGGGCAGGATGAATTCTTAATTTATTCCCCGTCCATGGGGGACCAACTGGTAATTTTCATTTGTTCTGGGAAAGCCCTGGGTTTATAAATTGATTTTCCCAGCAACATTCGAAAGCAATCTTGAACAGCTTCAGAAATAGAAGGGTGGGGTTGGGTGGTGCGCATAATTTCCAGGATGTTTTTATCCTGGTCCATGGCAATGGCAATGGAAATAATTAAATCGGAAGCTCTGGGTCCTGCGGAGCGCATGCCTAATATTTTGGGCTTTGAATCTGGGGTTACAATAATTTTAACAAAACCACCGGTAGCTCTCATGGCTATAGCTCTGTTAACCATAGACAGGCTGTAATAGGCCACTCTATGGGGGATATTTTTAGCGCGGCACTGCTGTTCATTCAAACCCACGGCAGCCACTTCAGGTCTAAAAAACATAATGGTGGACATATTGGAATAATTTATGGGAGTTTGAACTTTGCCATACATGGCTTTAATGGCAAAACGTCCTTCCATTTCAGCAATATTTACCAATGCGCTTTTTCCGGTAATGTCTCCAATAGCATAGATGTTATCAGTGGCGCATAAATTTTCATCAACTGTAATATGGCCCCTGTCAGTGGTTTGGATGCCCACATTTTCCAGTCCTAAATTATCGGTATTGGGCCTCCTTCCCACAGAAACCAGAACCAAATCCACTTCGATAACCTGGGAATGGCCGTCTTCGTAGTCTACAATGGCCTCCAAGTGAGATTCATTTTTCAGGATGTCGCGAATTAAGGCATGATGGTATATATGAACATTGTTGTTCTTTAAATTAGTGGATATGAGCTTGCTTAAATCCTCATCTTCAAAAGGGATAATACGTGCTTGCCTGTCCAGGAGGTGAACTTCCGTTTGGCCGAAGTTGGAAAATATGGTGGCGTATTCGCAGCCGATAATTCCAGCGCCAATAATCATCATGCGCTTGGGGAACCTTTGAAGGGATAATATATCATCGGAATTAATAATTCTTTCGTGATCGAAGGGTATGTGGGGAAAGCCCACAGGCCTGGACCCGGTGGCGATAATAAAAAAATCGGCTTTGACTATGACTTTGCTTCCGTCTTTTCGCGTGACTTCCAATTCTTTTTTGTTGAGAAATTTGCCGTAACCATTTACCAGACTAAGGGAGCCGTTGTTCCACTTGCCAGGGCTAAAAGATTCAATTTGGGATCGGATTTGGTATTGTTTTTCTTTGGCTGCGGTAATAACTGTGTCTCGCACAGCATGAAAATCCACAGATAAATTTGCGGCGCGATACCCTCTGTCAACAGTTGATGCTACATAATAATCTTTGGCAAGCTCCCAGAGGGTTTTGGATGTCATGGCTCCGTTAACAATACCGGCGCCGCCTATGCGGCCGCCTTCTACAATACATACATTTTTTCCAAAATCAAGCCCCCGCATGGCAGCTGCAAAACCGCCAGGGCCACATCCGATTACACATACATCATATTTTTCGAGCATTTTAATTATCCAAGATTAAAGGCAAAGAATTCCTCTTTCCAATCATAACAAATTGAAAGGGAATTATAAACCGCGTTTCAATATAGGATCTTCAATTTGGGCTTCCCTAAAGCCCTTGGCCCGCAAAAGGCAACTGGGACATCTTCCACAGGGAGGAAATACGCCTTCATAACAGGTGTGGCTATAAGCAAGGGAATCCATCGCCCCATATTCTAATGCCATCTTAACGGTTTGGGCTTTGCTTAAATTCATAAGCGGCGTATGGATTTTAAAATCTTTTTCCATTCCCAGTTGCAAACTTTTTTCAAGTGCATTCAAAGTATCCAGGCGACAATCCGGATAGCCGCTATAATCTGTTTGGCAAACGCCTGTTACAATGTGCCTAATGCCAAGGTTATAGGCGTGCCCTGCGGCATAGGTTAAAAAAATTAAATTGCGCCCTGGAACAAATGTATTGGGAAGGCTTCCCTCTTTTTGCTCAATGGCAAGGTTAGAGTCCACCAGAGAGTTACCTCCTAACTCGGCAAACGCAGACAGGTGTAAAATTTTTAGGGGAACCATATTGAGTTTTGCTATGGCAATGGCAGAATTTTCTTCGATTTTGTGCCGCTGTCCGTAATGGAAAAATACGGCATGTACCTTTTTAAAATGCTGCATAGCCCAATGTAAACAAGTGGTGGAATCCTGACCGCCGCTAAAAACCACCAGGGCTTCTTCGGTGGGAAATAAGGCCTGGTTAACAACATCCCTTATCACCTAACGGACTCCTATGGCTTTGTGGGATTGGAGAGAAAATTTCCAGGGCGGGTTTTTTAGCGCTGCCTCAAAAGTTTTTTTTATTTCCTCTTCACTTTCCCTGGATAAACGGCTACCCTTTCCAAAGGGTTGGCTTAGTATTTCTTTGGGCTGCAGATAGTAATGCTCAAATTCAGATTGCAAATAAAAATCCAGGTCCTGGGATTCGTATACTAGTTTTAACTCATGCCCCTTTTTTAAAGCCCATTGGCCTTTTTGACTGAGTTTTGGAGAAACGGTGATCCAATCTACCTCAAGAATGTCTTCAAAATGCCCATTGGTTTCCATGGAAATATAGTATCCCCTGGCCTGCAGCTCTTTAACAAAAGGTTCCAATGCTTTTTTCTGTAAGTTGGGTTCTCCACCCGTAATCACTACAAATTTGTGGGGGTAATGGGATATTTTTTCCATCAACTCCCGGGGGCTCCATTTAAATTTAAGGCTAAAGTCCGTATCGCAAAATTCGCAGCTCAAATTGCAGCCTGCAGTACGGATAAAAATGGCGGGCCTACCGCTATGGAACCCTTCACCTTGAATAGAATAAAAGACTTCGTTTAAGGATATTAATTCTGTATTTCCCATAATTACCCAAAGGCCTAAGCATAAAAAAGTAATTTATTTGAGAAATGAAATAAAATCTGGTGAGCAATGCTTTTAAATGAAAATTGGGAAATAAAGTCGCTCCTCCAAAATTTGCAAAGCTATTTGCAAGCCTTTGAGTCCGAGGAATTGAGCTACGCGGAGGGAAATCTATCCCAATGGCAAAAAGAGTTTTACAAATGGCTGGGACATTTTGAGGGACAGCGTCTTAAAAGTTTGGGGCTAATAAGCAGCGAATTTTCTCAAGGGTTGGAGGAATATTTTGAGCTGTTTGGCGCCAGGCTGGAGTTGGAAGCTCCCTTAAAAATGCCTTTTGAAGGAAAGGCTTTAAAGCTGGCTTTTTTGGACGCCAAATATAAAATGGCGCTCAAAGAATTTTTAGAAGGGCTTTTGTCAGTGTACGGGGGGAAAAAACTATCCCTAGAAATTAGGGAAGAATCAGGTGAAAATTTTAGTTTTCAGATTTTAAAATTTTCCGAAGGGGAGGCTTCCAGCCATAAAAGCCTTTTGGACAGGGAATTTCGCCACGAAATCAACAATCACCTAAGTGGTATTTTGAGTTTATCGAGCCTTCTAAAAAATAAACAGCCTCATCTGGAAGAAATTCGTCTTATTGAGGAGTCTGCCCAAAAATTAAAAGCGGCGTTTAATCCAAAAACTCCCTAAAAATGGGGTAGTTTAGAATGTTCGAGAAAGAAATTAAATTCTGGAAATGATGATTAACCCTTATATCCAATCTTTAAAAACCTATGTAGCTGGTCGCAGTATTGAGGAGGTTCGGGAAAAATATGGATTGAGTTCCATAGTCAAACTGGGCTCCAACGAAAATCCATTTGGTCTCAGCCCTATGGCAAAAGAAGCCATTGAATCCGTAGTGGATAAAACTTTTTTATATCCCGACGGCGGCGCGCAAAATTTGCTTTCAGAAATTTCAAAATATTTTCAAATTCCCTCAGAAAATATTATGGTGGGCAATGGCTCCGATGAAATTTTGCTTATGATAGGGGCGGCTTTTTTAAATTCCAGTTGCAGTGTTTTGGTGAGCGAAAATACCTTTTCCCAATATGCCTGCTGTTCCCAAATTTTGGGGGCCAAAATTGATTACGTTCCCCTTAAAAATTTTAAATACAATTTGGATGGCTTTGTGTCCGCAATTAAGCCCGATACAAAAATTCTTTATGTATGTAACCCCAACAACCCCACGGGCACTTATGTTACTGAAAAGGAACTGGAAAACTGTTTAAAAAAACTTCCTCAAAATTGCCTGCTGGTTTTGGATGAGGCCTATGGCGATTTTGCCACTGCCCCGGATTTTCCCAATTTTCAAAAATTAATTAAAAAACATCCCCGCTTAATTGTGGTGAAAACATTCAGTAAACTGTTAGGGCTCGCTGGCCTTCGATTGGGAATGGTTTTTTCTTCCCCCGATGTTATTGAAGCTTTAAAAAAGGTGAAGAATTTTAACCCCTTTAATACCAATTTATATGCTCAAGCTGCAGGAGCCGCCGTGTTAAAAGATACGGACTTCCAAAAAAAAACTCTTAGCAATAACACAGAGCAATTGAAAATTTTGGATAAGGAGTTAAAAGAGTTGGGGTTAGACCCCCTCCCTTCTCAGGCGAACTTTATCTGTTTTCAGTCCAAAAAACCAGCAGCGGAACTTGCAGAATCTATGGCCAGAAAAGGAGTAATTATAAGGGCTTTAGGCTCTTTTTCCATGCCTGATTGGTGCAGGGTAACCATTGGGACTCCAGATGAAAACAAAATGTTTTTATCTGCCCTTAAGGAATCCGTTAAGTAGTTTTAGGCTCTGGGATGGGCCTTTTCGTAAACATCTTTCAATTTAGCCACAGATACATGCGTGTACTTTTGGGTCGTAGAAAGTGAGGAGTGGCCTAATAGTTCCTTAACTGCCATCAAATCTGCTCCCCGGTCCAAAAGGTGGGTGGCGAAAGAATGCCGCAATACATGGGGAGAAGCCTTACCCTCTTTCCCGGCGATTTTTAAAAAATCTGTCACGTTTTTTTGCACCATACGGTTACTAAGGGGATTTCCCTTTTGGTTGAGGATAATTTTTTGGCTTTGGGAGAAGGCGAATTTTTTGGCTAGTAGAAATTTGTATTGAGATAAAATTTCCCTGGCCGATTTGGATAGGGGGACTTGCCGATATTTATTGCCTTTACCCAGCACTTGCACGCTATCGAAAGTTTTTGAAAAGTCTTTCCAACAAAGGCCAGTTAGCTCACTCAAGCGAAGTCCGGAACCATACAACAGTTCCACGCAAAGTTGTGTTCTCAATTGCAAAAAATTTTCCGGAAGTTGGTTTAAAGCCTTGCTGATAAGGCCTGATTCAGCAACAGTTGCCAGTTGTTTTTTTTGTTTGGGAAACATCAAAAGAGAAAAAGAGGGGGGTTCCAATTTATACTGAAGATTTAAGAATTTCCCAAAAGATTTAAAACAGGCAATTTTGCGACTTTGACTGGCGGGGCTCAGTTGTTTTTTTTGCAACCCCAAAAGATAATTGCGCAATTGCAAATGGCTTATTTTTTCCAGCGTTATGTCGGGCATTAAATATTGAGACAAATCCCTTAAATCCCTTTCATAGGCATCCAAAGTGTGCAGGGAAGCGGATTTTTTAAGTTCCATGTATTGCAAGAAAAGGGAAATGGCGATTTTTAAACTGGGATATTTCATATTTAGATTGAGCTCAATGGCTTGTTCCGGGGTCCCTCCTATGTAATAATATATTTTACATGGAAAGAGAGCTAACAAAAATTTTTAAAGGCCTATTATGCGCATGCTTATTAGGAGCTTTTTTATCTGCCTGTGTGCGCTATGTGGTGTTGGATGAGGATTGGCCTTGGGCGGAAGATAGCTTCTTACCCACAGATGGGGGCACCTTAGTGACGCGAGTTAAGCTGGAAAGTTATGAACAAGCCGTCTGCGAATCCAAATCCATTGCCATTGCCCACGAAAAACTGGACTTGTTGGTGGAAAAAATTTTGGAATCTTTTCGAAAAGAATGGATTCGCGATAGCCTTTACAATCAATATCAGGGCTGGTACCCGGATTTTGCGGCTCAAGTTAAAGTGCTGGGACGCGGCAAATATGAAATTTATGATTTAATAGGCGAAGAGAAAAAAAATACTGAAGAGTGCGTGGCCACCTGCTCTTTTAAACTGAAGGACTTAGTGGATGTTATTGAAGAAAGCGCTTCTCTCGACAGCGGTTTTAAACAAGGGATTTTAAAAACCAGATTCCACCAAAAATTAAAATCCCAGGTGAAGCAGTCTTCTTAATTTAAAATCATAAATTGGATTTTTATGCCCGGTTCTTCCAGCAAGTCAATTATAACTGGTTTGATTTTTTGCTTTTGGGCGTTAAACATAATCATTACACTGGGCTTATCAGGCGTGTCGGAACGGTAGCGGGCCACGATTCCCGTATAGCCTTTCATGTTATATTTGTCATCCTGAATGATTACAATTCGGGTGCCAACTGGGTACACCGGAATTAATGTGATTAAGGTATCTACCACAGTTCGATTCAATTGAGAAGAAGCCGCAGTAATTAAAGTACGGATTGCCTGTTCGGGAGATTTAGGGACGGCCTGATGGGGGCGAGGTGAAGTGAGCGCAATATATGTATCCGCCACCGAGGCGATTTCAGCGTAACGATGTATCATTCCCTTTTCCGAAGCCAATCTTTTAATGGGTATTTCATTGTCGCCTCTAAGACGTCTGGGGTATCCAGCTCCATCCTGTCTTTCGTGATGTTGGTAGGCCACATGTGCAGAAGTTAAAGGTATCTCGCTGTTTTCTTTTAAAATAAAATAGCCGTAGGTGGTGTGTTCTTTCAGGATAGTGAATTCCTGAAAAGTGAGCCGGGATGTTTTGTTAGTAAGATTGTCCGGCAAAACCACCATGCCCAAGTCCATTAACATGCAACCCAGAGCCAGCTCTTCCACTTCAAAGCGATTGAACTGGAGTTTGTTGGCTATGACAATGGCTGTAACTGTAACATCCAGGGCGTGTTGGTATAAATATCCTGCCTTGGAACGCAGTGAATTAAGGTTAAGTACGGCAGACTCTTTGCTCATCAACTGGTCAATAATGTCCCCAACGCTTTTTTTAACTTTTTCAGCTACAATAATATTTTTAAACTTTTTAGAATCCCCCATGGTTTTTTGGATGTTATCCAAGGTATCATCCTGGGTCTTTACCATTTTTTTCAGCAGGTCCATGTTTTCCCTTAAAGCTGATTGGCTTTGCAAAGTAATTTGCTCTGAAATCAACTCTTCCGGGACAATGGCCTCGGTGCCTTCTTCCTGCACCCAAAAATAAGGTTGGTCTAATTCATTTAATTTAGAGAGCACCTTGGTATTAATGGTGTACCCACTGGCCAATAACAAATCGCCATTATCCCTATACACGGACTTGGCAAGCACCATGCCCTCTTTTAATTCTGTTTGCAAAACCTGAATCATGCTTTTTTAGGGAAATTAACCGCCATTTTTTAGTTTTTTTAGTTTTTCGTGGAGCAGCTCCATATTCTTATAAATGGTCGCTTAATTCCATTCTAAAGTCCATATAATTTTTGCAAAAGCTGCGTAAAAAAATGTCTCAAGTTTGACCCAGATCACAAATATTGGCTAAGCCTACATTTTTATGTTTCTTTGTGGCGCAATAAAGTGTATCCTATATATATGGATTGTTGTCGCGCTTAAGGCAATAGGCCTGAGCACCGATAACAAAGGTATCAGGCACTGATAACAAAGGAGACAGGAATGAGTCACTCCAGAAAAACCAACCAAAATCCTTCGCCTGTAAACAAATACCCGGAAAAAATTCCCTTCATGGAGGGAAGGCCGGAGAGGGATTTGGCCATTAAAGACAACGATATAGCAAACCTCCTCATTGCTCTGAATACCTGCAAATCTCTGGACGAGTTCTTAAGCCGGGTTTAAATTCTTCCCTTTTAATTAGCTCCTGATTCTCTCAGGGGCTTTTTTTATACCTGGTTCAAAATAGGCCTGATTTTCCATCTTTCTCTGAGAATATTTGACTGAAGCTTTTATTTGATAGAAACTTCAACCTTATTTAGGTAACTAAAACCCCTTAAAAACCCATAAAACCGCAGTTGCACCCCTTTTCGCGAGTTTTTTTAGAAACTTGGGTAAATATTAAAGTAAAAGTTAAAGTTTTACCTTTAGTTCTCCGATAATTAATAAAGAAGGAATACCAACGAAGTAGAAAATGGGTATAAATATGGAATCATCAGCTTTAACATCGGTAATTGCACAGAAGGTGTTTTTTAAAAACACCCAGTTGCCTAAGGAGCTGCAAAAGGTTAAAAAGTCTCCCGAATCTACAGATTCCGTTAATATTTCTTCTGATGCCGAAAAGCTATTGAAGACATCCGAAAAATTAACGGAATTTGAAAAAGGCCGGGCCCTTCAAGTGGAAAGGGTGAAGAGCCAAATTGAAAACAAGACTTATAACCTGGATAGCAAGACTATTGAAAATATTGCGGAAAAAATCGCAAATATGTTCTTATAGTCGCAGCCTCTAAGCAAGGCAACCAAAGCAATATTACATGGTATTAAATCCTGTTTTTCAGATCAGGATTTATAGTATTATGGAAAAGGCCCTGGGATTGGCCTTTTAATATGGACTAGGCATTTTATTCCCCTGGGGTCCGGAAAAAATGGTACAGCAAGAAACAAATCCCTCAAATTTGCAGAAAAAACCCTTAACAAGTCATTGGCATGTAGATTGCTTTTTGTGCCATATGGCGAAGAGTATGCCGTGTTATGAGTATTAAAGATATTATAGGAATTGCAGTTGTCTCCATGGTTTTCTTTCCCGTGGTGTTAATGGTAATGATGTTTGCCACCGGAGTGGCGCGTATTGATTTTGGCCTGGATGGAGAAACCAAAGCTAAGGCTAATACTTACTTGCGAAAATACAATCCCATTCAGGATGAAGCCGAAGTAAAACAAATGAAAACCTTTGAGGCTCTAAATAAAAAGGAAGAGGAAATTAAAGATCAGCAGGCCGAATTAAACAGGGAAATAGAACGGTTGGAATTGCTTAAAAACGAAAATGCAAAACTTAAAGAAGCTATTTCCAAAGACAAAAATGATTTGGAAAAACTTGTGGCCCAAAGTTCCGACATTAAGCAAAAACGTATTGAGGCATTGGCCGAAGTTTATGGTACCATGCGCCCCGAAGAGGCCGCGCCTATTTTGTTAACCATGTCCGATAAAATGGTGGCTGATATTATGAGGTTGATTCCCGAAGTTAGATCCAAATCAAAACTCATGGGCGCATTGGGAACCATGGATGTGAAGCGGGCGGCCCGTATTTCAAAACTAATGGGTGAAACGGAGAATAATTCTTGATAAATATTATTTCTCAAAGCCAGGCGAACCCCGCAGCAGGAAACACTGTAAGCCAACCTTTGGAAGGTTTGGAACAGTTTTCTTCCCAGGCTGGTTTTGGAGATATATTATCGAGCCTGATACAAAATCTTTTTCCCGGTAAAGCAGGCGAATTACCTGGCTTAAATTTTCAAAATACAGATAACAAAGAAAAGGGAGAAAAATCCCTGGAAAACTTGTCTCAGCAAGACGTTTTGTTGTTGGGAGATTTATTACAGGGCTTAGGGGTTCCCCTGGACCAGCTTTCCGGTGAAAATTGGGATAAGGCTATTTCCCATGTTATTCAAAAGGCTCTCCATAAAAGTATGGATAATCCTTTGGCCAATAGTTTTGGAAATAATGTTTCTGATGAAACAAATAATATTGAGGGCAACATTGGCCAATTTCAGGATGGGGAGTGGGTTAATGTTAGAACATTTGTAAATGGCCTGCATCAACAAAATGTGCATACAAAAGCCATTGACAATATTGAACCAGAAATACTATCCAAAATAGAAGCTGTTTTTGATAAAATAGTTTCCGGGTTTAAAACGGGAAATACAGGAGCTTCCAAAAGTCCTGATAATTTAGGCTCCCTGCTGGGAGGGGTAAAAAACAATGCGTCCCTTCTCAATATTCCGGAAGAAATTTCTCAAAATGAGGAGTCTGAATCAGGTAGTCTTCTGGCTTCCAATCACAAACATAAAGCAGAAATAAACCAGCTTGATGTAGCGGGATTAAATGCTAAGGGAAATAACTCGAATCCTAAACACAGTGAAAATGTTACTGATGAATTTGGAAAAAATTCAGATAAATCTTCTGATTCTGAATTGGAACAGGCCGAAAAAAGGCAAATGAAGCCTGAAGATTTTGAAGGCTTTGAAGAAGTGTCTTTGGAAGAAATAGAAAGTCCTCCAAAACCCTTAGATATAAAAGGCCTGGAAAAATCAGATTTGGGAATGGAAAAGGAAAACCCATTTGAAAGCCCAAAACGGGAAATTCAATCAGAATTCCGAAACCAACCCCAAGGCCATGTTGTCAAGGAAAACGAAGGCAATAGAAACATACAAAGCCGGGTATATAGTTTACCAAATGCAAAGTTTGGGACCAATCCCGCAACCTTGGGACATATATATAGCCAACTAAAACAATTAAACGGAAAGGTTGAAACTTCGGGAAAACAAAATTCTGAGGATGCCCAAAGCGCTTCATCCAAAGCAGAGAACCCTAAAGGCAAAGGTTTTTTTGAGGCTGGATTTTTGGTAAAAACAGAAAAGGGTTGGGAAATGAAAAATTCTTCAGCCCGGGAAAATTCCCTAAGAGAAGGTGTGCAATCTTCTTCCAAATCTGAAAAACATAATGCAATCCAGGAATTAGGCAAAAACTTAAAAGGCGCTTTTGAGATGGGTGAAAACACCGCCCTGGATAACGTCCGCCCACATGTTCCTCAGCTTAATCAGAGCGTCGAAAACCCATTAGAGCACACACAGGGCGGAAAGCATGTTTGGGGTCAGGAAAAGGAAATTATACGGCAAATTTCTCAGGGAATTATATCTGTGGAAAAAGATGGGGTTAAAGAAATAAAAATAAACCTCCATCCGGAAAGTCTGGGAAAAATTAAAATAGTCATGGAAATGCTGGGCGATAAAATAAACGGCAAAATTGAAGTGGAAAATGATGATGTTCGTCGGGTGGTGGAAAACAACTTGCATAAATTAAAAGAATCTGTACAACAACATCAGGTTAAGTTGGACAGCATCGAAGTATCCGTGGATTCGGATAAATCTCATATGGCCTCTCGCCAGGAGCGTGAAGGCCGATGGGGTCAAAACTTCGGCCAGGGAAATGGGCGGGGCAAACAAAAAGAGGGTTCCTTTTCTGAGCAGCGCGGCGGGGAAGATAGGCATCAGGACCCACGCAGAAGATGGGGATACAATACTTTAGAGCTGGTAGCCTAAAGCATGAGGAGGCATTATGTCAAATGATATTATCACAGGCTCTATCGCTACCAAAGCAGAAGAAGAAAGAAAAGTATCCGGAAGCCTTTCAGGTGGGGGAATAACATCCTCTGTGGAAAAAGAGGGCAATCAGGAGCTTTTTAAAACAGAAGAGCTGGGGAAAGACCAGTTTTTAAACTTGTTAATTACAACTCTTCGGTATCAAGACCCGCTAAACCCCGCTTCCAATGAGGATTTTTTAGCGCAAATGGCCCAGTTTTCAGGTTTGGAAGCAGCGAGAAATACAAATACATCCATTGAGAAATTAACAGAACAAATTGAATCCATGGTGGAAAAACAAAACGATGCGTCCAATACTTTAAGCCAGGCTTCATCCACAAACCTTTTGGGAAAGGCTGTGCGTATCGGAGCTTCCAATGTTACCTATACCGGGGCGCCTATTAAATTCAAAGCCCATATAGAACCAGGCAATTCCTCGGTAGTAAGCATTGTAAATAAAGACAATGAAGTGATTAACGTTTTGGAAATGGTGGATAACAAAAACCAAAACCTTGAGGGCGATGTGGAACTGGTCTGGGATGGTAGAACTCCCGAGGGAAAGGCTGCGCCAAAAGGCGATTACAAAATAGAAATAACCACCCGGGATGGTTCACGGGATGTGGGTTATGCTTTTGATGAAGGCCTTGTTACTGGCATAACATACGATAAGGGCGATGTTTTGCTAACTGTGGACGGAAATAAAAGATCTTTTAAAGATATTATTTATGTTTCTGAAAATACATCCGATAATAATAATATGGCTGGAGCCTTTGAGACTGTAACAGGTCAATAAAGTTTCGGACATAAAACGGATTGAGATTTTCGGAAAGGGACTTCCGCTAAATTTGAAATAGAAATATTTTGTTGGAGGATTCCCTATGAGTATGTTGCGATCCATGGATTCCGCGGTTTCAGGACTCAGAAACCATCAAGTGCGGATGGATATTATCGGTAATAATATCGCAAATGTTAATACAATCGGCTTTAAATCCGGAAGGGTGACCTTCGAAGAATCTTTAACCCAGCTTTTAAAAGGCTCCACCAGACCTCCAGGAGATCAAGGTGGAACAAATCCTATTCAAGTAGGGCAGGGGATGTCAGTGGGCTCCGTGGACACACGTTTTTCTCAGGGAAACTTGGAATCCACCGGACAGGTCACAGATATGGCCATTGAAGGAGACTCCTTTTTTGCGGTGTCCAATGGTTCGGGTGTCTATTATACCCGTAATGGGGCCTTTCAATTAGATGCCAATGGCCATGTTGTGCTTCCCACAAATGGCTTTATCCTTCAGGGGAAAATGGCTAACCAGGATGGTGTTTTTCCACCAGGCACCGTGGTGGAAGATATTATGATTCCATTAAGCGAACAATCTCCAGCCAGAGCTACAGAGGAAGTTACCTATGGGAAAAACCTGGATTCGGATTCTCAAGCCTTGGGAACTGTCCATAACTCCCAAAGCTTTTTGCACCATACAGAAGGTGCGGACTTATTAACAGGGTTGTCCAATAGCTCGGGCGAATCCCTGGGAATTCAAGTTGGCGATATACTGACATTCAATGGCACAAGCAACTTGGGTGGCCCAGCAGCCCCCGTTAACTATACCGTCACAGCTACCTCAGATGTAAATGACTTGCTCACCCAAATTACAGCATATTTAAACAACCAAATTTTCTCAGCCGGAGCAAGTGCAACTTTACTGGGTGATGGAAGCATACAAATATCAGCTGGCTTGGCTGACCCCGTTCAGGATTTTCAGATTACCAGTGATAACCCACTTAGCACAGGAAGAGTAACTAACGCTTTTGCGGTATCCACGACTGTTGCAGCAGGCGGTTCCGATACTTCAGATTTCTTCCGATCTCCTGCAGAAGCAACGGATCTTTTATCCGAATTGTATGATGCAGAAGGGAATAGCCTTGGCCTGGAAGGGGACGGTCTTGCCGGTACCTCTGATGAAATATCCATACAAGGACAAATTGGAGGAACAGCCGCCAACAATTTACCCGGTCCCATTTTATATGATGCGGCCACGACCACCTTGCAGGATATTATTGACAGTATTCGAGAAAACTTCCGGCTGTCCCAATTTGATGGCACCTATGCCAACAATCCCACGGTGGAGGTAAACTCAAATTCCGAGGATAACATACCTAATGGAGCTATTGTGGTGCGTGGATTGGCAGGGTTGGACTTTGCCCTAGATGGAATTTCCATTAGGGCTACAAATGACAACCAAACCAACCCATCACCTGCCAACTTTAATCAGAACTTTAACTTTAATCCTGTGCAAAATGCCAGAGATGCAAAAGTTTTTGATACATCCATCACGGTTTTTGACGAGAGCGGAGATGATCATATTATGACCACCACCTTTGTACCCACCCAGACTCCAGGAGTCTGGAATTGGGAAATCAGCATGGCCGGAGATGAGGTGCCCATTGGCGGTAATAGCGGAAGCCTGATTTTTGATAATGATGGTACGGTATCGTCTTTTACTTTTGATGATAATGAAACCCAGTTTTCCTTTGACCCCAATAATGGTTCTAGCGTGGTGCGCATAGACTTGGAAGTGGGAGGTCCCGGTGATTTTAGAGGCCTTACCCAATTCCGTGCTCCCACAACAGCCTCCATTACAGGTCAGGACGGTTATACCACTGGAGCTTTACGGGAAATATCCGTAAGTGAAGATGGTATGATTAACGGAATATTTACTAATGGCGTTAACAAACCTTTGGCCCAGGTGATGTTGGTGGATTTTATCAATCCAGGTGGTTTGATGAAAATATCGGATTCTGTGTTTGGAGTGTCCAATAACTCTGGAGATCCCATTTACGCTGCTCCCGGTGGAAATAATCCCAGCAAAATAAAGCCTGGAGCGCTGGAAATTTCAAATGTGGAATTGGCATTGGAATTTACCGAAATGATAACCACTCAAAGAGGCTATCAGGCCAACGCCAGAGGCATCACCATCAGTGATTCCATGTTGGAAGAACTGGTGAACTTAAAACGTTAGTAGGAGCATAAAATAGGGAATCGCACTTAAAATCCGGCTAATTAGTCGGGTTTTAAGTTGCGCGCTCCATGAATTATGGCAAATCTAAGTAAAGTTCTACCAACAAGTTATTGCACTTGCTTTAGCCTGAAAAGTACAATTGAGTTAAGGAATTACTGATTTTGATAAAAATTACCAAACTCAATAAAGAGGAAATTTATCTGAATGCGGATTTAATTGAAATTGTGGAGTCCACACCAGATACATCCATTCAATTGCATAGCGGCAAAAGGCTCGTGGTTAGGGACTCTGTGGATGAAATAGTGCAAAAAATTTTGAAGTATAAAAAATTTATACATGCGAATATTACGGTTAGGAAAGGGAGTTAGCCGTTTATGGATATAGCTAGCATTGGCGGAATAATTTTTGGTTTGGGGGCGATTGTATTTATTGGAATCGGCCCGGCCAGAATCCCCATGTTTATTGATATTCCTTCTATGGGTATCGTAATTCTTGGTTCCCTGGCGGCTACCTTTGTGTCTTACCCACTGAAAACTCTCAGCAACTTTACTTCTGTTTTAAAGCAAATTTTTTCTCCTCAAAAAAGCGATCCTATTGCGGTCATTAAGCAAATAGTTGAGTTTGCAGAACAGGCTCGGCGAGAGGGAATTTTGTGCCTTGAGGCAAGATCCAACGAGGTGGAAGATGAATTTCTGAAAAAAGGCATACAACTCGCCGTGGATGGAACAGAGCCCGAATTAATCAAGGATATTTTGCAAACAGAAATTGGTTTTATAGAAGAACGACATGAAACAAATGCAGGTATTATGGCAGCCATAGCGGGTTTGAGCCCGGCCTTTGGTATGATTGGAACATTGGTGGGCTTGGTTTTAATGTTAGCAAATATGTCGGATCCGAACTCTATCGGGCCATCCATGGCGGTGGCCCTGATTACCACATTTTATGGGGCTGTCATAGCGAACTTGTTTTTTACTCCGTTTGAGACAAAATTAAAAAACCTTTCTGCTGAAGAAATAAAAATAAAAACTCTAATGCTCGAGGGAATTATGTCTCTGCAATCCGGAGACAACCCAAAAATTGTGCAATGGAAATTGGAAGCTTTTGTGGACCCGGCTACAAGGGTAAAACTTGGGAATAACTAATGTCGGGAAATTGTCCAAAATGTCCGGAATGCAAAGCGGGGGCACCTGCATACATGATGACATTTGGAGATTTAATGTCTCTTCTGCTCACATTTTTTGTGATGTTGTTAAGTATGGCTTCATTTGAACCTGTTAAATACGCCATGACGGTGCAGTCCCTCCAGGGAGCATTCGGGGTTTTGGAAAGTTTCCCCACTGTGGCTATTATGCCCATTGTTAAAATCCCCAAGTTTGGAGATGCCGATGAACGCAGAAAGCAAAGCCAGGAGGATGCCATTGAGTTTCAGCAGTCTATGAAAGAAGAATCTCTGGACGATGCTGTAAAAGTCAAAGTAACCGAAGAGGGAATTGCTGTTATGCTGGCCGACCCCTTAACCTTTAGCTCGGGGAGCGATGAAATAAATCCAAAGGCAAAAAAGGTACTGGCCAAAGTTGCAGAGCTTATAGCCAAGGACCCCAAGGCAAAGGTTCGGGTGGAAGGGCATACGGATGATGTTCCCATTAATTCCACTAAATTTCCCAGCAACTGGGATTTGTCCAGCGCCCGTGCTCTTAACATAGTTAGATATTTGGCGAAACAAGGAGATATTTCTCCAGGAAACCTAAGTGCTGTGGGTTATGGGGAACATAGGCCTTTGGTTCCCAATGTGAATTCCGAAAACAGGAAGAAAAACAGAAGAATTGAAATATATATTGATTACACTCAGAAAAAATAATTTTTGAGATTCAGGCGGTAAGTTATGGCAGAAGAGGAAAAAAAAGAAGGAAAAGAAGAGGCTGAGAAAAAAGAAAAAGCTCCAATGAATGCCAAGAAAAAAGGCATCATCATTGGTGTGGTTGTATTGGTCGTCCTGGTTGTGCAGGTTGTTACGGCATATGTATTTGTTAAGATGATAAAAGGCGAAGACCCTACCATTACCGCCATGAAAAAGCTGGAAGAGGATGAAAAATTAAAAGCGGAAATGCTCACCAAATTTGGAGCCGTTTTAGACGCCCCCATTGATATTACTGTTAATATTGCTGGATCCAAAGGCTCCCATTATTTAAAAACCGTTATCCAATTAGAATGGAACGAAACTGAATTTCCAGATTTAAGAGAGGCCATAATGGTTCGCATGGTAAAGATTAAGGATATTATGATAGATATTCTATCTACCCAATCAATGGAAGATTTGAAATCTTCTTCAGGAAAACAAAGGGTTAGAGAGGCTATTCGGGGGGATATTAATACCATTATTCCCAAGGAATCCGGGCAAGTAACCAATGTGCTTTTTGAAGAATTTATCATTCAATAAAAAAATCATTAAACTCTTTCCCAATCGCTTCCGATAACAGATATAGGGGGAGTGCAACATTTTCCCCATAAAAGGGAACTATTTTCCCTTAGCTGACTTGACCCCCCAAAAAACTGCGAAATTCCTTTAAATTTTCCTTTAAAGCGCGTGTTTGTATATGGCATGGCGTTTGCTTTTTACATAAATGGATTTAGATAATTATGGCATAGTATAATCAGAGAAGAACATCAGGGAAAAACAAAATGAGCGATATACTGTCACAAGAAGAAGTGGATGCGCTATTATCCGCGGTTTCCACAGGAGACTTTGGGCAGGAGGAGGAATCCTCTAGCGGAGAAGCATCCTTTTCCTCATTAGATGAGCCAGAAGCTGAACGCTCTGTGAAATTGTATGACTTTAGGCGCCCGGACAGGGTATCTAAAGATCAGATGCGTACTTTGCAAAACCTGCATGAAAGTTATGCCAGGCTATTCTCCACAACACTAACATCCTATCTCAGAACTCTGGTGGAAATTGAGTTAATTTCAGTGGATCAGCTTACTTACAGCGAATTTATGATGTCTATTTCCAATCCGAGCTGCATTTACATATTTGAAATTGAGCCTTTGGATGGCTCTGCTATTTTTGAAATCAATCCCAGCCTGGTGTTTTTTATTGTGGACAGGCTTTTTGGCGGTCAGGGATCACCTACTGAGCAAAATCGTGAGCTCACGGAAATTGAACGCAGCGTATTAAATAAAATTATAGAACGGGCTTTGATGGATTTAAAAGATGTATGGGAACATATCGGCATTTTCAGCCCTAAAATTCAGGGCTACGAAACTAACCCCCAGTTTGTTCAAATTGCTCCTCCAGGAGAAACGGTGATTCTTATATCCCTGGAAGTGCGTCTAAAAAATGGCTCGGGGCTAATTAGTATTTGTTTCCCCTTTATGTTGTTGGAATCTGTAATTGGAAAATTAAGTGGGGAGTCCTGGATAAGTTCACAAAGGACAACCACCCAGGAAACCCGAAATCAAATTGAAAAAGAAATTTCCTCCACATCAGTGAGGGTATCCGCTGTGGTTGGAGAAACGACCATTTCCATTAGAGACTTGTTGCAATTGAAAAAAGGCGACGTTGTGGTTCTGGATAAATTGGCCAGCTCCGATTTAGTTGTAAAAGTGGGCGGAAAGGCGAAGTACCTGGGCCAGGTAGGAATAATGGGTTCCAATAAATCCATTCAAATTAAGTCTATCATTGATAGGGAAGTAGGCGAAGATGGCTGACGAGAATTTTTTAAGCCAGGAAGACATTGATGCCCTGATGGCCGGTATGTCCGGTGGTGATGACTCAGGTAATTCAGATGGGGGCAACGGGGGTGATCTGGGAGGCGGACCTCCTGATGACGCCGGTTCAGGGGGTTCCGGAGGCTCCGGGGGACTTAACCCCGAGCGAATCCGTCCTGCCATTGATTTGATGTTAAGACAGGCTAGCACTGTTGTAAGCACTGTCATGAATAAAAATACGGATTTTGTTATTAATGAGCTTGGGGCGGCAAGAGCGGATAACTTTTCAGGATCTTCCGGACAGTTTGCATCCGATACCTTAAATGTTAAGGTGAATTTTAATTCCGGCCTGTCAGGTTCTATACATTTTGTGATTTCCCATGCAGACACGGCTCGCTTGGCCGACTTAATGATGATGGGAGATGGTACCGCAGATTACGAGGAAGACCATCGGGATGCGCTGGCAGAATTGGTGAACCAAATTATGGGAGCGGTTTCCACTTCTTTGGGCACCGAACTGGGAATTAGCATTTCCCCGGACCAATCTGAAGTGGGGGATTATGACCCTTCAGAACCTCCGGTAAGCCCTGACAATTCGGCCCAAGCCAATTTAAAATTGGGCATTGAAGATTTTGAAGATTCAGAAGTGATATTGCTATTGGATCCCGAGTTGGTGGAATCTTTAATGGCCCACTATGGGGAAGACGACTTCGCAGAACCTTCGGTTGGCAAGGCTGAAGTATCTGAATTGGAAGATGTGATGGGCTCTTCTCTGGAACTGGATGCCCCAAGGGGCGGCTCTCCCATTTACAACTCTTCGGGAAATCCCAATGTGGATATGTTAATGGATGTGCCTTTAGATGTTACCATTGAATTGGGGCGTAGTAACATAAGCATCCGTAAAGTTTTAGAACTGGGCCCCGGCTCAATTGTGGAATTAGACAAAAAGGCCAGCGAACCTGTGGATTTAATGGTGAATGATAAATTGGTGGCTAAGGGTGAGGTGGTAGTTGTGGATGAATATTTTGGGATTCGCATCGTGTCTCTTGTTTCTCCCGAAGAAAGAATCAAACATCTGAGGTAAAAATGAAATTAAGAGGTTTTTTTATTCTGTTTCTTTTGCTGATGTTTGGCTTTACCTATGTTTCAGCCGCAGAAAAAACCACAAGCAGGGATAACAACTATAAGGTTTTGCAAAAAAAATTGAGTAAAATTAAACGCTCACTGGATCCGGATAAGTACAAGAAATCCCGGGCAAAAATGCCGGAAAGTAAAGTTGTGTCTGGGCCTTCTACGGAAAGCTTTGTGAAAATGGGCGGGGGAATGGTTTTTACACTGGTGTTAATCGTTTTTAGTTTGCGCTGGTTAAAACAATTTCAAAAGTCAAAACTTTTGGGAAAAGGAAAATCCTCTGAAGGGGGAATGGATGTATTGGAAACTTGCTTTTTGGGGAAAGAACAAAGAGTGGTTTTGCTTAATGTGCGTGGAAAAGAACTTTTAATTGGAGTAACGGGCAATAATATAAATTTGCTGGGAGAATATGATCCTGTGGTCCCTAAGCCTTCTCAACCGTCAAAAATTCATTTTAAAAAGGATATTCCTTTAGCGCCACCGCCTAAAAATGAAATGCAGAAGTTTACTGAAAACTTAAATACCTATTTGGCCCAATACAAAAAACCAAAAACCGTATCTCAAAAACTATCGGAAATGTAGTCTTCCCTTATCGTAAGTATCGGGAAGTAGTTAAGCGAACTTTAGAATAAAATGAAAAATATTTGGATATACTTGAGAGCCCTTGTTTTTTTTGGAATTATGTTAGTGGGCACGCAATCGGTTGAAGCTCAAGTATTACCTAAAATAAATCTGGAATTTGATAAAACACAGGATGTGGACGATGTTGCTGTTACTATACAATTAATAGCAGCTTTAACAGTTCTTACTCTGGCTCCCTCTATATTAATCATGATGACCTGTTTTACCAGAATTGCGGTGGTATTGGGGTTTTTGCGTCAGGCCTTGGGAACCCAACAGGTTCCTCCAAACCAATTGGTAATGGGTTTTTCTCTTTTCCTCACTTTTTTTGTGATGCAGCCCACCTTAACTCAAATCAATGAAAACGCCTTACAGCCTTATTTGAATAAGGAAATTAACCACAAGGTGGCCTTGGAAAAAGGTATTAAGCCCTTAAGAGATTTTATGATGCGCCAGGCTGATGAAAAATCTTTGGCCCTTATGGTTAAAATCAGCAAATCTCCCTTGCCCGATACTCCTGAAGATATTGGAACAATGACCCTTATTCCAGCTTTTATCTTAAGCGAATTGCGCACGGCATTTGTAATCGGATTTTTAGTATATGTGCCCTTTTTAGTAATTGATATGGTGGTGGCTTCCGTGTTAATGGCTATGGGTATGATGATGTTGCCTCCCATTATGATTTCCCTTCCCTTTAAGCTCATATTATTTGTATTAGTGGATGGTTGGAATTTGGTCGTGCAGCAATTGGTGCTTAGCATTAGATAGGAAAAATTATGACTGACTTATACATCATTGATATTGGAAAAAATGCCTTATTTTTAGTTGTATATATGGCCGGCCCCATGTTAATTCTTTCTCTAGTGGTGGGTCTTACGGTCAGTATTTTTCAGGCAGCCACTCAAATTAACGAAATGACTCTTACCTTTATCCCTAAATTATTGGCAATCGGTGCATCCTTAATGTTTTTTCTTCCCTTTATGATAACTAAATTTCAGGAGTTTTTCGGCCTGATGATGCGCATGAT
>JBNKOC010000009.1:0-149868 GCA_050294405.1 Fibrobacteria bacterium | reverse complement strand
TTCGAAATCGGGAATATCAGGTTGAGAAAAACATTGCTGGTTGGATGCCACATTCAAAAGCCAAGTTACAGCTGATTTTTCGAAAGTTGATATTCCCGAGAGTCAGAAACCTTATAATTCTAACTTCATAAAAAGTTACTCCCCAAAACAATTTGCTCTTCATACAAGATTGTTATAGGCAATAAAACAGCGCCCCAAAGCATTTTTAGGGAAAATCAGTTCATTTTTTCACCTTCTCTGAAATCGGGAATATCAGGTTGAGAAAAACATTGCTGGTTGGATGCCACATTCAAAAGCCAAGTTACAGCTGATTTTTCGAAAGTTGATATTCCCGAGACTTACAAAGAAAAGAGAAACAAAAATTTTCATAAAAAAGCTCAACCGCTTTTAATTCTAATAGACACTTTAAAAACGTATTTTAAGCTGGTACTATAAACCCAGCATGAATTTTTTATTTCCCAACAAATTTCCCTGGACACTTTTGGCAGCCACAGTAATTTTATCGGGCTGTAGTCTGCTTTTTAAAAAAGAAGAAGCAGCTGAATCAAAACCGCCCTTACAGGTGGTGGAAGAAGATGAAATTATCCCCCTTTTTGATACGCCCATAGACACTTCAGATATTGTGGAAGATAGCGCCAAACCGCTATATATATACCCCACAAAACAAGAAATAAAATACGACTTCAACCCAGACACATTTTTCGTGGCCAACACAAGGCCCCATGTGAGAGTAGCTATTTTGGAAAATGTGAATGAGCTTTTAATCAACAGCCTGGGCCGGGTTTCCCTTTGGAAAGAAGATGGGGACAGCACTATTCCCTTTGCAAATGTCAGAGGAGAAGTTCGCCTGGTTCAAACAGAAAAGGGAGTCGAGGTTTTCTCACCGGCAGATCAAAAACAGGCGCTGATACAAGGAAAACTGCAAATAAAATCAAAACAGGCCCTGAATCTCTTAAAAATTGGAGAGCTCAGTTACAGAGGTGGACTTGAAATCAGGCAACATCCCAAAGGCGGGTTGTTGGTGATTAATGTTGTTCGAGTTGAGGATTATTTGCGTGGGGTGCTGCCTTACGAAATGCCTGTGGGTGACAGAGCCACCCTGGAGGCTTTAAAAGCGCAGGCGGTGGCAGCCAGAAACTATGCTTTGAGCCACTTAAACCAATTTGAAGAAATGGGTTTTGACCTCTATGCCGATACCCGAGATCAAATGTATATGGGCACCAAGTCCGAAACTTTTTTATCGGACAAGGCTGTATCGGAAACACGGGATTTGGTATTGGTTTATGAAGGGGAAATGGCCCAATGTTTTTATCACAGCACATGTGGGGGAAGAACGGCAAACATCCATCAAGTTTGGAGAGGGGACTCCCTGGGCTATTTGACCAGTATTGAAGACAAAGACTCTACAGGCACTCCTTATTGCCGGGCTTCAAAATATTCCAATTGGTACGAAAAATGGAACACGGGAAAATTGGTAAAGATAATTGAGCGACATCAGGAAAGCGCCCGTATCAGCCCTCTTTTGCTTTTTAATCAGATAATAAACATAGGAGTTGTGGAACGCACTCAATCCGGCCGGGTTTTAAAAATGGAAATACTCACTGAAAAAGGGAAAATCAATATCTATGGAGACAAAACCCGCTGGGCCCTGCGTCGGGATGTGATGGGATATCCAATTTTGCACAGTTCCTGGTTTAATGTGCTGAAAAAAGGGGCTGAAGTTTTAGTGGAAGGCCGGGGCTATGGCCATGGAATTGGAATGTGCCAAATGGGGGCCATGGAACGGGCGCGCAGGGGTCAGGATTTTTCTCAAATCCTTCAAAGTTATTACAGGGGCACCCAGTTAAAATTGATTAAGTCCAAATCTTAAGGGTTTTTAGCTAAATGCAAGTCACTTGCATTTAGAATGACAGGCCCCAGGGTTGTTTGGGGCTATTTTTTTAATATTTTGAGTGCAAAAACAGGTTAAATATGGAAAGCAAATATTCCCCAGGGGAAATTGAAAATAAATGGTATGACCATTGGCAAAAGTCGGGTAGTTTTCAACCAAAAGGTTCCGGCGATCCTTATACCATTGTTATCCCCCCGCCCAATGTAACTGGAGCCCTGCATTTAGGCCACGCCCTGAATAATACAATTCAGGATATTTTAATTCGCTGGCAGCGTAAATTGGGAAAAAACACCTTGTGGATTCCAGGTACCGACCACGCCGGAATCGCCACTCAGGCAGTAGTTGAAAAAAGACTCTTTGAAGAAGAAAATAAAACCCGTCACGATTTGGGCAGAGAAGCCCTGGTAGAACGCATTTGGAATTGGAAGCACGAATATGAAGAACGCATTTGCGGACAACTGCAAAAAATGGGAAGCTCCTGCGATTGGTCTCGCCGTCGTTTTACTCTGGACCCCGTATGCGCCAAAGCCGTTCGGCACACCTTTTTCCATTTGTTTCAAAAAGATTTGATTTACCGTGGAAAACGTCTTGTGAACTGGGACTCCCATTTGCAAACAGCCGTTGCCGATGATGAAATATTTTATGAAACCGTTAAAGGCCACATGTGGACTTTTAAATACCCTCTGGCCGATGGGAGCGGGTATTTGCCTGTGGCCACCACCCGGCCCGAAACAATTTTGGGCGATACAGCCGTTGCAGTGCATCCAGACGATCCCCGATATAAGGAATACATTGGTAAAAATGTTAAGGTTCCTTTTGTGAACCGTGAAATTCCCATTATTGCAGATGGGCTTTTAGTAGACATGGATTTTGGAACCGGATGTGTGAAGGTAACTCCAGCCCACGACCCCAACGATTATCAAACAGGTCTTCGGCACAACCTGGAAATGATAAACATCTTAACGGATGATGGAAAAATGAACACCGAAGCTGGACCTTTTGCAGGCATGAAAAGAGAAGCCTGCCGCAAAAAATTGGTGGAAGAAATGGAAGCCATGGAATTGATGATTAAAATCGATCCCCATGAAATGCAGGTGGGCCATTCAGACCGTTCCAAAACAGCTATTGAACCGTACTTAAGCGACCAGTGGTTTGTGGCCATGAGTGATTTAGCCCAAAAAGCCATGGACGTAGTAAGCAATGGCAAAATCCAGTTTTTTCCACAACGCTTTGCAAAAAGTTATCTGGACTGGCTGGGAGAAAAACGAGATTGGTGCATTTCCCGTCAGCTTTGGTGGGGGCACCAGATTCCCATTTGGTATGCCGGTGATTGCCCCGAAACAGATTTGCAAAAGGCATTTGCCAAAAGGAACGATGTTATTTGGAAGCCCATTGAAAATGGCTGGCTTATATGTTCTATGGAAGAAGATTTATCTGAAGATATTTTGGGCAATGGGGTTCTACTTAAAAGAGATCCAGATGTGTTGGACACCTGGTTTTCCTCAGCCCTTTGGCCTCATTCCACTTTGGGTTGGCCCGAACAAACAGATGATTTAAAAACTTTTTACCCCACTTCTGTTCTGGTTACCAGCCGGGATATTATTAGCCTATGGGTAGCCAGAATGGTGATAACCGGTTTGGAAAACATGGGTGAAATTCCCTTCAAACATGTTTATATACATACCACTATCTTGGACGGTCAGGGACAACGCATGTCCAAAAGCAAAGGCAATGGCGTAGACCCTCTGGATATTATTGAAAAATACGGCACTGACGCTTTGAGATTCACCCTTGCCCACATGAGCACGGACAATCAGGACGCTCGTATGCCCGTTAAAAAAGAAAAGCTGGAAGACGGCAGAGAAATCAATACATCAGAAAAATTTGAACTGGGCAGGAACTTCGCCAACAAAATCTGGAACGCCGTTCGCTTTGTATTGCCGCACGCTGAAGGAATTAAGGGAAGTTTTGATTATGAAAAGCTTGATTTAACAGAAAAATGGATAGTATCCAAACTACACAGCCTGGTAGGCCAAACTAACGAAGCACTGGAAAAATATCGATTTTCTGAAATAGCTCAATTAATATATCATTTCGCCTGGGATGATTTTTGTTCCCGCTATCTGGAAATCCAGAAAAAAACCATCACCTCACATGAATCCTCGCCAAAAAAAGAGCAGGCCATCCAGGTTTTTCTGTATGTATTAGACAAACTCATTAACATCATGCACCCCGTAATGCCATTTATCACCCAGGAAATTGCCAGCCAATTGGATGAAAAGGCATCGTTAATCAATTCTCCCTGGCCTCAAGTAAACAATGATTTTATTAACAAGGACATTGAAGAGAGTTTTGAAGAAATTTTTGCCATTGTAGAATCCATTCGTTCTGTAAGAGGAGCTTATTCCATTTCCCCTTCCCAATCACTGGATATCGCCATTCAGCTGAATGGAAAAGAGAACCTGGGAGAAGCCGAGCACAAAGTAATACACAACCTGGAAAATTTGGGAGACATAAAAATTGCCGCTAACATGGAAAAACCTAAACTTTCTGCAGCCAGCATTTTCAAAGGCGGTCAGGTTTTTGTAAAACTGGAAGGCATTTTAGACCTCGATGCCGAAATCGACAAGATGAAAAAGGAATTGGAACGGGCCCAGGGCTTTTGCCAAAGCCTGAAGAAAAAATTGGGCAACAAAAAGTTTGTGGATGGCGCCCCAGCGACAGTGGTAGAAAAAGAACGCATTAAGCTTAAGACCCAGGAAGACAAGGTGAAAAAGCTGGAATCGGCCATCGCCGAATTTGCGGACTAAATCCGCTCCCCTGGTTTTTTGCAAATTGTATTATATTGAGTGTAAAAACGAGGAATTGTGAAAAGCCTGGAAGAAGTTAAAACCCTGGCCCAAAAAGGCAATGTTATTCCCATTTACCGGGAGCTTTTTGCGGATTTGGAAACTCCCATTACGGCTTTGCTTAAATTAAAAAAAGATGCGGAACAAATATTCCTTCTGGAGTCTGTGGAAGGCGGAGAAAAAATCGCACGATATTCGTTTCTAGGCAAAACGCCTCTTTTCACTTTCCGCTCTAAGGCCAATCAAATTAGAATCAACGGCATCCAGCCAAAATCTTATGAAGGCGAGCCCTTAACGGAGCTGAAAAAATTTTTCCAGCAATTTAAAGGTGTCCTCGACCCCAATTTGCCTGCTTTTTCCGGTGGAGGTGTGGGGTTTATCGCCTACGATGCTATCCGTTTAATTGAGGATATCCCCGACAACAACGAAGACAGTTTTCAGCTTGATGACATACATATTGGCGTTTACGACAGTTTTTTGGTTTTCGACAATGTAAAGCATCGCTTGTATGTGGTCAGCAATGTTTTGGTAGACGTATACAATGGAGTGGAAAACGCCTACAAGGTTGCTGTCAACAACATAAACCACCTTGAACAGGAATTATCCCAGGCCTATAGCTTGCCTAAAGAAGCCCAAAACAGCACATCGCAATGGGTCTCCAATACAAAAAAAGAAAAATTTATGGAGTCTGTGGAAAAATGTAAAGAATACATTTTAGCCGGTGACGCTTTTCAAATAGTATTATCTCAAAGGTTTATGGCGGATATCGGGCCTGAGGCCCTCCAGGTTTATCGGGCTTTAAGAACGGTGAACCCCAGCCCTTATATGTACTATCTTAAATTCGAAGATGTGGAAGTGGTGGGCGCTTCACCTGAAATGTTAGTCCGGGTAAATAACGGAGTTGTGGAAACCCGACCCATTGCCGGTTCACGCCCCCGGGGAAAAACAGAAGAAGAGGACAATAGCTTTGCCAAAGAGCTCTTAGAAGATGCCAAGGAAATCGCTGAACATGTTATGCTAGTGGATTTAGGCCGTAATGATGTGGGTCGAATTTGTGAATATGGCAGCGTGGAAGTCACCCAATTTATGCAAATAGAGCGCTATAGCCATATTATGCACATTGTATCCGATGTTCAGGGAAAATTAAAAAAAGGCACCCATTGCCTGGATGCATTAACATCCTGCTTTCCGGCAGGCACACTCTCAGGTGCTCCAAAAATAAGAGCCATGGAAATTATAGACGAATTAGAACCTCATAAAAGAGGCCTTTACGGCGGGGCTATTTGCTATTTGGATTTTAACGGAAATTTGGATTCATGTATTGCCATCAGAACTCTGGTTATGAAAAATGGAAAAGGTTACTTACAATCAGGCGCGGGCCTGGTAGCCGATTCTGTTCCCGAGACCGAATTTGTAGAAACCCAAAACAAAGCCGCAGCTATTCAAAAGGCGGTTAAACTGGCGGGGGAACTCTAGTGATTTTGGTTATTGACAATTACGATTCCTTCACCTTTAACTTGGTGCAATATGTAGGCGAACTAAACAAAGATATTCTGGTGGTGCGCAACGACAAGGCAACACCCGAAGAATTATTGGAAAAAAAGCCCAGCCATATAATTGTTTCCCCAGGCCCATGCACTCCCAAAGAGGCGGGGATTTCAGTAGAGTTAATACAAAAAACGCCTTCATCCATACCGCTTTTGGGAGTATGCTTGGGGCACCAAAGTATAGGCGAAGCATTTGGGGGCAATGTTATACGCGCCCCACAGCTTATGCATGGAAAGACCTCCAGTATAAGTTGCAATCAAAAAGGGCTTTTTGAAGATTTGCCCCAAAGCTTTACGGCAACCCGTTACCACTCCTTAATTGTGGAAAAAGAATCTTTGCCTGATGTATTGGAAGTAACCTCGCAATCTGAGGATGGTATTATTATGGGCATGCAACATAAGGAAAAGCCTATTTATGGCCTGCAATTCCACCCGGAATCTATTTTAACCCAGCATGGCAAAACTATTATTAAAAACTTTCTAAACATGAAAGGGAAAGCATGATTCACTCCGAACTTGGCAAGTTAATGGATGGCCAAAGCCTAAGTTTTGAAGAAATGAAAAACTGCATGGATTTAATCATGGAGGGAAAGTGCACTCCCGTATTAATTTCTTCTTTTCTAACGGCGCTTCGCTGCAAGGGAGAAAGCATCGAGGAAATCGCTGCTGCGGTTACAACACTAAGAGAAAAAGCCACCAAAATCCCCACCGTAAAAAGCGATGTGATTGATACCTGCGGCACTGGCGGAGACCATTCAGGCTCTTTTAACATAAGCACAACCAGCGCTATTGTGGCTGCCGCTGCCGGAATTCCCGTAGCTAAGCACGGCAATAAAGCTATGAGCAGCTCCTGCGGAAGCGCCAATGTGTTGCAAGAGTTGGGCCTTAACCTTGATTTAACGGCCGAACAAGTTGGCCAATCCATCGACAAGAATAACATCGGTTTTTTATTTGCCATGAATTTACACAGCGCCATGCGCCATGTCGGACCCATTCGTCAGGAATTAAAACAACGCACCCTTTTTAATATTTTGGGACCCATGCTTAATCCCGCCAATGCAAAAAGACAGGTTATAGGTGTGTTCGACTTTAAATTTGGCCCCATAATGGCCGAAGTCCTTAACAAACTGGGATCCGAAAAAGTAATGGTTGTTTGCGGGGAAGATGGCCTGGACGAAATCAGTCTAAGTGCAAAAACCCATGTGGTAGAGTTGGATGCCGGAAAAATCAGCCAATATACATTAGAGCCCGCGGACTTAAAGCTTGAAGCCTGTACTTTAGAAGAGTTAAAGGGGGGCACTCCTGAAGAAAACGCCAAAATTATAAAAGATATTTTAGATGGCAAACAGGGCGCTAAACGCAATATTGTGTTGGCGAATGCGGGAGCTGCAATATATGTAAGCGGCAAAGCCAGCAGCATATTAGAAGGAGTAGAACAGGCTAAAGAGGCCATTGACTCGGGAAAAGCAAAAGAAACCTTAAAAAAGTTTGTGGAGTTCTCTCACTAACATGAGAAATATTTTACAGGAAATAATAGAAACCCGGAAAAAAGATTTAGAGCTCGTTAAAGAGCAGTTTCCTCAATCTGCCTTGGAACAGGCAATTCCTGCCCTTTTAACTCCAAAGTACCCTTTTATTAAAGCCCTTGCTTCTCCAAGTCCAAGCGGCATACATATTATTGCTGAAGTTAAAAAGGCTTCCCCATCAAAAGGAATTATTTGCCAGAACTTTGTCCCTCTAAACATTGCCCAGGCTTATCAAAAAGGCGGAGCAAGCGCTCTTTCCGTATTGACAGAAGAAAAATATTTTATGGGATGTAATGATTACCTCCAGGAAATCGCCTATTCGGTTTCCCTTCCTGTTTTGCGCAAAGATTTTATTGTGGACCCCTATCAAATTTATGAAGCGCGATGTATTGGCGCTAATGCCTTTTTGCTTATTATGGCATGCCTAACAGATAAAGAAGTCAAAGATTTTATCCGTCTTGGGAAAGAATTGGAATTGGATGCCTTGGTGGAAGTGCATAGTGAAGAAGAAGTCAAAAGAGCCCTTGATTGTGGCGCAGAAATTATAGGTATAAACAATCGCAATTTGGAAACTTTTGAAACCAGCCTTAACACCACAGAAAAACTAAGGCCTTTGATACCCAACACCATTCCCGTGGTTTCCGAATCCGGGATTTCCACCAGAGAAGATATTGAAACCCTTAAAAAGGGAAACATTCAGGCTGTGTTGATTGGAGAGTCCTTAGTAAAGGAACCGGAAAAAATAATTACCAGGCTTGGGGATTTACTTCTTTAATTATCCGCGACGCTGAATTTTTATGGGGTTTTAATAGTTAGACCCATCTCCATAAGGATCAAAATCCAACCCATCGTCCTTTTTCTTTTTTTCTTCTTCGCTAAGCCCGGTATAGGGTTTAATATCTAAAAAGGCGGAGCTGTCCTCATCCAAATCATCGCTCACCCCAGTGTACCCGGGCTTGTCCGGAGTATAATCAAATTCGGAATCCCCTTCAGAATCCATAAAAGGGTTCTCGGATTTTTTTTTGTCTTGTGACTGGGCCAAAGATTGGCTAAGGCCAATATCTTCAATTTGGTTTTCCTCATCCTGTTGATAATCTTCCTCGGATGATTCACCTTTTTCTTCTCCGCTTTTTTCGTTATCTAGAAAAGCTCCATTGTATCCAGATGTATCTAAGTCCAAAACAGAATCTTCCGAATCTTCTGTTTTTGATTCAGATAGGGTTTCTTCGGGCGCTAATGGCTCAAGGCTGAGATCACTGACGGTTTCCATTTCCAACTCTTGAGGTTCGTCCTCATGGGTTGGAGAATCCAAAACCAGTTCCTGGTCTTCAATAACATCAGGGGCCTTTGGCTCAGGATTGGATTTCCGGCTTTTTATATAGTTTTGGATTTCCGCATCCACGTTTTCGGCTTCCAAAGGAAGTGGTTTGGGAGTTTCTGCTGGAGTTGAAATTGGAGGAATAACATCCCTAGATTTTTCTTCTTCAACAATTTCAGAGGGTGTTTTCTTTTTAAACTTTCTAACGGTTAAACCTCTGGAAGAGTCGGTATTGTACTTATGTATCACAGCCTTGCTAATGGCTTTTAAAGTTTCAAAAACCCCCTGGCCCTTTATCGCCACAGCCTCAAAAAATGGAGCATCGAATGAATTTAATTTAGATTCTAGTTCTGATATGGAAAGGACCTTCCCCATATCTCTTTTGTTATACTGAATAACCATGGGTATATTCTTCATTTCATAACCGGCTTTTATGAGATTTTGCTCCAGGTTATATAAGCTATCCAAATTTTCCTGCATCATATCCAATTGGGAATCCGCCACAAATACAATTCCATCTACCCCACGCAAAACCAATTTGCGGGTTTCGTTATAATAAACCTGGCCAGGCACAGTATACAATTGAAACTTGGTGCTAAAGCCCTTGATGTTACCTAAGTCCAAAGGCAGATAGTCAAAAAATAAAGTGCGGTCCGATTCAGTAGCCAAAGAAACCATATCGCTTTTATTTTTAGACGGAACTTTTCTGTGGATTACCTGCAAGTTAGTGGTTTTTCCACCTAAACCAGGGCCGTAATACACGATTTTGCAGTTAATTTCTTTTTTTTCGTTATTTATGGAAACCACAATTTCCGCCTAAACTCATTCGATTTCTAAAGACTTTTTCATTTCCCATCGAATTCGGCCCATTTCTGCATTTTTATCTGCAAGAACAATGAGAAATTTTTTCCGAACCCTATGTCCAAAAATTATAACACTTTTTGATCCCAGAATGAACTCCTGAAATTTCTCAAAATTTGCTGTTTGCGCATAATTTTGGAGCTTTTCTAACAATTCAACCACATTTAGGCCTTCGGGTTCCTGTCCTTTCCAGCGAATTTCTTCGGAATTTTTTAAATCCCGAATTAAACAAAGGCTTCTCACCGTTTCAATTTTGGCAATTCTTCCCAGGCGGGAGCCTGAATTTGGCTGTTCCTGAATTTTTGCAATGGCCATGCGGCACCTCTCAAAGGAAGCTTTGAGTATGTCAAAACGCTGGGATTCTCCACAAATGAGCAAATAATTATTGGCAAGTTTAAATATCTGGTAAAAATAATGTTGGGAAAAATGCAAACTTTGGGACAGAAGCTCTTCATTTTCCCTATACATAGACTCGTAATTTTTTTGAAACTGCGAAATAAATTTTAAACCGGATTTTAAAAATTGGGGCGATGAATTTTCACCGATGGCAATTGGAAACCCGCAGGCATCTATATAATAAGCTCCTAAAATCCCCTTATTTAAGGAAATGTAACTGAGACAATCCTGGATATTTGAGCTGGAAATTAGGGTTGCCGCATAAAAAGAGCTAAGTTTCCTTTTTTTTACTACGGCAATTTTTGATGTTTTCAATCCGCTTCTTTTTAATTCAGATTCTCGCGAGTCTTTCAACATGTATATATAGCTGCATAGGGAAGATTTTCTCTGAAACTTCGCCATAAAATTTTTATCGACAATATGAAAGCTTTCGAAGGCCTTTTTTGGTTCTTCCAGGAACAAGTATTCCAATGAATTAAAACCAGCCCGGGTAAACATTTCGTGAATATCACTCGCAAGAATACCCAAATCAGCCAGTTCGCGATATTTATCAACTCCTGCGTTTTTTTTAAAGCTGGAATTTAAATCCCGCATTTTCCAAAATGAAAACTCCAGGTCCTGGGTTAAAAAATTTTCCTTTAAAATGGATTCTTCCAGGGCATCCAAACTGTTTCCATTTTGAACCGTTACTTGCTCTTCCCCGTCAGAAATCTCCCACAATTCCTTGCAATCCAGATATTCCACCCACAATACATATTGAAGCAGCTTGTATAAGGACATATCTTTGGGAAACTTTTTCAACCTGTTTAACAGAAAGTTTTTCGCCCCTTCAAAGTCTTTTAAACCCACATACAATTCAATTTGGGTAAAAAACCATAACCTGGATTCAATAATATTAGGTTGAAAGAAATCGCTGGAAAAATATCTGCTTGCCTGGGACAGTTTATCCTGACGAATCAGGTTATTTACATACATTAAATTCAAACTTCCGTGGAATACATCCAAGGATTCTTTTTCCTGACTAATTATATCCAGTGAAGATGGAAAATTTTCTGTGGGTTTATCCAAAAAAGACCTGTGGTTTTTTAACCTACTAATTGCTTCGAATAATTTCTGAACTCTCTTCTAATTTAAAACTTTGAATATTTTTTTGAAGCACAAATTGAAAATCCTGGGTGGATAATCTTGGAATCAGGTAACCCGCCGCCCTAAGCTCCTTTATATTTCTTGGGATAGAACTCCCAGCAGCCAAATAATCTATTAAAGCTCTTTCCAGAATTTCCATATTTTGCTGACGGTTAATTTCATATAGGGCAGATTGTGACAAATAAAATTTGCCACTCACCTGAAAGCGAAAGGCCAACCCAGCCCCCAAAACACAAACGCATATTAGTAAAGTCAGTACCCATTGATAGCTGTTATTAACAATGATATTAGCCTGACTTTGCTTGAGCAGCTTGCTCATATTTTTTCCCTGCTGAGCTGGAGCTATAAATTCCTGGCTCCACAATTCAGATAGGTGAAAATAAAGCCTGAAAAGTCCAAAGGGCAGTTCCTTACTAATATCTTCTATGCTTTTTTTCCCATCTAGCTTTTCGATTACATCAGAAGCCTCGCCTAAATCATATTCACCATAGTTGGGCTCCGTAACTTTAAATACCGCCCATCGTGAAGGAAACTTTCGATTTAATTTTGGCCATTCATCCACACGACGCATGCCCTCTAAAATCACATAATCCAAGTCCAGTTCCATTTCCTCAAACGGAGAGGGATTAAAGGAATTGGAAGTTTCAAATACATATTCACCGGCCTTCCAATTAAAAAGTTCAAACACCATGTCCTCCATGGCAATTTTAAACCAGCTAATACGTTCCTGCTCCGTCAGCACATTTTTTTCCACCAACAGTTGGCTAAAATTCTTTTGAGTGCGAAAGGCTGCAGCTCTTAAATCCGAAAATAATTTTTCTTCAATTCTCTGGGTGTATACTAAAACATCCTTTACGGTACTTTCTGGAGTTTTTTTATCCAAGGTTATTTCTGTAATTTTGCCCTTTTGAATTTCCAGAATAGCCCGTTGTGAGCCTCTTTTCAAAACCAGGGTCCCGGATTTTCCCTGCTGCCCTAAAAGGGAAAAAAGCTCGGACAAACCCACATCTTTTAAGTTTCCGCTAAATGCCATTTTATTTAACTACCCCGTGCCACTTCAAAGACATGGCCATTTTTACCCACATTACTAAATAACCCAAAACTAAAGGGAAAACAGCGATGGTTAAGAACATGGTATTTAAAAAAGAAGTGTATTCAGAAAGAAAAAACCGGGAGGAAATGGCAAGCGCCAAACAAAAACTAAAAATTGTAATTTGTATATAACCCCAAAAAGATTTTTTAGCATATATTTGCCCTACGCCCAATACCGTTGAATCTAATAACATAGAAATCCAATTAAATTTATTTCTCTCTTTCTTTTGAATTTCCAACACCAAATCCTTTTTCACTTCTTCATCCACTACTCCAGACAAAACCGAATTGCAATTGGAACAATAAGGCCCTTTGCGGCAATGTTTACAAATAACAGCCCCGCAGGATTTACATATAAAATTGAGTTCGTAGGTCCAACTAAGGGATGGAAAGCTTTTTGCCAATGTTATCAGCATTAAAGCCAATGCAACAATTAGCAAATAAAACAGCGATGGCGCTTCCAGGTTAAAAAAGTGATATTGAAAATCCTCCCAGGCAAAGGGCTGGCTAAAGTTTAAAACATCATTCCATTGCAGAGGCAAATCCATGGTTTTTCTAACCAGAGGCCAACTGGCCTGGATTCCTTTTTCAGAAAACTTTCTTTTAGAAATAAAGCGATCGTTTTTTTCAATATAGTCCCCAATATGTTCTTTGCCATAAGACATGGCTTTTTCTAATTGCAAGGCATGTTTATAACTGTTATTAAGATAGAGCTCCACCTGGCTCAGATTAAAATAAAGCTCCGGGCTTTTGGTCAGCTTATACGACGCCTTTTTAAAGTTGCTGCCTGCCTTGTCGTATTCCCCAAAAACAAAATGTATGGAGCCCAAATTGTTAAGAACATGGGGGTTTTCGGGATTTATTTCCGCAGCGCGAAGAGCCAGTATTTTAGCGTTAGCATAGTCCCCCATTTTCCGCTTCAGCACTGACCAGGAAATATAACGCATCATTTTTTCGTAGGGGCTTAAGGCTTCGAAATCGATCACTTTTTTTTCAAGCTTTTTATCCCAACCGTTTTCATAAACCTGTTGGTACAAGTTTTGAATAGAGCCATTTTGCCGATGCAAATACATTCTGGATTCCATCCAAAGTATGGAAGGAGCTAACATCATTAATATCAGGCAAACATTAGCTATTTTTTTATCCTTGACATCAAGAAAAGGCCTTATCCATAAAAGGCAAATAAAAACGCAACCCATAATTCCAAAACCCGCCACGGGAATAAAGGCCAACAGGACAGCCAGAATCAGATATCTCTTATGTATGCTTATTTTTTTGCTCAGTCTTTCTGAATAAGGATGTATAACCTGAGGGTATTGCTTAAATAAAAAAGCAAGTGTCAGACAAAAGCAAAATATGCCAACGGCTGTTCTTAACCACTGAAAAATAAAGAGGGTAAAACTTGTTTTATTTTGAAAGAGAACCAGGCGTGCCTGCCAGGTTTTAACCAACTCCCAGATTTTCACAGGATTCCATTGCCAGGGAGGGTTTTCCAGTAAATGAATTTTCAAACGCATTAACACATTGGCTTCCGAATGGGGATCAAACAAGTCAGCCCACTCCAGATAATGTAACGCACTTTGATACTGCCTTTGTGCTATGGCCCCATTGGCGCGATGAAAAAAAGAAAAGGCCATTTGGGCTGAACGCAACTGTCCTTCTTTTAACATTAGTTTGTGACTGCGCTGTAAATATTTGCTGCTCAATTCGTAACGTTGCCTGTCTAAAAGCGTCAGGCCAATAACCCAATTAAGTCCAATGTTATCGGCCGATTCCTTCCACAGCCTTTTTTCAAAGGAATTCGCCTGTCCCGGGTTTTCCATGCTTTGCCAAAATTCAAGGCAAAACAATTTCCAGCTCAAGTTAGCATCCGGATCCGCAGCGAGTTTTAATTGAACTTTTTTTAAACTTAAGTCCACAGCCCCATCCGCACATTCGGGATGTTTTTCCACAAATATTTTTTTTAAGGAAGTCTCCAGGGCTATTTCATGGGATATATCCGCGGCGAAAGATTGGGCCATAAAAAAAAGCCCGAGCAGAAAAACAGGCCATTTCCCTGTAAGTGGTATTTTGTAATTGGGTTTAGAAATAGCCATAAAAAAAACGATGGCTCTTGTGAACCACCGTTTTATTATAAACTATTTTAACTGCGAAAGTTTAGGCCAATGAATTCAATAAATTGTGCACTTTGCGCTTGTAATTGCCCACACGGTTTTTATTAAACCCGGCTCTGTGTTTAAGAGCAGCTTTGTCCAATAGGGAAAATAGTGCGGGTACTTCTTTTGAAGCTTCTTCTTTAGTAGGTGCAGTTCTAACTTTTTTTAAGCGGGTGCGAATTCTGGAACGAATAGCTTTGTTCAATTCATTGGCTTTTTCAGCTGTTCGCAATCTTTTTTTTGCTGATTTATGATGTGGCAATTCAATATCCTCCTGAAAAGTGGAAAGGAATATATAAAATCGACTTAACTTTTCAAGCCGCGCTATTTGGGGGCTCTTGCCTTTTAACTAGGGCCTGATACACCTGGTTAAAAAGGGATATTGAGCAGGTTGAATATGGGCCTGAAAAGAGGCATCCAAAGGCTAAACCAAAAGTTAAAAATCTGCCCATTCAGAGCAAAATTAGCCAAAAAAAGGAGAAGCAAAGGAAAATAGCCCATGCGCATAATGGAAAATTCGTATTGGCGGGCCGTGTTTTCGGGCATTAGCAGGCTGATTACCTTGCTTCCATCCAAAGGGTATACGGGAAACATATTAAATAGAGCAAGGGCCAGATTTATGGAAATATATTTTTCAAAAATATCCCAAAGAGCCCTTAATACTTCTTGATTGGGAAGGGGAATCCAGTTGTAAATAACAAACCAGGCCAAGCAGGCCAGCAGCATTTGAGCTAAATTGGAAAGAGGGCCTGCGGCTGCAATAAGTGGTAACCCCAAACTTTGATTTTGAATATTGTTGGGGTTCACAGGTACTGGCTTAGCCCAGCCAAAGGGAACCCCGATTAAAATCGGCACCAAGCCGATGGGGTCAATATGAGGAATGGGGTTAATAGTCATGCGGCCCATATTTTTTGCCGTATCGTCTCCGAACTTATGGGCCGCCCATGCATGAGCCGCTTCGTGAATTCCCAATGAAACCACTAACAAAAACAAAGCGATTATAATTCCGACAATATCCATAGCATAGCCGAATATACAAAGAAATTATGCAGCTAAACCCATACGTTTTGCGAAATATGATTTTTCAAAAAACCATTGCATGAGATAAGCGGCAACCACCGAACCTAAAACCCCGGCAGGGATACTTAAAAGCCAGCCCATGTGTCCGAAAAGCTGTTGAGCGCCTACTAAAAAAATTCCATGGATTAAAAAGAAGTAATAGGAAAGCCCAGAAATAATGGAAATGATTCGAGATGGCCTGTGGATATAACCCGAAAGCAAGAGCAGAATAAAAGCCATTGCACAATAGGCGCTGTTACGAAACCAGGGGCATAGGCAAATTAGTAATGCAACAACCAAATAGAAGGGCCATTTTCCCCAGGTATTTTTGGGATTGTTGTACAAATATCCCAGGCAAAAGATAAAAACATGGGCCCCAATCAACGGGAACACGCCGGAGCCTAACATCGCTCCTCCAACAATGGCTACCCCTGTCATATAAAGATAGGGCTTGCCCAAAAATCGAGCCGCAAAAACTTGTGTGTATAATATTATTAGCAGGGAAATAAACCATGATGCCACATTTATAAGAGTATCCCGATGGGTAAGAAGACCTGTTCCCGCCATCTGGGAAAAAAATTGCCACAAGCTAAATGTTTTATAGCCCGAAAACATGGCGGCCGCGAAGGACAATAAGATGGCCGCCCAGTAAGCAGGATATACTCTTTTGAAGCGAGCCCTGGCCCAGGCTACTGGTTCTCTTTTGGATTGGGCTGCCAAAAACCCGCTAATGGCCAAAAAAATGGCCACTCCCAGCTGTCCCAAATTTAAATCGAAAGCTTCCACCCAGTTTAATTTTTCCAACACGCTAAACTGGTGCTGCAAATAAACCAACCCTAAGGCGAGAACCCGCAAGTAGTCAAAGCCGTTATTTCGATTCAATTAAAAAGCAGTCCCTACTTTATTTCACACATCCTTTACTAATATAAGTCGCTGCCACAAATATTTCATTATTTCAATAAAATTTGGAGAATTCTTTAAATTTTTTAGGTCTAAGCCAGCAAATTCAGATTTCTTAAAGGGTCGTCATCAGAGCGACGCACCGGCCCCTGGGACTCTTTTCGCTCAACTTCCCGGTTTTCCTCTTTGCGGCGTAACTCCTGGTTCACCTGTTCCTCTTCCTTGGCTTTGGCGTTTTGCTCAGCAGCTACATTTTTTTGCTGGTCTGCTTTTCTTGCCTGCGCCTGGCGGTTATCTGCTTCTTTTTTAGCTTCCTCCAGGAATCTTTGCTGGACCTGCTCCTGGCCCGCTTCATTGCGCTGAACTACCGCATTTTCTTCCGGGCGGTTTTCTTTTTGAGGAGGCGGAGAACTCAACTCTACTTTATCCTGAAATTGGCTGCCGTCCAATTTTAATTTTTTTTGCTCTCCCAACTGGTATTCCTGGGTTGGGCTCTTGAGACGTTTATCCTCATTGGTTTCGACTTTTTTGTTAACCCGAGACAAATCTCTATTGTCAATGCGGGTATAATCGCTGGATGACCCTTCTATTTCCATATTAGCTCCCTGGTTACTGTCTGATCGACGGATAAAAGCTTCAAATTGGCCTATTTTCCCCAAAATTGGCCAAGAATCTATTTATCCCTTATAGTTATCGGCGCGATTTACAAAAACTTTAGAAAAAAAATTTAAGGCCTGAATGTTTCCAGGCTATCGTGATTAAGTTTTTCTCGGAGCTCTTTTTGATACTCTTCCAGCTCTTCCAAAGATTCTAAAATGATTTCATCCCCATCTAATTGGAGCAGTTCCTTTTGAGACAGGGTTTGCAAGAACTCTTCAATCTCCTCAAAACCAATGCGCAAAATATCCGAAAGCTTTTTGACCATTTCCAGTTTTGGAAAATGCTTTTCCTTTTCTGCAGCTATGGAAAAATAAATCAACAGGGATACCAAACTCCCCTCAGCAAAATATTTAGGATTGCGCTGAATATTAGAAAGGGCGGTACGGGTTCTAAATGCCAGAGACCGAGCCAGGGCCTGAAACCAGGCAGGGCAGGATTGATTGGCATCCTCCATATCAGTAGGAACAATTACCGTGGCTTCCACCTCCTCCAGGGCAATGGCCGAAGCGCTCCGGGGAAGACCGTCAATTAAAGAAATTTCACCCACAGTGGCTCCAGGGCCCACATCATTCACAAAGGTTGCATGTTTTCCCTCTTCCCTAATAACACGAACCTTGCCGGAGTTTATCACAAACATATGGCGACTGCTTTCATTTTGCCGAAGCAAATATTCGCCCTTGTTAAATTTGCGTGTGGTAACTTTCATAAAACATAGCCCTTAAAACTGCTATTGCTTTGATTATACCATTAATATTCAGGAAAAAATCAATTTCCGGCTATTGAATTGTCTTCTACCTTAAACTGAGAAAGCTCAGGGAAAAAAGGAGCCAACAAAGGCAACACCTTTGCCAGTAAATAAAAGGAGCCGCATATGCAGAGCAAATATTCATCGGGGTTCCAGTCTTTAAGCCAGCTTACAAAATCCAGTTTTTCCAAAGTAAGCACATCCCAATTTTGAATGGAACTTTGGGACAAGGCTTTGCGGGCCTCTTTCTCCGGCAGGCAGCGCTCCATATCCAATAGGGGGATAAAATAAAATTGATGTATGACAGGGCCGAGTATTTTTAAAACAAGAGGAAAATTTTTGTCCCGCATAATGGAATGCAGTAAAATAATTTTTTTTCCTGCAGCTTTCCTTTTCAAATATTCTAACAATTTTCGCCAGGCCTCTTCATTGTGGCCGCAATCCAAAACTAAATCGGGAAAAGAAGGAGCTCTTAAAAATTGCAGGCGACCTGCGGGAGATTCCAGCAATAGTGTTTTTTGGCCGAGGGAGGTTCTTTCCAAATAGCTTTTGCTGTAATCCCAGTTTTCCAAAATTTTTAAGGCCATTTCCAACAAATATTGCTGATGGGATTTTTCTTCCAAGTCGCAAACAAAATTAAGGTTGTGTTCTTTTCCTTTAAACTGCCATTTATTTTGAGACATGTCCATTGGCTGTATGTTGCTTTGAGAAACATTAAAATCCCACAAGGGGCAATTTAATTCCAGGGCTCGCAGCACGGCCTCTAGTTTAGCCTCTTCAGGAAGTACACCCAAAGCCAGGGGAATATTTTTTTTGGCAATACCCAGTTTTTCCAAGGCTATTTGTTTTATGCTGTGCCCGAGTATATTTTCATGGTCCATGGCGATGGATGTTATCGCAGTAACATGAGAGGGAGCCACATTGGTAGCATCCAGCCTGCCTCCAAGCCCTGTTTCCAAAATCCAAACATCGCAGTTTTGAGTTTGAAAATATTCGAAGGCCATTGCAGTCACAGTTTCAAAATAGGTACTGTTTATATCCAAAATGTGTTTTTTGGATTTTTCCATCCATTGGGAGATCCAGTTTTTCTCAATTTTCTTCCCATGGACTAAAATACGCTCCCTAAAATCCACTAAATGGGGAGAACTGTACAAACCCACTCGGGGAACACCCAATTGAATCAGCAACTGATACAAATAATAACAAAGAGAACCTTTCCCATTAGTTCCCGCAACATGGATTATTTTTGCATTTCCATAGGATATGCCCAACCTGTCCAATAAGTTTTGAATATTATCCAGGCCCAGTTTTATGGCAAATTGATTGCGGTTGTACAGAAACTCAAGGCACTCTTGATAGGTCATATACATAACCTTTTAATGCTCTTAAAAAAATAGCTTTTTGAAGGGCAATCAGGCCGTGGCGTTAACGCCAAGCCCCTGGCTGAAATAATACAACAGGGAGTTTAAGGTGGATTTTAAATCCTTGCGATGTACTACCATATCCACAAAACCCTTTTCCACTAAAAGCTCAGCCCTTTGAAAATTGGGCGGTAAGTTTTGGCGGATGGTTTCGCGAATAACCCTTTCACCCGCAAAACCAATCAAAGCTTTAGGTTCGGCAATATTAACATCACCTAACATGGCAAAACTGGCGGTAACCCCTCCTGTAGTGGGATTGGTCAAAACACTGATGTATGGGATTTTTTCCCGATTTAATTTGGATATGTAGGCAGAAGTTTTGGCCATTTGAAAAAGGGAAAGAGTTCCCTCTTGCATACGGGCACCCCCGGATTTGGAAATCACTATGGCAGGAATCCTATCTTCCAAGGCTTTTTTAAAAACCCGGGTGATTTTTTCACCTTCCACGGTGCCCATGGAGCCACCGCCAAAGCGAAAGTCCATTACTGCCATGCTTACTTTTTGCCCTTCAATACGGCCGGTACCCGAAACTACCGCAGATTTTAACCCGGTTTTTTTCTGATACGTTACAAGCCTGTCTTTGTACTTCTTTTTATCCACAAAACCCAATGGGTCATTGGAGGACATTTCCGCATCCATTTCCACAAAACTGTCTTCGTCCAAAAGTAAGTCCACATATTCTTTGGCATTAATGGGAAAATGAAAATTGCAATGCTCACAAACCAGGTTGCTTTTCACCAGTTCTTTTCGATAAAGAATTTCTTTACAGCCTGTGCACTTAACCCACAAATCCGCGGGAAGATCTTTTTTAGACTGGGTCTCTACGCCAGATTTGGCTTTCCAAAACCATTTCATTTCAAGCTCACTTAAAATATTTAACCTCCTGCAAAATAGACAATCAGCCCAGTGGTGTCTATCCTGCCATTTTCAGCAATTTTTCAGCGTTTTTAAGCTGCCAGGCAATGGATTTGGACCCTGTTCCACCCAATATATTCCGGGATTCTATGGAATTCTTAAAATTTAAGGATTTTTTCAGCTCTACTCCCCCTGGAAGACTTTCCCAGTCTGAATCGGGCATGTCCAAAAAAGATAATCCTTTTTTCTCAGCTAAACCCACAAGACTTCCTGAAATTTCATGGCTCTCCCGAAATGGCACTCCTTTTTTAACCAGGGCATCTGCCAAATCAGTAGCCAAAAGATTTTTATTCATGGCTTTATCCACCGCCTCCAGCTTGAAATCAGCAGTGGCAATGGATTTTTCCATGACCCGCAAGCAGGTCAAAATAGTTTCCAAAGAGTCAAATACAGGTTCTTTGTCTTCCTGTAAATCCCGGCTATAACTTAAGGGCGCCCCTTTGGATGCCGTATAAAGACTTACGTAATTACCCAGCAAGCGCCCCGATTTACCTCGAATCAACTCCATGGAATCGGGGTTGCGTTTTTGGGGCATCATGGATGAGCCCGTGGTAAAGGCATCGTCCAATCTTAAAAAACCAAACTCCGTTGAGCTCCAAATCACAAAATCCTCCGCATAGCGGCTCAATAAGTTTCCACAAGTGGCAATGGCGTTTAAAAATTCCAGAGCAAAATCCCGATGAGAAGTGGCGTCAATACTGTTAGGACTAATGGCATCGAAGCCCAACTTTTTAGCCGCCAACTGACGGTCGTAGCCAAAACCCGAACCCGCCAGCGCCCCGCTTCCCAAGGGAAGGTAACCCGATGTTTTTCGAACATGCTCAAAACGGGATACATCCCGCTCTAAAGCCCAGAAAAAAGCCAACAAATAATGGGACAAATATATGGGTTGAGCCTGTTGCAAATGGGTATACCCCGGCCAGATACTCTCCTTGTGCTCTTTAGCTCGCTCCAAAAGGGAATTTTGTAATTTTCGAATTTCGCCGATAATAACATGGGATTGCTTGCGGATATACAATTTAAAATCTGTAGCCACTTGGTCATTGCGGCTTCGTCCGGTATGTAATTTTTTACCCAGGCTGCCTATTTTTTCAGTGAGAATTCTTTCCAGGCACATATGTATGTCTTCATCACCCGCATCAAATTCCAGCTTTCCCGTTTTTCCATCCTTCAAAAGCTCCTTAAGGCCTTTTTGTATTTTTTTTAATTCCGCAGAAGTAAGCACGCCAGCCTCTTGTAAGCATTCCGCGTGCACTAACGAGCCTTCTATATCCTCTTCCAGCAGCTTTTTGTCGTAGTGAAGGCTGTGCCCCAGCTTGTCCATTTCCACATGGGTGGCCTTACTGAACCTCCCCCCCCACATTTTTGATTTGCCAGAATCTTTTTTATCGGCCATTTTTTTATTTCCTTAAGCTTATGCTATACATTCCAAGGCCACCACTCTTAACTGAAGCCTGCGGACGCCTTGAAACTCATTAACTTCCATGTGATAGGCCAAATTTATTTTTTCGGCCTGCAAAAGTTCCTCGTACATATCTCCATAACCAAAGGCAATGGCGTCAAATCTACGAGTTCCATTGCTAACATTAAACTTTAAATGTTTTTCGCCGACAATGCGAATTTCTCCGGCGGTATACAAATCTTTGCTGTAAAACAAAACGGGTTCATTTTTGGGGCCTGTAGGCTCCATGCGCTTTAGCCAAATAAGAGATTCTTCAGTCACCTCGTGAAGCCCTACTTCCACATGGGGCTTTATTTTGAATTCTTCCAGCTCTTTGCCCATTTCAAAAACAGCTTGTTGAAAAGATTCGGAAAAAGCCTCAATTTTTTCTTCGGCAAGGGTAAAACCGCAAGCCATGTAATGGCCTCCCCATTTGTCCAGATATTGAGAACATTTGGACAGAGCCTGATGTAAATTGATTCCGGGAATAGAACGGCCGGAGCCTTTAGCAACTCCATCTGTTATGGACATGACCAGAGAGGGCTTTCGGTATTTGTCCACCAATCGCGCGGCGGATATACCGATTACACCTTCATGCCAATCTTTAGAGCGGGCGATTATGGCTGCATTGCCTGTTTGCTCCATTCCAAATTGAGAGGCCTCTTCAAATACTTGTAAATCCAGTTGTTTTCTTTGCTGATTCAAATCCCAAAGCTGTTCGGCCAACTGCTTGGCTTCTCTGGCATCGGATGTTATCAAAAGCTTCATGGCAATCTCAGGGCTGTCCAGCCTGCCTGCTGAATTTAAAAGAGGGGTAAGCTTAAACAATACATCGCTAGCTAAAAGGCCATCTGAGCCGTACAACCCGCTTTTAATGAGCAAGGCTTTTAACCCCATATTTTGGGTGTATTGCAAATTACGCAAACCGCGGCGAACCAAAGTGCGATTCTCTCCTACCATAGGGGCAATGTCCGCAAGGCTCGCGATGGCCACTAAATCTAAAAGGCCCTCTGCGCCCTGGCCCTTTATTTTTCGAATCAGCTCTTCGGCCACTTTATAAGCAAGCCCGGCCCCGCATAGTCCTTTATTGGGATAGGCGCAGCCAGGTTGGTTGGGATTTAAAATAAAAGGAGTATCGGGGAGAGTTTCTGCGGCCTGATGGTGGTCCGTAATAATGACTCCCATACCCAACTCCTGGGCCCGCTCTACTTCTGCAACGGCAGTGATACCGGTATCCACGCTAATAATCCAGTCACAGCCTTTTTCCCTTAGTTTGTCCATGTTATGCAGAGAAAGTCCGTAGCCATCTTCAAAACGGTTAGGCAAAAACCAATCCACTTTAAATCCGCAAAGTTTTAAGGCTCTGTACAATAGAGCCGAACCAGCGATGCCGTCCACATCGTAGTCGCCATGTATCACCACAGATTTTTGGCGTTCCTGTATTAACAACAAACGAGCAATTATTTCATCAAAATTTTTAAGAGAGCCGTTTTCCGGATATTCTTCCATTCTAGCCAGGAAATAATCCCTTGCCTCATCCACTTCATGAATTCCCCGCTGGTGTAATATTTCAGCTACAAACATGGGGCTATTTAAAAGTTTCGAAAATGTTTTTGCCTTGTGCCGCTTTTCTTCATTAATTTCAGGAGCGCTAATGCTGGGATATTTAAACACAACTGGATTTGACATTAAACCATTACCCCCTTATCCATCCACTTCATGTAATTGCCAATAATGGCCACAGAGGGTTTGGAATACCTGGAAATATTTTCCAGAGAGTTTTGTAAAAAAGAAAAAAGCTGTTCCGGCATTTCCTGCTCGGCAATTTTTTGGTCAAGGCTTAAGGATACGACCCCAGGTACGAAAATAGACTTTTTCAGATATATCTGCCTGTATACGCTTAATGAAGTTTTTAACAATACCAGTGCGCTATCCATTTCGTTAAACTCCTGATGGCTTTCTACAAACTCCAACAACTTCTCCCAATTATCCTCCAGACTTAGCGCCAGAAATTCCAGGGCGAGTTGGAGGAGTTGCGGTCCATATTGAGCATTTTTTATCAACTCCCCAGGACTGCCTCCACTTACATCAACCCATACCCGACAATTTTCCTTTATATCCGGGGAAAGCTTGTCTGCAAAAACTTCCAATTGTTTTTTTTCCAGTTCTTCCAAAGGTAAATGTATACATCGGGATAAAATAGTTGGCAAAAGCCTCTTTTTATCTGACGAGGTTAAAATAAAAAAACTGTCTGAAGGAGGTTCCTCTAAAATTTTAAGCAATGAATTCGCCGCAGGCTCTAACATGTACTCCGCAAAAAACAAAACCATCACCCTTTTTTTGCCTTTTTCCAGAGCGTAACCCAGACTTTCTTTTAAATCCCGAATCTGTTCAATGGAAAGGTTTTCCAAACGGGAAGCCGAAAATTCATATGGATTTTGCAATAATGTTGAAAGTTGTTTTTCCAAACCTTCCATTCGGCTCTCTTTAGTTTTTTGAAAAGATTTAGCCAAAGGAAACAGCCATTGCACTTGAGCTTGATTGCCATTTACAAAGTCTTTGCAGGAACGGCACAGGCCGCAGGATTTTTTTTCACTGCTTTCGCACAAAAGAGCCTGGACTAAATCCAAAGCCAGAGCCTCTTGCCCAAGGCCAGATTTACCAGAAATAAGCAAGGAACTTGGAAACTGCCCCCTTTCTAAAGGACCTCTCAAAAATTTTTTAGCATGAGTCTGCTCAAAAGTTCGGCTAAAACTAATTTCCATAAAGTTAATTTATCATAGTTTTCAGCCATTCCACAGGGTCGATAGGATTCTTCTCTTTGCGCACTTCAAAATATATTTGACGGGATAATTTATTTTTTTTCGCACTTATTCTGGCAATTTCGCTGCAACCTTTAACCATATCCCCAACTTTAACCTTTATATTTTCAATATTCCCGTAAATGTTATAATAACCAGAACCGTTATAAATAATAATGCCTCTGCCGTACCCGGGGATTCTGTCCACATAAACAACCTCTCCTCCAGCTGCGGCAACTACTGCCTCTCCAGCTTCTCCCAAGTATTCCACTCCTAAATTTTTAGTACTGGTTTTTAAGGTGGCGTGGTATTTTAATCCGAACTTGGATGTTATGGGCCCATTAACCGGCTGGCAGCCTTTGCCTTTTTTATCCAGAGTTTTCGGCTTTTTCTTTTTCTTTAGTTCTTCCTGTCTTTTTTGCTCCAGAGTTTTAATGATTTTGGAAATGGCTATGGCGTTTTTTTCCATTTCCTCCAGAGCCTTTCTTTTGGCGGACTCATCGTTTTTTAATTTGGCGGATGTTTTTAACAGCCCTTTTTTTTCTTTTTCAAATTTTGAAACTTCGTCAGCTTTATGGCTTTTGAATTCCTGCATTTCCTCCAGCCGATTCTGGTATTCCAGATACATATTGGTTTCGGCTTGTTTTTTTTCCTGTATTTGAGAAACCAGAAAATTATCATAACCCACCAGGCGATGTAAGTAATAAGTTCCACGCCAAAGGTCCAATTCCCCTTCACGGTTAAACCACATGTTTAAATTTTTAGAACGTCCGGATATATACCAATCCCGCACCCGTTTGGACATGCTTTCGTATTGGCTATGCAGGTTTTCCTGCAAACGGTGCAATTCCTGCTCGGTTTTTTCGGCAGACTCCTGCAACATATTCTGGGTTTCATTTAGCTTTTTAATATAGCGTTCGGCCAGGGTTATGTTTTGTTCAATTTGCTCGGTTTGCTTTAATACATTGCTTTGTTTTTTAATGAGCTGCTGCAACTCCTCCTTTTCCGCGGAAAGTTGTTTTTTCATTTCTTCCAGTTCTTTTTTTTGCTCCTGGATTTGTTCCTGGTAATTTATCCCAAAGCAAAGGGCTGGAATTAATAAAGAGGAAGATAAAAAAAGGGACAGACTAATTTTTTTTACCAACAACATTACACCAGTTGGAGAAATTTCTTAACCGTACGAAAAGAAGCCAGAGAAGTTAATAAGCCGCAAAGCAGCAATACATATAAAATGGGCTTGTAGTATTCCAGCTCAAAACTATTTGCCAAAAGGCCTTCCACCCCGGACAATACCAAAAGGCAGAAAATAATGCCCAGCAAACTTCCCATTAATCCTAAAAACAAGCCTTCCACCATAAAAGGAATTACAATAAAAATTTCCGAAGCCCCGCAGTACTTCATGTTATCTACCAGTTTTTTCCGGGCGTACAAATTCAGTTTCACGGAGTTGGATATAATAAGCCCCAGAGACACCAACACAAAAAGGCCCACTAACAAACAACTGCCCATTACGGGTACTTTCCATTTTTCCATCCAGGCCAGATATATGTTGCTTTGGGAAACAGTTTCCACTCCCTCCAAAGTCTGCAAATTATTTCTTAAACTCTCGTGGCGGGCTGCAGATTCGTAATGGCTGTTGGGGTACACAATAAAACTGGGAGGCAAGGGGTTATAGGGAAGGCTGGCCAATAGTTCGGGATTAAAGTCCTTCTTGAATTCTTCCATTGCCTCTTCTTTAGACACCAGCTGAGCCGAATCAATAAACCCCAGCTGCATAATTTTATTTTCCAGATTCAAAAGCGAATCTTCATCCTCATGACTGGGTAAGACAAATACCCTAAGACTGCGGTCGATTTCAATGGAGGCAAATTGACTGTAAAAAGTTTGCAGGGAAATGGAAACCAAGCCTAAAACGGCGGTGCATATGGCTATGGTAAATATGGCTGCCAGCAAACCATCCCGGGAGTTTTTAAACCCTCTTAAGCCTTCAGCAATTAAAAAGAATATTTGGTTCTTCATGGAATGCCCACAAAGTAGTTTTTTAAGCCCATTGGGAAAAATTCTTTCCCATGTGGTTTAATGGCTGCATTTAAATGGAGGTTATTTTAAACTAGCCTGTTGATAAAATGGGGGACAATACTTAATCTATGGTTGCATTGAGTATTTTTAAAAGGCAGCTATGATTACCCTTGGCATAGAAACTTCTTGTGATGAAACCTCCTGCGGAATTGTAAACGACAAACTAGAGGTTTTAGCAAACAAAATTTATACCCAAACCGAACACCACAAAGTTTACGGCGGGGTGGTTCCTGAAATAGCATCCAGAGCTCATTTAGAAAAAATCTCTCCCATAGTCCGCAGCGCCCTTGAGGAAGCGAAGCTGGATATGAGCCAGGTGGACCAAATAGCCTTTACCCGAGGCCCCGGGCTGGTGGGCGCTCTTTTGGTTGGAGCCTCTTTTGCACGGGGGTTGGCTAAATCCTTAAATAAAACAGCGTACGGAATCAATCATCTGGAAGGCCATTTGGCCGCAGCCTATTTATCCGACAAAGATTTAGCAACGCCATTTGTGTGCCTTACGGTTTCTGGGGGACATACAGAACTTTGCGTGGCGAAAGAAAATTTCGAATATGAAATATTAGGTAAAACCAGAGACGATGCTTCCGGCGAAGCCTTCGACAAATGTGGAAAAATATTGGGCCTTGGTTACCCGGCAGGTCCTTTAATTTCAAAACATGCCGAAACAGGGGACAGAAACTTTGTGGCCTTTCCCCGTGGTCTGGAGCACTCCGGAAACTTTGAATTTTCTTTTAGCGGCCTTAAAACCTCTTTTCTTAATTACATCAACGGCATTGGCGAAGATTACAAACAAAAACACCTAAATGATATTTGCGCCAGTGTGGAGTCTGCCATTGTAGAAGTATTGGTAAAAAAATCTGTGAATGCAGTGAAGTCCACAGGCCATCAAACTCTAGTTATATGCGGTGGAGTGAGCGCCAATAAGTTCTTGCGCAACCGCTTAATGGAAGAGGGACAAAAAAATGGATTCAAAGTGGTGGTACCAGCTTTTTCACTTTGTACCGACAACGGAGCCATGATTGCCGGCATCGCCCAGTTGCGAGCCAATCAAAACAACCTGCCCAAAGTGCACAAGGTTTTACCTTATCTTCCATTGGATGGTTCCTTCCATCCCGATTTTTGTTAATCGCCTTTTTTGCAAGCTTATTTATTAATAGCATTTGGTGGGGTTCTTACTGGGTTTTTTTATTGAAACCCATTTTTTATCCTACTCTGAGAGAACTTGGATTAAAGCTTTTGATAACCTGGACTATAAGAATTTAAGCTCATCTTAAAGCTCAAAAAACCAAAATCAAACTTTTAAAAAAAGGCCTGTAATTGGTTTCAAAAAACTTTTTCGAAAATTTAACCCTTTATTTTTTAATAAGTTACAAAGAACTTAAAAAAAAGTTAAAGAAAAATTTAAAGTGACTTATGAGCTTTGCCGATAAATCCGGTAGAGGGAATTGCGGCCCTCTAACAGAGCCAGCAAGGAAGCTGCTCTTGGTTCACAACAACACGGAGGTTATCTCATGCGAATTAATCACAACATCGCTAGCATGATTGGGCAAAATGCTTCGCGAGTACAAAGTAATGCACTCACAAGCTCACTGGAAAAACTTTCCACAGGCTTGCGAATTAACCGGGCTTCTGATGACGCCGCTGGTCTTTCTGTCTCTGAGCAATTGCGGACTCAGGTGAGAGGTTTAAGACAAGCTCAGGCTAATGCAGAAGACGGTATTGCCCTATTGCAAATAGCTGAAGGAGCAGCCAATGAAATCTCCGCCATTTTGCAAAGAATGCGCGAATTGGCCATTCAAAGCTCCAACTCCACTTTAACCACCACCGAAAGAGGCTACACCAACCAGGAATTTGAGTCTTTAATGTCTGAAATTTCCCGAATCAGTGTGTCTGCTCAATACAATGGGCAAACTCTTTTAGATGGTGCTGCAGGTTCCTTTGGAACTACTGGTGGGGCCCAGTCTGTACTGCATATTGGTGCCAACAATAACGGTGGTTCTTTAACTGGTTCTACGGACACCTTAACAGTTTCCATCGATTCCCTGACTTTGGGCGCTTTGGGAATGACATTAAGTGGAACAGGCCAAACCAATGTAACCAGTCAAGCCAACAGCTTTTCTGCAATCACAACCATTGATTCAGCCATTGGCAGTGTATCCGCCATGCGCTCTGGCATTGGAGCTGTGGTAAACAGGCTTCACCATGCAATTGACAACATTGCAAACCAAGCCTACAATACTCAGGATGCCGAATCCAGAATCCGGGATGTAGATTTTGCGGTGGAAACAACAAAATTCACTAAGGCGCAGATTTTATCCCAATCAGCTACGGCGATGTTGGCGCAGTCCAACGCCGTACCTTCATCAGTGCTTCAACTCCTTGGATAAGGGGGTTTGGCGCTTCATTGATAGAAAGCTGTCCGCCGCAAGGCGGGCAGCTTTTTGTTTTTTCAAAGATTTTTACCCTATTTAAGCCCACAAGATCTTCACAAAAATTAGGAGCATTTTTTTACCTTTAAGCGTTTAATTGGGTTTAAAGTTTAAGATGCTTGGAATTAAAAATTATCTGGAAGAAGGTCCAAAAAGCTGGCTGGCAAAACTCCATAAAAAGCATCAAAAAATTAAAGGCCTGGTACAGGGTTCAAAAGTTTTAAGCGACATGGAAAGCTGGGCCTTGGATGAAGAACGGCTTTCCCAAAGTCTTGAGGAATTAACAGAAATAGAATCCGGACTTTTAGGGGAAATTTACTTTAGCGAAGAACGCGGTGTATTAGAGTCCGATTTGTATTCAAATTCCAGGGAGCGGGACCCGGCTCAACTTTCTCAGCAATTGCACAGCCTCGAAGAAAAAATGTTAATCTACTCCCGCAAGGGGGATAATTATTCTTTTCACGGTTTCCGGGAATTATTTATCCCTGTATTAGAACAAACTCTTCCTAAAAATGCCGGTTTCGGCATCAAAGCAGAAGGGTTATTCAGCCATCAAAATTTCACTATTCCCCACTTGATTCACTTTATGGCCTCCGCTTATTTGGGCAGACTCAAGTGCACGCAAAAGGGGGAATTAAACAGGCGTTCAATCTTAATGTTAAGGGATAATTTTACGGCATCCCAAAATATTTCACCCCAAATAAGCCAGTTGGAATTGGATATGTATTTTCAATTTTGTTTGGATAAGCAATTTTTGTTAGATGGCGGTGACAGACTGTTTTTATCTAAAGAGGGGCTGGAATACTGTTCCCTAGAGTATCAAGAAATAAACCAATCCCTCGTGGAATGGTGGCTGCGAAGGCGCATGTGCAACTCCAGAAAAATTTTTGAAATTTTAGAATCCCAATACCCCGAAGGAACCCTTCTCACAGATTTGGCAGCTCTATGGAAATGTTATTCCCCTTTGAAAACCGCCACCGTAGCCTATGGCACTAAAGAGGGGTTCAGTTGGGAAAATTTACCCGATGTACTAAAAGAATTATATGTATTGGGAGGTGTTGAATTTCAATTACAAAGAGCTAAAATCCATCTTGCTAAATTCAACACCCAATTTTTAAAGGAACATGTAGCGCCCCAAACAGAAGAGAGCCTTTCCTATAGCCTGCCCAATTTTGAAGTATTACTTTCCAACGAAGCCCCACCCCATCGCCGCTTTCAGTTGGAAAGTCTCGCCCAAAAACAAAATGACGAGGCCATGTGTTCTTATAGGCTCAGCAAAGAATCCGTAGTGGAAGGCCTGAAAAGCGGGATCAGTGAAGAAGTTTTTCTGGAGCTAATGGATTGGTTGGGATTTAACGACCAAACCCGGGAAAGCCTTAAAGAATGGAGCGCAAGCTATACATCCAGCGAATTTCAGGAACTTTTGGTTTTGCGTATTAAAGATAAAGAAAAGTGGAAATTACTCAGTCAGCTTCCACCCTTTTTAAAACTTACCGAGGAGGCCATTGAAGGTTATGGCTTTGTTATCAACCCTTTTCGCAAAGATGAAGTCCAGAGTTTTTTGTCCCAATTTGGCTTAAGCCCTGGAGATCCTCAGAGAAAAGAGACTCAAACTGGACTAATAAAAATAAAACCAGAAAACCCCAGGAGTTTTTCCTCTGATTTTTCCAGAGGAGAAATCCAGTTTCACAGCAACGAAAAAGGCCGCTTTTTTAATCGCCAACAAAGCCCCAGTAAAAAATACTCCAGCCAATCCAAGTCTGCTTCCAATATTAATTTTAGTCGCATGGTGGAATACGCCATTGTAACAGATAAAAAAGTGGAAATAAGCATTATAAACGGCGATATACGGCGCATATTAATCAGGCCTCTTAGAATTATCCACGAAGACAGCCAGCCAAAAATTATAGGAACGGAAGTCCAATCGGGAATGCGCTCAGAATATTCCTTAGAAGACATCAGTTCCCTAAGGGTAATCGAATAACATATGACAGAATTTATTCATTTACATAGCCATTCCGAATACTCCATGTTGCAGGCTGCAGCCCGTATTAAAAATATGGTGCAAAAGGCATCCCAACACGGACAAAAAGCCCTGGCTTTAACGGATCACGGCAATATGTTTGGTATGCTGGAATTTTACACCAACGCCAAGAAAGCCGGGATCAAACCCATCGTGGGCTGTGATTTTTATGTGGCCAGAGGTAAAAGAACCGAGCCCATACCCCCTGGAAAGCAAAACGGATATTCTAAATTAATATTAATCGCCAAAAACCAACCCGGTTACAAAAACCTTTTAAAACTTTGCTCCCTGGGATTTACGGAAGGGCTGCAACATAAGCCTCTGATTGACAAGGAGATTTTAAGCTCCCATGCAGAAGGGTTAATATGCCTTAGCTCAAATTTTCAGGGCGCCATTGGCCAGGCCATTGTAGATGACGATATGGACGCAGCCAATAGTCTCATTGAATATTTTCAAGATGTATTTGGTAAAGATGATTTTTATTTATGCGTCCAGGATCATAAATTGGAACCTGAGCAAAAAGTCAATGCCGCGTTTTTGGAATTTCATAAGCAAAAAAATATTCCTCTGGTAGCTACCAACGATGTCCACTATGTAGAGCAAAAAGACGCCGAGGCCTATGATGTTATTTTATGTATTGAAGGGAACTGGAAACTAGATGATCCAAACCGCCCCAAAAGAGAATCGGACCAGTATTATTTGAAAAGTTCCGAGGAAATGGAAAAAATATTAGGGCATTTTCCAGGCGCTATTCAAAACACTTTGGCTATTGCAGACAAATGCGATTTGGAAATCGAATTTGGAAAATTGTATTGGCCCCGTTCCCCCACTCCAAAAGGTTTTAAAAACGACCACGATTATTTGCGGCACCTTTCCCTGGAAGGTGTGAAAAAACGCTACTCCAACGTAACTCCGGAAATTCTCGAACGGGTCCATTACGAATTGGAAGTCATGGAAAAAATGAGTGTCTCCGGCTATATGTTAATCGTTCAGGATTTTATAAACGCAGCTAAGAAGATGAATATTCCAGTGGGACCTGGCCGCGGCTCTGCGGTGGGCTCCATTGTTTCCTATGTTATTGGAATTACCGATGTAGATCCCCTGCGATTTAATTTGCTTTTTGAACGTTTTTTAAATCCTGAACGTGTGAGCATGCCCGATATCGATACGGATTTTTCCGATAGAGATAGAGGGAAAGTTATTAAATACGTAGTGCAAAAATACGGGGTGGAATCCGTTGCCCAAATCGTGACCTATGGAAGAATGAAAGCTAAAATGGTGCTGCGCGATGTGGGTAGGGCCATGGGATTTGAAGCTCAGGAACTCAATCGAATATGTAAGCTTTTTCCCCCGGATAAACCCTTTGCGGATTTAAAAGAATCCATTGAATCTTCTCCCGATTTAAAAAAGGATTTGAGCAGTGAACCTCAAAAAGAAAGGCTGCAAAACATCGCTTTAAATCTGGAAGGTTTTGTTAGGCAAGCGGGAATGCACGCCGCAGCGGTTATAATAGCCCCAGAGCCGGTGGTTAACTTCGCGCCGCTTTTCCGACAACCTGGTTCTGATCAATTGATGATCCAATACGATAAGCAATTCTCAGAAGAAATTGGTCTTTTGAAAATGGACTTTTTAGGTTTGCGAAACCTTTCTGTTATACAGGATTGTCTGAAAGAAGTGGAGTTAAAAACCGGCCAAACTCTGGACCCATTAACATTGCCCGAGAATGATCCAAAAACTTTGGAGTTATTGGGCAAAGGATTAACCGTGGGAGTGTTCCAATTTGAATCCGGGGGTATGCAGGATTATTTAAGAAAGCTGAAACCTACTGGCATTGAAGACCTTATTGCTATGAATGCCTTGTATCGACCTGGCCCCATTGAAAACATCCCCAATTACATCGCCCGTAAAAATGGCAATGAAAAAATTGATTATTACCACAAAAACCTGGAACCCATTTTGGGTGAAACATATGGAGTCATTGTTTACCAGGAACAGGTGATGCAAATCGCCCAGGTTCTTTCCGGTTTTACTCTGGGGGGCGCCGATGAAATGCGCCGGGCCATGGCTAAAAAAAATGTGGAAAAAATGGATAAACTTAAGCCCAAGTTTATCGATGGCGCCGAAGAAAGAGGATACCCACGAAAAGTTGCCGAAACCATCTGGGACACTCTGGTTCCTTTTTCCAGTTACGCTTTTAACAAAAGCCATTCTGCCGCCTACGCCACAATAGCTTATCAAACGGCCTATTTAAAAGCTCACTTTCCCTCAGAATTTTTGGCGGCGAATATGAGCTCGGAAATTGACAATACAGATAGATTGGTCATTTTATTAAATGATTGCAAGCAGTTAGATATTGAAGTTATTTGTCCTAACATCAACCACAGCCACCCTCAATTTGTCTCTAAGGGACGCTCCATAATATATGGATTGGCTGGCATTAAAAATGTGGGAATGAGCGCCGCTGAAAAATTAGTAGAAGAACGCAAAGAAAACGGCCCTTTTAAATCCGTTTTGGATTTATGCAAAAGATTAGATGTTTCTTATTTAAATCGCCGGGCTATTGAGTCTTTGATTTACGCAGGGGCTATGGATGATTTGCCGGGAAGCCGTGCGCAGCAATATGCTTCTGTAGAAGAAGCCATGTTACTTGCCGCCAAATACCATAGGGATAAAGAATTGGGTCAGACTTTTTTATTCGACAGCCCGCAACAAGACTCTAATAGTGAAGAAGAAGAGTTGAGTCAGCCCGATGTGGATCCCTGGCCTTACAGCGAGTTGTTGGGAAAAGAAAAAGAAGTTTTAGGCTTATACCTTTCAGGCCACCCCCTGGAGCCGCACCGCATGGAAATTGAAGCCTTTACTGGAAGCGCCCTGGACGCTCTTTCCCTGGAAAAGGTAAAAACCGAGAGCTCAATTATTTTAGGAGGTATACTAACATCCCTTCGAAAGCGCATAAGTCAAAAAGACAACCGCACCTTTGCATTTGGGGTTTTGGAAGATTTTAGCGGGAAAATTGAAGTTGTTTTCTGGTCAGACACCTACGAAAAATACATGGAGCATATTGAAATAGACAACATGGTATTAATTCGGGGAAAATTCAAGCGAGATGTGGAGCGCAAAGACGAACCCAAGCTGGTGGCCGAACGGATTTTGCCCATTTCCGATGCGAGAGAAAAATTAACCCAAAGTATACATGTGAAACTTAATGCCTCAGGGCTTCAGCACGAAGACATAGACAAACTTTTTGGAATTTGCGATGAGAACCATGGGAATTGCGATTTTGTCCTTCATCTCAATACTATGGATAAAGATCACCGCCTTAAAAGCCGCGCCTTAAAGGTTTCTTCTTATAAGGATTTCACCCAACAATTAGAAGAAATTGCCGGGGAAGGCAATGTGTGGATCTCAGATAAGCAGCCCGTTTAATTTTCCACAAAAAAAGCCCCTGGAGTTTTCCAAAGGCTTTGTAATATGTTAATTATACTTACTTAGATTTTTCAAAATCTTGCATGCAAGTTATTAAACGGTCGATACCAGATTCGGGCATAGCGTTATAAATGGAGGCGCGAAAACCGCCCACAGAACGGTGGCCCTTTAAACCGCTTAAGCCATTGTCGCTGGCTAATTTTAAAAATTCAGCTTCTAAGCTGGAGTCTTCCATCACAAAAGTCACATTCATATTAGAACGGTTTTCCTTCTCTGCAGTTCCCACAAACAGTGGGTTTCTATCAATTTCCTGATACAGTTTTGCGGCTTTTCTTTCATTGATTTTCTGAATGGTGGAAACGCCTCCCAATTCTTTTAGCCAGCGCATGGTTTCCAAAGCAATGTAGATTCCAAATACCGGGGGCGTATTAAACATAGATTCGCCTTTGATATGGATTTGGTAATCCAGCATGGAAGGAATACTGCGGCCGGATTTTCCCAGACAATCCTCTTTAACAACAACCAGTGTAGTACCCGCACAGCCCATGTTTTTCTGAGCTCCGGCATATATCAAGTTAAATTTGGATACATCAAAAGTGCGGCTGAATATATCGGAAGACATGTCCGCAATCAAAGGAACGGAGGTTTCAGGAAAATCTTTGTATTGCGTTCCGTAAATGGTGTTATTGGAAGTTACATGCAGGTATTCCAAATCAGATGGAATTTGAGGGATTGCGGGAATATAATTGTAATTTTTATCTGAAGAAGAGGCCAATACATTTACATTGCCAAATAACTGAGCTTCCTTAATGGCCTTTTTGGACCAGGCACCTGTATCCATGTATCCAGCCTTTTTGCCTTCGGGTAAAAGGTTATAGGGCACCATGGAAAATTGCAGAGAAGCGCCTCCCTGTAAAAACAAAACCTTATAGCCTTCTGGAACATTTAACAATTCTGCGGCCAGTTGTGTGGCTTCGTCTGCTACAGCAATAATATCCTTGGAGCGATGGGACATTTCTAAAATGGACAGCCCCGAATCGTTAAAATCCACTACTGCGGATGACGCCTGCTTAAAAACCTCCTTGGGTAAAATGGCAGGCCCTGCACTGAAATTCACCACGTCTTTCATATTATTTCCTTTTTTGAGTTTTAAATTTTTTGGAGCTGTAAAATGTTTTCGCGGTAGTTTGAATGCCGCCTCTGGCATTAAAAACGCCCTCTACTTCCATCCACAAGGGCGCAGTTACTTTAACACAATCGCCCAGCAGCTTATTTACCACATGTTCATGAAATATACCCAGTTCCCTGTAGAACAAAAGGTATTCCTTAAGGCTTTTTAGCTCCAGGCACAATTTGTTGGGAACATAGCGAATGATTAATGTTGCAAAATCAGGTAAACCGGTTTTGGGACAAATACAGGTAAATTCAGGAATAGATATTTTTATTTCCGACTCGGTTCCAGGATACTGAAACTCCCATACATCAATGGAAGGGGTTTCCAAGTTGGGAATGTGGTTTTGCAGGCCCTCATAACCGCCATCGGATAATTTTTTCCCGAGTAATTTTTTATGGTTCTTAGAGTTGGTCATATGGCAAAACTTCCTGGGTACGTGTATCGAGATTTTTAACTTCAAAATGTCCTTCAGGCGCATTTTCAGAGGCGAAAAACAAAACTCTTTTAGCTCCCATTTCCTCAGCTTCGGATAGCTGTTTTTTCAATTTGGCAGCCTTTAAAGAATAGGCTACAGATTTGCCTTTTTCTCTTAACTTTTGGGCCAGAGCGATCAACTCGGACGATAAATTCTGAAAACTCACCAGATAGTAGTCCAGCCGGAATAAGGTTTTGGGCAACAGATTTTTATCTTTAAGCATTTCCGATAAAACAACATCCCCAATTCCAAAACCCACACCTGAAACATCCTGTCCACCCAGAGCTTTTAAAAGATTATCGTAACGGCCTCCACCAGCTATGGCCCGAAGCTCGCCCTGGCAATCCAAAACTTCAAACACAATACCTGTGTAATAAGCAAGCCCTCTTACAATGGACAAATCAAAACGGATAAAATCCTTTAAGCCAATAGCTTCCAAACTGTCTAATAGCTCTTTAATTTCGGCAAAGGCTTCCCGGTAAGATTCGCTATCGGATAAATTTTGCAGTTGTTCCAGGCTGGCGCTGCGAAATAGCTCTTCAATTTTAAGTGCACTTTCTCTGGAAATTTTAGCCCCCTCTAAAAGGGTTAAAAATTGCTCTGGAGGTATTTTAGCTCTTTTATCCAAGGCAGCCAATACGGCGGGGTCCTGATTTTCCTCAACGCCCAATGCTCTTAAAATTTGCAGCAATAATTTTCGGCTGGAAATCCCCACATAAAAATCATCCGCACCAAGCCCGAAGTTTTTAAGCATGCTAATAACAGCTGTAATGAGATCTATTTCGGCCCAAATAGTATTAGCCCCTAAAATATCCATGTTCAATTGAAAGAACTCTCTAAGGCGCCCTCTTTGAGCCCTCTCATAACGCCAAAGACGGGGAATAGAAAACCAGCGAATGGGCAATTTGAGAGACGGGCCTTTTTGATTAACCATTCTAGCCAGGGTTGGAGTCATTTCTGGGCGGAGAGCGATTTCCCTCCCCCCTTTGTCTGTAAAGTTGTACAGTTGACCCACAATTTCTTCCCCAGATTTTTGGGTGTAGAGGTCAAGATGTTCAAAAGCAGCGGATTCATACTCCCTAAAACCAAAGGCCTGGCAGGTTCTTTTCCACTCTTCAAAGATCCAGTTTTGGATTGCCATTTCCTCGGGGTAAAAATCCCGGGTCCCTTTTGGGAGTTTAATTGCCATCAGTAATTCTTCCTGAATTATTTAAAATTGCCAACTGCAAAAATAGCACAGGATGCACAATTTTTCCATAGGCTGCCGGGTCTTTTTGGGGATGAATTTTGCCTTTAAAAATACATGGAAATTAAGGCCTTTTACATAGCCATTTTCCTTGCATTTTTGGCTTATTTTTGTAATTTTTTCCCATCTTTTTGAGGTTAAAATACATGTTGTATTTTACCTTCCAAAGCCTCAAAAAACAGGGATTTAAAGGAATAGGCTTAACCAGGCAAATGTTTATTTTATTATCAAATCATTTCCAATCCAGGATGTTAGCCTTAACTGCAAAATTCTTGCTCCAAATTCCCGCGGGACCTTGGGAATTTTTCCTCCATCCATGAAAATATTAATCACTAACGACGATGGTTTTCAAAGTCCATACTTGGATATTCTTTGTGAAGTTTTAAAAACCGACCATCAAATACATTTGATTGCGCCCTTCCACGAACAAAGCGGAATTGGCCAGGCCATTTCCATGTATCGCAGTCTTAAATACCAAAAGTTAGCTGGCAAAAACTATCCTGCATACAAAGTAGATGGAACCCCTTCTGATTGCATCAAGCTCGCCATTTGCCATTTGTTTCGAGAAGAAAAATTCGACCTGGTTGTTTCTGGCATTAACCCTGGAGAAAATGCGGGCTTAAACGCCCTGTATTCAGGAACGGTTGCCGGTGCCAGAGAAGGAGCTACCTGGGGGATTCCCAGCCTGGCTTTATCCATTTGGGAAGGTAATATGGAAAGAGCCCGCCACGCTGCTGACTGGCTCCATAGATTTTTGCAAAGTTCCAATGCTTTTTTAGCGGAAAAAGGAAAGTTCTGGAATATTAATTTCCCGAAATGCCCTCCTTCGGAAATCGAGGGCATACATATTGGAAAAATGGGACTGGCTGAATTCAAAGATAGATATCTGGAAGTGGTAACCCCCAGGGGCCATTCTGAATACTGGCTTGATGGATACAAACATCTTGAAGAAATTGGTCCTGATACTGATGACGAAGCTTTGTTGAACAACAAAATCGCAATTACTCCTTTGACTATTGACCAAACTTGTTCCGTGGAACAGGCAAGACTCAAAAACCATCTACATTTGTTTAACATTTAACAGCGAATAAAATCTATGTCTGAGCAGGAAGAAATTAAAAAACCCCACAATGTGATTCAAACTCCAATTGTGGATGAAATGAAGAAGTCCTATGTGACTTACGCCATGTCCGTTATCGTATCCAGAGCATTGCCTGATGTACGAGATGGATTAAAACCTGTTCACAGGCGTGTTTTGTACGGCATGGAGAATTTGAGCTTAAATCCAGGTAAGCCCTTTAAGAAATCCGCCAGAATTGTGGGTGATGTTATTGGTAAATACCATCCCCATGGAGATACAGCTGTGTACCACACTCTGGTGCGCATGGCTCAAAGCTTTTCAATGCGCTATTGCCTGGTGGAAGGCCAGGGAAACTTCGGAAGCATTGACGGAGATTCTCCGGCGGCTATGCGTTACACCGAAGCGCGCATGGATCATTTTTCCGCCCTCATGCTTGAGGATTTGGAAAAAGAAACTGTGGACTTCGTTCCCAACTATGACGATAGCATGACAGAGCCTTCCGTATTGCCTTCTGCTTTTCCCAATTTGCTGGTAAACGGCACAACGGGCATTGCCGTGGGAATGGCTACAAATTTAGCTCCCCATAATCTCACGGAAATTACCAATGCCATCATTGCGGTCATCCAAAACCCGCAAATGCCCGATGAAGAATTGTTAAAAATTGTTTCGGGCCCTGATTTTCCCACTGGGGGGATTATTTATGGCAGAACCGGAATTCAATTGGCCTACCTGAAAGGCAAAGGCCGTGTTCAATTGCGCGGCAAAATTGAATCTGAGGAAATGGCCAATGGCAAACACCGCTTGATTGTCACTGAAATTCCCTACCAGGTTAACAAATCCATGTTATTGGAAAAAATGGCTCAGCTCATACGCGCTAAAACCATTGAAGGCATTTCCGATTTGCGCGACGAATCCGACCGCTTTGGGATGCGCATAGTAATGGAACTTAAAAAAGAAGCCATTCCCGAGATAATTCTAAACAAATTATTCAAATACACGCAACTTCAGGTTACCTATTCCATAAACAACCTGGCCCTTGTAGATGGTAAACCCAAAGTTCTAACCTTGCGCCAGCTTATTGATGAATACATTAAACACCGTCACGTCATTGTTGTGCGCCGTACGGAATTTGAAAAAAGAAAGGCTGAAGAGCGAGCCCACATTTTAGAAGGCCTTAGAATCGCCATTGAAAATATCGATAATGTAATTGCTATTATCCGCAACTCCTCAGACACAGCTGAAGCTCAGCGCAAATTGGAAGAAACCTACCAACTGAGCCAAAAACAAAGCCAGGCCATTGTGGAAATGCGCCTTAGAACCTTAACAGGTTTGGAAATCGAAAAAATTGAAAAAGAATACCTGGAATTGGTAGAAAAAATAAAAGACCTTGCTGATATTCTGGCCAATGAAGAAAGGCGTATGAACATTATTTCAGATGAGCTGCGTGCCATTGAGAAAAAACATGGAGATCCCAGAAGAACCGCCATTGAAGATTTGGCTGAAGAAGTCACACATTTGGACTTGATTGCCGATGAACCCATGGTCATTACAATTTCTCATCAGGGTTATATTAAACGCATCCCTGCGGACAGCTACCGCGCGCAGGGTCGAGGCGGCAAGGGAATCACCGCAGCCACATTTAAAACCGAAGATTACATTGAGCATTTATTTGTAGGCTGGGCCCATAGCTATGTTTTGATTTTCACAAATAGGGGCCGATGTTATTGGCTGCGGGTATTTGAAATCCCCGAAGGTTCCAGAACCTCCAAGGGCAAGGCGCTGGTTAATTTAGCCCAGCTCAGCCAGGATGAAAAAGTCACTGCCTTTGTTCCTGTTAAAAATTTTGACAGTGAGCATTTTTTGGTGCTTGCCACCCAAAATGGAATTATCAACAAAATGGCTTTGTCGGATTTCAGCCGGCCCAGAAGCTCTGGAATTAACGCCATTAACCTGGATGAACAGGATAAGCTTATCAATGTAGTTTTAGCCACCAACTCCCAGGATGTTATGATTGGAACCCGCATGGGCCAGGCCATTCGCTTTGAAATGAGCCAATTCCGTCAAACTGGCCGGGGAACCCGGGGAGTAAAAGGAATTAGCCTGGGTGAGGACGACTTAGTAATCGGCATGGTTGTTATTGACGGCTCTCAAAAAATCCTGACTGTGACCGAAAAAGGTTTTGCCAAATGTACCGACCCATCTGAATACCGTTTGACGGGGCGCGGCGGCAAAGGAGTTAAAAACATAAAAATTACCGATAAGAATGGTCCTGCTGTAGCTATCTCGGCTGTGAACAACAAACAGGAATTGATGATTCTCACCAAAAACGGTGTCCTTATTAAACTTCGTGTAGATTCCATCAGCGTGTTGGGAAGAGCTACTCAGGGAGTGAGGGCCATCCGGGTAGGAGGCGGTGATTCCGTGAGTGATGTGGAAGTTATGGATAGTGAAGAAGAATTAGAAGAAGGAGCAAAAGCCTTGGCTTCCGAGCCTTTAGTCGAATCCCCCATTGATGAAATCACTGATAATTCAGAAAATAATAATGATGCAGAAGGAAATGACCCCAGCGAAATTGAGTAAGGCTGTACTTGCAGCCTTTTTATGGATGGGCATTTCCCCCGGCTACAGCCTGCAGTTTCCCTCTTTAGAAAATTTAAAGGCAGAATATCCTGGTAAAAGCTATAAAGAGGGAGATATTACCCATTTTACTCGTGAAAGCAGTAAAAATAAGGAACAACTAGAAGTACAGCTTAAAAATAATAAGCCTTATTTTCATAAATACATTCAGGCCAAAAGCTTTACGGACCACGAGATTTCCCAGTTAGCCAAAAAATACGGCCAAGGTGGTACCTGGCATGAGATGAGCTTAAACTATGAGGACAAAAAAAAGTATGCTTCGCTTCATCCGGGTATTGAGCAACACTGGCAATTGCAGGGGTTCAACAATGAAACTGGTTGGATGGCCTCTGGGCTCCAAAACGACAAGTTCTGGATTTGCTTTATGGAAAAATCGCCCGTTAAAGAGAAGGAACCAGAAGGGCCCTTTTCCCTTAACTCGGATATATATGGAAAGCTTAAAAAATCTGGAACTTGGTTGGAAATTGATTGCGGCGATGGAAAGGAAAGCCGATGTTTCAAATCCATTCTTTCCTCACAGATTGAGTTAAAACTACATAGCAATGAAATTCCCATATATGCAAAACTGGTAGAAAACAACTCTATTCAGGAAATCGAAGCTACCCTGAAAAGCTTAACTAAAGGGGAGTATCGGGAATACTCCAGAGACTTGGAGGGTCTTTCGGAAAGTGAAGGCCAAACAGCTATTTTTAAATTCGCCGAAGCCATACCTGAATTGTTTAATTGGAATGGTCCCCAAATCCAAAAGGCGAAAGTTGGAATTATTAAAGCTGAAGAGTACTTAAAAAAATTTAAACAACAGGGAACTCAATGGGAGAGTATCCCTATTTTCAAAAAAGAATTAAAGAACTCCACAGTTACAATTGAATTAGATTATAATGGGAATTACCATTTACGAATTCAATAAAAAGCGTTTAAGTTATGAAAAGAAAAGGCCGCAAAAGACTTTATTTGCTAAAGCAATTGCTTAAACGGCTTCCTAAAAAACGCCATTTACATGGAGGAATTCTCCATAAAATTGTGGGAGACAGGCTTTTCGACAAAAGGCTTTGGGTACTGGATCCAAAGAGTGTGGCCGCCGGAGTGGCTGTGGGTACAATTATAGCATTTACGCCTACTTTCCCCCTGCAAATGTTAATGGCTGGAAGCATCGCCTTTTTCTTTAAAATCAATTTGCCCGCAGCCTTAATCGCCTGCTGGATAACAAACCCTCTAACCATGCCCATTATTTATCCTCTGGAATACAAAATAGGCAAAATAGTTAGCGAGGCCGTGCATTTACCTGAGTTTGCCAAATTCCAAAAATCTCTGGAAAATGCGGAATCCATTTCCCGAAGAATGGATCTGCCTAAAGCTCATGGTTTTTTTACAAATACCATGCCCCATGTTAAGTATATATTTGTAGGAAGCACCATATTCACATTGATATTTGCTCCCCTACATTATTTTTTGGTGTACTATCTATTATCTAAATGGCAGTCCCGAGGGGGGATTATTGCCAGACACATACATCGCTGGAATAATGAAGAAGAAAGTTTTGATCCAAAAATTGTGGAGCAGGATGAAAAACGCCCCCCCGAAAAAACTGGGACATAAATTACTGGTAGTTTTCCGGGAAAAGAATTCTCTCTGTAATTTCGATTAAAATATGCAAACACATCATGTGAATTTCCTGAATTCTATCTGAAGTATTGCCAGGAACAATGAGTTTGGGATGGGAATTGTTTTTTAACTTTCCTCCGTCTTTTCCCAAAAATAAAAAAACGAATAACCCTAATTTTTCGGCTTCTTCCACGGCACGAATTACATTTTTGGAATTCCCACTTGTGCTTAAGGCTATTAATACATCCCCTTTTTTCCCATAAGCCTGAACACCCCTACTGAAAATTTCATCAAAGCCAAAATCATTGGCAACACAAGTCACATGAGCCGCTTCTGTGAGGGAAAGTGCAGGAAGGGGTTTGCGGGACTCTCGAAATTGACCTGTAAACTCTTCGGCAAAATGCAAAGCATCACAAGCTGAACCGCCATTGCCACAACTGAGCACCATCCCGCCATTTTTAAAACAGTTGGCTAAAGTTCCCGCCATTTTTTTAAGCTCTTCCACATTTTTTGTTTCAGAAATAAAATTGGACAAGGTTGAAAGGGCTACATCAAAGGAGTTTTTTATATGAATAGATAGATTTTCCATGTTACTAATAAATAAAAAAGCCTTTGGCTAAAGGCTAATTATTATTTGCAGATATTTAATTGTTGCTTAGAAGCCTATCCAGGCACTACCGCAAGAATTTTTTCTTTCAGTGTATCCGGCTGGAAAGGTTTCACCACATAATTGGCCGCGCCCGCTTGAATGGCTTCTATAATCCGGCTTTTTTCAGATTCAGAAGTTACCATAATGACCGGAACATTTTTAGTGGCATCATTGCCTTTTACCTTTTTCAGGCAATCTAATCCATTCATAATCGGCATATTCCAATCCATTAAAACCACTTCATAAGCAGTTTGCGAGATTTTTTTAAAGGCCTCTTCCCCATCTTCGGCCTCATCCACTTCTGTGTATCCAATTTTAGCCAAAGTATTTTTCTGAATGCGCCTCATGGTGCTGGAATCGTCCACCAATAGAATTTTCATGCGAGGTTACTCCTTTAAAATTTGTACGGCGCATGCGCCAATTGTCATTTTATTAAGGAGGAAAGGATCAATTCAAGATATTTTTTGAATTTTTAAGGAGATGGTTCCCTTAGAGAAAAAAACCCCTCATTTTCCACAAAATTATAGGATTGCTTAAGAGAGTTTTAAAAAAAATCTTGCTCATGGTCCGTTTTTCCACAGGCACCTTTGCCAGGTTGTGGGCTGCCCTGTTGAGATTCGAATCACTAATGGAATCAAAACCAGGTTTTGCCTTGTGGATGCGAAGATTGTTTTTGCCATATTTTTCTTCCCACTGCTTTTTGTAATCCAAGTATGCAGCTTCGCAGTTTTCCAGATTTTCTTCATCTACAATTTGCAGAGCCGCCATAGCGGCTAATTTGCCTCCATACATGGCTTCCACAATTCCAGAGCGGGAAATAGGGTTTACCATATTAGCAGAATCTCCCACCTTAAACAATTTATTGCTGGCAAATGGACGGGGATCGTGGCCACAGGAAATTCCGCCACCCTTAATTGCTCCAATTTCCGCCCCTTTAAAATGTTTTTCCAAAAATTCCATTAAGGCTTTTCTGGGAGGATACTGGCGAACATATTCTTTGCCAATAACCAAGCCCACATTGGCCACTTCTTCATCTCTGGGAAAAAGCCAGGCATAACCTCCAGGCGCAAAATTTTTACCAAAATAAAGCTGAATAAAATTTACAGGAAATTCCGCGCCTTTTACCAGGGCAAAAATGGCAGGTTCCAAATCGAAATCCCCCTGAACAATATTTTCATCTTTGCAAAACCCAGGTCCAGGTCCGCTGCCATCAATAATCACCTTAGCCCTAATACTTCCTTTTTTATGGCCATCGTACTTTAAAGTTCTATAGCCATCTTTAAAAGGACTTACATCGCTCACTCGGGTGCGAAAATTACAGTCCACTCCCGTCGCCACACAGTCTTCTGCCAATTCTTTGTGCATCAAGGCTCTATCGATTAAATAACCACTTGCTGGTTGGTTGCATTGAACTTTTGTTCCATCAGGCGAAACAAATATCACTCCATCCACATTTTCCCGGACCCATTGGGATGGAGCCTTTTCTACAACTTCTAAAAACTGCTTTTTGTGCACGGCTTCGGCGCAAGCCACAGGCTCCTGCCAGGGATCCCTTCTATCCAAAAGTGCCACGGATCTGCCTTTAGCCTCTCGTCCAAGGTATCGGGCAGCAATAAGCCCCGCTGGGCCAGCTCCGATAATGGCAAAATCGTATTCTTGGTTTAAAGGCTTATCCATTCGGGATGCAATTTAACAAATTGTCAAAGTTTTCAGCTCGTCTCAGAAAATTTTCCTACCTTAATCGCTTTTACAGAGAAATTTTTCCAAAAAGAGCCAAACTAAAGAGGAAGCTATGTCTCTAAATGATAAACAAAAACGCTATTGGAAAAAAAACCTCCAAATTTTATGGATTTTATTAACCATTTGGTTTTTCGCCTCTTTTGGCTGCGGAATTTTGTTTGTGGATTGGTTGGATAATTTCAAATGGGGCGGATTCAAACTGGGATTTTGGTTTGCCCAACAAGGTTCTATTTACATTTTTGTTGGGCTCATCTTTTTTTACGCCTACTGGATGAAAAAACTGGATAAAGAACACGATATGCAGGAAGAAAAATAGGCAAGCAGTTTACAATGAGTATTCAGAGCTGGACATATTTACTCGTAGGACTTTCTTTTCTTCTATACATTGGAATTGCCTTTTGGTCTAAAGCCAAAAGCACCAAAGATTTTTATATCGCAGGAGGTGGAGTTTCCCCACTGGCAAATGGAATGGCTACCGCTGCAGATTGGATGTCCGCAGCCTCTTTTATTTCCATGGCTGGGTTAATTTCTTTTATGGGGAGAGATGGTTCTGTTTACCTTATGGGCTGGACCGGTGGATATGTGTTATTGGCTTTGCTCCTTGCCCCCTATTTACGAAAATTTGGAAAATATACCGTTCCCGATTTTGTGGGAGAAAGGTATTACTCCCAGCCCGCCAGAGTCATCGCCCTGTTTTGCGCCATATTTGTTTCCTTTACTTATGTAGCTGGCCAAATGAGAGGAGTGGGAGTTGTTTTCAGCCGCTTTCTGGAAGTGGACATTAATACGGGCGTTTTAATTGGGATGGCCATTGTTTTCTTTTATGCAGTTCTCGGAGGAATGAAGGGCATTACCTACACCCAAGTGGCCCAATATTGCGTGCTTATATTTGCGTATTTAGTGCCCGCCATATTTATTTCCATACAGCTTACTGGTCATGTTTTGCCTCAATTGGGATTTGGAGCCCAACTTAATGATGGCTCCGGGATGTATATGCTGGATAAACTGGATGGATTAAGCAGCGATTTGGGGTTTTCTGCCTATACAAATGGCAGTAAAAATATTTGGGATGTATTTTGCATTACCGGAGCCCTTATGTTTGGCACCGCAGGCCTTCCTCATGTTATTATCCGGTTTTTCACCTTGCCAAAAGTAGCCCAGGCTAGAATATCGGCGGGTTGGGCTTTGCTTTTTATTGCTATCCTTTACACCACGGCACCTGCGGTGGCTGCCTTTGCCAGAACAAATTTGCTCCATACCATTGCCAATGCCGAATATGCCACAGCTCCCGCTTGGTTTAAAAATTGGGAAAAAACCGGACTTATCGCCTGGATGGATAAAAACCTAGATGGAAAAATTCAATACGGTCCGGGACCGGCTTTTGAAGGAGCTCCTTCCTTTGTAGAGGCCCGCGGTAACTGGGGAGAGAGGCAATTAAGCAATAGTCCCAGCCAAGGCTCAAATGAATTGTATGTAGACAAAGATATTATGGTATTGGCTAACCCCGAAATTGCTCAATTGCCTAACTGGGTAATAGCTTTAGTGGCTGCAGGCGGGCTGGCCGCAGCTTTATCCACAGCTGCAGGATTGTTATTGGTAATATCCACTTCCATTGCTCACGACTTGCTAAAGCAAGTGGTTTACCCTAAAATCAATGAGCGCCAGGAGCTTTTGGCCGCCCGACTGGCGGCAGCTGTGGCCGTTGTTATCGCGGGGTACTTTGGAATTAATCCACCTGGTTTTGTAGCACAGGTGGTGGCCTTTGCTTTCGGTCTTGCCGCTTCTTCTTTTTTCCCGGTTATAATTATGGGGATATTCACTAAAAGGATGAATAAAGAAGGAGCTGTTACAGGTATGTTGGTGGGTTTAGTTTTTACAACGGTGTATATAGTTTATTTTAAGTGGGTTAACCCCGCAGCAAATACATCGGAAAACTGGCTTTTTAATATTAGCCCTGAGGGAATAGGTTTTGTAGGAATGATTTTGAATATTATTACAGCCGTCATAGTATCCAGATTTACTCCCGCCCCTCCAAAACATATTCAGGATTTGGTGGAGCAAATTCGCGTTCCCAGACGCTTGTAAAACTATCATGGACGCCAGCACTAATAAGCTGCTGTTATTTTTAAAGGAGCCCGTGGTTGGTAAGGTAAAAACCCGTTTGGGCGCCGTACTTGGAATGGAGAAGGCCACAGAAATTTATAAAAAATTCATATTGTATCTTTCCAAAAAGAATTTGAACCATAATTATGAAGTTCATGTTTACTATTCTGAAACCCAGAACCCACTTTGGCTCAAAGAAGTATTTTCAAACAGAACTCATTTCCACCCCCAGATTGGGGGAAATTTAGGCCAAAGGCTATCCAACGCAATAAACTCTCAATTTAAAACATCAAATGCTAAACTGGTTATACTTGGAGGAGATAGTCCGGATTTGCCTTTGGAATATATAAACAATGCATTTGCCAGCTTTAAAACTCACGATATATGCATAGGTCCAAGCCATGATGGCGGGTATTATTTAATTGGATTGGGACACCCCATTCCTGAAATTTTTGAAAATATCTCCTGGGGGGAAAATACTGTCTTCAAAGAAACCCTGGATATATGCGAAAAACTTAATAAGCCCGCATACATTTTGCCCAAATGGTGGGATGTGGATACGGTAGAGGATTATCAGACTTTTTTAAAAAGGAATCCAGATTTTTAGCTTAATCCCAGTTCTTGCCGGATGTATAACACTTTCTATTTCCGGACCGCTGGGAAAACACCCCTGGTTGCAGGCTCTGGCCATGTTAGCCATATCCCTTTCCATGGTCTATGTTGTTTTTTATTCTAAAAATAAAACTCCACATAATTTATCCATAGTTTTGGTTTCATCCCTCTTTATCAGGCTCTTATTCCTAACCTATCCCCCAGGTGATGACTATTACCGCTACGCCTGGGAAGGAAAAATTCAGCAGCAAAATATTAACCCTTATGAAACGGCGCCCGACCATACTTTGCTAAAAAACTCCAGAGATGAGCTATGGACAAAAATAAATCATCCAGAATTACCCGCGATTTATCCACCCTTAAGCTTACTCATGTTAAAGAACATGGCAAACTATTACCCATCTCCTTTCATCTTGCGTATAGCCATTTTTATGTCGGAAATTTTTGCATTAATATTAATGTCCTTATGGTTAAAGCAAAATAAAAAACCTTATAAACATTTGCTGATTTATGGCTGGAACCCACTTCCGCTTCTTTATTTTTCCGGAGAACTCCATTTGGACGCTTTTATTGTTCCACTTTTAGCTGTATTTATATTGTGTCTAAATAAAAAAAAATATTTTCTATCGGCAGTAATGTTAACCATTGCCAGCGGTATAAAGATTTTGCCCATTATGTTTATACCATTACTGGTTCACAAAAAAAGCCTCTATTTTTTACCTGTATTTTTGTTTGTGCCCATTTCCTATTTTATGTTCACCGGGCAACTGGGAAACTTTGGGAGCTTCTGGGTTTTTGCCCAAAACCATTCCTTTAATAGTTTTCTATATCCCAAACTAAATTTCCTGTTAGGAAGCTATACCCAATTAGCCATATTATTAATATGTACTCCTTTGGTCTTTGTACTATGGTTAACAGAACCTAGAGTAGAAAAATTAGGACTATATATTGCTGCCAGCTTTTTAATTTTTTCACCCACCATACACCCTTGGTACCTATCCTTAATATTTCCTTTTTTGGTTTTCAACCCATCCCGGCCTTTCATTTTCCTCAGTCTTATTTTGCCTTTGGGGCTATTGCCCATGAATTACGATTTTTTCTACTCCGGCATTTGGAAAGAAAACCATGTATTTAATTTTACGATTTGGATTTTATTTTACATTAGCTGCATACATAGTTTATTGGTCTTCAAAAGGCAAAAGCAGCCAACTAATAAACAAACATATAACAGTATTTCATTGGTTATCCCTACCTTAAACGAAGAAAAAAACATAGAATCCATTTTAAACCAAGCAAAACATTCCCTGAATGGCATCCAGCATGAAATAATTATTGTTGATGCCGGCAGCACTGACAACACTTCGGCCTTAACTCAACAACATCCTTGCAAATTTATAAACAGCCCCCGAAAAGGCCGAGGCTATCAACTCAAAACCGGTTTAGAAATAGCTCAAAAAGATATTTGCGTATTTCTTCACGCAGATTGCAAAATATCAGACGATTTTTTTAAAAATATTTTATTAACCTCTAACTCAAACCCGAAAGCATTAGGCGGATGGAACGAAATGAAATTCGACAGTAATCGTCTCGACAAGGCCTTAAAAAGAAAACTTAATGCCATTCAAATGCTAAACAATATCAGAGCAAAATATTTAGGCATTGCCTTTGGGGATCAGGGACAATACATCCTAACCAAAAAGGCGAAAGAACTTCGGTTATTAGAAAATATGCCGCTAATGGAAGATGTTAACCTAAGCTATAACCTAAAAGCAAATGGGGACTACAGTATTTGCCCCCAGTCTGTGTTAGTATCGCCAAGAAGGTGGAAAACAAAAAAATCCAGTTCCTGGCTCGTAGTAAAAATGGTGGTTATTTTCCTTTTTTTGAAAAGAATGGGCTGGCTTAAACCTGAAAACGAATACTTTGTAAAAAAGTACTATGGCTAGATTAAATGTAAGGGCTTATTTACTCAAAGTGTTTCAGAATAACATCTCTAACCCTGTGCATTGGCATAATTTCGAGCCCGGGATTGGCCTTAGAAAAGTTTGATATTAATACAGGCCCTTCATCCACTCCTTCAACTGCGGTGCCATGGGTGCCTTTCACCAGCTCGGGCTTTAAAGGTATAACATCCATATAATATCTAAACCCCATAGATTTTTTTAACAAGGTCATGGCAATTTTTGCTTTGGGAATTTTTAAATCCGGATCTAAAAACAACTCCACCGGATCATAACCCGGTTTTCTGTGTATATCCACACATCGTGCGAAATCTGGTGCTTTATCATCATCCATCCAATAGTAATAAGTATACCAATGCTCAGGACTTGCCATTAAAATAATATCCCCCGCCCTATCATGGTCTAATCCCAAATCTATTTTTCGTTTTCCATAAATAACATCTTTATTTTCTGGCTTACCCTCAAACAAAGACGCCACATTTTCGATTTCGGATTTGTTTTTTACGTATATGTGACATATTTGGTGATCGGATACGGCAAAAGCCCTGCTGGCCCCGCAATCCAGCAATTCCCAGCTTAAACTTGGGATAACCTGAACATATCCATTTTCCCTCAATATTCTATTGGGATGGGAAAAACTTTTTGCTTCAGTAATGCCGTATTCAGACACAAGCATAACATAAGTATTATTTTTTGCATAAAAGTCCAGCAAGTCACCGACAACATCATCTATTTTTTTTAATTCTTTACCTAGCCCCTCATATTTAGGGCCATGTTTTTGCAGGGGATAATCCAAATGAGGCAAATAGACCAAATTTAAATCAGGTTGGTGCTTGTCAAAAATCCATTTTCCAGATTGGGCTATCCAGTCTGAGCTGGGAATATCTGATGCTGGACCCCAAAAATTCATAAAGGGAAACTTGCCTAAATCTTTTTCAATTTCCTGGCCCATTTCAATGGGCTGGGTATATACTCCGAATATTTTCCTTCCATCAGCAGGATACAAAGGCCGGGGGGTAATACTCCAGTCCACATCTGAATACATATTGTACCACCAAAAAATTTTGGCGCAGGTGAAATTTTGATTTTGTTTCTTAAGAGTTTCCCATACTTTTTCACCCTGGACTAACCCATCATTTTGTTTCCAAAATCCAACTTCGGCCAAATCCTTAAAATACCATCCATTGCCAACAATTCCGTGTTCGCTTGGCTGCTCGCCAGTTAGCATATTAGCCTGGCTGGTGCATGTTACTGCTGGAAACGGCTCTTCTAACCGGAGATTCCATCCTCCCTCAAAAAAATTTTTAATGTGAGGGGTATTCTCTCCAATTAAAGAACGAGTTAACCCAACTACATTAATAACTGCAAGTTTTGTCATGCTGTAAATCCTGTATTTATTTTTCCTCGGCTGTTTTATGGAAATAATCATCCACCATGCGGATTTCCGCAGCCAGAGATTTTGCCAAATCGGTTTTATTTTTAGGCCTTATATGTTCAGGTAAAACCGTCCAAGTGTAGGTTTCCACTTCAAAATGCGAACATAGCCCGTACTTAATTACATAGTCAATGGCCTTAAACATTTCCAAGATAGTATTTCCAATTTTTTGGCTATCTGCCATAGTGGAATACATTAGAGGCACATGATAGTGCGTTCGCCATGGATAATCATAATTTGAAACTTGTGTTTCCATGGCCTCATTTAAGTCGTCAAAACAAATAAGGCCCTCATTCCCCATTATTCTGGTTTGGTGCAAAAATTTTTTTTCGCAGAAACTTTCCCGTTGTTTTTTCGCAAGGTTCATTTCCTCAGGAAAAAACTCCAGCGCATTGGAAAGTTGTATCTTTCCAATGGGTATTTCATTGTTCATTAGTAAATCCAGGGATTCTGCGGAATTCTCAAATTGAACCGCTTGATGGCAAGTGTCATAACATAGTCCCAAGTAATTTGTCAGTGGAAAGTTTTTCCCAAATTTTTTTTCAGCTGCAGGACGCAAGTATTTATCCCAAAACTCCACGACTTGGGGCGTAAATTCCAAGGCGCAACCAGGCTCAGGTTCAATGCAAATACGAATTTGCTTTCCTGTATTTTGATGTAATTGTTCCAGTTCTTGAGATACCTCCAACAAATTCTCTGCGGCTTTTATCATTTTTTCATCGTTAAAACCTGTTCGCCATCCCAAAGGCAAGGTTGAAATGCTACCGTAATCATTTCCATCTGAAAGCAAATGGGAAAGCAACTTGGCACAATTTAATGTGTATTGCACTCTAGATATATCACACCAATCAGGTAAATACACATTTTTCTTCACAACCTCATCGTGAAAATTTCCAAAAGGAAAAGCGTTTAACGTAAACACTCCCAGTTTATTTTCTGCTAAAAATTCTTTTAGTTTCAGAGCCCCATGTTCTTTGTTCCAGATCACCCCATGGGCCAATTCTGCCTGAAACCACAAACCCATATTTAAAAACTCCCAGGATAATTCAGAGCGAACCTGCGGACCGAAAAAGCCAATTTCCTTTTTCCAGCTATCATAATCGGGCATGGAATGCACGTTAGTACAGTAAGTGAGTTGAACTGGATGACCCATATTTTCCTTTGCTAATGGCTAGGGGTAAATTATAAAAGTTTGGCCCGGGGGATTAGGCAAAAGGGCCTAAAAATTGATAATTTGTAGCTTTTTTAGCCCTTTTTACGCGCTTTTTAAGCATTTCCCGGCAGATTTTTTTTTGGTTTCTTTATAAATTAATTATAAAGGGGGTTAAAATTGCGGTAATTTATATTCCGCAATTGAGGGCCTGGTTTTTTGTTTGGCGTGGGGGTTTTGATTTTGACATACGCATCTTCTAAAGTCGTTAAAACAACATTTTCTCCTTTAGAAGGGAAAATGCCCATTTATTTTGGGCGAAGCTCCATAGAAGTCTTACCCAATGTTATCAAAGAAACATCGCCGGACAAGATTTTTATTTTATCTGATACCACAGTGTACCCTCTCCATAAAGAAGGCTTGCTAGCGCAAATCGATTCTTCCATTCCCGTCTTTGAATGGATAATGGACCCTGGTGAAAACAACAAAAGCCTGCAATCCTTAGAACAAATTTGCGAATTTATGTTTGATAAAGGGGCCAGCAAGTCATCCTTGCTCATAAACTTTGGAGGGGGAGTCATATTAAATTTAGGTGGGTTGGCTGGAAGCATGCTCTACAGAGGCATTTCCTTTTTACAAGTTCCCACTACCTTGCTGGCGCAATCCGATGTGATTGTTTCCAACAAGCAATCTGTAAATTTTGCGGGCAGCAAAAACCGCCTGGGTGTTTTTTGCACTCCAAAAGCAGCTATTGTGGATTCTCAATGGCTATCCACCGAACCGGTTCGGCAAATTCGTTCAGCTTTAGTGGAGTATTGCAAAAACGCGCTTATTTTAGGGGGAGAACATTACGAGAAAGCATTAAAGGTATGTTCGTCAAACCCCAGCCAGCAGGATTTAGACAATGTTATTTACGATTCTCTCCAGCAAAAATTTGAAATCGCCAGAAAAGACCCCAGCGAAAGAAAGTTCGGCCTTATTCTGGAATACGGCCACACTGCCGGTCATGCCATAGAGTATTTGTCCAATGGAAAATTTTATCATGGAGAGGCCGTTTGGCACGGGCTTCATATTGCTGGTGATTTGGGAGAAGCTATGGGGGTATTTGCCCCTGAAGATAACCTAAAACAAAAACGCCTGCTCAAACTGATTCACTGCATCCCACCCATTAATGACTTTGTAAATCCAGATAATTTATTTCGGGAAATCCAAAAGGACAATAAAAAAACCGGAGACGATACCAAATTCGTATTGTTATCCCGCATTGGAAAAGTGGCCACCCATGGGAGCTCTGTTTTAACCCATGTGAATTCCGATGTATTAAAACATATTCTCAGCCAATATTTAAATGCTGTGTTATAGCACTGGCTCGCTTCCTGATCTGCCTTTGGACAAGGTGCTGGACTTATACCCGCAAAATATTTTCCCGGGCGTGGAGTTAGTCATCACTCCCAAAATGCTGGAGAGATATAACGACCATCCCTATTGGGAAGATATTGCAACATACATCAAAGAAAAAAAATTATTTCTTCGAAGTATTCATTTGGGCCACCCTCATTTGGGATCTGGAACAGCTCACTTTCCCGGATTAGCCGCCACTGCCAAATCCGAATCTAAGGATAAATTGGAGATAGTTTTAAAATGCGTGGAAATTGCCAACCGATTGTTGCCTAATAAATTTACCATCACCACAGGTTTGCGGGTAGAAGACGACATTCCAATGAGCGCCATGATGAATTTATATGTTGGGATTGATAAAATTTTAAAAAAGCTAAATCCCGCCATTAAACTTACTCTTGAGCAAGAACCTGAGCATGTTATCCACAGCACCCCTCAAATGCTCGAATTGTGCCAGCGCTATGAGGGGGAGCTGTTTTTAACCTTTGATGTTGGCCATTCCCAAGTTCTGGGTGAGGATATCCCTCAAAGCCTTAAAGCCCTTTTCCCTTATTTGCTTAACATCCATTTTGAAGATATAAAAAACAGGGTCCACCAACATTTGCTCTTTGGAGATGGGGATATAAATTTTGAAGATATTTTTTTGGCTTTGACCGAAATAGGCTACGGGGGTGATCTTACCCCTGACTTATACCCTTTTGCCAATCAATATCAGGAAGCATTTAGGGCCAGTGAAACGTTCTTCAGGAAACATAACATCTTAAAATAAAAAAGGTTAAGTAATAAAAATTACTTAACCTTAATTTTAAAAATTTCTTTTAGGAGTTAAAAGATATCCACCCGTTGGGAAACACTTTGCTGACGGCCCTTGTTATCCACAAAATTTCCTTTTAAGAAATATATCCCCTGCTTAATGGAGTTAATAGAATGAGTATTTGAACCATTACCAGAAAAGGATTTAATAGCGTTGCCCTTTAAATCATACAATACAAATTCGTGATACCCTGTTCCTTCAAACCTGATGTTATAATCCCCTATTCCAATTGCATTTCCTCGATTGGTGATCTCATAACGAACTGTATTTACAGCACAGGCATTTTCGGTATTTTCGTAAATCATGCAATAATTTTCCCGGTGAACTGGATTTTCAGAATCTTCACATTCAGGAGAACCTGGATAATAATCACATAATGTAGCTGATCCATCTTCAGGCAAAGGTTTAATTTTGACGTTACGATACCAGTTTTTATCCGTATGATCCTGAAAAACAATTACCCCTTTTCTGATTTCGCCCCAATCTGGATTTCTAGCCTCACTTGCATCCAGCCACTGGGTTCGGCTGATAGTTCTCATCGAATCCCAGGTAGCATTACCTATTTCATAATTGCCCACTCGGATTCCATTCAACCAAGTGTCATGAAAGACCCCATTGGACTTGATAAAAGTTTTGTTCCATTTTGTGACCTTTTTACCTTCAAATGGTTGGTCTTCGTATTCGGGGTTAGATGCATCCCAATAGAGGGAAGTAGGCTGGCCATCGCGAGTGGGTTGAATCACTCCGTAAACCGCAGAAGCACAGGTTTGCTGCACAGCACGGTCCCCGTGACAGGTATTATCCAGAATTTGATATTCCATGGTAGTACCAAAGGCTGAATTCCCATAATTGGGATCTCCCCGTACAAAAATACCGGAATTCCCGCATTCCCAAATTCGCCAATCCGTAGCAAGAACAAAATTGGTCCAGGATTCCTTGGTTTCGGCATCCCCAGAAGGAGTGCTCATATGCATCGCGTCTGAATTGATTTGCCAGCCGGAACCCAAGGTAGGGTTTTTATGTCCTTTCCAGTTGTCTCGCATGCTACTTGAGGTACCATCGAATAACAATTCCCAGCCAAGCTTTTCCTCCATTTCTGTAAGGGTATTGACGGGTGCATTAGGATCCAAGCCGAGCACCAGGGAAGCAGAATCAATATTTCCCATCCCTTTTCGGTTACCGGTATCTGCACATTCGCTGAACACGAGATCGATATTGGCTATCAGCATAACCAGGGTTAATATTATTTTGTTCATATCGTACCTTCCTATTTTCGTTTAATTAAATGCTAACTTGCAACCTCAAAGCATAGTACCAGGCTCCCGGTAGCTGTAAAATGGATGCCTGAGAGGGTGCAAAGTTTCCTTCGATAGGCCGCAGATGGTCTTTGCCTGCCTGAAACCCAGCCGTTACGCGGGGGAATATGGTTTTTTGCGCAAAAATAATCCATCTAAAATCATCTTCATCCCAGGGGTTGACCCGGGCCTCGCCAATTTTGGGAAAGGGGATCTTGCTCTGTAAAACTTTTTCAGAGGAATTTAACCAGGGGTTCGGAAGGTACTCCACTTCCACCCCAAAATTATCCAGTAAATTAAATGTGGGAAAATGAAAGCCCAGCATCATAGGTGTTCGCTCCATGATATCATCGTATAACAGGGGGTAATCCTGAATGCCCAAGACGGCAATTTCTCCATAGATTTTAAAAGCGTCTTTTCCTAAAATGTCGAGTTCTAAAATACTTTGAATGTTAAAACTGAAATACGCCATGGTCTTTATAGCCTGAAAGGTATAGAACTTTTCGTTGGTATATCCTCCCGTAATGCTGGCTACCTCTGCATTCGTAAATCTTGATTCGTCATTAGGAATTCCATTTGCGGCTTTTTCCTGAATGTCAAATGCCACATATAAGGTATCTAGCAAGTAATCCAGAGTGTCCGAGTAAGCTGATTGGAGAGCCTCCAACCTGGCAATTTCAGGTGCCATGGCAGGATCGTCTTCGTCAAGGGCAGAAATCTGACTGCCGTAATAGGTTTCGGCCCCTGAATAATATTCAGTATTTCCTGTAAGAGTTTTACCGGGGAAGCGGCTGTGGTTAAAATAGGAGTTATTGCGCTGTTTGGGTTGAGTCAGAGAATTTCTGGCGGGAATAATTCTATCAAAGTTAACTCCGGCACCTATTTCGAATAACTCATTTTCCATTTTATAAGAGACCAGCCCTGCAATAGAAATATCATACAGCGGGTAAACATCAATGGTGTTGGTGAGGAACAGGTCTAGATTTAACTTTTTATCCATCATTGGAAAATTCAATCGGAATCCCGAAGCCTCGGCAAAAGCGTTGTTCACAAAATGCCAGCTTCCGTTTACCAACTGACTGGGGTAGGCTTTAGCCCGAAATAAATATTCTCCGAAATTTTTGGTGTTTGAATTGTATTTAAATGGAAAATATCCCACTGTGAGATTCAGCCATGGATCTTCTATATCTCCAAAACCGTATTGCACCATGGCCTGTGAAATACCCACAGCCGAAGTTCTGAAATAGGTTTCAGCTGAAGAACTGGTAGTGGGGTATTTATAAAAGAAGGTACCCCCTACTCCAAAGGCGACTTTCAGCCGGTCATTAATGGTAGCCTTTTGAGTAAACCAGGCTACAGTGTTGTGCAGGGTGATGTAGTCGGTGTCTTCGGAGCCGTTCCGGAGGGTCTTATAGGCATTTCCGTATTCAAAAAAGCCCCCGCCAGACAGGGGTTGCAGATTAATGGTCGGCTCATCCTCTGAATTGGCCATTATAGAGGAACAAGCCAGCAAAGCCCCCAAAAAAATAATACTCCCAAGTTTGTTAAATTTCATAAAACTGCCTTTCAAAACTATTTGTCAAAAATTGTGGAAACCTAAATCAATTTCAAATACCATCGGTTCTTTGGTAGGTCCTAAATTAAACCTGAATATATTGATGTATCCAGGTTTATATTTACAACAGAAATTATTTTTTTCCAAACCCCATAAACTACAATTCAATTAATACTTAACCCAAGGCTGTGTAAATTCAAATGGACCTGATTTGAATTTAAATTGATATAAGCCTCTTTCCATTTGCAGGTCAATAAAGCTCTTTTCCTTGCTGTTTAGTACCATTTCAAGAACTTTACGACCTCTCATATTAAAAACTTCCAATTTTGTTTCCTGGGACAATGGATTATAAATCCACAGTTTTCCATCGGCCCCGGAAAACATCCCCATATCCCTAAACTCCCGGGCCAAAATGTTTTGCTCTTTTTTAATGGACACTGTTTCTGTTAAACAGCTTATTCCATCATCATATACATTGTCCGCAGAATATTCTTCGTAGGCAGGATCCGTACAGCCGCCTTTTTCGGCAGGACCGTAGTCGTGTAAAGTGTACCAAGCTTCATCATTGAGCGGAGTTTTGCCATCAGCAGAAGTCACCCCTCTAATGTTAAAATAAACCACCGTGCCCAAAAACTCCTTTGGAATATTGTTTACTCTTAAGGTCACTTTTTTCTTATCTTCGGAAACAGTAACCGCTTCTACCACAACATTTTCATTAGGCTGTTTTCCTCCGCCGTAGGTTTCTTCAGGAACATAGCTGAATCTTTCCAAATCATAATTTGCCAAATTGGAAGCGCTGTTGCCCACCTCACCGGTAAACTCGATTTCAAATTCATTGTTGGAAATGGAGCGGATAGCCAGCATCTCAAAAGTCACAGTACCCTTCCAGGACATTCGCTGTAGTCCATATTGCCTATTGTTCCAATGCCAGTTTGAGTTACTGCCAATTTGACCTACATATATGGCGCTATCGGGACCGTATTCGATTCGATTAGTACCCGCCTCAAATCCTCCGCTATGGTGGAAAATAGCTCCCTGATACATTCCATTAACTCTTTCCAAAAAGATTCTTTGCAAGCCTCCAAAGGATACATCTGTAATAAACATTTGCCCTTTAAAAATGCCATCTCTAATGTATAGAGGCTCTCCATTGGACTTACCCACTTCAGGATAGGGAATCCAAATAGCTGGGGGATCCTGCTGGTTCGCGGAACGATGAAAAGGATTACTGCGATCATTTTGCATCCCGTAAAACCCGCCCTGACGTAAGACGTTTAGCTTGTCCGCTGGAACCCAGTGGCCTTGGTTTTCTGCCTGAAAGATTTCTCCATCAGGACCAATTTCAACTCCGTTGGGAGTTCTAAGACCACCAGCGATAACTTCAAAACTGCCATTTTCAGGATCCATTTTAATAAGGCTTCCTCTATCGCCTCCCTGGGTGCCGCTTGGTGGATACTCGCCTCCTAGTGTTCCATAAAAATAATCTTTGCCGTCTTCCACCTTATGTACAAGACCGAAAGCAAAAAGATGCCATCTTTCGCAACCACAACTTCCTCTATCCCCATCTGTAGGATAATCCCAACCCTCCACAACGGTTTCAACAGTAGGATTATTGGAATCATAATTAGTCACTTTTCCCAATCTTTTTTTGGATAGAAAATAAATTTCATCGTTTACGACTTTAATACCCAAGGGCTCTTTAAGCTGAGTCACAATTTCTTTCGCCTGAACTTGATTTCCATTTCCAGAAGTAACATTACTTAAGATGAGCAGTTTTCCCGTCTCAGCCATGTCGGCGCCCCAATCAGAAATAACCATTCTTCCATCAGAAAGAAAATCCATTCCCCCAACCCTAACATTCCACCCAGAAGGTTTTATATCTTGCAAGAGATAATCCGGATGAGCTGGCGCATTCACACTCCATCCATCTCCGGGAACCCTGTCATCCCCTATTACGGAACCGGCACCTATGATTCCTAAAATACCTATTAAACCAGCTAACCTCATAAAAATAACCCCCTCCTAAAAGGAATAACGCCCAGGTAATTTAAATATAGGCAGAAAATTAAAATAATCCTTATGCCTTTTTGCAGAAATCGTTTTCTATTTAGAAAACGGATTAAAAATTCAAAATTGTGAAAATCCAAGGTAATTTATCTCCTCCAAGCCATGCAATAGCAAAGCAATTTATGCGGATATATTCATATAAAAATAAAGATTCGTACTATTTCTTTTTGATAGTCCATTTATCCCCTGATTGAAGGAAAAAATCCAACGCAATCCAATCCCCAGATAACACTTTAGAGTATAATCTCAATTCATCTAAACTTCCATAAAATTGGAAAAGCCCCTGCCTCTCAGGTATGTGCCTTCCAATCAAGCTATAGCTATAGCGGGAAAATTGTATGGGTTGGCTAGAGCCAAAGCTCCCTATTCGACTCCCATCAATAAAAATAAAACTGCTGTCCGTGTTAAAAGTAGCCACCAGATGATGCCAGCTGCCGCCCAAAAAATTCCAGTCTACCTCCCTGTCCTGGAAAACGGAACTATCCGACTGGAGTTGATGAGTCCAGAAGGTCACCCCAGTTTGGGTAAATCGCAGCCCATAATTATCTCCCATAGTAAAAATCAAACCGCCTCCCAAATCCAAACTGTCTAATTTCACCCAAGTGGAAATACTGATATTATCTTTTTGATAAAAGGAGAGGGGGGATTTTGATATGGGAATATAATCACCCTCCACAAAATGAGCCGCTCTTCCAATCCATCCTGTTTTTCTGCTGCTAGAAATGCTATCCGCGCCGTGGCCCAAATCTTCAACAAAATTTCTATAAACATTAGACGTCCCCCTACCCTGCGCCTCCTCGGACAAATGCCAAACGCCCGCAAAGCCTAACTCATTTTTGAATACCTGACCTGGGTTTTGCGAGATTCCTGCCATGTTATTGCCCCAATACATTCGCAGTTTTAGGCTATCCAAATCCGCTGAAATACTATCGTATAAAATCCAGACAACCCCCTGTTCGCCCGTTTTATCCCAATATTCTATTTCGTGGGACAGACGAATACCACTAACATCTGTAAAACGCAAATCCGAACCATCCACTTGTGTTTCATCGAAGTTAAAATTCCCTGAATGAAGTTTTAGCAATAAAGGATAGCCATTAACATCCTGAGATAAGTCCAAGCTGTCTAAAGATAAAACAAGTGAAGCCGAATGCTCCCATTCTTCCAAGCCTTTTTCCAGCAGGGTTTGGCCGGGTTTCTGGTTTTGGTAACTCAATTTTATCCAACTCTCAGATCGAGGGGCTTTGCTTATTCTCAGCTCGTCCATTTTACCTGTAAAAAACTCGTCACAACATGCCGTCCCTATAGTCAAATTATGAGAATAAGGAACATCATGGCCATCCGGAACATCTTCTCCCATTAACATTCCATCCATATATATTTTTCTCTTAATTCCATCATATAAAGCCACCACATGGCGCCATTGCCCGGATATGTCCCCGGTTTCAACGGTTAAATCATGGGCATACCAGTAATTTCGCAAGCCTCCGCCGAAATCCGGGGCCACTCTAAAGGCATTGCTTTTTTTAACAGTATACTCACCCCAGCCTAACATGCTGTATACACCCATATCCCTCACCTGAATCCATCCGGATAATGTGTAACTGTCGTTATGTATAGGAATATTTTCTGTATTGGCAAAACTTATATAATCATCTACCCCATCCAAAAAAATCGATGCCCCCGAGACACCCTCCTCGTAATTCGCATCTGACCACTGCCCTTTCGATACTCCGTGGTTATTATTTCCACTCCAGTCTTTTATGTTCGCCTCATTCTCAAACGCCCTCTTCTCAAAATGCCAAACCGCTGAAAACCCATTTTTAAGGCTAAATACGGATTCTTCAAATTCTGGAAAAACCGCCTCTGAATTGCCCCACAAAAGAGAAATGTATTGCTTAGTACTTTGCGCAAAAACCGTATCTAAAAGCACCCAAAGTTGGGCTGTTTTATTTTGTGCATCCCAACTTTCTATTTCGAATACCAGGGGCTGTCCCTTATGATTAGCCATGCGGATTTCCTCGGGCCGGATGTTATCAAAATCCACATTGTCTTCTGAGAGCCTTAACAAGAGAGGAAAGCCATAAACATCAGAGTAGATGTTAGCACCTGTAATAGATGTGTTTAAATAAAATTTTTCCTGTTCTTTCCAATCGCTATAAAAGGGCCTTAGAGTAACAGCGCTTAATTTCAGGGTATCGTTGGAAACTGTGGAGGCCTTCACTTCCACCGGACTTATATTAGGAGCACTGCTTAGTATTTTTAAAGTAAAATCCCCCTCGGGAATTTCGTGAATTTCGTACTGCTGAGTCACAGGGTCTACCGGCGCCACCTTATCCATACCATAAATTTGCACATAAGCAGCTTGATTCCCTTCAAAGCTGTTTTCCACGGCCCCTGTAATAGACCCCGTTTTCTTTAAAAAATGTTCCCCGAGAAACAAGGTATCTACGATTTCAGATATATAAACCGCAGTAAAAATTCCCTGGCTGGCTTGGCCTTGAATTTCAAGGTAATATTTACCGGTGTCCAAATTGGTTATGAAAAATTCCCCATTAGAATTTGCGATAGTATCCTTGCCCTGTCCACTTATACTTTGGCGATTTATCTGAGATGTATCTGCCAAATAATTTTGAGGCCGCAATTTGACCAGCGCTCCACTGGCTGGTGTGCTGCCATCCTCTTCGAAAACCATGCCAGCTATAATGGTGGTTTCCGGATTTCCGATTTCCGATCCCCCTGCAAGAGACTCATTAGAACAATTCCAAAACGTAGCGGACAGCAAAATCAAAATAAGGAGGAGTCGAACTATCATAACTCATCCTTCTCTTGCGAACCCAACAACTTTTCCGAACTGGGAAAAAATTGAAAGTTTATGTGGTAAACCCTATTCACATTTTCTTCTTGCTGGGCTATTTCCAAAATTCTCTTCCGAAATTTTTGAATTTCTTCTTTTACAACATGAAAATTTTCCAGGGATAACCCGGCCACCAAGCAAGAGATATCTCTTTCTCCTGAGGAGGTTGACTCAATGGATTTCGCAGCCAGATTTAAATTCTGAAAATGAAAATTAGAAACAGCCAAGCTTTTAACTTCATCCCCTGTGGTTAATATTTTATCTGTTAGCTGATATCCATTTTCGTCTTTTTGAATCAGATTCAACTTAAGCAACAACTGGACAGACTCTTTTGCTTGCTTAGGGGAAATTGGTGGATTGAGCTGCCGGGCCAACCAAGAGTAATCCTCCTTGAATTGAATTGCTGTAACAATTTCCCGAATCGTATTATGGTACCATTTGGAGTAAAATTCATACTCGTATTGCAGCACTAACCTCGCCGGATTTCTGGGGTTGTAGCCAGATAATTTTTCAAAAAAAAGATTTCTAAGCTTAAGGGTTTTGGCCTGATTAAATGCAATTAAATCTTCAAAATAAGAAAACGCTTTTTCATTGAGCTTTATAACTGAGTTAATTTTAAGTGCCGATTCCCGGGTGAGATTTTTTTTTCCATCAATAACTAATTTGATAAAACTTTTGGATCGAAAACCCGCCTTGTTGGCCATAATTTGATAAGAAAAACTTTCATTTTTGGATTTTTGTTCATGATAAAAATCCAAAAGAAATTTTCTGTAATTAGTGTATTCGAAGACATTGAGCATAAAATATCAGCTCCACTCCTTTTTCGGTCCTTTGTTTGGCAATAAATTTTACTTAATATTTCAAATTTTTGGAAAACCCCGCTCCATATAAGTTAGCCCACAAAATTAATTTTGACCTTCAGTAATTGGCTTTGGCATAAATCTTCATGGATTTATTCATAAAATCGTCAGAAATCTGGCAAAAATGCTCAGAAAAGCATAGCAGTGGAATAGCTGTGAATTTTTCTTGACCTAATGCCATTGCTTCCGATTTTTTTTTTCTAATATTATTTGCCGTTAAAAGAATTTTTTATGGGTTTGTAAAAACCCATTCCACAATAGATAGGTATTTAAACAGAACAAGGAGTTAACGAATGGTTTCAATAGATTTGACCGAAGGCGAAAAAAAGACCCTTTTTTGGGCTAGCTTTCTTTCGCTTACCGCCGCAGGTGTTGGCTTTGTATTCCGGGCCATGGCACCAGCATTGTGGCAGGCCGAGCTAAACGTTTTAGAAACTGAGGTTGGAACGTTGTTAGGCGCAGGTTTATGGCCCATTGCAGTTATGATGATTCTTTTCAGTTTCATCGTAGATAAAGTGGGTTACAAAAAATCCATGATGGCGGCCTTTACTTTGCAGGCTTTATCTGTAATATTGACTTTTACCGCAGGCGGATTCAATGGTCTTTTGGTAGCCTGCCTTTTTGCCGGTTTAGGTCATGGAATCGTAGAAGCTTGTATTAACCCCTTAGTTGCTTCTATTTATAGAGATGCAAAAACCAAATACATGGCTATTCTTCATGCAGCCTGGCCTGCGGGAATTGTAATTGGTGGAACAATATACATGCTTTTCTACAAAAACGTGGACACCTGGGGAACAGCTAAAACCGCTTGGTTTTTTATGCTTTTACCTGTTTTGGCTTACGGTGTTATGTTTATCTTGGCCAAAAGATACCCCGTTGATGAACGTGTGGAAGCCAAAGTTCCATATTCTGAAATGTTAAGAGAATTTGGCGGGTTGGGAATGTTTCTGGCCGCTATGTTTATCAGTTACGAGTTTTATAATCAAGCCCATCTTTTTGCCGGAGGCCAATATTCACGCTTAGTAGCGTCCTTAATCACCGGTATTATTGGTGGTGTCGCCTTTGGATTTGGATTAAAATCTTTGGGCAAATGGATGTTCTTTTTCCTTTGCGTACTAATGGTGCCTTTGGCTACTGCAGAACTTGCGACAGATGCCTGGATTCAAAACTTAATGAAACCTGTATTAGGTGCAAACGCCGGATGGGCGCTGGTATTTTCTGCCGGCATTATGATGGTGTTGCGTTTTGGTGTAGGCATACCTCTTAAGTTCACTGGTCCACTTGGGTTATTGCTCATTAGCTCCGTGTTTTCCATCATTGGCTTGTTTTGGCTTTCCACTGCAAATGGTGCAGCCATTTTTGTAGCCTTCGTATTCTATGCCATTGGTCAAACTTTTTACTGGCCTGCGGTTCTTGGATTCACAGCAGAACGCTTCCCCAAAGGTGGCGCATTAACATTGAATACTGTTTCAGCCATGGGACTTCTCACTGTAGGTATTTTCGGCGGACCCTTTTTAGGAGCCGTGCAAGAGCATTACAACGCCACCGCAGTAATGAAAGAACAAGCAGCTGTGGTTCAACAGTTAAAGGATGAAGGCCGTACAATAACTGTAAAAGGAAAAGAAAACAAAATTGTTCAAGATAAGGTTTTGTTTGGCGTTTCTTATACTTCTGTAAATGCCGAAGCTGTTTTAGCTCAGCCTGAATTCCCTGAAGAAAGCAAAGAGCCAGTAAGGGCAAGCCTCCAAACAACTGGCCGTCAAACACTGCGAGTTGCAGCGGTTCTCCCAATTTCAATGGCAATTGGTTTTGCTTTGATTATGTTATGGTTCCGAGCCAATGGCGGGTACAAACCAATTAACCTTGCGGAGGAAATGGCTAAGGAAAATTAATAAGCCATTTTTTTCAGATTTTAGGCCACTCCTTTTCGGAGTGGCTTTTTTTTTGGATTAATAACAATTCTCTTTTTGATTATTGTTTTCTAAAATGCTTTCAACTTGTTAAATCAAAGCGCCATTGTCTTTTAAATTTTCGCAAAAACAAGATTCTTAATATTTTATCCACATCTATTAACAACTATTTGTTTTTTTATGCTTTTTGCGGTATAAATAATAAGTTCAAAAATTTATATTTAATTGTAGCAACTCCTTCTCCAGCGTTATAAAATAAGGGATATCAGAGAGTTTAAAAAATTAATCGGGGAAAAATTTTGGCACTAAATCGATACTATAAAAATGAAAATAAAGTAAGCCACTTTACTCTACTCGTAAAAAATTATGACGATGCTATTGAGTTCTATACAAACATATTGGGGTTTAAGGTTAAAGTAGATGAATACATCCATAAGAATTCACGATGGGTGAGCATAGAAAACCCCACACAAGGAAACATCGAAATAACCTTTGTTGAAGCCGTTAGCGCGCACCAAAAATCAAAGGTTGGCAAACAAGGTTCCAGGCACTCTTTTATGGTTTTAGAATCCTCGAGCTGGGAAGCTGAAATCAACCGTTTGCGGGAGTTGGGAATTCAAATTGAAATTGAAATTAAGGACAACTTTTTAAACTCAGAAGCTGTCTTTCAGGATTTATACGGCAATAATATTTGTCTAATTCCAAAGGCCGAAAAATTGGAAACCATAACCCAATAATCAGCCTACTTCAAATTTAGAAGTCATCTTCTTCTCTGAATGCTTCGACGAAGCGAACAGCTCCATCTTCAATTGCAATGTGCAGAGAAATGGGGCGGCAGCACACTTCGCAATCTTCCACATATTTTTGGAAGGAAACCGAGGTGTCCAAAATAATCTCCAAATTTTGAGCACAATAGGGACACTGGATGAAATGGGATGCCGGTTCGGGATACATAACTGAAAAAATAGAAACATCTTTCCCAAAATTATGAAATGCTGTTTTATTTTTAGAAAGATATGAAGCCAATTCCCAAACGGATTCACGATCCCATAAAACAAGCGCGCAAAAAACTGATTATAAGCCTTTCTCTTTTTTCCAGCTTATTAATTTTTGGCACTTTGGGTTATTATTTTATCGACCGAATTGACCAAGTGGAAGGGCAGCGAACCCTTATTGACAGTTTTTATTTCACCCTTGTGGTATTAACAACCGTCGGAATGGAAGGTCCGCTTAGCTCTATGGAAAGAAATTTTTCCATAGTGGTTATGTTAGTGGGAATCTTTCTGGCCGCCGCTGCAGCGAGCAATTTGGTGGCTTTCGCAATTGATGGAGAGCTTAACAAACATTTTGGAAGGAGAAAATTGTTGAAACAAATTAAATCTCTTAAAAATCATTTCATTATTGTTGGTTATGGGCGAATGGGAAAAGCTCTATGCGATCAAATGCTGGGAATGGATATGCCATTTGTGCTGGTGGAGCTCGATGAGGATAAAGTTGCCGAAGCGGAAACCCATGGCATTTTATATATCCAGGGCGACGCCACTGATGAAGAGGTCCTACTTTCCGCAGGTCTGGAAAACGCCTCGGGATTAGCGACCTGCTTGCCTCATGATCCGGCCAATGTGTTTGTTACTCTTTCCGCACGCCAATTAAAACCAGAGATGGACATTGTAGCCCGGTCCGAAGATCCGGCCACGGAATCAAAGCTATTAAAAGCGGGAGCCACAAGAACCATCTGCCCTGCAAAAGCAGGAGCCCATCAATTGTACGAAATGCTGGCTAAACCAGCTGTAGTGGATTTAATCCGTTCCACCAGCTCCGAAGCCAACAATTTAGATGTATGCGCATTTTTAGTGGAAAAATTTCCCAATCTCATTGGAAAAACCATTGCTGAAAGTCAAATCCGGGAAAACACAGGTATGGCAGTAACAGCATTGGAAAGGGAGGGCGTGCACCATTTCGTTCCGCCTTCCAATATGAAATTAAAAGCAACGGATAAGTTATTCCTAATGGGTCCAGATAGCTCCACGGATAAACTCATTTCCTTTTATTCCCAAACTTAATCCTCAATGGAACTCATTCAAATCTTTACAAAAAGAATTGGCTTTTTTCTGCCCTTTCTTTTTACGCTGGGAGAAGGGCAAGCTCCCCTTAGAAAAGGCCCGCCTGAATGGGGCATATATCAGATATATTGGGGTTTTAATCCATACCAGCAACAATTAGAAAAAGAATTAGCAACTTTTGAAAATTCTAAAACCCGCCCTATAAAGTATGTTATGTTTTTCAGGGATTTATACCGACCTTTCCCCCTCAATACTATAAAATACAATGAATCAAAAGGGCTTGTTACCATTATATCCCTTGAACTTACTAAATGGTCGCGGTTTCGAAATCCAAAAAAAGATTATTTAAAAGACATATATGAAGGAAAATACGACTCTTATTTTATATCATGGGCACAAGAGGCGGCTCAATACAATAAAACTGTGATTTATCGTTTTGGTTTTGAAATGAACGGTTCCTGGTTTAATTGGGGCGCACAGCCCGAAAAATTCGTACAAGCATGGAGACATGTTTACAGCATATTTAAAGAGCAGGGAGCAAACAACATAAAATGGATGTTTTCTCCTAACATCATATGGGCTGAAAAAAATTTCGAAAAAGATATTTTGCCCTATTACCCAGGCAAAGAGTATGTAGACCTGGTCGGGCTGGATGGTTATAATTTTGGCGACAATTACAAGCCATATCATTCCTGGAAAAGTTACTCCGAGGTATTTAAAAAATCATTGGATGCGGTCCAAAAACTCTCTCACCCCATATATATTGCCGAAATTGGTTGCGCTCAGGATCCCCGAAAGTCCCACTGGATACAAAATTTTTTAGAAGAGCTGGAATCCGATAAAAGAATACACGGTTTCATCTGGTTTAATTTTGATAAACGTGAAGAAGCCGAGCTCAATTGGCGCATAGACAGCGATTCTGCCAGTTTAGCTGCATTTAAAAATTGGCTGTTTAAGAATTGACTATTCTAAGCAGAAAAACCCTTACTCGACAAGATGCTCCTTAACAAATCAGGTTGCCTACTGGGCATCCCTTTTAAAAAATCAGGCTCATTTCTTTTTACCCTTAAATTTAAATCCGCCCTTAAGCCTTGCATGTAAGGATACCATTCGCAATGGAGCGGACCCTTTTCCTCGAAAAGGTATTGGGTACACAATTGAATGTCTTTTTTTATTTGCGAAAGCGGAATTTTAAAAAAATCCAATGTGGCAAAGGGGGAGTCGAAATATTTAAGCAAAGGCAAGTATATTTTATTGATCCCGCGCTTTTTGATAACTTCTTTATATCCTGTTAACATTGCTTTCTTTTTGAAAAAGACAGATAATATTTCCAAATACATAATATCCGTATAAAGGTTTCCCGTTGGATTGATAAAATACCCTTTTGTCAAAGGCAATACATCGGAATTTCTTTTCCGAAAAGGGCCTAAAAATATCCTGCGGGGACAATAATCATTGGCATAATAGTTATCCCAAATAAGAAGCTGTTGTGGAAAAAGTTTATGTAATGGTTTTAAATTCTTTTTTTGAATGGCTAAGGATATTACCTGATCCCCCGTCCAAAAAATCGGAATATTTTTTGGAAGGGTTCTAGCCAAGTCCTTCAAGTAAAGATTCTGTTCAACTGGACGGTTGGAAAAAGCACTGGTATATATAGTGGGGCAAAACCAAAAACTTATTTTTGTCTTAAACATCTGTTGTAATTTTTCCAACAAAGCCCCATGGGCTCCACCCAAGCTGGAATACCGGGGCTTTAAATTTGAAGGCAATTCATCTGAAATATCGTCCATTAAGATGGCAAGTTTCTTAATTCCTATTTTTTGAAAGGCCGAAATTTTTTGGCATAGTTTATTAAAATCGGAAGCGGATTGGTATTTGTAACTAAGGCCTGGGGCTAAAGAAGGTATAACTTCTACCCCCAGCTTTTTTGAATTCCTGGCAAATTTGGAAAAATTTTCCATCCAGCCAGATGGATAAGCTAGACTCCAATTTTTTCGATGGTAGCTATCTTCTTTGGGCCCATATAGGTAACAATTCATGGATAATTGGCTCAATTTCGCGACAATTTGAGTGCGCTCATCCCAATTCAATAATTTTCCATAATAACCCTCTATGTAACCGCAAAATTCCATTTGTGAAAATCACCTCAAAAAAAACTCAATTTTTATAAAATACTCCCTTTTAGGCAGCAGACTCAAAAGAAATCTTTAAAATTGCCCATGGAGCCAATTTGATTTTTTCCAACTTGGGATTTAGATTATAGAAATGTTTCGAATATTAGCCGTTCTGGGTTTTAGTTTTTTTGGATACTTTACCAGCCTAGGGCCGGTTGGGTAATTCGCATTTAGAAATTCTCAACGGGCCCTCGGAAAACCGGGGGCTTTTTTTTTGAAGGAAAAAATTATGAAAATGCAAGACATACATATTGAATCCATTCAACCAATTCCAGCCCCATCGGATATGGCAAAAGAATTGCCTCAGTCTGAAAAATCGGAATCCTTAATAGCCAAAAGTCGGACTCAATTGATGGATATTATTAGCGGTAAAGATAAAAGGACCGTGGTCATTACAGGCCCCTGCTCCATACATGACACCAAAGCGGCCCTTGAATATGCCGAACGACTGAGCGAGCTTAAAAAACAGGTAGATTCCTCTTTGATGATAATAATGAGGGTTTATTTTGAAAAACCCAGAACCACAATAGGATGGAAGGGGCTTATTAATGACCCCCATCTGGATGGAAGTTGTGATATTGCTGAAGGTCTTAAACAAGCCAGGATGTTACTCAATCAAATTTCCGAAATGGGTCTTCCTATTGCAACTGAATTGCTTGATCCAATTGTTCCCCAATACATCGGCAATTTTATTAGTTGGGCTGCTATCGGTGCCCGCACCACGGAATCTCAAACTCATAGAGAGATGGCCAGCGGCCTTTCCATGCCAGTAGGCTTTAAAAATGGAACTGATGGAAACGTGCAAATCGCGATAGATGCCATGGAGTCTGCTAAACATCCTCATAGCTTTTTGGGCATTAACATGGAGGGAAAAATCAGCCTGGTTAAAACTCAGGGCAACCCATACGGACATATGGTCCTTCGCGGCGGCAAAGGAAAACCCAACTACGGACCGGAAAGCATTAACATGGCCCAGGAACAATTAAAAAAAGCAGGACTTTCTCCGGCGGTTATGATTGATTGCAGCCACGCGAATTCCAACAAAGTTCATGGAAATCAAAAATTGGTATGGGAAAGCGTGGTCAAGCAAATAAAGTCAGGCAATGATAACATCCTCGGTTTGATGCTGGAAAGCCATTTATTTGAAGGCAACCAGCCTTTTAATAACAGCCAAAATTTAAAGTATGGGGTTTCCATTACAGATGCCTGTATTTCTTGGCAAGATACAGAGTCTTTGATTTTTCAGGCGGCCGAAAGCCTCGAATCCCAAACTGCGGCCATCGCTGGGTAAAGAAAAAAATTAAAAAAATACTGTAAGACCTATTTTTTTATTGCTTTACAACAATAGAATTCATTTTTTTTAAATACTGGGGAGCATTTTCCCCAGCAATTAATTGAGGGAAAAGATGGAAACTGTTGCAAACTTCCAAAGTTTAAAAGAATTGGCCAGTCAGTTTAATATCGGAAATTTAATTGGTCCAAACCACTCTGCTGATGTGCAAATGGATAGCATTCGCACCCAATTGCACATTTTGAAAAACCTCGAAACTTTGGAAAATACCATTGAGTATTCCACATTTGGGTTGGTTTAATTTTCCATTTTTTTTGTATTTTTCAGTTTATGGTTTTGCTGCGCTGGACATTCCTGGTTTTAATTTTGGGCCTTAGCCCCATTTGTATTTTTTCCCAATCCAGGGGGCACTCCATAGGCGTTGCCATACACAACGGCCCTGCTTTAATAGTTTCTAAACACTGGATATCCGATGATGCGGCCATAGATGCAGCCCTTAGTTTCAATTTTCAGGACAACAACAATTATTTTTACCTCCATTCCGATTTTTTAATGCACGATTTTTCTGCATTCCAAATTGAAGGAGGAAGCTTACCCACCTACATGGGAGTGGGTTTGCGCAGTTTTTTGGGAAATGTTAACACCCTTGGAGTTCGGGTTCCGTTGGGAGCCAGCTATATTTATAAAGAAAATACCTTTGAAATGTTCTTTGAACTGGCGCCATTTGTGGATTTTATCAATGGCACCCGATTCAGCTTAGATGGTAGTATCGGCTTTCGCATATTTTTGTAATCCTCACCATTTTCCACAATATCCCGCTCTTGTTCCAATTCCGCAATTTTAGGACAATGGAATAGGTGAAACTTATTTTTGAAAAATTATTCTCCAGGGAAAACTGGCCAAGCATTTTGCTAATAGCCCTCTTGGTATTGCATTGCGTGCCCAAGGTAAAATCCTCCGTTCAACTGGATAGTTATATCAATCCGGATGAAGCCACCCAATTGCTCACTCAGCCCTGGCTGGTGCTTCCCTTTGTACCCCAATCCGGACTAGGCAGGGACTTGGAAGATATCGGAAAATTTTCCGAATTTTTAAAAGAAGCTCGTCCGGGCCAACAATTAGTTGTGTATGGGCACGATGTGGAAAGGCTAAGTCGCACGCAGGCCAAAGCCCATCTGGCCTATGTGGAGCACATACAGAAACATCGGGAAATAGCCGATAGCCTTTTGCCAAACTTGGTGGGCGATTACTCCTATAAAATTTTACTGACTCCTTACATCAAGTCCAATATTCTGCAACAAAAAGAAGGGCTCTTTGAAAGAAGAATGGTTATTGAAATTAAATTTTGGGAAACCCCTTTTGATTCTCCATTTTTGCGGATTCAGGCCATTGTGCTGGACGAAGCACTGGACAAGGAAAAACTGCTTCCTTCAAAGCAAATATTTAAAGCGGGACTTAAAGCTATTTCTGATAAAATACTTTATACTCCCCAATCCAGTCTCAGTTCCCAATCCAAACCAGACTACTAGGCAAATGGGTCAAAATTAGTGCTATAATAAGTTAAGGGTATTTCAGCATGAAAGAATTTGATCAAAGCGTCATTGAGCTCCCCCAAAACCTCAATCCTAAGGTCATTTTAAAGGAAATTGAAAAAGAAACCGAAAGAAAATGGAATGAAGGCTGGTATTTTGTAAAAGCCGAACCAGATGCTTTAGGCGAGTCATTGAGACTATTTTTTGAAAGAAAATTTTATGTATAGTACCGGCTTACCAACCAGAGTTCTCAAGTTGCTAAATTTCAGCAAACCCACTCTGGCTGTATTGGCCTCTTTGTTTATCTTCCTCTTTTTCACATCCTGTGCCTCGCAATACGTTGTTGTGGACCAATCCGGAATGACTTTCCATTTGGAAAAAACCAAATTAAAAAATGGAATGGAAATCGAAATTCTGGATGGTGAAGCGGTACGCAAAGTTCATTTAAAATACATCAAAAAAATTGTGATTGACCCTACAACCACACATTACAAAGACAATAAACTATACTATCACGCCAAAATCGAACTAAATGATGGAACCGAAATCAAACCTATTAAAACAGAAGGTAAACCCACAAAATCTTTTGTCAGTATCCACAATGTTATTATCGGGCAGGCCAAATCTGGACAGGTTACCATCCCCTTCGAAAACATTAATGTGATAAGCAAAACAGATTTGGAAAGCGAATAATGCCCCCCAGATACCGGATTATCCTGGAAAAGGCTTCCCCTAACCCCAGGGAAAATCAGGCAATTGAACTTCTGCAAAAATTTTCCAGGGCAGATGCAAAAGAAATAAAATTCTGGTTGCAGAATCTTCCCCACACCGTAACAGCCCAAGCCTCTGAAAATACCGCAAACACCCTGGTGGAAGAGTTCACAGCATTAGGTTACACCGTAAGATGTTTGCCAACCATTCCTTCCTTAAAACCTATTAGTCCTACTGCTGAAAAAACCAAACAGGATTTTTCGATTGGCCACAACCCTAAAAAGGGGACCTATAAAAAAAGTTTTTACCCCACCTTAACCATTCTTGCCCTTATCATTTTGATGTTTGGTGGAAGTCTTTACATCGCCCTTTCTCTGGTTCAAAAGGTCACTTCCCCCACCATGGAAGATGTAAAGGATTTTATTAGCAAGGGAAAACACAAGCTTGTTAAAAATATTTTGTCTCAAAAATTGAGCAGCCAGGGCGGCACAGCCCTGGAATTTAAATCCCTGGCCATCGCCCGCATTCAAAAAATCAATCAAACAGGAATGGAAAATAATTGGAGACGGCACTTAACTTCCCGGTCCTGGGATGAAGATTTAACCCGATTGCAAAACTATTACAAAACATCAGAAGGGGATTCCGCATTAGCAGAACTACAAAGAGCCATTGAATTAAACCCTGATGATATAGAAGCCTACCAGTGGTTAGGTATTTTACACCAACAACGCCAGGAATACCTGGAAGCCCAAATGGCCTTCGCCAATTGCTTAAGGCTTGACCCGGACAATATTATGTATTTGAATTATCTGGCGACATCTCAAATTGACTTAAACAAGTTAAAAGAAGCCGAAGCCAGCTTTACAAAGGCCCTGACCCTCCAACCCAATAATCCTATGACTTTAAAAAATATGGGGGCCTTTGAAATGTATGTGCGAAAAGATACCTCTGCCGGGCTTCGCCATTACATTAAATATTTAAAAAAAGAGTCAGGGTTTGACTTTGAAAGGCCCGTAATCAGGGGAGAAGTAACTCAAATTCTTTGGGATAAATACTTTCCCACAACCCCAAAACAAAACCAGAACCCCTCACCTAAAAGTTTCAATCAATTCGAAAAAAGACGAAAATTAATTGAGGCTAAGTTGGACTTAAAAAAAGACTCCCAATTATACCTGGAGTTGGGAAACCTTTTTGACAAAAGGGGATTAATTAAAGAAGCCCAGCTTTACTGGAAACTGGCTCTTAAAGAAAACCGTAAAAACTTGGAAGCCAGTGAAAATTTAATTTGGTCTCAGGGAAGGCTTGGGCAATTTAATGAATTAAAAGGAAGCCTTAAAAACGCCATCCACCATCATCCTGAAATAAATAAATACCAGTTCGCGTTAGGATTAATTGAAAAATATTATGGGGAGAATAAAAAAAATGCCATTAAAAGTTTTAAAACCTATTTAAAATCACCAGAAGCAGCTTTTTCTCAACAGGCTCAGGTTGAGTTAGATGAGCTTCTTATGAATTGAAACCATTATGCACCTAATTTTTCATTAAAAGCTTTTCAACTGGCGAACATCCTGAAAAATTAAATAGATTACTTCGATATTATTTTCCACCCAAGCTCGGAGTGTAGCTCAGCTGGTAGAGTGCATCGTTCGGGACGATGAGGCCGCTGGTTCGAATCCAGTCACTCCGAGGGGTTTATTGCGCAAAATTCTAAAAATTCGTGGATTGGTTGGGGCCGTGTTACGAATATGGCACAAATCCCCAGCAACAGCCTCGTTGAGTGCATTAATAGCCCCAGCTCTTAGTTCAGGATTGGTTTTAGCATAAACATTCATGGTCATGTTTATATCGCTATGGCGTGCAATTTCCTGTAAGGTTTTAATGTCCGTCCCTAGTCTTGCCATGTGAGTAATAAAAGTCACTCTAAGGGAATGAAAATCAATTTTCCCCTCCGAGTTGTTGGTTTCAAGCCCTGCTGCCTTCATATCGCTTCTGAGCAGCTCACCAGCGTGATTTTGACTTAACCCCTCTAAAAGCTTTGCTTTGCCTGGCTTTCCCTTTGTGGCCCTATAAAGCTCTATAATGAAATCTTTGGGCAATGAAAATTCAAAGCGCTTTCGATTCTTGGCATGTTCAGGTTTAAGGGTCACAAGGTTTAAATCCCAGTCAATAGCCCCAACTGTTAAGCTGGCTAATTCACTATTTCGCATTCCTGTTAATAGGGCCATTTTGTAGGCCAAATATTTTTCAGGGGAAACAGATTCCAAAAGAAATTTTATTTCGGAGAGAGATAGCGCCCTGCGTGGATTTTTAACCTTTTCCTGATATTTTCGGAGTGGGTTTAAGGGATTTGAAACTATGTAATTATGCTTAACGCACCAATTCAAAAAGGTTTTGAGTGAGGCAGCTTTCATGTTCAAGGTTTTATTAACCACTTTTCCAACAAGGGAAGAAAGTTTGGCTTCCACTTTGGCTAGGGTTATATCCCCCAATAAATTGAGGCTAATTTCTGACTTCCACCAAAATAAATTTGTGGTTACATCATTTTGATGACGCTTTGACCAGGGGTAACCTCCCCTTCCCCCATTTTTGGATTCAATGGAGATATACTCCCTAAATAATTCTTCAATGGGGCGATTGCTTAATTTTGGTAAATAGGGATTTAATAATTCTTCTTCGAGTTCCCTTACCCTTTTTTCCGCAAACTTAATAGTTTCCCTTTTATCAGTAAAGCCTGTTTCCTGGCCCATATATTTCCCATTAACATCAAAAAATCGCATCTTCCACTTGGGTAAATATTTCCCCTTAGAATTTTTGACTTTGAGGATTTGGTATTTAATATTCAAAATTATTTTCCACCCAATTAATAATTGTTTGCCTTTTCCAAGCAGGTCTTCCATTCATTCTCAAATCAGGATTCGGAAACTCTTGCTTAGACAAAAGTCTATCAATAGTTCGGGTACTAATTCCTAAAATATGTCTTAGATCCGGTTTCCAATAAACCAACCTTTCCCCTAGCGATTTTTCTTTTAACAGCATGTTTAATTTCCTCCAAAAAATTAATTTCATAATGAATTACTGTAATACTCTTCTCTTCTTTTCTTTTCTTACTATCCTCTTATTTACTTTTCTTTCTATGTTCCACAAACTGCATTTGTGCATCACTAATCATCTATTGGATAATTTTGTCCTAATTCTTTATTTTTTTGCTCTATTTCGAGTTTAATTTTTTCCTCGCGAAGCTTTCTCATATTCAGTCGTTTGCTTATTAGAGCTGTCATTTGAGCATTCAAATAAGGGCATTCAAATTCATCTCTAATGGTTACTTTTACAAAAAAGCCGATTTTAATACAATCTTCTATAATTTGATTAATTAATTCAATTTCAACCCAGAAATTAATCGATAATAATTTTTTTTCATTTTCATTAAACGTACAACGAAAATTTTCTTTATCAGTTAAGTATTCTAGTAACATAATTACAATACCGAAACCACCTTCCCCAAATTTTTTCCGGATGTAGTGCATTTCAGGTTTGTCTCTCAAATGTTTTTCATGAGGAAAGTAATCAGCATTGTCTTTTATTGGTCGAGCCATGGTACTCCTTGCGTTACAATTAAATGTTAATTGCACACAATTTAATTTCAGGAAAATCAATTTCAATAACATTTTACGTAAACAGCTGTGTGTAAAAAAAATGATTACATACACAGCTGCTTGTGAAAAAATATTTCCTTTGTTTACTAAATTCTCAATTTGGCTGGGAAACTTTTTTTAGAAAAAAATTAGATTTGATTACACTTCACGAATATCAAAAAATTCAATTTTTTGTTGGTGGATTAAGTTTCTTGTCGTTTTTATTTGATTCAGATTTTTTTTGCTTAACATTCATATCATCAATTGAATTTAATTTAAACAAAAGGTTATGATTTAGCTTGGCTAAGTTTTCTTCAGTACCAAGTCTTATTGGGACATTTCTTTTCATATAAAATTAGTCTTAACTAAGGATAGAATCCCTCATACGGCCTTATTAATTTATCAATCTCGCCATCTAAATAGTTTTTTAACTCAATATCCCGTTCCATTTCCATTTTGGCTTTAGGGGTCAGTTTGCCATACATTATTTTTAGCCATACATTAGTTTTATTTAATTCTTTCGATTTTTTGTAATACCCTACAAGGGCCGTTAAAAATGCAAAATAAGTGATTATCAAAAAAGTTTTAGTGCTAACAAATTTCATTTTTCGACTAGAAATAATATTTATACACCTAAGTCTCTTATTAGAGACAGGTTATAAAAAAACTAGTCTCCCATTAGAGACTAGTCAATTAAAAAACAGCCTACTTTCCTAAAATTAGAAGGAAATACGGTTGAAAAAAGCTGATTTTAATAAAATTGGTGGCAGGATAAGGCGCTGCATTCTAAAAGAGTACGTGTCAATTGAAAAATTTGCCTATGAAAACAATATTTCAAAAAAGACCATTTACCATATTATTAATGGAGATAGGGACCCACGAGTTTCCACACTAATTAAAATTTCAAGTTGCCTTAATATTTCGATTAGTGAATTAATTCAATATTAGGCCCTGTTTAATTTAAAATACCTTTCAAAGCCTCGATATTTTGAGCCACAATTTTTTTCGTATTAGAATCCATTTCAAATGGATTCTTGTGTTCATCATTTTTATATTCACCATCCAGTTTTCCAAAATGTTTTAATACACTCGCACATGCAGAAAGCCTTATTCTTGGATTTTTATTTGAAAGTAATTCATTGAGAGTAAATGCAACTTTTTCAATTGGTGGAAAAAAAGAAAACTGAATGTATTTTCTAATTTTTAAAATGTTAGGATTTGTTAGGACTTGGCAAGCACACACCCTGGCAATATTTTTCTTTTTTTGGCCATATGCCTTCATGTATGCCTCAGTCCCATTAAATCCATTTTCATACCAATACATCAAAAATTTTTGTTGTCTTTCATTTAATCTAGCCCAATCGGCATATATTTCAGATTGGGAATTATTGATAACTATGTCGAAACTTGAACTTTTTGTAATTTCTTTCATTTGAACAAATGCCCTATTTTATTTTAAAAAGGAAATTTGGAACTTAGTGCTATATAGCTAAAAAGTATTCTATGGATAAAATATTGGGAATTATATACTTTTTTTTTCCAAAAATGTAGTTTAAAATAACAGTTTCTGAAAAATCAAAAACCTCTGCGTTTAATCACTTCCGGCTTCACTTCATCTTCTCTTAGTTTTTCAAAAGCTTTATTAATCAGGTTTTCGACAGTTATTAACAATTCAGAGACAAGCCCCATGAAATTTATTTCTTCATTATTGTCTGTTTGTAAGTCTAATCTCCACAGATTTGGATATATATTGAAACTATGTCCATTTGGGTGAGGAGAAATTACAACTTCTCCGTTGTCAAAAAACTTTCCAGCATGTGCAACTAATCCGTGTCGCTTTTCCATTATTAATTCATGGAAATCAAGGTATATGGGATTAATGTGATCTTTTTCCTCTAGTCGCGTTTTTCGACCATCTGATGTAACAAAGCATTTTCCATAAGAAATTATTGAAGAAAAATAAAGGGCTTTCAAAAGACTCATGTTTGTGTTATTTGATTCAAGATAAACTATTTCTCCATTTGAATTATTTAAAGATTCGGGAGCCAATTCATTCATTTTTTCAATCCAATTATGAACATCTATCAAATCTTGTTTGATTAAAGATAATCCTAAATATCTTCTTGATAACTTGGTATCTAAAATGAACGAATCACATTTCATTCCATCGATATATACTTGTAATAAAGTTTTTCCAGATTTTTCATCAACGTTAAATTCATGTTTGAATTTACTCATGATTACCCCTTTTAAATCCTACTTCAATTTTCTAGGTCTTGTATTGCGGTAAAATAAGAAATCTTCAGGTTAAACCATAGACGCACATATTCTTGGTTGTCCTTTATTGAGGGGAACATTCCCCGCTTTTTCTCGTTATATAATTATGTTTTTTCCTCAAGTAACCACCTACTAATCCAAAGCCCAAAAGAAGAAATGAAGCTGGTTCAGGAACAGCAGGAAGCCCTCTAGTTGATTTTCCGACTAATGTTAGATCATATGCAACATTTATGTAACTATTATGAGCAACAAATTCAGTTTTCCCAATTGCGGTAGTTCCAATTTCTAAATCTGGAATATGCCCATTAAAAGTTATTTTTAGCATGTCATAATTATTTTGCTCATGATTACTACCATAAATACTTGTATAGTTATCATATTGAACACCGTAATAAAACGAAGTGTAGTAATATTGATAATCAGAATATGTTATATCCCCTTCTAAATATTCCGAATAAAAAAATTCCATCCCCGGCCTATTTTCAACATATGTTTTAGTAGGGTTATTCGGATCACCATGTAAACCAAAACCCTGTTCATCTAAGTCAACCACAAACGTAAAGCTTACAGGTTGACCTGTATAATAACCATTCCATTGTGTCCAATGAACTTTTCCAGCAAATGTAAGATATAATGGGGTGGAAAAACTTTGGACAATAAAAAACAGTAGAAGAAGTGGTATAAAATTAAAGTTTTTCATAATGATCCTTTTATTCAGTTTTTATAAGCACATCGGGAGAGAATGTTTTGAATTTGAATTTTTCTTCTTTATCAAACCATTCACAATAAAACCATCCTTTATCTTCAATAGTGTGTATTGTCATCTGTGACCCTCCAGGCTTTATTTGAACAACATCACATGTATTATGAGCAGTAATTTTTAAACCCCATTAAAATGGAGAGGTTTTTCCCTCTCCACCTTTTTTTTAGGCTGCCAACTTACAGGACCAATTTGGATAATTATCACCCTTGTACCTGTTATTTTCCCATTGAAGGGGCTGTAAATTACTGAGGTTATCACTTCCTCCGAGGGAAACTGGTTTTATATGGTCGATTTCCCAGCCATAGGTAGTAGTTTTCCCATAATCTACCCTTTTCATAAAGGCCCCACAGGCATCCTTCCGGACAAAATTTGGGTCGTACTCTGGCACAATTCGCCCTTTTTCCCAAACCATTTGAATATCCAAATTTGAGAAACTTTGGTTATAAATATTTTTATTTGGCATTTTCAGCCTCCTTTTAGTTGTTTCCGGAGGCAGGTGTTTTATATATATTTATAAAATACCAATCTTCGGAATGGTTAATTTCAATGGCCCCCCGGTGCTTCAAACCTACGGGAGGGCCATTTTTTTTTGCAGATAAATTCTGCTCCATTCAAAATACTTTATGTTTTTAAAGCCAACAAGAATTTTATTTGCTAAAATAATAAAATGGCTTTTTAAAGTAAAAATTGAAATTTTTATTGCGATTTAAGATAAATTTAGCTATATTCTGGATCAACATATATGGAAAATTCATTAAGTTTTCAAGATTTATACCGAGAAATTGGACACCGGATAAGTGTTGAGCGAAGCAAAAGGAAAATCAAACAATTTGAATTAGCAACATCAATTAAACTTTCCCAAAGCTCAATGGTTCATATTGAAAAAGGGAAACAAAGAATTTCGATAGATAAGCTTTTTCAAATTGGACTAGTCTTAGGAATTAATCCTAAGGAACTTTTTCCTGACGAAATTAAAAGTAAGAAAACATTAGATTCTATTTCAGGGAACCCTATCCCTGATGAAGTTGAAAATGCTTTTAATTCTACTATCAAGTAGAAAAGGGTAAATGTGAAGTCATATTTAAATGTGCCTAAAAAAGAAGCCCTCCAAATTATTCAGAAACATCATATACTTAAGCCTAAGGTCAACCTAAAGCAAATTATTGAATCAGATTCTGAACTAATTATTTTAGAGAAAGAACTTCCCAACCACATCTCGGGAGCATTGCGTGTAGAGGGAAAGAAAGGAACAATTCTAATCAATAGAGGACACTCTCCAGAAAGAAAAAATTTCACCTTGGCCCACGAGTACGCCCATTTCGTTCTTCATCGAGAAAACATAAACACCCACGTAGACGAAAATTTGTTTTTCAGGGATGATAACGTTAAAAACAAAAGGGAGATAGAGGCAAATCAATTTGCTGCCGAAATTTTAATGCCAACTTTTATGATAATTAATGAAATCAAAAAATATCAAAAAAATATTCAGTTCAACATTGATATATTTTGCATTAATTTAGCGAAAAAATTTAATGTTAGTTATCAAGCAATGCTTATCAAATTACAAGAAGTTGGATTTATTTTTTAAGCTCCAACTTCTAAAACAATTGACAAATAAATTTTATCTCATAAATTAATATCGATTTTTGGGGGTATAGTTTAACGGTAAAACAGGGAATTGACAATTTTACTTAAGGGTGAAATTATCAACTTCCTAGCTGCGGGTTCGACCCCCGCTATCTCCAATTTTTTCTTACTCCACTTTCAATAACTTTTTAGGCTCAAGATAGCTAATAATGATTTTAAGTTGTTCCTCAGAAGCACCTTTCAACAATTGCTCAATTCTTACCATTAATGTGTCACGAATATGGCACAATTTACCGGGCTCGGTTTGGATTAAACCTGACCCTACTTGGCAATAATCTTCTAGAAATCGTTTTTTTTCACCCAAAAGTAGACCGACTCCATTTGTCCAAATAGGTCTCTGCTTTGCGTCCTCACTAATCGCTGGTTCGAATCCAGTCACTCCGATACTTTTATCTGTGACTATGGATCTTTTATACACCTGATATAAAAGGCATTACTCCCCCCAAAGGTCCGGACTACTTCCATATTTCCACTTAAGCGGGATACCTAATCTGGCGCCACAGGCCCATAATTTTTCAAAGTTAGCTGTAACAACCCCGCTTTTAAACACATTGGATACACTTGTAGCCTGTCTATTTACATTTTTTATGGACTGCTTTTCCAAAAGGCAATAAATCCAAGTCCCATTTTTTATCTTAATGTCTGATAAAAGCACCCGGCCAAAACTCTTTCTTAGCAAGAACCGCGAACAAAAAAAAAATCAAATGCCTCATTGCTTCTGTACCCTAAAATTATAAGAAGGTTTAGGAAATCCCAATTTGCCGATTTTTTACCTAAATAGCTATAGAACAGGTTCCCTTAAAAAACACATAAAGCTATAAATCACATGGCTTTATAAAAATATTACCTACACAATAAATTTCCGGGAATTTACCAGAATAGCCGGGACTTTCGCCTATCTTAAAAAAGTGGGATTTTCCCATACTTTTACCGGGGAAAAAATTTTGAGGAAAGAATCAGGGGGACATCTGGAGTTTGCTATTCCGGGGGAATACTTAAACCACAGCTGCTGAAATCGCAGGACTCAAACTTGCCAGCATTAGCTGTTGGCAAAAATTCTGCGCCTCATTTATCCGAGTAAGATCTGGATTTTTAAAGGAGGAAATGGTGAATCCAATGAACAAGTCAAGGGCAAATTATCTTAAAAAATTAGCGCTTTTTTCTGCTGTGGGCGCGACATGCCTTGCAAGTTTTTCACAGGGACAAAAAATTGTGGATGCGGCCCAGGGTGTTCACATCAACTTTGGAACCGCCATTGGCCAAAGTCCCAGCCGAGTCAACTTTAGCGATATTCTTGCAGAGGAATTTAACATGTTGGTTTGCGAAAACCAAATGAAATTTCAACCTACTGAGCCAAGTCAGGGCCAATTCAGTTATAGTGGCGGGGATGCCGTGGTTGACTTTGCCGAATCCAATGGCCAGCTTATGCGGGGCCATACATTGGTATGGCATTCCCAAACATCCAACTGGATGTCTAGCATCAACAACAGAAATCAAATGTTATCAGCCATGAAAAACCATATCGACAATGTTTTGGGTCATTGGGAAGGGCAAATTCTGGAATGGGATGTTGTGAACGAAGCTGTAGCGGATAACGGCCGGGAATTGCGTAGCAGTTTTTACAGAAATGTAATAGGAGAAGACTTCCTGGATTCGGCTTTTGTATATGCGCATGCCGCCGACCCTGAAGCGCTCTTGTATTACAACGATTACGGGGCAGAAGGCGGAAACGCTAAATCCAACTTTGTTTATGAAATGGTAGGAAGAATGCTTGAAGACGGCATTCCAATCCACGGAGTCGGCTTGCAATGCCACTTGGGCACCAATCTCAGCAAGCAAGCTATTTCCGATAATATCAAAAGACTGGGAGAATTAGGACTTAGAGTTTCTCTCACAGAAATTGATATTTCTAACGCGACAAACAACGGAAACGCCTGGAAAAATCTGGCTGAAGCCTGCGCAGAAAACTTCAACTGCACTTCTTTTATGACTTGGGGTGTGCACGATGGCATTTCCTGGAAAGGGTCAGGTTGCGGATGCTTAATTTGGAATAGCAATCTTTCTGCCAAACAAGCCCCTTATAATGCTCTGGTGGAGGCCTTCGAAAACGCAGACCCTGATGTAGCCGCACAAAGATTGGCTTTTATCAATGGCGATGACCCGAACTCTGTAACCAGACACTACAAAAAATTTAAAAACCACTTTTTCAATTTTGCCAACAACCAGTTCAACTTTAAACTGAAATCACAGCAACAAGTAAAGCTGAGCATTGTAGATCCAAATGGCAAAGTCACTCAGGTTATCGATCTTGGAATGAAGGATGCCGGCGCGCACGCTGTTCCCTGGCAAAATGAAATTCCTGCTGGAATGTATATTGCAAACCTAAAAGTAGGCGAGCAATCCGTTACTCTTCCGTTGACTCAACTGAAGTGAACCATATTCGGCAGGTAGGGCTTTAGGGCCTTGCCTGTCGAAATAAAATTTCCCCTTTAAGGGAAAGGCCGAATTGATTTCGGCTTTTTTTATTTTTTCCCAACCCTTTTTAAAAGCTGCGCGTATTTCATTTTGCATTGAAAATTTTGTGCTATACGGCACAAGGAATCTCAACTAGTAATACGCGCTCAAGCAGCGCAAAAGGAGGAGCCATGACCAGCCTACCGTTTAATTCAAGTATCAAAAAAAATATACATACCCCTTTTCTATTAATCCTTGCCAGCCTCTTATTTATCGGCTGTTTTGGGAAAGATGATAAAGGCAACAGTAATCCCATGCAAACAGAAACCGAGCCAAAAAGTTCTGTTGTGGAAATAGCGCAATCCAACCCCGAATTTTCAACTCTGGTTCAGGCCATAAGCGCCGCCGGATTAGCGGAAACATTAGCTGAAGAAGGGCCTTTCACTGTGTTTGCCCCGACAAACTCAGCCTTTGAAGCGCTGCCCGCAGGCACTGTAGAAAGCCTACTGGAAGACCCTGAGGGCGCCTTGACTCAGATCTTGCTTTACCATGTTGTTTCAGGTAAAGTATCCTCGGATCAAGTAGTAAACCTGACAGAGGCACCCACCATCAACGGGGAAAAAATAAACATCAAGGTGGAAAATGGAGCGGTAATATTAAACGATAACATCAGAGTAACTTCAGTGGATATCGAAGCTTCCAATGGGACAATCCATGTCATCGATGCTGTATTGATACCCTAAGCAGAGTTGGCAGGTAAGAGGGCCGGTTCCGCTTTTTTGGCGGACCGGCTTTTTTATTGTTATAGACCATGTCTAAAAGTCAGCATCAGCCCAAAGTAAGGAAAAGAAATATATTCCCTTCCTTTTACATAGTCAAAATCCCCAGGGTGAATTTTGGCGTTTCCGTTATACTTTCCATTTCCATAATCCATATCATAACTTGAATAGTAATATTGATTATCTTCATCATTAAAACGAGGGTCGTCTTCGTGACGATGTTTAGAATCATACACTGTAAGATTCTTACCAAAAGGATCTTTCGTGTAATCCACGTCTTCAACCGGTATAAAATCTTCTTCCAGGCTTCCCAAAATCTCAGGGTAAGGGCGAACAGGCTGGATTCCGAAGGGAACCATAACTAAAGACAAATCGATTCGGTTTTTAATAATAACACCTGCAGAAAACAACACTGCGGAATGATTTCCAACCGTAATATCCGAAAAAAAGCCGGAACTTAAGCGGGCCATGATTTCGTTATTTTCACTTCCAATGTAAATACTGGGCTGTATGGCAGGTACAGGCAAAATTCCATTTAGCCCATACAAGCCGCCACCCAGAGAAAAACGGTAAAATTTTGAAGGATCAGTAACATTGTATTCATATAAAACCTGAGAAAAGGGCACCTTGAACCCGGCTTTAATCACCGGCAATTGAGAAACCACGGCCCCAAGCCCCCAATACCAATGGTGCCGGTTAGCATACACCCGATCGGTAAAGAAAAAAGATTCCTTTTTTCCGGAATCTTGAGGTTGATTGGCCTGGGACTGGGTAAAAATTCCGAATAATAACATAGAAGTAATAATAAACTTTTTCATAATATCTCCTGATTGCGAGTACAATCAGCAATTATTGCAACCCTTGTGCCAATTGAAATATTGGCCTAATTCGCTTAAAAAAAGGGGTTTATTTTATAAAAGGAAATAATTTGCGCGACCCGGGAAATTTCAAAAATGGCTGGCAACTACCATAACAAAGTTCCATTTATTCTGGGGCAACTTATCCAGAGAACAATATTTCCTTTATAAAACTTTCGGTTTTCTATTACATCTAACAAATAAATTGTATGTATAGGATCCAGCACTACCCCGCTTGAATCATAAAACCGTTTCGCTTTTTGCATATACTCTTTCCAGGACAATTTTGCAGGGTAGTACAATTTCACATTTTTTGGCGTATGCGTATATTTGATTTTACTCCAAATCCTGGGAACTGTTGCCGTAACAGGGCACAAGTATTCGAAATTGCGAAATAGGTTTTGAGCTAAATTTAAAATTTCAAAAAAGCTGTTTCCAGAACCGATGGGCATAGAAAGTATGGTTTTTTCCTCATCCAAATTACTGAAATTTTTTTGGGTTAAAATATTTTCATAGATTCCATTGCACTTCACCGAAGCTCCAATGGGAATTTTTTTAGAATCTAATCCCTTCGCAAATAAATACTTCTTCCATTGAAAAATACTTGTCAATGGCTCTACCTTTAAATTTGGTATCGGCTGCATTTGATTTTTTATATGGGAAACATAAGGGTTTAGCTCTGTGGGCCTCTCATATAAAGTAATAGATTGCAACCAGGGAAAAATTTTCGCTTCAAAAATCCGATATAGTCCCAAATGAGAATGGGAACCCGAATCAGATAACAACTTAAGATTTTTAAACTGATTTTTATTCCCAATCCAGCCGCATAATCGTCGAACTTTATTGCCTCCACCCAAGGGACCTAAATCTTCCCGAACCAAAAATATATTTGGAGAGCAATTTGGAATTTTAAGAGTATCAATCGGGGGAATATAACCCAGGATATTTTGAAGGGATGTATCCATTTAAAACTTATTTGCAACAGCCCGGGCAATCGTTTTTGCAGTAAAGGGTGCGCCCATCATAAAGCGCATAGCAGGTCCATGGCTGAATTCTGTTATACCTCCTGCAAAGAACAATCCCTTACAGCTTGACTCAAAACATCTATTTAATTTTGGAACATCTCCCTGAGTTTCAATGCAGCCTTTTAGCTTATTATCTAAAAAAGAAATGGAATCAAGAGAATAAGTAAAACCAGTTGCTGATATAATTAAATCATAAATGTCCAGGGAGTTTAAATCATTAACATCTGAAAAAATCTTTTTTACGGAGTTTGATTCCATATATTTTTTCAAATCGGGGGTAATGGTTACCGATACAAACTTTTTCCCCAGTAATTTTCGGATTTTAAGAGGCAAATAAAAAAACAATCCTGATAAAAATCTTAAACTTTTAAAAACTGGAACGGGAAGATTAATGGGCTCAGAATAATATTCAGGTTCCTTCCTCAACAGCCAGTTAATTTTATTTTTCTTACTTAGCTGACATATGGCCTCGGCCGCCGATTGGCCTCTTCCCACAACCAGTATATTTTTGCCCTCAATGTTTAAAACTCCATTCACATTCCAACTATGAACAATAGGAGTTTCGTTTGATTTCTGAAATATGGCCGGCAAATACTTATGGCTTTCAATTCCCGTTGCTAAAATTACTACTTGAGCTTCTATTATTTTTTGATTTTCCAGTTTCGCCTGAAATAAACCATTATTTTGTTGAAGCTGGATACATTTACTATCCTCAATCAAATAGGGCAATTGGGTTAAAACATATTTTAAATACTTCCTATATAATTCTACGGGAAGGCGTTTTTTTAAAATTTCATTTTTATTAGAAAACCGCTTTTCCTGCAAAAATTTTAAAAATCCATATCGACCCGTGGGACAATAAACTTCACTGGTAAGCCAATCAGAGCGAATAGAACTATGGTTTTGAGTATAATTGAGCCAAAGGTCAAACGGCTTTCCAATAATTTGAAATGGAACCCCATTTGCAAAAAGCTCATTGGCAATGGCTATCCCGTAGGGCCCTGCCCCAATGATTAAAACTTCTGTTTTTGGCATATTTCTTAAAATAAGATAAAAATCAATATGGCACACTTGCCAGTTATTGGATAATCCAAAGCCGGAACCCCTAAAAAAATAAAATTTTCATCTAAAATTCGGATTCAAATTGGGGGAAATTATATAATAAAGGCACAAGGGACAAAAAGGGGGATACCCAATGAACCATTCAAAATCAATTGCCAAATTCTTTCTAATACCCTGTTTAAGCATTTTTTTAATTCAATGTTTATTGGATGGAAAAAAGGACAAAAAAAGCAGCGTTACAAATAACGGTAATTTTGTATTCACCTATCCCTATGACAAGCAAGTTGTTAGCTACGACACCTCTTTAACCATAACATGGTATACCAAAAAAAATAATATTGACAGAATAAAACTCGAATTGTATCAGGATAGCCAATTTGTCGATGTAATCAGCTCCAATATAAGCAATTCTGGAAAATATGCATGGCGGGTAAATCCCGAATCCGGAAGCGGAGAAAAATACCAAATAAAAATCACAAATGCGGAAGACAGCTCCCAATATGATTATTCCGGTTTTTTCAAAATCAAATCCTTATATGACGGAACTATATCTGTAACATCCCCAACTTTAGATGACGAAGCCATGATTGGCGAACCCTTGAGTATTGAATGGAATACGGCAGGTGAAACCGGCTCGCAGGTCTCCATCAAACTTTATAAAGACTCCACACTTGTCCAAACCATAATCAGCTCCACGGCAAACGATGGCTCTCACAGTTGGTCAGGGATAAACACAACATTAGGTTCTGGAGATGACTATTATATTGAAATAGCAAGTGTGCAGGACGGGGGTATTTTTGGATTAAGTGAAAAATTTTCAATTCTTTCTGAATACGATGGAACAATAACCATTACCGCTCCCGAAGCATCTGAAGAATTGGAGTCGGGAAGTATCTATGAAATTCTTTGGGAAACCGAAGGCAATATCGGCACCGGAGTCTCCATTAAATTGGTAAAAAATGAAGAGCAAATTTTAAGTCTAACCACTAATAGTTCTGATGATGGCTCCCAATCCTGGTCTATACCCGCTTACCTTGAAACCGGAGATAATTATCAAATCGAAATTGCAAGCGTTCAGGACCCAGGACTAAAATTTTATTCTGAAGAGTTCACTATTAATGGTTTGGAGAAGGATAAACACGAACCAGACAGCTCCAAGGAAACAGCCACTACCATAGATTTTAAAATTACCGAGTCCCATTCCCTGACCTTAAATGATGAGGATTGGGTTAAGTTTTCTGCGGACAGCGGTAATATGTACATAATTTCCACTTCCAATAACATCCAAATAAATAAAGAAATTTACAATGAATCTGAAGATGACCCCATTGCAAGCATTTCTTACTCTATTTACTCCACAATTTGGGAAGCTCCGGAAGACGGAATATTTTTTGTTCGGATATATGGAAGAAACTCTTCCAGCTACGGAAATTACAGTTTAGCTATTCGCGAATACAACCCGGATTCCATTGTTACTTTTGTAAATCCAAGCGAGGCTTCAGCCTGGGTAGCAGGAACTGAATACAACATCCAGTGGAAGGCTGATTCGGCAATATTTGGGAATGCTGTTCGATTGACTTTAATGAAAAATGATGAAGAATTAATGGATATTAGCACTGCTATTGAAAACAATGGGCAAATTTCCTGGTCGCTGCCTGGTGGGTTGGAAACAGGAAATGACTATAAAATTAAACTGGAAAACTCTACTAACTCCCAAATTTTTGGGTACAGCTCCGAATTCACTATTGCAGGCATAAACAAGGATAAATTTGAGCCAAACAACAGCCCTGAAGAAGTAGCAGAAATAAACTCAGATGGCGAGGAACACGAACTTTCCCTAACTGCAAATGATCAGGATTGGTTTATATTCTCGGCAAAAGAGAATACTTATTACGCCATAAGCATAGTGGGTGATGTAAATGTCAGAGCATATGTATACCCAGAATCCACCACTACCTCATTGGAATATCAAACAGGAACAAACATTCAAATTTTCCACCAGAATGAAGAAGCTCAGAAGTTAAGATTAAGAATATATGGATTATCCAGCTCGTATTTTGGGGATTATAATCTAATTATCCGGGAGTACGATCCCGAAAACGTGCTTAATTTCGCCAACCCCACCACAGAAAGCACTTGGTCAACAGGGTCCCAATACGATATTCAATGGACACCGGACTCAACTTTGTTTGGAAGCCTGGTTCGAATCTTCCTGATGCAAGATTCTCTCCAATTACTAAGCATTGCAAGCAGTAGCAATAATTCTGGAAATTACTCCTGGACTATTCCAAACGGAATGGCCACTGGAAATAACTATCAGATAAAAATAGTTAATTACAGCAACCAAAACATTTCTGCGTTAAGTGAAAAATTTTCTATTTCAGGCATAGCCCAAGATAAATACGAGCAGAATAATACAAAGGAAAATGGAAAAGAATTATTAACTGATGGAAGTGCTCAGGGAGCCTCAATAAGCTACCAAGATGAGGACTGGTTTTACTTTCAAGTTCAGGCTCAAAAAACTTACGTCATTAATATTAGTTCAGAGTTTTCTATTCGGGGCTATTTGCAACCTGAGTCCAGCACAACCCAGTTAGATTATAAAACGGGAACAAATATACAAATGGTATATACCAACACAAGTGAAGAATACTTATTTTTGCGAACCCTGCCGGTTTCCAGCTCTTATTTTGGAATGTATGATATTGCTATTGTGGAACATGACCCAGCGGAAAATATGTTTACAAATCCGACCAGTTCAGCAACATGGTCTACAGGGTCTCCTTATGATATTCAATGGGATACAGATTCCCTTTTATTTGGAAGCCATGTACGGCTAACTTTAATGTATAATCAAAAAGCCATCGCCACAATTAGTTCCAGGGCCAATAACAATGGCGAATTTAGTTATACTCCACCAGACGGTCTCGCCTCTTCCGACAAATACTCAATCCTTATGGAAAATTACGCTAATACTAATATTAAGAGCTATAGTGAGGGTTTTGCCATTAGTGGAATTCCCCTTGATTCATATGAAATTGATGATTCGGCTTCTTTAGCTCACGAACTGCAAAGTGGAGTTGAAGAATCCCACTCTCTGAGTCTTTCTGATGTAGACTGGTTTTTTATCAGTGCTTCCCCGGATAATATTTATAGCTTTACTGTTACCGGTAGTATATATCCACGATTGAACTTATACTCCGATGAAGGCCTTACCAGCCTGGCCCAGGTTAATACCAGTGGTTTGGATTCAAACGTTACCTTCAGCTGGTTTAACGCCTCAGGGACGGAATTGTATCTGAAATTAGAAAGTTCCAGAAGAGGTTCCTATAACATTGAGTTAAATGAAATCAGCTCTGGAGATGTGCAATTAAACGTAAGCGCCCCCATTGCCGGGTCCGATTTTTCCGCCGGAGATTCGGTAAGTATTACCTGGGACACCCAAGTGGACCTGGGGGGAAGGGTCGATTTATTTTTATACAATTCAGGAGGGGTGGTGGAAACCATTTCTGCCAATGTTGTAAATTCCGGAGAGCATATTTGGGTAGTGCCAGCTTCTACAACCGCTGGCACGGAATATTTTATCCGTGTTATTAGCCGAATTAGCGGAAATATTTTTGGAAACAGCGATGTTTTTAGCATTAGCAACTAATGGAAAATTTTATAAATTGCTTGCATGAAATATCCTGCCAAAACAGCTGATGAATACATAAAAGCATTACCTGCTGACAAGCGCGAAGACTTCTTGAAGTTAAGAAATACGGTTTTAAAAAGCTTGCCAAAAGGCTTTGAGGAAACCATGAATTACGGAATGCTTGGTTATGTTGTCCCCCATTCCCTATATCCCCCTGGATACCATTGCGATCCAAAATTACCCTTGCCTTTTATTAACCTTGCTCTCCAAAAAAATTTTATTGGATTCTACCATATGGGCATATATGCTAACCCCGAATTATTAAACTGGTTTCAAATGGAATACGCTAAGCAGGTTCCACAAAAATTAGATATGGGAAAAAGCTGCATTCGCTTTAAAAAACCAGAAAACATTCCCCATAAACTTATAGCCCAGCTTTGTAAAAAAATAACTCCAAAAATGTGGATTCAAATTTACGAATCCAATGTTAAGAAATAATTAAGGGCTCCTTTTACATAAAACACAATACATGAACATCGTTACGCTTAAACCAGGCAGGGAAAAATCCCTGCTATTAAAACACCCTTGGGTATTTTCAGGAGCTATCCTTAACATTAGCAACTCCAGTAAAATTTTACCCGGAGAGGTTGTATTGGTGCAGAGTTCTAAAAAAAGGCCCTTGGCTTTAGGTTCTTTTTCTCCTGCTTCCCAAATTAGAGTTAGGGTATGGAGTTTTAATACTGAAGACTCCATAGATGGCGCTTTTTTCCAAAGAATTATCCAATCTTGTTGGGAGCAAAAAGCCTCAATTTTAGGTACAAATTGGAATAACCACTCTTTTAGAATTGTAAACGGAGAAAATGACGGCATCCCCGGCTTTATTGCAGATTACTACGAGGGATATGTCAGTATTCAAATAAATGCCACCGGAGCCGAATTCTTCAAGGAAAAAATAATAAAGGCATTGGTTAAAGTTATAAAACCAAAGGCTATCATAAACCGATCAGATACATCCTCCCGTAAAAAAGAAGGGCTAAAAAAAGTTACAGAATGGTTGTATGGGAATAAGCCTGAAAATGAACTTATTATAAATGAAAATGGATATCAGATTTTGGTAGATTTGGAAGCAGGGCATAAAACAGGGTTTTATCTAGACCAGACTGAAAACCGAAACATTGTGAAAGGTTTTGTTCAAAATAAATCCGTACTAAACTGTTTTTCTTACACCGGCGGATTTACCGTAGCCAGCGCCATAGGCGGTGCAAAAGAGATTACGGAAGTGGATACCTCAGAAGAAGTATTAAAACTCAGTCAAAAAAACCAAACGCTAAATCACATTTCTCCTTCATTGTGTAGTTCTGTAAAAGGAGATGTTTTCCAGTTCCTGAGAAAAGCAGTTGGGCAAAACCAAAAATATGATGTAATCATTTTAGACCCGCCAAAGTTTATCGACTCAAAATCAAGTTTCAATAAGGGATGCAGAGGATACAAGGATATTAATTTACTGGCTTTCCAATTGTTAAATCCAGGTGGGTTATTGTTTACATTTTCCTGCTCCGGTTTAATGACCAGAGATCTTTTCCAAAAAATTGTTTTCGATGCAGCTCTCGATGCGGGCCAAAACGCCAAAATATTAAAGCATCTCTCTCAGAATTTTTGCCACAGTGTTGGGCTAAATTTTCCAGAGGGGCTTTATCTTAAGGGCTTGCTTTGCCAGATAAATTAATGGAAACCAAAGAACTTATTTTTGTATATAACGCTAATAGCGGCAAACTCAATGCCATGATTGATATAGCCCATAAAATATTAATGCCCTCCACTTATTCCTGCGATTTATGTAAGCTCACACACGGGCACTTTTCAGGAAATAAAATTTGGAAAAAATTCCAGAATGAAAACCCACAATGGTCATTTCACTTTTACCATAAAGATGAATACGAAAAGAGCTTTGGAAAACTGGATAATTACCCCTGTGTTTTAGCAAAAGATCCAAGTATTCATATCATCTTAAACGCGACTGAGCTTGGCAAAATCGCCAACACCCAGTCTCTTATGGAAGTTTTAATTAATAAATTAAAATCTTGAAAATATTTATATGAGGTACAGCGTCACAAAAACCCCCATTTTATCGGAAATTCCATTTTTCCTAGCTTTTTTATAATCTAGCATGAAGTAAGCTGTTAATAATTGGCTCTCAAAAACTTATATTTTTGATTTTTATACTGTGGAAGAACTCAAAGAATTTCAGAACTTTGTGAGAGATGGAGGGCTAATGTCCTCCGTTCCACTACTTATTTTTTTCTGTTTGATATTTGGTGAAATTGCCAAAAAACTAAGGCTTCCATCTATTTTAGGTTACATGGCTGGCGGAGTCTTTATGGGCCACGACATCCTAAACCTAATCAGCGAAAAAACAAATGAGACCCTCGAGATAATAAATTACATCGCTTTGGGATTAATGTCCTTAACAATAGGGACTCATATAAACTTCCATAAGCTGAAAAATTCAGGGCGCCGAATTTTTATCACCTCCTTTTTTGAAATCAGCCTTACTTTTGGTTTTGTCTTTGCGCTCTGTTTTTATTTCTTCGAACTATCCCCTTATGTTTCCTTCTTATTAGCAGCTATTGCTTTGGAAACAGCTCCTGCCACTACCATCACCCTGGTTCAGGAAACAAAGGCAAAAGGAACCCTCATCAACACATTACTGCCAATGGTGGCTATTAACAATGTGGCTTGTATCATCCTTTTTGGTTTTACCTTAAATTTTATTGGCCACTCCCATTCTGGTAAAGAAGATGTTTTAATTAGGCTTTACAACTCCCTTTTGATAAGTGGCAGGGAATTGGTTTTAGGAGGATTTATTGCCTGGATTATGGGCTATAGCCTTAAGCGGTTAGCTGCTAAATTTTCCAGTCACCCGGGAGAAATGCTCACCGGTGTCTTTTTTTTAATAATGGCGACTGCCGGAATTTGCCTGGCCCTTAAGATAAACCCTATGATGCCCTGCTTGTTTATGGGTATTTACATATCCAATTCTGGGACACACAGAGCGAGCATTATAAATACTTTTGAAGATATCCAACATCTGATTATTGTTTTATTTTTCGGCCTGGCTGGAACCCATGTAAATTTTTCAAGTTTTCAACCGGCAGCTCTATACATTATGGGTTTTATAATTGCCCGATTTGGAGGCAAATATATAGGTTCTTACCTGGGGAGTTTTATTACACGGAGCCCCAAAAGAATTCGAAACTTTTTAGGCCTTACTACCTTGCCCCAGGCAGGTCTATCCATAGGGTTAATTGTACTTGCATATCAAATTGAAGAGCTCAAGCCTTATATGGGCTTATTAACTGCCATAGTTCTGGTTTCTGTAAACATCAATGAATTTATCGGACCCATACTTGTTAAATTTTCATTAAATAAATCCGGAGAAGCCGGGCAGGACAGGGAAAAAATCATTTCCTTCCTGGGAGAAGAGTTTATTCACCCCAACCTGAAGGCCACTACCAAGGAAGAAGCAATACAGGAGTTAGTTCGATTTTTAATCCGTTCTCATAATTTATCCATGGATAACCTGGAACACTTTGAATCCATTGTTCTTGAACGGGAAAAGGAACAAAGCACCGCTCTTGGCGATGGAATAGCTATACCTCATGGAATTGTTTCAGAAGGAGCGGATGATATTCTGGGTGCTATTGGACTGATTCCCAATGGCTTGGAGTGCGATGCTCCTGATGGAAAACCAGTTTACCTGATGATAATGCTTTTAACCCCTAAGAAAAAAGGCACTAAACATTTAAAAGTGTTAGCTGAAATTGTAAAGCTTGTTGAAAACAAGCATATCAGAGAGCAATTATTTAAGGCAAAAACCGCAGCAGGTTTATTTGAAATCATCCATCACCATGAACACGAAACATTCAATTACTTTGTCAATGAAGAGGATCAATAAATCTTTTTCAAAATATGTAATTGATTTTTCCCAAAATCCGGATAATTTAAAGTGACTTTTCCCGGGTTTGCAGAATATACTCCCAGCATCTTTCCTTTAATGTTATAAACAGCAAAAGACGTATATCCGGAAAAAGCAGCGGGTATTCTGATAATTCCTTCTTCATTTGACCAGACCAATAATTGAGATTTTTTATGTGCGTAAACTCTTTTTTGGGTCTTTACATCAGTCAAATATATATCCGGATTGGGAATAGGGTATTCCATATCATTGCCTAAAAAGAAACTGGTGTGGGGCGGTTGATTGTAGGCTACATTTTGCCAGGCAATGCCAATTCTGTATAGGGGGTCATGGAGCAGTGTGGGAAATTTATACTGGGTTTCGTAGGGAGATAAAAACACTCTCAATTCGTTGTTCCCGCACTTAAGGATGATTTCCTCTCGCCAATCGCCAAACAAATCTGCGCTTAAAGCGGGTGTGCTTTTTGTTCCGTTGTTGGAAGTACATCCGTTGGCCGTAAAAATGGGGTCATTTACCCCTACTTTTTGTACAACATTGCTATTTAGCAACTCACGGCTTAAATCGCCATCCCACCAAATAGCAAAATTAACAGATTGAGGCGTGTTTCCAATTCGCTCCCCATTCGCATTAAACATACCGGATATTCCGCCACCAGACACCCAGTACTCTGCGCCAGGATACCTCGCATCAACATCTGCGGCCATAGCTCTTCCTGGCCCTTCATTACTGGAACTACTCGATGGTAAGGTAAAAAGCAATTCACCTGTTCTTGCATCTCTCAAATGAGCGCCCTCATTATCGACTCTTTCCTGAATATCGAAAACCTCCAACCCGGGGCGGCCTGGAACTAAATCACTTACATGTAAAGCATCTCCATGGCCAAGTCCAGTTGAGTATAACCCTTCCCCGTTATCATCTACCACCATAGCTCCGAATACAATTTCATCTTTGCCGTCTTCATCAACATCAGCAATACTTATTTGGTGGTTACCCTGCCCTTCATAATTTCTACGTCCATTTTGTTTAGTATCAAATACCCACCTTGATTTCAATTCTTTATTGTCAAAATCCCAGGCTGCAATTACGGTGCGGGTATAATAGCCTCGGGACATAATAAGACTTGGCTTTTCACCATTTAAATAGGCTACTCCCCCCAAGAATCTATCAACCCGATTTGCATATACAGTGCAATTGGGATCGCCCCATTCACATACATCTCCTCTGGGAACGATATAATCAACTGTTGAAAGGGCTTCTCCCGTTTCGCCATCGAACATGGTTAAAAACTCAGGTCCTTTCATGATGTAACCGTCGGAATTTCTATGATCCGCTTGCGCATTTCCAATAACCGTTCCTTTGCCATCAATAGTTCCATCAGCAGTTTTTGCAGCCAGCTCCGCTTTGCCGTCACCATCAAAATCGTAAACAATAAACTGAGTGTAATGGGCTCCCTCTCTTATATTTTTGCCCATGTTAATCCGCCACATTAAAGTTCCATCAAATTCATAGGCTTCCAATTTGGTCTCACCGGTATAACCCCCATTTGAATTATCCTGCGGATTCATTTCCTGCTTAAGCACCAATTCGAATTGGCCGTCACCATCCAGGTCTCCGATGCTAGCGTCGTTGGGAACATTTCCATTCAGGGTTTTCAGGGGAATACGAATAAAATTTGATTCCTGGCATTCCACATCCTCCGCAACCATAACAGCCATTTCCTCAGTGATTTTTTCAATGCTATAGATGGAATTTTGGGATGCCCCGTTATGTCTGAACATGGTGGCATTTTCAATGGGCTCCGAATTTATTTTTTCTCCATTCAGATATAGGTTAAAAGCATCTGAATAGGCTTCCGTACCCAGCATTCTCCAGCTGATAATATTCGCTCCACCATCCCTGAAACAAATAGCTCCCCTATCGATGCCTTCCATCTGACGCTGGCCAACGGTCAAACTAAAGGAAAAAAGGCAAAAACTGCCAATCCGGCATAAAATTGAAATTTTCAAAATAGGTTCCCCTCCCTCAAATAAATTTAGGGATTGTATCCAGAATAGCCTTCCTAATTGCCATTTGCGTAGAAATTTTGTTTAATTATTTTAAACTATTTGTTTTTAAAATTCCATCCTTAACGAGCTGCCTAAAACTCCCCTATTTTAGAACGCACAGCCCTGAACCAAACTCTGCAACTAATTCAGCAGGGTGTTAAAAAATATTTCTGAAAAAGTTTTGAAAGAGAATGGTTGGGATAGCAACATCAAAAATAATATAATAAAGCCATGAAACACTCATACTTATTTACCATATTATTTGCTTTTTCCATGAACAATACATGGACTTTACCCGCTTTTTCCGGTGCGCAAGGTTGGGGCACAGATACTCCAGGCGGACGCGGGGGAAAAGTTATCATTGTCAGTAATTTAAATTCTTCGGGGCCTGGTTCATTTTCAGAAGCCATGTTAACTCCAGAACCTCGAATTATTGTCTTTCAAGTATCTGGCGTGATTGTCGATCCAGATATTACCGGACTTGCCGAAGAACACTCCTATGTTACTGTGGCTGGTCAAACATCCCCAGGGGGAATCACCCTTAAACAAACCCACGGCACAACCATGCAGTCCTACAAAGAAGGCTTTCACGATGCCGTATTTCGATTCATCAGATTTAGAGGTGATGGAAATTATGATAACATCTCATTTAACGAGGTCCATAACATTGTAGTCGATCACTGTGATTTTTCGGGAGCAAGTGATGAAGCCTTTGATATAACTTACTCCCATCATTTTACCGTTTCCTGGTCAACTATCGCCAATTCAGGCGAGGGACAAACCTACGGAATGCTATTGGCTTATCCTCCCACTTCTCATATAAGCCTTCATCACAATTTCTTCGCCCACCACGTCACCCGCGGTGGTCCTCATATGCATTGGGAAAATGAAGGTCCCCCGGATAATGGATTAATAGATTACAGAAACAATGTGGCCTATAACAGCGAAACCTGTCGTTTCCTTCCCATTGATAAATGTGGGAGCACCGTTCAATGGAATGTAGTTGGAAATTATTTTAAAGCCGGACCGGATACAGAGGAAGATTGCTCAGGAGAAACTGCCCCGGTAAACTTAAGAGACTGTGCGGAAGTCTACGAGGCGGATAATTTTTGGATTCAAAAAAATGGAGAGAGTTCTACCGATGTTCTTGATTTAAGATATTCTGAGCCGCTTATTGTGGATGAACCCTTCCCCACCCCCGAAGTCACAACCCTGCCTGTTCAGGAGTCATTAATCGCTGTTTTAAGCCGGGTTGGCGTGTGGCCCAGAGATCCTATGAATACCAGAACAGTGGGCGAATTTAATGCAGGAACCGGTCAACTAAGGAAAATTGATGACCCCTTAATTGAAAGCGGGGATGAACCTTTTGCCGATGCGGACAAAGATGGTATGCCTGATGTTTGGGAAGATGAAATGGGTTTTGATTCTGAGGATGGAGAAGATTACAATCTGGACCACGATGCCGATGGATATACTAACATCGAAGAATATATAAATGACCAGGCAAATGCCCTGGTGGGAATTCCCTTGGAAAACAATGTCAATTCAGGCATAATTAGCATCAAATCTTTTAAGGGGAGTTCTCCAGAGCTTATTTTCCCTTCTAGCTATTCCAGTAATTCAGGAAATTTGGTCATCAGACTTAAAGCGCAAAATGTGGATGGGATAATAAATATATATAACGCAAAAGGACATAAGATTTTCCAGTTAAAAGCAGAATCCAAAGTGGAGTTATCGGGAAAAACAAAAAAATTGCAAAGCGGAAAGTATTGGGTGGAATGGCTATCTCCGCAATTTCCTTATTCCATAAAAAAATCCTTAACTATATTATAATTTTTATCCGCAAAGAATGATGCGTAGCTTATTAAAAATATGCGCACTAAGTTCTATTTTATTTCCATGTGTGTATGGAAGGCAGGAACAATCAACTAATTTTGAACTGTGGCTAAATTTCAATAATTATTACAGGCTAGAACTAATCCAAGCAACTGCAAAAAGCAAATATGACAACATCTTTACAGAAATATCTGTTTTGCCCCTCGTTTGGCTTCCAGAAGACCCATATAACAGAGACAAATCGAATTTTAGCGCCAATATTATCATTAATCCCGCTTTAGCATACTTGCAGAAAACTATACAATCTGAACCTTCAAACATGTTAAACCTTAGTTTACAAACGCTGAGACTCATAACAAATGGGCGGATACATTGGCAAATAAATAGCGATTTTTCCACGCCTGCCAGTTTTAAACCAAAGCAAAACAGCTTTGGGCTGTTTATTCAGAATACCAGTGATTTTTTTGTAGGCCGCACCAATTTGTGGATACAGTTTTTACCGGGATTGGGAGTCAATTACTTATCCCCTCATGGGTTTTTTATAAACGCCGGGTACTTAAAAAAAATGGATTACAGGTTCATCAGATTAACCAGTGACAACAACTGGTTTTTATCTGTGGGGATTTTTATGGAAGCATTCCGGTAAATTCCTATGGTTACTCCAGCTCCTTTTCAAATACTTGCCATTCCTTTCAGACAAAAGGATAAAAGCATCGAAGTGCTATTGCTAAAAAGAATAAAACCTTCCTTTTGGCAGTTTGTTACAGGTGGAAATGAGGAAGATGAAACTGCCCCTCAAACAGCTATTAGAGAAATCCTGGAAGAAACAGGGTTTAAAAATGTTGAACTAATACCACTGGACACCTGCAATTCACTTCCCTCCAGATTGTTTAAGCATTACCAAGACGGAAAATCGCCATATGTTATAAAAGAATTTTGTTTTGCCTTTAAGGTTCCTCTAGAGTCGCCTGTTGTAATTTCAAATGAGCATAGCAACTGCAACTGGACTTCCATAGCTAAGGCAAAGAATTTACTTTCCTTTGACGGGGACAGAACCGCATTGTGGGAGCTGGAACAGCGCCTCCAGAACAACGATACAAAAGATTTAGGGAGCTGAGTTTAATAACATTTCCAGCCCTTTTCTAACAGAAATTTTTGGCTCGTACCCCAGCTCTTTGCGCGCTTTATCAATTTTCAAAGTAACCTCAGAGCTTAAGAAGGCGGCCTCTAAAAAGGTAATAGGAGGGCGGGATTTTATTCCGAAAATTTTCCAAACAAAATCTACCAGGTTCCCCATGGCAAGCCCCGCAAAACCTGGCATATTTTTATTTGGCATAATAACATTAGCAGATTTTGCATACTCGGTAATAAAATCTTTAAAGGTCCAGCTTTCTCCATCATTGATAAAAAACACCTCGCCAGATATATTCTGATTCAATACCAATTCCAAACCCTGTATTAAATTATCAATGTGAGTCGTGCTTTTTTTAACCTGGCCTTTGTTCAACCACATAAACCTGCCCGATTGAACAGCATCTATAATAATAGGCAAAGCTGTTGTATCGTCCGGACCCCACACAAAGGAGGGGCGTATAACATTGGGCGAAAAGCTATCTGACTTGGCTGCTAATACCTGCTTTTCCGCTTTTGCTTTTGACCATCCATATAAATTTTTCTGGCTATCCATGTAGGGATGGGACTCATCTATTTGCACCAAAGGCTTTCCGTCAAAGCATACCATTTCTGTGCTTAACTGGATAAATTTTGGAACAGCATGTTCCTTGGCCAATTGTAAAATATTTTTGGTGCCTTCAATATTAATTTCTTCGTACATTGATTTTGGACCCCATGACTCCACATAACCAGCACAATGGATAACAACATCGCATTGGCTTAATTTTTCACTGGGAATATGGGATAGATCTCCCCTAACCGGAATCCCGCCCAAATTTTTTATTTTTAAATCACTTTTTTCAGATCGCGAAAGGGCAAAAATTTCATTAGTTTGAGAAAAGTATTCTATGAATTTGCCGCCTATAAACCCCGATCCTCCGGTTATAAAAATTTTCATAACATTTCCTATTAAAATTGAATTAAAAATCGAAACAAGTTACCCATCTAAAATAGTAAATTAAAAATTATGGCTTTTGATATTGAACTGGCAAAACGAATAAAAGTGCATCTAAAAGGCACTCCGGGTTTAGATGAAAAAAAAATGTTTGGAGGATTGTGTATTTTAATCGGAGGAAACATGGCCCTAGGCATAATAGGGAATAAAATTATGGTGCGAGTGGGTAAGGAAAATTATGAAAAAGCCCTCCTTTTGCCAGGAGCTTCTCCCATGGATTTTACTGGCAAAGCCTTAACTGGAATGGTTTACGTTTCACCACATGAAATAGCTTCTCAAAAAACCCTCAAAAAATGGATTAAAATGGGGGTGGATTTTGCTAGCTCCCTGCCGCCAAAGAAAAAATCTACAAAAAAAAGTTAAAATTCATTTTTTAATAGCCTGGTCGCTGTGAAAATGGGAAACTTTAAATTGATTTTCATTTTTTTTTGCGCAATGGCAAATTCAGATTTTAAAGAAACCCGTAAACAGCTATTAGATTCCATTTCATGGGAAAATAATATTTTGCAGATGAGCGAGCTCATTGAAGATTTAGCCTTTTGGTCTAAAAATATTTCGGGACAATTTATCTTAGCTAACACTCTTTTTTTAAAAATGTGCCAAATCAATAAATTGGATGACTTATTAGGCAAAACTGATTTTGATATTTGGCCGGATCATATGGCTGAAAATTACGTTAAAGACGATCAAAAAGTTATTCGTACACTAAGGCCATTAAACCAAAAAATTGAGCCCATATCCAACACATTAAACTCTACCCAATTTTTCCATACCAGCAAATTTCCACTTTACAACCAGGAAAATAAAGTCGTTGGAATTGTAGGGATTTGCAAAGATTTAAAATTGACTCATGACAACGTTAATCCTGTCATGAAAATGATACCTATTATTGACTTTATTAAAGAAAACTATACAAAGACAATTGATTTCAAAAAACTGGCTGAACAAATGGAGGAAAGCCTGGAACACTTCCGGCAGCGATTCACCAAATTGTTTCAAATAAATCCTGAAACCTATGTAACAAAGACTAGGATTACCCAAAGCCTTCAATATGCCAACGACCCCGATTTAGATGAAGAGGATATTGCTCGACTTGTTGGCTTCGAAAACCAAAATGACTTTTTAAATTCCTTCAAGGAAATTAAAGGTATCGATTTTAAAACATTTAGAAACCAATCCTCCGACTAAATAGAATTATATATTATCCTTGAATTTTCTATTTAGCAGGGGATATGCTAAAGTTTTTTTTATTAGTCTTTGCAGCCTTTAATTTTAGCTTTGGAGATTCCCAAAGGGAAATTGAAAACCTGGAAAATCTGGGCTATCAATTATATGTTCGCGACTATTACAGTGCCCTGGCTCAGGAGTTAATCCTTAAACACAAATCTTACAACAAAATACTGGATACAAACCACTCGGGATATATTTGTTTTATTTCAAATGGCATATGTTATGTTAAATGGATAGAAAAGACTGAGGAAAATTATTCTATTATCGCCCAATACCAGTTTGATCTGACCAATGGAGACTTCAAAGGCCCCATATTAGAAAAAGGGAAAGTGCTTAGCGATATTGAAACCCAAATATACTTAGCTCAAAAAAGCGCATTAAACTCCATTAAAGATAGCGCACTTTGCTCAAACCATTACAATTCTGTGGTTTTCCCGCCGGAGCAAGAGGGGGAGGAGTGGGATGTTTATTTATTACCTGCCTCAATGGATTCTGAAATCATTTTGGCGGAAGGCGCGTATAGAATCAGCCTATTGGGGGCAGGGCTTTATCCAGATTTAATCCAAAGACTGTCAATTGAATGTATATATTTAAAAAGGAAAGAATCCAGGCACACGCTATACCAATACCTTACCGAATTCCCAACTGAATACCATGTATATATATCTCTTTTTTACGGCATCTCCCTGGAAGTAATAACCGGAGATATCAAATGGCTGGTTGAAGAGGGAAAAATTAAAAAATTGTAACCCAGAACTATTTCTTCTTAAACAAATCAGCAACCTTGCTTAAATCCCCCTGAAGAGATTGCTGGGCGGCAGATTTATTTTCATCCTGAATCCTTTGAAAAATTTCTTCCCTATGAATGGGGATGCTTCTGGGAGCATCGATTGCGATTTTCACACTTCTTCCATCTACTTCCATAATGGTGATGGAAATATTGTTATTAATCCGAATGGATTCCCCAATTTTTCGCGTTAAAACTAACATATTATTGTATTAGTTTCTCCCTTAATGAGTAGGCATCATCTTCAATTATTATTTGTTTCCCAACTTTTTCCTTGAGGTTGATAAAAACAGGGCCCATTAAATTGGCTGTGGATTCCGTCAAAGGATTTCTGAGGGTAACAATAACATAGGTTAATAAATCAGATGCATTCTGAATATTCAAAGTATCCAATTCGGCTTTGCTAATTTTGGGAGCATAATCAGGCTTAAAAACCAACGGGTTTATTACAGCTAGCCTGATTTTGTTGCCCTCAACACACTGCAACCAATGAAAAGGGGCGTATTCCTCTACAGATATCAGAATAAATCTATGGGAATCTTCAAATCCGGGGATACCCGCTGGAAAAGTGATAATATCATCTTCGGTCCATTCGGGAATTCCCTGATTTTTTTCCAAAACATTCCTTTCGTTCATTAGCTAAAAATATCCTATTAATTAAGTGCCAAGTCAATAGGCTATTGAAGAAGTGATAGAACGGATTGAGGAATTTGATTAGCCTGACCCAACATAGCTGTGCCCGCCTGCATCAAAATTTGGTTTTTGGTAAAGATAGTGGTTTCCATTGCAAAATCTGCATCCCTAATAGTGGATTCAGCACCTTGCATATTGGATTCCTGAACTTCAAGATTCGCAATAGCGTGATCCAGTCTGTTCATATAAGAACCCAAATCCGAACGCATTGAGTTTACACTCTGGATTGCATTATCAATGGATGTAATAGCAGCAAATGCAGCAGCCTGACCTGTGACTGCAGTGGCATTTGGGAGACCGGAAGCTACCAGTGTCATTCCCAAAGCACCCAGGGTCATGGCCGACATTTGAATACGCATTAAATCAATTGTACCAGCCAGATTTCCGTTATTGTTGTTGGCACCAATATGCAAAACAGATTGGGCACCGCCGGCACTGCCAAAGCTTGAAGGCTGTCCATCCAGCAAAGTCATCCCATTGTATTGGGTGCTCACTGAAATCCTTTGAATTTCCTCCATTAGCTTTTGGAATTCCTGATTCGTATACCCTCTTTCAACAGTAGTTAGAGTATCGTTGGAGGATTGAATCGCCAACTCGCGCATTCTTTGCAACATAGCAGAAATTTCATTGGCGGCACCTTCCGCAATTCTCAATAATGATAAACCATCATTGGCGTTTCTGACAGCAACATGAGAGCCTCTGACTTGAGTTCTCAATTGCTCGGAAATAGAAAGGCCAGCGGCGTCGTCAGAGGCCCTGTTTATTCTCAAACCTGTAGAAAGTTTTTCCAGCGAACTTGCCAAATTTTTATTTGTGCTCCTGAGTGTGGAGCCAGTTATCATCGCTGAAATATTATGATTAATCCGTGTCATTTGACATCCTCCTGTCCATTGATTGACTTATTTGGATAAACATCCTTGTTAATATTTACATCAGCTTAAAAAGCAAATGGAATGCCAATTTTTATTCGCCCATTTTAAATAAATTTAGAAGTGTTACTTTAAGATTTTATTTATACTGGCAATTAATTCCCTCTGCCTAGGAAATTCCTGCACATGGACATACTCATTTACATAGCAAAAAAGGCTTCTGACAAAAATCAGAAGCCTTTTTAAAGAATATGTAGACTATATATTATAAAAAGTTTGCCAGTGTGGGCTGAATAACCCTGGCCCCACTTTGTAAAGAAGCTGTATAAACTGATTCTTGAAGTAAAAAATCAGATATTACTTTCGCAAAATCCACATCTTCTAAATTAGAATGCAGCCTGGTTACTTCTATGAAACTGCTATCGTTAATATCAGAGGTCAAATCGAAACGATTCGCTCTGGCCCCTGCTGTTGCCTGGGCCTGAAGAGATCTTTCAAAAGCAACATTAATTTGATCAATGCCGCTTCTAATGTTTGTGGAACTGTTTGCATGTAACCCTTGCATCAATTCAATAATTGCATCCCAGGAAGTGGTTTCTGTTGAGGACCCAAAAATTTCATCCGCTGTGGAATTAATTTGCCCCACAATTCCTGTTTCCACTTCGCGAAATATTTTTCCGCTTAAATCTTCTTCGGATCGCATTATCCATTCATAATCCATGTCTATCCCACCTGCGCCAGCTGCTGCAATAGCTGCCGCTCCGGGAGGTAAAAAGGTAATAGTCCCATTCACATAATCCACAGAATAATCTGTACCCTCAGTAAGCCCAGAAATACGCATTGTTCCTGGAATAATATTTTGTACTGGGGCATTTCCATTTAAATTATTTGCAATAGAAGTGTTTTGGGTATAAGTCCTATCCCAAAGCTGAATAGTTTGAGGAGCACCGCCTGCCAAAGCAGCCGTATCTAAAGATGTATCTGACACATTATTGGGATCCAGAGGAAAAACATCATCAATATTGTCCGCGCCGCTCCTAAGGGAATAAGGCGGTGTTTTTGTATTTGTTCCAGAAAAAATAAAGTTTCCTTTAAATGTTTGGTTGGAAATAGAAACCAAGCTATCTAAAACAACTCTAACTTCATTTAAAATAAACCCTCTTTCCAGGTCTGTATTTGTATCATTGGAGGCTTGTATAGCAAGCTCTCTGGCTCTTTGGAACAAATCATTCGTAGAGCTCATAGTCGTTTCCACAACTGACAAATAAGAAACACCATCATCAATATTTCTTTTGAATTGCTCTAATTTTTTCAAATCAGATCGAAATTGCAAATCATTAGTAATATCAACAGGGCCATCAGAAGGGCGTTGCAATCTTTTTCCCGATGAAAGCTGTTCCTGGAACCGGCTTAACCTTTGGTAATTGGTTGCAATATTGCCCTGAACCAGGTCATTAATTTGGGTAAAGGTAACTCTATTTGGCATAATACACCTCTATTACATACTCAGCAGGGTATCTAACAATGAATTTATGGTTGTTATATAACGAGCCGAAGCCTGATAAGTATGTTCGTACCGAATCATATCTGCAAGCTCTTCGTCCAATGATACACCTGAAATTTCCTGCTTTCTCGCTTTGAATTGGTCCACCAGAAACCTTCTTGTTTCCAGAGTAGACTCTGCCTGGTTTCTTTCTATCCCCAACTCACCCATCAATGACGCATAATATTCTCCAACGGTTTCAGTTGGGTTTCCCAATCCATCGTTACCCATGGTAAGCTGATCGCGAATTTGGGCGATACTCAGGGCGTTACTGCCATCTCCAGGCCCCGGAAAGCCCGCTTGGTTATAACTAAACCCAATGTTTATGGGGTTGGGGTCCGGAAAAGCCGCATAGTTTAAAAAAGTAACAGTGCCATTTCTATAATCCACCACATAATCAGCCCCAGCCCCTTCTCTCAAAGTACGGGGTGGCGGACCAGCCCATTGAATCTGCACACTTCCTTCAATAATATTCTGGTAAGCAGGACTCACAGCTGTTAAATCCAGCACAGTCCCTACAGGTGGGATGGTTGCTCCAAATGGGGGAACAGTTTGCTCCAATCCACCGGCTGCAGCTGCAATATTCAAAGAATCTGCTTGGATAGCTGCACTTAAGGAAATATTATCAGCACGGGTTCTGGTGGAATCCCAAAAATTAACGCCTGTATTTTCAGCTATGTTATACCCTGTTCGATGGATATTATTTACTTGAGTTACTAGTGTTTGAGCTATTTGATCCAAATAATTTTGATATTTAGGAATTATTTCATCTCTCGAATCCAATAAACCTTTTAACTCTCCTCCTCTGGGAACATATGGTCTTTTGGTATTTCCAAATCTAAGTCCTACTTCGGCAATGGTATTTCCAAATCTATCAGTGCCTGATACCCTTTCTAATTCGATGGAAACATAGGTGGAAGGACCCACAATAACATTACCCGCAGTAGTTATGGTTAAACGCCCTAAACCATCTTCAACAGCATCAATATCAATTAACTCAGATAGCCGTTGCATTAAGAGTTCCCTTCTGTCTCGGCTATCGTTAGCTTCTCCGTCTTTTATTTCCGCAACGGAGACTTCCTCATTCAGGCTATAAATTTCCTTTATTATTCCATTTACTTCTTCCACTTTAGAAGCCAGATCCGCATCCTGGGAAGATCGCAGATCTTCTAACTGATAGGCCAAGGTATGCAACTTATCCTGAACTACCAATCCTGAGGAACGAACCACATCACGAGAAGCCGGATCTTCCGGATTGTTGGCTAAATCCTGCCAGGAATTCCAAAAATTATCCAATATCAAGTTTAGGCCTGAATCGGATGGCTCCGTCAAAATATTTTCAATTCGCTCCAGGGTAGCATCCAGAGACTCGTAATAACCCTGTTCAGTCACTTGCAAGCGAATCTGAGATTCCAGGAATTCATCATTAATCCTGTTCACATTTTCAATTTCCACACCAAATCCCATTTCGCCGAATTGCGCATCCGCTCGAATGGCAGATGTTAATTCAAGGCGCTTGCGGGAATAGCCTTCCGTGTTTGCATTGGAAACGTTTTGTCCCAACACATTCAATGCAAGCTGAGAGGCAGCTAAACCTCTGGTGCCTATGTTAATGGAGCCTAGAATGGACATTACTTACACTCTTTTGTTTAAAAAGTGAAATTCTGAATTTTTCAGCTGTTCGGAATTCCCTTTGGCCCCATATAATTTAGTTTGGTTGCGCTGTTTTTTTTCTACCAGTGAAACCATAATTTCCAATTTGGATTGGTTCAAATTCAACGCACTGTTGATTAGTACAGAATTAATGTTATTCAAAGATGTCAGGTGTTTGACTTTAATAAGCAGATCTTGCCTGTGCCCTTCAATCAAGTCCTGATGGACTTTTGAAATATAGGGGTACAAGTCTTTGCATTGAATTTTAGCCGCCGTACTTTTTGGTGTGAATGAAATGGAATTCCAAATTTTTTCGCAAATAAGAAGCCTGTTTTTTTCAAGGTTCTCTAATTTTTGAGCAATTTCTTCCTGCGCTTGATTTACCTTAATGTTCTCTTCATATTGGTGATTTACCAAGACCTGACGTTGTTTTAGACCTAAATCTATTGCATCCTTAAAAACATCAATTTGACGGGCTAAATTTTCCGCCAAAGCATTTACATCAGCTTCATTTGCAGTCCTAATATTTTTGGTAATGGCTTTCATAATCAAACTCCTTTTTATTCCATTTTATTTTCGGCCTCATCCAGGAAGCCCTTGTGATGCAAAACATTTTTTACATAGTTTTGAGTTTCTTTAAATGGTGGAACACCCTGATATTCATCCACCCGACCAGGACCTGCATTATAAGCTGCTAATGCCAGGGTCTCATCCCCATTATATTTATTCAATAAGTTCTTCAAATAACGGCTCCCCGCCAAAACATTTTCCTCAGGGTTAAATACATCATTAACTCCTAAATCTTTTGCAGTAGAGTCCATAAGCTGCATTAAGCCTTTTGCTCCAACCTTAGAAACAGCATGCGGATGGTTGTCACTTTCTTTTTTTATAACGCTTTTTATAAGATTCGCCGGTATATCATATTTCTTAGCTGCCTTGTTAATAATAGGAGCCAATTGCTCTTCTGATAATTTCCAGTTTCCCAAGGAAGAACTTGTATTTCCATCCAGCGATAAATTTTCCCTACTGCTAAACGGAATATTTAAGGGTTTGGAATCAGCAGATTCCGGGTTCATTAAATCTTGAGTTCTGGTCATAAGCAACTGCCGATATATCAGTCCGGCGATACTATTGGGAGATTTCGAGGCTGTCATTTTGCTGTATTCTGAATCAAGCATTTCAGTAAAAATCTTCCTACCCGTTGAAGCTTTGGTCACCTCAGACTCATGAATACTTTTTCTCATGGACTTCATCATTTGGTTCATAAACATGGATTCAAAGCCTTTAGCCGCTTCCCAAAGCTTTGGATCTTCTTTTCCGGCTGATTTCACCATATTCTGAAACCTTTGCAACATCATGTTATCCCTACTAGCCTGGGATTGAGACAATTGCTGGCTTGATTTTAAAGAATAGTCTTCCATAATACCTGTTCTGCTTTAAACGCAGTTATTCAAAAGGCATTTATGCAAAGGCCATGCCATTAATAAGACCTTCAATTTAAGCCAAATTTAAAGGAATTCTTGAAGGAATATTTATAGATGGGAAAAAAGGGGAAATAGCGCAGGAATTATTTTCCCTTTTATTCTTCCAGGAAAATCCGCTTAAAAAAAAGCAATTGGAGAGGGCTAAATATTAAAGAAGTGGCTCCTTAAAAGTAATATAATGAGCAAAAGGCCCAAATTTGGGCAAAAAGGAAAAGTTTGGAAAACTTAAAATCTATTTGGAGATTTTTAGTACTCTGCCTATGGGTCCTTTTTAGCCAATGGACCCTTTATGGGCAGCCCATTTTAATTGTAGCAGAAGGCAGTGCAGAAGTTAGGGGAGGGTTTTCTTACGATTTCATCAGAAGCCCCTTGGATTACCCGACCATAAACGGGTTGGCAAAATTAAAAATAAATTTTCCCTTAAACATTTCCCGTCCCATACATGGTTTAATTGAAAAAGCCGGTGAAGATAACATAGCTTTGCCCAATTTTACAGCATCGGCTCAGCAAAATTTTAATACCAGCATTGATGTTTCCGCCCCCCTATGGGGAGGAGCCATATTTTTTGCAGCTAGGGAAAACGCCAGTTTAAATATAAATGGGGTCTTGGGGAATGCGGATATTAATATAGACACAGTTAAAGCAAGGGATGAAGGACGGGTGATTATAAAAGGTGGCGTAAATATGCCAGTTGTTTTTGATATGTATTGGCGAAGCTATAGTTTTGGATTTGTACATCAACCATCATCTTATTTAAAAATTGGACTGCAAATCCACAAACATCAATTTAACGCCTCAACCAATGGGAATATGTCGGCCAATTTATCAGGAAGAATCGATCAAGTAGCTGGTGATGTCATTTTTTCCGGCAGTATTCCCTATGACAATAACCAAATAAACGGTTATGTGGAAGGAAGTTATGAGGGCTCCGCTTGGGCGCCTGAAATAGCATTTCAAATTGGACCGTTGGGGTTTGTTTCCAGAATGGGATTGGAAATTGAGGCTAAAGGCCATTTGTTTAGCGAATACAATATCCCTTTCTTTATCGACGAAACAAGCTTTTTACCAAAATATACCGAAGCCGATTCTTTTCTAACTCCCGATAACATGACCAAGCTGCTAAACGCCCAAACCGTTTCCAATAGTTATAAAATAATAGATAACCTAAGCATAAAAATTCCCCAATCCCATAGCATATATTTGAAGTTATTAAATGAGAGGCTTCAGTTCAGTTACACAAAAACTTTTGGAAAATTAGAAACCAAAACATCCCTGGATTCCATTTTGGTTGACTCCACCATTTTTTCAACTTCCAATTATTTATCTGCAAATTTAAAAGCAGACCATATTTTTATTGGTTCTTTGAAGTTAACGCGTTTTAGAACCAATGTTGGCATTGCTTATTTTGATGTTAGTTACCGAGGCTATGAAAACTTTTATTCAGAACTTTTGAGGAAAAACGGACTCCCCCCATTAATGCCCATTTGGAATTTTGGATTTCAATTTGGACAAAAAGTTTCTTACTCCCTTGATTTTTACGTTGCGCCATTACCTTCTTTAAGGACGGGAGTACACTATGTTTTTTAAGGGGATAGGTAAAATCGTAACAATCTCCAGCCTTTTACTCATTTATGACGCAGCTTGGTCCTTGCCTGATATTCTTATTCAATCCTTTCCGCTTACATCTAAAATTTCAAAGCAAATCGACATTACAGCCAGTTTGCTTCAACCCTATGACAGCCTTTTGGAATGCAGTTTACGTAGCTCTAATTCTCCCAAGGGAGAAAGTGCGGATTTACATCCAATTGAATTATTTCCAAATGACATAAACATTAATAACCAAACCATTGGCTTTAATTTCAACCCAAACATAACCACAGAAAACCTTTCTAACCAGTTAAATCCCGGAATACATTATTTCATCTTAACATGTAGGGAAAAAACTAAGGTTCAATCTTATAATTCACCTGAATTCGCAATTCAAATCGAATCAGAGACTCCACCATCCATTCAAACCCCCAAAGGGGAAGTTTCGAATAATTACCCCAACTTTTCCTGGACGGGAGCCCCAAATGTCCCGGGTTTTCATGTTTTATTATCCGATCAGGCCATCCAATTCAAGGAAAACAACAATGATCCCACAGATTGGAGCATTGTATGGCAGGCTATTACCTCAAAAGAAAATATTCTTTATGGAATTGAAGATCCTTCCGGATTCTTTGCAAACATACCGGCCCCACCTCTGGTTCCGGGAAAAACCTATACGCTGGCCATTTTCAACAACTACAACGGGCAAAGCCCTGTTTATACTGACTACAACGTACTGGATTTTTCTTTATTTAGTATAAAAGATCCTGAAACAGGATTAATTCCTCCCAAAAACCTGGAGCCAGCATCAAAAGATACATTGCAAAACCAAAACAACATCAGTTTTAAATGGACTAGTGCAGGCTCCAAAGCCAATTTTTATCAACTATATATATACAAATTCGAAAGCGATCCTAATTTCGAATCAGAAATTTTAACCCCAGTATGGAATAGTCTTACATCAGATACAATTTTAGGCCTCAACCCAACCTCAACCTTTTCAAACGGAAGGTATTTATTCAAAGTTTTCGCCAGTGATTTAAACCAAAACTCAGTTGTCAGTGACACTACTTCATTTTTCTATCAAAGCAATAGCTATGCCACCACCATCCATACAAAGTCCATCATCAAGTATTCCACATATAACGATACCGCGAATCTAGCTGATGTTGACATATCTATTTTATCCGTAAGCGGTTCACAAGACCCTATCCCGGCAAAAACAAACATTAATGGCTTCTATTCTCGCTATATGCCCTTAGGCAGCTATAGTTTCACTTTTTCAAAATCTGGATACATACCAATCACCATTTCCAAGAACGTTTCGGCGGATAGCGCGGAAAATGAAATCACAGTTTATCTTCAACCCTACCCCGAAACCATATTCGGAAAAGTTTTAAACAAAGATGGAGAAGGTATTGAAAATTGCGAAATCAAACTTACTAGGGAAGACGGGCTTGTTTTTTATGGATACAGCAATCCCTTAGGGGAATATAAAATTGGAATTAGAAGTGGGAACTATAATTTAAGCATCTACCACCCGGAATATTCTCCAAAAAATGACAGCAGCATCCAAGTATCGGGAAACAAAAAACATATTCTGAGCGACATTCAATTAACAAAGTCCCAGTTTTCTTTAATCGGAAATATTCAAAATCAAAATTCAGTACCGCTGGTACAAGCTAAAATAACCTTATCCAAAGACAACCAGGTTGTTACTGAAAAATACAGCGATAAAAATGGGGGTTTTATTTTCACCCTACAACCTGATGTATACAATGTTAACATTAACAAAATCGGATATGGAGATTATTCCCAAAATATAAATTTTAATTCGAACAATAATTTGGAAATAACCCTTTCGTCAAACCCTATTCTAGTATCGGGAACATTACAAGCCCTTACCCGTCCCACAAATCAAATCATTTATTCCCCCTGCCCAGGAGCCAGAATCACTTTAACTCATAAAAATTCAGGAACTCAACTCCAGCAAACAAGTGGAACGGCTGGGGATTTCCAGTTTTCGCCGGGTTCTTCCGGTACTTATATGGTATCCATTAGCAAAGAAGGTTTTGAAACTTTAATGGACAGCTTAACCATTGAAGCAGGAGTAAAAAAAATATCGCAAAACTTCGCCATAAAAAAATTAGCAAGTATCAATGGACAACTTCAATTTAGCGACACCCTTCCCTCAGATTTGAATAATTTTGAACTATCCGTAATAAACTTAAACAATTTAGAAACAAACAATTCCCCATCATTGATATTGAACCAAGGCCAATGGACCTACTCCTTTGATGGGCTGGAAAACGGGCCCTATTTAATTAGAGGTTCTGGAAAAGGTTTCAGCCTTAAGGATTCCGTTTTTATCAATGTATCTGATTATGTTTGGGTAAATGACGTTAATTTGGAAATCGCCTGGTCTAACAAATCATTAGTATTCCAGATGCAATCTAACGGAAAAATTACGGCTGGCCAAATTTATATTAAATCTCCCTATTCTGAAGTTGTTTCCACACCAGATACTTTATTCAATGCTCCCTTAGGTAGCTATCTAATAGACTTATTCCCAGCAAACTCAAGCATCTTGCCCATTAAAAACACCCAAATACTTTTGGACAGTTCAAACCAAAATCTTTCCGTTTATAATTATAACTTTCCCTTTTACACTGATTCCAACTATATATCTGAATCCATCGACAGCGTCTTTATTAAATTGAACAGCTATGCACAACCCCTGCCCATAGACTCGGCATTCGTAAATTATAAAAGCTCAAATTCAAATTATATTAGGGTTAATCCCAAAAGCGTGGATAGCCTGATTTACTTTGGATTCCAAAAACCGGCAGGTGGAGGCAAATTAAGTTTTTATTTCGATATATATAGCAATCAAAACCTGTACTCAAATAATTTTCCAGGGAAAAATTTTAGCCATGACTTGCCCATTCAATTTTATGTAGCTGCTGTAAACGTTTATCCAGGGAAAAATTTATCTATCCCAAGACAAGGCTCCATTGAAATTCAGCTGTCTGCTTACAATCAATTTTCACAAAACATAAATGAAAACTTACTTTCGTCTGGAACAACTAATTTACAAAGCAGCAACCCAAGGCTTTCCATTACTAATTTAGGCAACTTAAAATACAGGCTTCAGTTTAATGAAAACGCAAATGATTCCTCTTACATATACATAAACACAACCATCAATAATATATCTTCCTTTGATACATTAAAGGTCACCCAGTCTAGTTTGCGAATCCATAAAGTTTCCTTAAAGTCCAGTTTGGCCCCGGGGCAAAAGGTTTTCGGTGGAGATAGCTTATACGTTTTCGCGTCCGGTTATGATACTACAAACGTTCCCTCAAAGTTAGTATCGGCTAACTTTACCTACTCTATTTCCCCTGTGTCTGCCGGAGTTTTTGAAGAAAATCAGTTGATCATTAACCCAAATTTTATAGGAAAATTACGCATTTACGCCCATTATGATAATCAGAACCAAAGCTTAATTTCCGAACTCGGAGCTTCACTGGATTCAATACAACGGGGCATTCAGGTCTACCAAAGCATAAAACCATTCAGCACAGGGAGAGAGTTTTTCAATGGAAAGGGGATACTTTTTAGCATTCCCGACTCATCTCATAACAATCCAAACAACATCCAAATTACCTTAAAAAATCAAAACATTTCACCTAGCTTTACTTCCTCAAAAAATTATGAACTTATATCTGATTTATATGAGTTCATTAATCTCCAGGGAAATCCTTTTTCTATTCAACCCAGCCTTCAATTTATTTTACCTAATTCCAATAGGGAACCTGGAAGCATTGCAAGTTTTTCCCCAAAGACCTTTTCCTGGGAATTTTTATCTGATACCAACACGCATTTTATGGAATTGGCCACAGACTCCATTTCCTATCGAACCAGAGCAAATCTAAAGACCGGACTATATTACGGTGTTCTAAGCCCTTCCATCCCCTTATCCATAAGTGAAATAAGCCTTACACCAAACCCTTTTAGCCCTCTTGTAAAAGCCGAACTGGATGGGAATACAGAATATGGTACTCGAATAGATTTTATTCCTCACTCAAACACAGGTAATCAGGTTATCATTGACCTGTTTATTTACAATATGTCCGGGGAACTCGTAAAAACCATTATTAAAAACCAAAGCCTGGCCAAAGAAATGCAAAGTTTTTACTGGAATGGTAAAACAGACAGTAATTTATGGGCCAGAAACGGGAGATACTTAGCTGTTATAATTGCAAAAGAAATTATAGGCTCTGGTGTAAAAAAATACATCAAGCCAGTTGTGTTATTTAAATGAAAACAAAAATGCAGATAAATAATTGGATGAGACTTTCAGCGAGTCTTCTTTATATTGCAGTTTTTACAAGCGGAAATGTGCATGCTCAACTTGGTGGAACTCCTCGGTTATGTTTTCTAAAAGTATACGAACGAAACAGCAACCCAAAGACTGCGGGACAAGTGAGAAACTACATCTTAAATGAGCTCAAGCAAAGCAAGCAATTTAAAGTTGAAAACAACGACAAAGTTTTACGAGTGTTAAAAAATCCACGCAATAACATTTCAACACCTTGTTTTGAGTCTAACTGTTTAAAACAGGTTGCAGGTTTGTTTCCAGAATCCCATTACATATTAAGCACTGAGCTGACCGAAACCGCCATTTCCATGGAACTAAAACTTAGGATATATAATCAGATATCCGAATCCATTCGAATCGATTTTAAAATTTCTGAAAGCCTTCACGACTCAACAGTAGAAAGCTTATCGAAAAGGGCTGTGCGGGAATTGTTAAACCGCCTCAAAAATCAAAACTTGCTAGAAGACACTCGAGGGCTTAAGTTTGAGGAAAATTCCGTACAGCTGATGTCCACTGCAGGGATAGCCCTTTCCTTGGCGGGAGCTACTTTGTGGTATATTGGATACATTGAAAGGGAAGACAATAACAGCCAACGCCCCTCTGAAATTTTAGATTTACCAACCCGAAATTTTTCTTCTTTGCGAGGCTTTTTTGGTTCCCCTGTGCTATCGGCAAAATACAAAGCTCAAGGCGGCGCAGGTATCGCCCATATTTCCAATGGTGCATCTGCCCAAATGAACCCTGCTGGAATTGCGGGAATTCAGGAAGACAGACTCCACTATGCATACAGTTCTTTGCCTGGTAACATATCTTCATTTTACATAGGTTATGGCGCGCCTGCTACAGAGTTTTTAGCCCAGGCTTTTTCTGTTCGCTTTGAAGGGGACGAGTTAGCCAGCGAAATGACATTATTTTCCACTTCCGCCCTTAATATGGGAAAACTTTTTAATCATATGCACAACATAAAGCTAGGGCTAAATCTTAAGGGATATTTTTTATCCGTTGGCCACAAGGGAACCGGTATACAACATTCCACTGGTTATGGTGCCGGTTTTGGGTTGGACTTGGGAATCCAGTTGCCGCTCAGCAAAAAAATATATGCAGGCCTTGTTGTTAAGGATGTTTTCAGTTATCTGGAAAACCAAAACACACTCACAAATCGCAATTATACCGAATCCTTGCCTCCCGAATTAACCATTGGCTTTTCCTATCAAGCCTTTAATAGCCTAACCCTGTTAATGGATGGTCAAAAAGCCCTAATTGAGGATCAAGTGGATCACATCCGGCTGGGGGGAAGCTATACATTACTTTCCGTATTTCACGTTCGGGCCGGAACCTACCAAATTTTAAACAGTTTTAACTCGAGATATTTAACCTTTGGATTTGGCGCTGAAGGCCTTCACAAAGGTTACCGCTTAGCATTGGACTATAGTTTTGAATACGGCGTGGAAGTGGAATACAGTCTTAAAAACTACCATCAATTTAATTTGGATTTAGGATTTTAAATTGAGAAATTCATTTCAAAGCCGAGCAAAATAAATAGGCCCAAACCCCGAATGACCACAGGCGTTAAATTATCGGGATTGGTTCTATCAAAGCGTGTCCAACCCCTTTGCTTGGTATTTTCTCCTCCCAAAAAGGAGACGTAATCCTGATTCATATCGGCAAAAATATTGGACGCCTGGAAAAAGAGCCTGGCCTTATCCAAAGGCCTCCATTTACTTCTTAAATCCAGATTGATACGAACATCCACTCTTTGGCGGGACACTTCAGGGTATTTTTCGCTTTGAACCGCTTTCCTCTCCCAGGTATCCACCGTGGGAGTTCTTCCGTCTAACTGAATTGTTTCTCTGGGAAGGATATAATCATAAAGGGGCACACCATTGTTTACCACATATGTTAGTATAACGCTCAACAACGAATCTCGCCGCGGCACAATGCGCATATTGGACACAAAATCCAAGCTTCTATTTGCCTCCCAAGGCAAATAACTTCCATTATCCATTACGTAATCACCCTGAACTATAGAACCATTAAAATTAATTCCAAAATGGTGAGAGGGTTCCCAAGCCATGTTTAGATTGGTTCCATTTACCCAGGCGTAATCTGTTTCATTGAGTTCCTTATAATTCCAATAAACTTCAGGCTCTGGCAACAATGGATTTAAATAATATCTGGAATACAGGGAATGACTCCAGGTAAAAGGGCCCCATTCACCCGTGTAACCTGTTTTGGCTTCCACGCTGGGTGTAGTCACCGGTTCTATGTTATTGGTCCCTTTGGCGGCCACTTGGGTATTTTGCCTTAAAGAAACATCCACAAATCCGTTTAGAGAAAGGGGCAGAGGGCTGTTTAAACGAACCGAAGCCACAGGCATGGGTATTTTATAATCTGCCCATTGAAATCCTAAAGTGGCTTTTAAGCTTTTTTTATTTTTCAAATTCCATCCGGCTCTCAAAAGCAAATTTTGTTCAAGATAACTGGTTTTGGTTTCAGGGCCAAGATTTGCCGTTTCATCTATAAACTTACGGCTTTCCCAGTTGTAGGAAAGTTCGGTTCCATACTCTATGTCGGCCCCCATAACTTCTTCCCTGGGATTGCGATACAAGCTAGTAAAAAGTTTCCCTTCAGAGGCCTGGGTAAATCCCATTAAATTATTACTGCCCGTAGGGTACACTCGATTCGTTGTTATTTCCGTAAGGCTTGTGTCATACATTTCATTTTCTTTACTTCCAGTAAGCGCTCCGAGGCTAAACATAAAGTCCGCATTTTTTCCGGGGTTGATCATCTCATAAGCCCCAAGCACCCATTGCTGTTCACCAGACTGAACCGTTTGCGCCTGGGATTGTGAAAAATCATTGGAAATATCTTCGGTGACTTTAAAATCATCTCCCACAAAAAGAAAAGAGGTTTTACTGGAATACCCCGTGCTGTCGTTATACATGGTTCCAAAAAAAAGATCTGTGCTGTTTACATCAATTGGGTTTTCCAGGGTTCGGCAAGTTACATTGCGGGGACAGGGTTTTCCCAGGCGGGCTTCTTTGGGAATAGTGAAATATTTACTGCCTAAGTTGGCCAAAAAACTAGGCTGCAAAAAACGCACACTACCCACCCAGGTTCTATTATCCCAATAGCCTGAAAAATTGGCTTCTCTGTTAAAAGTCCCAAATACCAAATCGCCTGTAATTTTTTCGGGATGGCCGGGTGCAATTTCATAGCGTAAGGCAGAAGCATTGCCCTGATTTAAGGGGCCTTGCGATAAGTTATCTTCTACGGTTACCGATTTTAAAAGCCTTGGGTTAAGCACACTTTGATTGCCGGGAAAGCCAAAATCCAAGTGCCGGATACTCGGTATTTGCGTTTGGCCAAGATAGTGGGTGACATCTTCGGTACGGCTGCCATAAACCGATATTTTACTGCTGTATTCTTCCATGCCGGAAACACCGTCCAATTGACGTAAATGATCATTTAAATCAATTCGCATCCCCTGAAACTGTTCCATCTCCTCAACGCTCTTGGTTTTTTTGGTATAAGATCTTTTTCGGGTTTGAGTGACTTCTTTACCTCTTAGCCTTAAGGCCTCAGATTCCATAGCCACTTCCAAATCAATCAGATCACCCCAGGCGCCCAAATCCAGTTCAACGTCACGAAAACCGTGGCGCTTAAAAACAAGAATGGTCTTGGGGCTTTCAATTTCAATTTCAAACCGTCCCTGGGAATTGGAAGTTCCCAGCTTTTTTCCACTGCGGGTATATACCACCACGTAAGAAATGGGCTCGCCGGATTCGCTATCGAACACATTTCCCACTGCGTATAACTGGGCGGCCAGGGCATCGGCTAATCCCATAAAAAGGCAAAAAACTGCTATCTTGAAAAAATTCATGCTCTGTTCCAGGTTCCAAGCAATTTACTCTAAAGGTATCTGCAAATCCACCCCCAGCCAAAAATTTGGGCTCCTTTAGGCATTTTACAGCTGTTGCTATATTGCTAAGCTTTAGAGAAACAAAAAATTACGAAAGTGTGATATGCTAGACCCAAAAAGAATCCGAGAAAACCCCGAAGCCATTAAAAAAGGCCTCCAACTAAAAAACTCAAATATCGACCTAGACCAGTGGATAGACCTGGATGCAAAACGCAGAGAGCAAGCCGGGCAAATAGATAATCTTAAATCCAAACGCAATCAGCAATCTGCGGAAGTTGCCAAAATTAAAAAGACAGGTGGAGATGCCAGCGCCCTAATTGAAGACACACGCAAGTTAGGGGAACAAATCAAATCCCTGGAAGAAGGGCTGAGTGAGATTGAGGTAGAGTTAAAAAACATTTCTCTTATGATGCCTAACATCCCACACGAGTCTGTTCCCGCAGGTAAGGACAGCAGCGAAAATGTAGTGGCTCGCACCTGGGGAGCACCCAATGTTTATGACTTTGAATTAAAAGATCATCTGGAAATTGGAGAAGACCTGGATTTATTTGACTTTAAAAGAGGCGCGAAAATTTCCGGACGCGGGTTCCCGGTGATAAAGGGAAAAGGAGCTTTGCTGGAAAGAGCTTTAATCCAATTTTTTCTGGATCAGCAAATTAATGTAAATGGTTTTACAGAAATTATCCCCCCCCTATTGGTTAACCGCGATTCCATGTTGGGCACAGGTCAAATTCCAAAAATGGAAAAAGACATGTATAAAACAGAAGAAGACAATTTGTTTTTAATTCCCACAGCAGAGGTTCCAGTGACCAACCTACATGCAGGAGAAACATTATTGCAAAAGGAATTGCCCATTTCTTACGCAGCTTATTCTCCCTGTTTCAGAAGAGAAGCAGGAGCCTGGGGAGCTGATACACGGGGATTCCAAAGGCTACATCAATTTAATAAAGTGGAAATGGTAAAATTTGTGGAACCTGAAAAAAGCTACGATGTACTGGAAGAGCTGGTGGGCTATGCCGAAGCCATCTTGCAGGCGCTGGGTCTGCATTATCGCGTGTTGCAACTTTGTTCCGGAGATTTAAGCTTTAGTGCCGCTAAATGTTACGATTTAGAAGTCTATTCTCCTGCAAGCCAAAAATGGCTGGAGGTTTCTTCTGTATCCAACTTTGAAGACTTTCAAGCCAGACGTGCCAACATAAGATTTAAAGGCACAGGAAAACCGCAATTTGTCCACACTTTAAATGGCTCTGGCTTGGCCACTCCGAGAGTTTTGGTAGCGCTTTTAGAAACCTATCAAACTAAAGAGGGACATATGCAGGTTCCCGAAGTTTTGAAAAAGTATATGAATGGACTAGAGGTTATTAATTAAGGCCTTCTTAAAGTTAAAAATTTATCTTTAAGACAGAAACCTTATGGCTATATCATCATGGAATCAAATAAAGGAAAATTTATCAGATAAATATTTCGCCAGTGTGCGAAGTTCCATTTTTATTATTTCCCTCTTTTTAATCGGTTTTCTTTTTCTGGTAAACTGGTATTTCCTCCACACTCTAAGACAACATTATAGGGAAGTGATTCAAAAAGAGGCACGGCTTTATGCTGTGGCCATTTCTGAAAACTTAAATATCACAGAGCTTAATTGGGTATTTGTGGAGGTTTTAAAAAAATCCAAGTTCCCTATTATAATAACCGACAAATACAACAATCCCGTAAACTGGAAAAATATACATCCCGGAGTATTTCACAATTCCGATTCTCGCCTGGAAGAGAGGGTGAACTTCCTCCAACTGCCCCGGCAGGATCAAGATTATTTAAAAATGCTGGTAAAAAAGTTCAGCCAGCAAAACGAATCCATTAAACTGGAGAACGAAACTCACTTTTTAGGTTACTTTCACTACGGAGAGATTGATGTTATTCGCTGGCTCACTTGGTTGCCGCTGGTGGAGTTTCTGGTATTTTTTCTTTTTATCTTTTTTGGCTACTTCAGTTTTAAAACTATTCGCACTGGCGAGCAAAGTTTACTTTGGGTGGCTTTAGCTAAAGAAACTGCCCATCAAATGGGAACCCCGCTTTCTTCCCTGATGGGATGGATGGAATTTTTACGACTGCGATTATCCAAACTCGGCCCCGATCCAAAAAACGATGAAATATTAGAGTCAATGGATGGTGATATTTCCCGTTTAAAAAAAGTTTCCCATCGCTTTTCTCAAATTGGATCCCTGCCCAAGCTGGAAAAACAATCTTTAAACCTGCTCTGTAAAACCACAGCGGATTATTTTACCCATCGCCTCCCGCAATTAGGAAAAAAAATTGCAATTGATCTCAAATTAGCGGATATTCCAGAGGTATGGATCAATCACGAACTAATTGGCTGGGTTCTTGAAAACCTCATTAAAAATGCTCTGGACTCCATCAAAAATAAAAATGGGTTTATTCAAATTGAAACTTTTTATGCCAAAGCCGAACAGGCAGTGCATATCACTGTTACAGATAACGGTAAGGGAATTGACCGAGAAAATTGGAAAAAAGTTTTTCAAACAGGATATAGCACGAAAAAAAGAGGTTGGGGATTGGGGTTGTCCCTGGCAAAACGTATTATTACCATATACCACGGGGGAACAATTGAAGTTGAATGGTCGAGTAAGTATCATGGAACTAAATTTCGAATTGTACTGCCGTTATTACCAGAGAGGGTAAAGAAACAACTGAATGATGAGTGGAAGAAAGCAAATTCTGTGGGTGGATGATGAGATTGAATATCTCAGAGCTCACATTCTTTTTTTAGAAGAACACAATTACGAAGTGTCCAAAGCCAATAACGGCGATGATGCTTTGGTAATGGTTCGTGAAAAAGATTTTGATTTGGTCTTTCTGGACGAGCAAATGCCGGGGAAAGACGGCCTCACCACTTTGGAAGAAATCAAACAATACAACTCCCAGCTTCCAGTGGTTATGGTGACCAAAAGCGAAGAAGAGCAGCTCATGGAAGAGGCTTTTGGACGCAATATTGATGGCTATTTAACCAAGCCCGTGAATCCTTCCCAAATCCTTTCTGTTTGCAAACGCATTTTACACTCAAAGACTATTCGAAAAACCCATATCACTTCGGAATATGTTCAGGAATACGCCGCTTACAAAGCGCGTTTTATGACCAACCAAACTCCAAAAGATTGGTCCAGCCTGTTCGCATCTCTTTGTCGTTGGGATTCAAACCTGCCAACCTTAAAAGATCAGGGTTTGGATGCTACTCATGAAAACCACAAAAAAGAAGTGTCTAAAAAGTTTATTCATTTTATTGAAGACAATTATCTGAGCTGGTTTGGAGGCCGGGGCAAGAATCCATTTCTTATTAACAAGCAGCTTCAGGAAAATCTCTTTCCTGTTTTAAAAGAAAATAATAAAGCCTGCCTTTTGGTAATGACCGGTTTTCGCTGGGATCAATGGTTGACTATCAGAGATTTTCTAGAGCCTTATTTTGGCATCGAAGAAAAAATAGCCTGGACTATGTTGCCTTCGGATAGGCTGTATTGCCGCACCGCTTTGTTTTCTGGCATGGTTCCCAATAAAGTATCGTTGGAATACCCTGAGCTTTGGAAAAAATTGGAAGAAGAAGAAGTGTACCGGGACCATGAAAAAGAACTGCTAAAAATTAACATGGAAAAAAATGGGTTAGACCCTTCCATTGACCCCTCGGTGTTTTACATCCAATCCATGAAAGACTCTGACCAGGTTTTAAAAAATTTAGAGGACCACGACAGTTCTCCCTTTCTAACCTTGGTAGTGGAGTTTGCAGACCTCTTAGCTAACCTTCGCCAGGAAAGCTCTTTGTTAATGGAAATCGCCCCCAATGAAGGAGGCTATAAGGAATTGACTCGTATTTGGTTTCAGGGTTCCAACTTGCTTAAAATTTTAAGGCACTTTTCCGCCAGCGGACGTCATGTGTTTTTAGCATCCGATCACGGTTCAGTTTTAGTGGACCAACCTGTAGAAGTATTTTGTCAGGAAGAAAAAACCCCACATCCCCGGGTTAAAAAGGGGAAAGGCATTTCCTGCGACGAGCGCCATGTGTTTTTTATCGAATCTCCTTCTATTTTCGGTCTGCCCAGTGAAGACGCGGATTTTGGATATGCTATTGCCAAAGAAAACTTTTATTTCACTTATCCCAATAAGTACCAATATTTTGGTTCCAAGTTTAAAGGTCAAATGGCAAGTGGTGGTATATCTATGGAAGAATTACTCGTTCCATTTATAAGTCTTGGCCCTAAGGGCTAACAGGTTTCAAAAATGTCTGCTAAAAAACTTATACAAAAGTTGGTTTCTAATAATGAGTCTCAAACTATGGACTTTGCCCATTCCTTTGGAAAAAGTCTGGCCGTAGGGGATTGCATTGCCCTAACTGGAAATTTAGGAACAGGTAAAACGGTTATATCCAAAGCTATTTGTAAGTCCCTGGGCTATGAAGGAGAAGTCACCTCGCCCACCTATTCTCTGGTTCAGGAATACCCCATGAACCCTCCCCTAATTCATTTGGACTTGTATAGAGTTCCTCAAAATCCTGATTGGGATGAAATTGGAATAGATCATTATCTCAACGGAGATAAAATCTGTTTGGTGGAATGGGCCGAAAAAATGGAAGGCTATTTTGAGTCTTTTAATTACTGGATTGAAATCACACGTTTAGATGAAAACAGCCGGGAAATATCTCTTTATCAACAACTGAATTGAGGGCAACCCTAAAAATTGATGTTCGTGGTTGTGAGCGAGGCGCACGATGATGAACCGAGGGTTCTTGTGAATAGTCTTGTCGAGTTTGAAGGAGTTAGGTGAAATAATCTTTTTTTAAAATAAAATCATGGAACTTATAAATTCATTTGGAATGTCAATAATTTTGTTGATACTAAGCGTTTCAATTTTGGTACCATTAGCTATAAAAATGAGGCGAATAATTAGTACGAATAGTGACCCCACAAAATTAATAGATAGGAAAGTAATACCATACATTATGTTTATAGGTTTTATGGCTTGGTCAATAGGGCTACTAATGTTTTTAGGGAACCTACCAATATAGAGTTAAAAACTTTACATCACCTAACAAAAAAAATTGAAACTACGCGCTACGCTAAAGGCAGATAGAGTCGCGTTCCGCATCAAAGGTTTGTCATACGTGAAGCGACGACCAATTTTTAGAGCTGCCCTTTAATCTTTCTTACGCTTATCTTCTAAAATAATTTGCAAAGTATCCAGACGCATGGAAAGGATGCTATCGTGATGTGGCTCCAGATAATCAGAATATCTCAACTCGTTGTATTTTTCTAAAGACTGTTTGTATTGCCCTGACTGAAAAAGACTATCGGCAATATCAAATCCATTGATGGTGGATTTTTTTTGACTTGAATAATAAAACCAAAAACCAGCTCCACCAACCACAATAACAACCAGCAATACCCAGTCCCAAATGGAGGACTCTTTTCCTTCTTTTTTAATAAAACTCATAGGCTGAAATTAATAAACTTGTACCGGAAAAATTGCATTAAAAATAAAAATATGGCTAAAAAAAAGAGCCCGAAATAGGCCATTCCCTCTAATTTCACCACAGGGTTGTTTTTAGCCCAATCGAAATCAAAATCCAATTGGGTGGACTGCAAAATTTTTGTTCCCTTTAAACCACTGAGAATCGCACAGCCTTTTCCAAAGGTTTCCACGTCCCCGTGACTCCAACACAATTTTCGAATCTGAATCATTTTTAGCCACAACCTATGGGTTCTCCAAAAGCTAAAAGCTAGCAGCTTAATAAAGGAGAAGTTTTTTTTTGATTTCTTTTTTGCCGCTGTCTTTTTTTTCTTTGCCTTCTTAGATTTTTTTGAAGGTTTTTTTTTATCACTGGACTCGCCAATTTTTTTTAAGAGGTTTATTTCCCATTTAAAGTTTTTAGGAAAAAAAAAGGGGCGAATATTAATTTCCAACAAGCCCAGTTCTAAAAAAACCAGACTCCACTTAGCCCGGGTTAAAAAAGCCAAGAGGTAGAGAGTGAAAATTAGAAGAAAGGGTCCTAAAACCCAGGGGTTTGAGAAAATATCCCCTATGTTATTCGTCGGATTTATCATCCTTGGACAATTCTTTAACTTTGTCTTCCAGAATTTTAATTAGGTCATCAATAGTTTTCTTTTTGAGAATTCTGGAGAACTGCTCTTTATATTGGCGATAGGTGCTGAGATCATCAATCACCAAATCCCATGCTTTCCACTTTCCATCTACTAACATTAGTTTGTATTCCAACACAGACTCACGATTGTCTAAAAAGGAATGAGCTACTACAGTAGCCTTAGTGCTGTCAGAATTAAACTTGGTGGCCTCGTAATTGGCAGAATCGGAGCGGTAAACTTCCAGCCTTTTTAAAGAGGAGTTTTCCACCATTTCTTTAAAAGCTGTGGTAAACTGTTTTTGTTTTTCTTCGGGAAGTTCTTTATAGGTTTTGCTGCCCAAAGATTTTCGGCCTAGTTCTTCAAAAATAAAAATGCCGTTTATGAGTTCTTTAATTTTTTCTTTTTGAGAATGGGAGCTATCTGTGGATTTCTTTTTTAGCAGAGCCTGTAGCTCTTTATCCTTGGCTTTAATTTCAACCACAGGATCCACCCCACCAAAACTCAGTACAAGACAAAAACCTAAACAAAAAATTATCTGTTTTACCATAGCAATTCAGTCCTTTATTTTGGTGGCATGAGTTCGAAAATCAACTTATAAATTATCAAGATATCTGGATAAGGTCCAGCCAACGGAGTTAATTAATTTGCCCAATGCCATATTGTAATCATAAATTCCTTGAAAATAGTTTCTTTTAGCCTCTAAAGTCTCTTTATAAGGGGCCACCATTTCCATAGCTAAGGAAGGATCCACATCATAATTGATAGCAGCCCCCTTAAGCCAGGCTTCGGCTGCTCTTAAAGAAGACTCAGCGGCTTTTAAATTCGCTTTTTGGGCTAAAAATTCAATATACGCCTCTTCAACACGCAAAAGCAAACCCTTGGCTGCGTACACTTCGGTGCGCTTTAATTGCTCTAATTCCAGCTTATTTTTGCGATATTTTTGGTATTTGGACCAAAAATTAAGATTCATGCGAATTCCCAAACCAGCTACCCCATCCAAATCGTTTAAGGGGTCATTAGTAAAGGCATCTCCACCGGCGCTTTGTCGTTGTGAGGACCAAGCTTTGGTGTATTTGAAACTGCCGAAAATAAAGATATCCGGCCCCATTTCCCCACGAGCTACCTCCACCAACAGCCTTCTGGCCTCAAGCCCCCGGTCCAGGCGTTCCAAATCCGGGTGATTTTCCAGAGTCCAGATTTTAAAACTGTCCAGAGGCGGAATATTTTCCAAAATCGGGATAAAAACACTATCCGCTGGTTCAAATTCCACAGAATCAGGCAGTGACAAATAAAAGCGAGTGCCCAAGCGAGCTCTTTTTAAGCCTGTTTCAGCTTCGTTTTTTCCTTTTTCTAAAGAAAAGCGGGAGGCTTTGAGTTTGAGCAAATCTTTTTGCTGCACGCCCTCCACCTCTTCATCCAACATTTCCTCTACCTTTTCCTCAGCATCGTTAAAATCTTTTTCGGCCTGTCGCACTTCTTTAACTAAAGATTTAGCCAGCAGATAACCCCAATAAATTTCCTGAGCTTCTCTGGAGACCTGTATTCGTTCTTTAAGCTGATTAGCCTGCTCCACTTGAATATTCAGTTCCTGCGCTTTATGCCCCATGCGGTAGCGATAAACATTTAGTGGCTGGGCGGCCGTTAACTCCAAACCAAAAAAGGGGCCCCAGCTGGATAAATCAAAGTCCCGGGAAGAATTCAAAATCCAGATGTTATTATCTATTCCCTGCGGGGTCTGGATGTAATTGGTGTCACTGGTTAAGGCTATACCCGGCGCAGGGCCTCCGGCAGCCTCCAATTGGAACTTGGGCAAAATGGCTGCCATTTCCAAAGAGCGCAAAGCGATTCTTTCCTTTTCAACCCGAAGCTCTTTTTCCTGCAAAATAGGATTTGAAGCGAAAATATTTTTTTCAAATTGGCTGATATTTAAAACCAGTTTTTTCTGTGCAAAACCAACAGCCAAGGCCAATGCTGTTAAAACCAGCCCACTTCTAATTATATGAGAAAAAATAAAACCTGGCTCCTGCTACACCAATTCAAGATTAAAAACACTTGGGAAGCCCCAAACATTTATCCTAAAATCTAATTTCCAAACGGTTTAAATTCATGGACCTATTCAAAATTCAATTTTTTTGTTTCCATAGGAATAAATTCCCTATATTAATTGCAATTAATTTATATGGCTGCCTCTGCTTTTGAAATAGAACTCCCGGAATTAATGACCAGCGATTGGTTTGAAAAAAACCATTCTACCTTAATTAAAAAATTGAGAGCTGGAAATGTTATTATAAACTGCGGCAAGTTAAAACAAATAAACTCCCTCACCAGCGCCTTTATAAAAGAACTCAGCCAGTTGTCTGAAGAAAGCAAAAATGAATTGTTATTAGTAGCCGTACCTCAAGAGGCCAAAAAAAGTTTACAAAACCTTTCCAAATCCCAAAAAGCTCCTCAAAGCGCCCCGGCAAAGCCAAATCATTTTACCAATGTAGGCACGGCTGCCCTTGAGCTCTATCAAGGCGTTTTATATGTGATACATTTGTTTGCAGAGTTTGTGTATTGGTCCTCTGTGGGTGTCTTTAAAAAGAAAACCATACTCAAAGGTTCTACTCTGGGGCAAATGGTAAGTCTAGGGAGTTCCGCCCTTGGTATTGTATTGTTGCTTTCTTTTTTAATTGGCCTCACATTGGCTATTCAATCGGCAGTTCAATTGGAGCAATTTGGAGCCAGTATATATTTAGCCAGTGGAATAGGAATTTCCATGGTTACAGAAATTGGCCCCATGATGACAGCAGTCATTATCGCCGGACGTTCGGGCAGCGCGATTACCGCAGAAATATCTACTATGGTAGTTCAGGAAGAACTCAAGGCCTTAAAGTCTATGGCTATTAACCCTATCCATTTTATTTTGCTTCCCCGAATTTGGGCTATGACTTTAACTCTACCACTTTTAACTATAGGCTCCGCGCTTATTGGAATATTTGCTGGTTTTTTAGTGAGCTTTTTTTATTTGGATATCCCCACAGATCTGTTCCTGGCGGAATTAGGCAGCGCGGTAACTGTAACTATGATCTGGCAAAGTCTTATTAAGGTTTTGTGTTTTGCCTGGATTATTTGTCTAATTGCCATTTACAAAGGCCTTAATGTGCGCGGAGGTGCCGATGCTGTGGGTAAAGCCACTACCTCTTGCGTAGTGGCCTGTATATTTTGCATTATCATGGCAGATGCAGTTTTTTCTTTCATATACTATTTCTAATGAATTTACTGGAAGTTCGAAACCTACAAGCCGGGTACAATGATTTTATCATCCTAAAGGATGTAAGTTTAAATGTTGAACCAGGTGAAATACGGGTTATTCTGGGTGGAAGTGGATGCGGGAAATCCACCCTTCTCAATAATATTATCGGTTTAGAAACGCCTCTTGGGGGAGAAGTTAATATCCTTGGACAAAAAATAAATTTTAGGGAGGAAGGGATTCCCCAAAATATTAGAAGGGAAATGGGAGTTTTGTTCCAGGGCTCTGCCCTAATGAGCTCTATGACAGTGGCTGAAAATATTGCCCTTCCCTTGAAAATCCACAACCCTGCTCTTCCAGATAGCTTAGTGAAAGAATTAGTGGAAAACAAGCTGCACCTGGTCCACATGGAACATGCTTATAATAAGTTTCCCTCTGAGTTAAGTGGAGGCATGAAAAAAAGAGCTGCCCTGGCCAGAGCCATTATTACTGATCCCAAATTGTTATTTTGCGACGAACCTTCTGCAGGTTTAGATCCGCTCACTTCAAAAAGTTTAGATGAACTTTTGTTAGAATTAAAAGAAAAATTAGGCCTTTCCGTTATCATTGTTACCCATGAGTTGGATTCCATACGGACCATTTGCGACAAATTGATATTTTTATCGGGAGGATTAGTAATTTTTGACGGAGGACTCCAAGACGCCATAGAAAATGGGCCTGAAGAGGTGCGCAAATTTTTTGCCCGTGAAGCTGCCCCTGAGGATGTAAATTTTAGGCCCCTGACTTTAAACTTCAAGGACTAACAAAACATGCAAATTACCAAAGGAGAAAAATTCCGCCTGGGTTTATTTATTGCAATTATAGTGGGGCTGCTGGCCATCATCCTTTTTTATATGGTAGGAAAACGCTTGGTTACAAAAACAGATCCGTATTCCATTCGCTTTTCCGAGTCCGTAGATGGATTAATGCCTGGAGCTAACGTAAAGCTCAATGGTGTAAATATCGGCCGTGTTACCCAAATTGAAGTGGACTTAGAAGATGTGCGCAAAGTGATAGTTGGCATTGCCGTGAAACACAAAACTCCCATTAAAAAAGATATGGTTGCCAATTTAGTGGGAGGTCTTAGTATTACAGGGATTAAAACCATTGAGCTTAGCGGGGGAACTCACCAAGCCGAGAACCTGGCAGTGGGAAGCATAATACCCGAAGGAGTATCCCAACTCAAAATGCTAACCGGACAGGCAGAAGCCATTGCCTTAAAATTTGAAACTTTGCTGAATAACCTTTTAACCTTTACGGATGAGAGGAATCAGATTTTGGTGAGCCAGGGTTTAGCTTCTTTTAACAGCCTTACCCAAAGGGTTGATACCCTGCTGGCTGACAATTCAGATTTATTGGTTAACCTCACAGAAGATGTAAACAAAAGCGTTAAGCAATTCCAAAATGTCGCCTATAAAATGGATGTTATTCTCGGGGAGTTTCAAAAACGCAATCCGGGTAAAAAATTGGGAGAAACTCTGGAGGAGTTTCACAATATTGCAGTGAGCGCCAAGGAACAGGTGGGTAGCGCCGATTTGGCTAAAACCTTAGACTCTTTTCAAAAGGCTGCAGATAAAATCAATGAGTTGGCGGGGAAAATGACTCATACCATTAACATTATTCAGGAAGACTTGACCACCAGCATGAAAAACATGAAAGAGACATCTGAAAACATGGAAGATTTTTCAAGGATAATTAAGGACAACCCTTCTCTCCTTTTGCGGTCCGGGGATAAAAGGGAAAGGGAACGGTAATTATGAAATCATTGAAAAAATATTTAGGAGTCCTAACGCTATCCTTAATATTTCAGGGTTGTTTTTCCAAAGCTCCCGTTCAGAGATATTACATGTTGGACTATGTTCCTACGAACCTGACCATGGAAAAGGGTGTAAAACCCCTGCCTTATATTTTAAGAATTAAAGATTTTGACGTGGCCGAAGCCTATCGACGCCCTGAAATTGTCTATCGAAAATCAGCCCATGAACTGCGCTTTTACAATTTTCACCAATGGGCAGTTAAACCCGAACATTTAATTAGCGACATGGTCTTTAAACATGTGCAGAAATCCCAGCTTTTTAAAAACACCATTCGTTCCATTGCCGATGCCAAACCAGATTACAGTTTAAGCGGACAAATCTTGGCGCTTGAAGAATATGACAACCAGGAAAAATGGTACGCCCATTTGGCCATGACCTTGCAATTGGAAGACAGCGGTACACGTACCCAGATCTGGACAAAAACCTTTGATGTTAGAAAAGTGGTGGAACAGCATGAGCCGGTCTATGTGGTTCGGGAGCTTTCTTTTTTGCTGGAACACAGTTTAAACAAAGCTATGGACGAAATCCATAAATTGCTAACTGCCGATTCCAGAAAAAATACCGTACGAGAAATCAGAGAAGAAGAAGAGGTTAATGATTAATTTTCTGAATTTAATCTCCATTAAGCCAAAACCTCTCGTTATCCTTTTGGCATTATGCGTATGTATCTGGAGTGAACCAGCTCCCGATTTGCCAGGGGAGGAAGTTACGGAAACCGAAAGCTCTTTAAAGAAATCGGAATCCCAGGTTACAGAGTTGTCCGCGCCAAAACCTCCAAAAAAAAATAAATGGCAGGCTCCTTCTATTAATGAACAGCTCGCCCGTGATAAAACCTTAATTGGAATGGGATATGGTGCGCTGTTTGTGCCAACCATGAGCGAACCCCGGCTTGAACCCGAAGTAATTGTATACAAGGGCGATGACAAGTTAACTCCCGGCCAACCGGGTGAAAGAATATTGCTGGAGGAAGGCAGTTATTTAATTCGTATTGGATCGGGAACCCTGGATCAAAAAATGAAATATTTGGTTTCTATTAAAGAGGGAAAAACCACTATTGTAAAACCAGAATGGTCCGGGCTTGTGGTGGAAGTGCTGGATGAAAACGGCGATTACAAGAGCCATGAATACGACCTTTTTAGCATGAACAATTCAGAGCCCTTAGGCAAGGGTTATGGACTTGAAGAGGAACGAATTAAAGATTTAAGAACCTGGATTTTAAAGCCGGGTCTATATAAAATCACAAAAGTTGGCGAAAGTTTTGGCTCTGTTAAAAATTACATTACCGTGCAGCTCAATCCCGGAGAATTGACGGTGGTGGAACTGGTTTATTCCGAGGAGGGGGAACTCATTGCCGGAGGTGTAAAAGATGTAAGGGCTCGGCGGCAAGCAGGTGTGAACTGGAAATACGGAGCCAGAATTGGCGGCAATGTTAGCTTGAATAACAAAATCATCAATTTTGAAGAAACCTCCCGCACGGTTAGCGCTCTTTTAGATTTTAAATTCAGAGCAAAATATGACAATACCAAATATTTTGGCATTAATGAGCTGCGCACTAAAAACATTTTCCAATGGGAAAAAAACGAAGATGTTAGCTCTGTTACAGACGAAATCCGCATAAGAAGTTCCTGGGTAAGGCGCTTAAATAAATATGTGGGGCCTTATTTAAGCGCAAAAGTGGAATCTCATTTTTTCCCCCAATACCAGGCCATTGCTTCAGAAAATGACACAGCTTTTATTAAAGATGAAGATGGGGAATACTTACATTATATCACCCAGTCCATAACAGATGGGGCAATGCCTCGCCAGGATTTTATTGTGGAAGGCGATACCATTACTTCACTTCGGGGAAAAAACTTAGAGGAATTTGAAATAACGCCCTCTATTTTTCCATTGCTACTGGGAGCTGGGGGCGGAGCTAATTTCGAGCTGATTACCAATTACAATTTTGAATTTTCCACCCAGTTAGGGCTTGGGGTTCGACAAACTTATACCCGGGACCAGCTAAGCAGAGTAAGCGAAACCCGAAATATTTGGGCGCCGTTGCCTTCCAAATTTGAAGTTGGCTTAGAAAACACTATAAATAGCAGGCTGCGCCTTGGCAGCAGGCTTACAGTGGATTTACAAACAGAACTTTTTTTCGAAAATGGAAATCCTTACGCTTACAAGGTTGAAGAATTTTTAACGGATGTTCGTTTTAACATCACGCGTTATTTAGAACTGAGTTACTTATTTGAAATGAATGACAAACTTTCCGAAACCGGTCGAAGCTCTCCACTTCGTTTTGAATACGAAAATGGAATTTTACTGAGAATCTCCATTAACATCTAATCCGGCTATTTTCAAATATTCCCCACATACTTTGGATAAGCTGTAAGGGTAACGATTTTCAATAGCTGCAGCTTGTTGTTCCTGGGCCAAAAGTTTTTCTTTTAAATCCCTTACATTCTGATAAATTTCAATGGGAGCCCCCATTTGTTTTAATTCCTCAAGAATGGGAATTTTAGACCCGTAAATGGGCTTTCCAAAAGAAAAAAGCTGCAAAATAGAAGAGGAGTTGCTTTTGTGTTTAAAGGGGCAGATAAAAAAATGGCAATGTTGCAGATAGCTGGTGATTTCATCAGGTTGCAGATAACCGGTATAATAAAAGCGCTGGCCAAGCCCCATGTTACTGACATTGATTTTAATATCTTCAAGGAGCTGATGATTCCCCTTATCCCCACCAATTAATATAAGGTTAAAATTGCTTGGAAGTTCTTTTAGCAAATCAAATAATATTTGATAATCATTCGCAGGGTTGATAAAACCAAAAACGGCAATCCACCTCAGGGAAAAAGAACTGTTGGCCACAAAAATCTGCGGTGTGGCTTTCGGACTTCCAAAGTTTTTTGCATCGGGAGCTGCAAGGGGGATGATGCTATCTAAAGGCCGTGCGCCCTTAGCCAAAAGTTGCTTGTGATTGGAGCGGGATAAACAAACTACATTCTCAAAAAAATAATTTTTCTTTTGAATTTCTTTTTCCTGAAAAAAATTCTGATGTTTACGGCGATACAGCCATTTTTTTAAAGCTCTAAGGAATGCCAGCTTAGAATCCACTTTGTGGTAAGGAAAAGCAAATGGGTCCTCTTCATATATTTCATGGGGAATTAAAAAACCTTTTTTTCCGAGAGCCGCCCCGAGTTTTTTCAGTTTGTCAATATTGGGTAGGAGGGAACGTTCGTAATGCACATAAACCGCATCAAATTTTTCCCAATTATTTTGTTCAAGGGCTTCATCGTAGGAAAGGTATTGGCAATGGACATATTTTTCAAAACCCAATTGTAAAAAATTCGCATAATCCAAAATTCCGCAGTGAATGTATCCTGCGGGGCCAACTTGTGCTATATGAATTTGAGACAAAATCAGTGTTAATTTTTTTTCTTGATTTTTGTTTCCTGGCTTTCCATAGTAACCAAAGTATTTGGAGGCACGCTATGGGTCACCCAACAACTACCTCCAATAATGGAGTTTTTTCCAATAGTGGTGTCCCCGCCCAAAACGGTGGCCCCCGCATAAATAACCACTCCGTCTTCTATGTTAGGGTGGCGTTTAATACCCTTAATGGGATTTCCATTTTCATCTTTAGGAAAACTTAAAGCCCCAAGGGTAACTCCCTGATATAACTTTACGGATTTTCCAATTACGGTGGTTTCTCCAATCACAACCCCGGTTCCGTGATCAATAAAAAAAGAAGGCCCAATGGTAGCTCCCGGATGTATATCAATACCCGTGCGAGAGTGAGCACGCTCGGACATAATCCTAGGCACAATGGGAATACCGCTTTTATACAAATGATGGGCAATGCGGTGGGTTGCAATAGCGTCCACACAGGGGTAAGTGATTAAAACTTCATCTAAAGATATAGCCGCAGGATCCCCTTCGTACGCCGCCTCAATATCTTTTAACAAGGTCTTGCGGATTTTGGGCAATTCCTGGATTAAAGAAATAGCCGCCTTCTGGGCTCTTGGCCTGCACTCTTTTCTGGGACTACCCAAACGCTCAGATTCATATATTAAAAAATGCTCAATTTGATTGCTTAAATTAGGAGCCAGCCAGCGCAATTGATCGCATAGATAAAGATTTAAATCCGTTTGCTCTAAGCTTTCATCACCCAGAGTTCCTGGAAACAGTACCGAAAGCAACTTGTCTAAAGCATCCAGAATTAATCTTTGATGGTGGGAATGCACTCCCTGCTTGCCATAGCTAAGGCCACCGCTTTCTATTCCCTTTTGGAGCTTGGATACGACGGGGTTTAGCTCTTTATTTATCCACTGGGTTAAATCCAATTTCTTTTCCTTGTTGAGGCCAACAAACAGCCTGACTCTAAAATATAATTTCCCCTGGAATCCATCTAAAAAAGAATCCACTGAATTTGGAGTCATTTTGAATTAATTTTGCTGCATGAAAATTTTGGTGGATTCCAATATCCCTCTAGGCAGAGAGCTTTTCGGCAGCCATGGCGAGGTTGAATTTTTTGAAGGCCGCTCTCTTTCCAGGGAACAGCTAAAAGATAGCCAAGCCCTTATTGTGCGGTCTGTGACAAAAGTAAACGAGGATTTACTAAAGGACTCAACTATTCAATTTGTAGGGACAGCCACCATTGGAACAGACCACATAGATTTGCCTTATTTAGATAAAAATAAGATTGGATTTGCCTATGCCCCAGGCTGCAATTGCAATGCGGTGGGAGATTATGTCATTAGCATGCTTTTAAAGCTCCACCGCCAAAAAAAAATAAACCTGGAAAATAAAACTTTGGGTATTGTGGGCTTTGGCAATGTGGGCAAAAACCTGGCTCCAAAAGCAAGGGCCATTGGGCTCAATGTACTCGCCTGCGATCCACCTCTTGAAAAAAGCCACCCAGGCAAATACCCTTTGGTGGACTATTCCAGCCTAATAGAAAAATCCCATTTTTTAAGCTTCCACGTTCCCCTAAGCAAAGAAGGTCCCCATAAAACTCTGGGGCTTATTAACCAAAACTTTTTAGAAGGGCTCAGGCAAGCGGAATTAATAATAAATACATCCCGCGGCCCTATTATCCATTCCGAATCCCTTATTAATTGGAAAAAGCAAAATCCTAAAAACTCACTGGTGCTGGATGTATTTCCCAATGAGCCCTTAATTTTACCAGAACTGGTGGATGTTTGTGACTATGTATCTCCTCATATTGCCGGTTATTCTGCGGAGGGAAAAATAAGAGGCAGCTTTATGATATATGAAGAATTTTGCCATTTTTTTAATCTGCCCCCTGGAGATATGGACTGGCCGCTTTTAGAAAAAAAATTAAGCCTTAATTGGAAGCCTTCCTCAAAGCTTTTGCAAATGGAAAGTCTTGCCCATGAAATTTTTGATTTTACATCTGAGGATTTTAAGCTAAGGCAATCCCTCCAGTCTCAAAATCCGGGAGCTGGTTTTGATGCCCTTCGGAAAAATTTTCCGGAAAGAAGAGATTTTTCCGCATACAAGTTATTTGCTGATTCCGATTCCCAGAGCCTGCCGGAAGAGCTTAAAGATCTGGGCTTTAAGTTAGGATAAAAATAAGGGGCAGCTCTAAAAATTGATGATCGTTGTTGTGAGCGAGGCACACGATGATGAACCGAGGATACGTAAATTAAAGACATGGCGAGCTTGAAGGAGCTTGCGACGCCCAATAACCGGAGTTTATGTGTTATAAATGAGGAACCGAGAAACCTTAATGCCGAGACTTATCGAGCTTAAAGGAAACAAATGGAATTTGTGACGACTATTTTGAGGAAGAGTGAAACACCCTGCCTTTGGGCCCCAGCTCGAAAAAAGCGAGATGGGGAACCTCACGGCCTCGAGGGCACCCGAGGGAGCTTATGAATAACCTATTCGAGTTTGAAGGAGCAAAGCGACGACCAATTTTTAAAGCTGCCCTTAGGCTAAACCCTCGCTATGGCATAGCCATGTTGTTGGAAAGAGAGACGGGCAAATTCTGCTTGTTTTCTGGGTAGTAAAAAATAAGGAAACACTTTCCCCGCAAGGCTAATTAAAGTGGAACTGGCAAAAAAACAGGCAGTGTAATGGCCGCTTCTTTCTAACTTGTAGCCCGCATCATACAACATATCCTCAATACGCTTTTTTGTGGTCACAAACGAGTGGGTATAGTCCTGCCAAAAGTAATGGCCGATTTTTTCAATATCCGGAAAGAGCAAAACAACATGCCCTCCCCCGTTTTTTTCCAACAGTTTTTTGGACTGCTCCAAAAACTGAAAAGCTTCGGAATAATCCTTAAGATGTTCGATAAAGTGGGCGGCAAAAATAATCTGAAAGTTCTCTTCTATTTGGGGGAACTCCGGCATATTAGCACGGTAGAGTTTGAAACCCTCAGCGCTCAGTGTGTCAATGAGGTTTTGGTTGGCGTCTACTCCGGTCCATTGGACATTTCTTTCCAAACAAAATTTTGCCAATTCGCCAAAGCCCACTCCCACTTCCAAAATACTTTTGGGGTTTAAACCCTCTAAAAGGATCCTGTGGAGCCTATTTCTGGCCTGAATGGCAAGTTTTGGTTTGTACAAATTGCCGGTGTTGTAAAAATCATATTTCATAGGATTTTAATTTAGATTTTTCTGTCTTCCATCTGGGTAAAATTAGGCTTCGGAGTTGCCGTTCCCCCTGCAACCTATTAAATTTCAGGCCGAATTTTTTTGATATGAAACCCCATACAATAAACCTTTTAAGGAGAACCTAATGGCCAGCTCTAAAAAATATGTGTATTACTTCGGATCTCATAAATCCGAGGGAAAGTCGTCCATGAAAAATCTGTTGGGAGGCAAAGGAGCCAACTTGGCTGAAATGTGTTCCATTGGAATACCTGTACCCTCCGGTTTTACTATTACCACAGAAGTTTGTACTTATTTTTATCAGAACGGTCATAAATATCCCGCTTCCTTGCAATCCGAAGTTAAAAAAGCCCTTTCTAAAATTGAAAAAGACATGGGCAAAAAATTCAACAGCCCCACTAACCCTTTGCTTCTTTCCATTCGTTCCGGCGCCCGTGTTTCCATGCCCGGCATGATGGATACCGTATTAAATCTGGGTCTTAACGATGTTACTATCCAAGGGTTAATTAATGCTTCCGGCGATGCCCGTTTTGCCTACGATTCTTATCGCCGTTTTGTTATGATGTATTCCGATGTTGTATTGGGCGTACATTCCGACTATTTCGAAAAAGCCCTGGAGAAAGTCAAAGAAGAAGAAGGCGTTGAAAACGACAATGAACTCAGTGCTGAAAAATTAAAAGAACTGGTTGGCGTTTTTAAAGAAATAACACGCTCCCACACAGGAAAACCCTTCCCCGAAGAACCCGAAGAACAACTTTGGGGCGGTATCGGAGCAGTATTCAAAAGTTGGATGGTTGAACGCGCCATAGTATATCGCCGTTTAAACCGCATTCCCGAAGAATGGGGAACTGCCGTAAATGTACAATCCATGGTTTTTGGCAATGCCGGAAACGACTGCGCCACTGGTGTTGCTTTCACAAGAAACCCATCCACTGGCGAAAAACTTTTCTACGGCGAATATTTAATCAACGCCCAGGGCGAAGATGTGGTAGCTGGTATTCGTACCCCTCAGCCCATTTGCATTGCTGGTAAAAAAGAAGGCGATGGCCCTTCTTTGGAAGAAACCATGCCCAAGGTATACAAACAATTGGAAACCGTTTACAAAAAACTGGAAAAGCACTATCGCGACATGCAGGACATCGAGTTTACCATCGAAAGAGAAAAACTTTGGATGCTGCAAACCCGTAGTGGAAAACGCACCGCCGCAGCTGCCGTAAAAATTGCGGTGGACATGGTAGGCGAACGTTTAATTAGCAAAGACGAAGCTATTATGAGAGTCGATCCTGATTCTTTGAACCAGCTTTTGCATCCTTCTTTTGATCCTAAAGCTGATAAACATGTTGTGGCCACTGGTCTTCCCGCCTCCCCTGGCGCAGCCACCGGTCAAGTAGTATTTACCGCTGCGGATAGCGTTGCCTGGAAAGAAAACGGCAAGAAAACCATTTTGGTCCGTCAGGAAACCTCGCCCGAAGATATCGAAGGTATGATTTCCTCAGAAGGCATTTTAACAGGCCGTGGTGGCATGACAAGCCATGCTGCTGTTGTTGCCCGCGGCATGGGAAAAACCTGCGTAGCGGGTTGTAGCGCTCTTAAAATCAGCGCCGAGGCCAAGACTATTGTTGTTGGCGATATGACTCTTAACGAAGGCGACTGGATTTCCATTAACGGATCTTCAGGCGAAGTGATGAAGGGCGAAGTTTCCACCATCCCTGCTGCCTTTGGCGGTGAATTTGGTGTGTTTATGGAGTGGGTGGACAAGGCCAAAAAATTGGTGGTTCGCACTAACGCCGATACCGCTCGCGATGCCGCACAAGCTATTAAGTTTGGCGCTCAGGGAATTGGCCTTTGCCGCACCGAACATATGTTCTTTGAAGGCGAGCGTCTGGTATTTTTCAGAGAAATGATTTTAGCCGAAGATAAGGCAGGCAGGGAAATCGCTCTTGCCAAATTGTTGCCTATCCAAACTCAGGACTTCACAGACCTTTTCCGCGCTATGGAAGGTTATCCCATTACTGTGCGTTTGTTAGACCCTCCTTTACATGAATTTGTTCCACATGGCGAAGAAGAGCAGTTGGAAATGGCCCAGGCCATGGGTGTATCTTTGGAAAAAATCAAATCCAAAGTAGAAAGCCTTTCTGAAATGAACCCCATGTTGGGACACAGAGGTTGTCGTTTGGGAATCACCTATCCTGAAATTTACGACATGCAGGTAAAGGCCATTATTAACGCTGCCATCGCCGTAAATAAAGAAGGCTTGGGCTTAACTCCCGAAATCATGATTCCTTTAGTGGGCACTCGCAAAGAGCTCAGCATTTTAAGAGCCAATGCCGAAGCCGTTATTAAAGAAACTCTGGCTGAAAACAACACCAAGTTGAAAACATTAATTGGCACCATGATTGAAATTCCACGTGCAGCCTTAACTGCCGATGAAATTGCTGAAGATGCCGACTTTTTCTCCTTTGGCACCAACGACTTAACCCAAATGACTTTCGGTTACAGCCGTGACGATGCTGGTGTTTTCTTGGGCGATTACACTTCCAAGAAAGTATTGCCAGAAGATCCTTTCCAGGTTTTGGATCAAACTGGTGTAGGCCAATTGGTAGAAACAGCTGTCAGCAAAGGCCAATCCGTAAAACCCAACATTAAATTGGGCATTTGCGGTGAGCATGGTGGCGAACCCAACTCTGTAAAATTCTGTCATCGCACAGGATTGAACTATGTAAGTTGTTCTCCTTTTCGCGTGCCCATTGCCCGCTTAGCTGCCGCTCAAGCCGCAGTGGAAGAAAAGTTGGCCGGCTCCAAGCCCGCTGCTAAAAAACCAGCAAAGGCCGCAAAAAAAGCAGCTAAGAAGGCTGTTAAAAAAGCCACTAAAACTGTAAAAAAGGCGGCTAAAACAGCTAAAAAGGCCGCGAAGAAAGTGGTAAAAAAAGCAGCCAAGAAAGTCGCTAAAAAACCAGTTAAAAAGACTGCAAAAAAAGCGGCTAAAAAAGGCAAAAGAAAGTAAAACTCAGAGCAGCCCATAATTTATGGGCTGCTTTTCTTTTTTAGATTTGAATAGCAATTTCCCCCTTAAAATTTTTCTTTTTAATTCAGACAAATAATTTTTTTATACTATGGATACCCTGTATACGGAGTTGGAATTGGAAGAAGATATACTTGGTCAATTTTCTGAAAATTACGACAGGGGCGATCTCAATGTGTTAAAGGGCTCCATAGTTCCCTTTTTAAAAAAACACATTCTGGATTTTCGCAACTTTGTAAAAAATTTTGAGAGCAAAAACCAGGCTCAACCCATTGATGTTATGGTTAAGTTTTTTCTGATATCCATGAACATGCCTATTAACTTCAAATTTTATTTGGATTACCAATCCAAAGCCATGTTAAATGAGCTTGGGCCCGAAATAGAACATGCTGAAAACAAAACCGAGCTGGTCAGCGATTGGATTCAAAAAAAAGCGGCCAATTACCGCACCCACTCCATTCTCCAGCAAATATATTGCTTCGAACGCTGCAAAAAAGAAATACTGCCTCAAATAGAAGCTCTCTTGAAAGAGGACGCTAATAGCTAAGCGCCGCTCGCTCTTTCTCTGCGAAAAATTTAAGCCATTCCTTTTGTAAAGGCTCCTGTTCCGTATTTTCCAGCCAAGCTAAAAATTCTTTTTGAGGCCATTTTCTGTAATGGTTATGTATGGTTTTTAACAGGCTCCCGGGGTTATCCCATTCCGGGAATTTTTTTAGGGCCAGACTATTGGGCCCGGCCATTTTGAGCGGCTCTCCCAAAGCTTTGGAAAATGGGGGGATATCTTTAGCCACCCTAAGCCCCCCACCCACATAACATCCTTTTCCAATTTTAGAGAACTGATGAATTCCAGTCATACCCAACACCACAGTATGCTCCCCGATTCGCACATGCCCGCCCATTTGCACTCCGTTGGCTAACATCACCCCTTTTTCCAAAACACAATCATGAGCCACATGGCAATAGGTCATGATATAACAATTGTCTTCAATAAGGGTTTTAAAACTGTAAGATGTTCCTCGGTTTACGGTAACATATTCCCGCAGCACACAATGGCTGCCAATAATGGTTTGAGTTTTTTCACCCGTATATTTTAAATCTTGGGGAGGGGAACCCACAATAGCCCCATCAAATATTTGGCTATGGGAACCTATTTGACTTCCCCCGTAAATATGGCAATTGGCCCCTATGCTGACATGGGGAGCTATAGTTACATCTTCTTCAATTATGGAAAAAGGCCCGACACTTACAGTATCGGGCAAATTTAAACCTGGATGTATTATAGCGCTGGGGTGAACAGCCATAAATTTTAAACCATGGCGGCTTTTATAACAGCTTCCACTGCTACTTCGCCATCAATTTCACCACGAGTGTTTAAAATGGCGAAGCCTCTTTTCATTTTTTGCAACTCCGCCTTTAAAACCATGGCATGGCCAGGGCGAACGGGCTTGCGAAATTTCGCTTCTTCAATTCCGGTAAACGCGGGCCGCTTGTTTTGCACGCCTTCTACAGAAAGGGCAACCAGTATGCAGGAAATTTGAGCTAAAGCTTCAATTTGAAGTACTCCAGGAGCCACCGGTTCCTGCGGAAAATGACCCACGAAAAAATGTTCGTTAAAACTGTAGTTTTTTAAACCAGCAATGGATTTTCCCTGTTCCACTTCCAAAACTCCATCCACAAATAAAAAGGGGTGGCGGTGGGGCAATATTTTTGTGATGCCCGCGTAATCAATTACAAATTTTGGGTTTTCTGATTTGGGTACGGAAAGTTCATCCAATACTTTTTGCAGAGACTCGTTCATATATTAAATCCTTTACCAATTTAAGGTGGTGGAAATGCCCGCCGTTTAAAATATTTATTTCCAATTTGGGCAGAGCCAGGCCGCACCAGGCCAGGTCCCCGAGCAAATCTAGTATTTTATGCCGGGCACATTCATTTTTTAAGCGAAAAGCCTGGGAATTTAAAATAGGGTAAAAGGCCGAATTTTCGCTAAACTCCGGATGCAACAAGGCCTCCTTAAAGTCCCTTTTATTTTGAGCTAACAAAAGTCCGCTGGAAAGTTCGGCGCCCTTAAGCAGTCCCTTCTTTTTGGCATCTAAATAAGAGTCCCAAAAAATAAATGTTCGTGCCGGGGCTATTTCTCTGAAGAATAATTCAGCTCCCTGGTTCTCTTTCCATTCAAATACATAATCCTGTTTTAGATCACCCCGGTGGACCTGGTAGTGAACTTTAAAATGGGTATGGGGCTGCACCTTAAAATGACCCGTATCAATGGGATAGTTTTTTTTTAGCTGGCTTGTGTAAAAGGTTGGGGCTTGAGGGAAAAAGCCAAAACTTTCCATTTGTTCTTGTAAAAATTGGGAAAAAATAAGGGCGCTCCCATCCATACCCGGCATTTCAGAAGCCTCACAATTTATTTTGATTTCGGCCTGCGCCCAAGGATACATACATGCCATAAAATGTTCCGGAGTAAAAAACATTATATTTCGGGAAGCATCTTTTATACTGGTGCAATAGTTGGCCTCCAGAAAATGAGGGCTTTCAAAAACTGTTTTTTGGATGTTAGTGAATTTTCCAAAGTTCAATTGAAGATTCTTACCAAAAGTATGCATCAGTTTTAAACTGGAAATTTCCCCGGTGTGAACCCCTTTTCCTTCAAGAAAGCTATTCACGGGGTCTTTTTCCCCTTTAACTCCGCCTCTAATTTTCGAAGCAGGGCCAACTGCTTTTTCCAATTTTTAATAGCTTGGGCCGGAAAGCCTGCCACCACGGCCTTTGAAGGAAGTGATTTGGTCACACCACTGCGGGCTGCCACGGTAACATTCTCCCCAATTTCGATATGACCTGTTACGGAAGAGGCGCCACCCATGGTAAAATAAGGCCCTATGTATGTGGAACCAGCTATCCCCGATTGGGAGGCAATAGTCGCGTGATGGCCTAAATAAACATTGTGGGCAATTTGTATATGGGAGTCGAGCCTGCTGTAAGCCCCGATAAAAGTGGGGTTTAAAACTCCCGAAGCAATAACCGTATTTGCGCCAAGCCAACAGTTATCTTCAACCACAACACCCGCCAAGTGGGGCATGGTTATTTGTTTTTTTTTCTGGGCGTAAAAACCAAAGCCGCTGGAACCCACCACCACTCCCGACTGAATATAGCTGCCATTTCCAATAACAACATTGTCAAGAAGAGTTACATTAGGCTCAAGAATAACATTATCTTTAACTTCACACTTGTCAGAAACAAAGCAGCCCGCCCCAATTTTAACGTTATCTCCCAGTCTCCCAAAAACCTTGGCATGAGGGAAATTGGGATTTATGGAATGGGTATTTGGTTTTGACGTAAAATACATTTCCAGCAGTTCATGAATAACTGGATAAATATCCGCAACCAACAGGTTACATTTTTTTTCTGTTGGTATGGGCTCTTCGGAAATCACCAATCTGGCTGCAAAACCTTTTTTAGGCAAAGCCGAGGCATTTTTTAAAAAACTAAGAGAATTTTCTGTGGAAAAGCGAGGGGAATCCAAAGAATGGATTTTCAAATTTAAAAGACCCGAAGGCACGGAGCCCTGGGCCTTTGAAAGTGAGGGACAGCTTCGCAGCAACTCCCCGATTGCAATGGGAGATGGAAGCTGCATAAATGTTATTCCTTATTAAGGACGTCCAAAACTTTTTGGGTCAAATCGTTGTCGGGTTGCCAGTAAACCACAGCTCCCACAGCTCTGTCTAATACCATGTCATAGCCTTCTTGTTTTGCTACATCCTGAATGGTAGCGTTAATCTTCTTAATAATGGGGCCGGAAAATTCCTGATTCTTTTGAAACAAATCCCCATCGCGGCCATAGATTTTTTGCACAAACTGCTGGTATTGAGATTGTTTTTCCAGCATTTTAGATTCCAGTTCCTTTTTCTTTTCGGCGCTTAACATTAAAGATTGCTTTTCCAAACGCTCTTTCATTTCTGTGAGTTCACGTTGCATTTTCGCAGCATCCTGTTCCCACTTACCCACCTGGGCATCGTATTGCTTTTGCACGGTTTTGGTTTTCTTATAGCCTTCAAAAATAAGCTTAGAATCCACATGAGCTATTTTCAGCTGAGCTGCCATCCCTGTTAGAGGAAGGCTGAGGGCCAGTAACATCCATAAATACTTCATACCATATCTCCTAAAATTTTTTTAGTTGTATTAAAACGGGGCTTCAATCACAAAGTTAGTCTGGATTCCATCGTTGGAAACCTTACGGCCATCAAGCTTGTCGGGGCCAAGGTTCCAGGCGAAGTCGAATCCCATAATTCCCACCATGGGAATAACCAGGCGAAAACCCAATCCGTAGTCTTTTAATAAGTCCGACAAATCAATATCATCAATGGGGCTGCCCAAGGCGCCACGGGTCGGGCTTGGATTCTGCAAAGCCTTGCCATATACATTACCCATATCAAAAAAACTGTGCAGGTAAAACACGTTGGGAGCCACAGGATAAACCAATTGAGTTACAAATGAGAAAAAGGAACGGCCAATTTTGCCCTGGCCGATAACACCGTTGTCATAACCCCTGAGCTTTCCGTTAAAACCAAGTATGCCGCCCATTTGGTACAAGTCCCATTTCTGTATTTTGTCGCCCGTAATAATGCCTAACTCCGTTTCAATTCCCAACACCAGTTTTTCAATGGTGGGGAACCACCAGTTGATTTTGGTTTCCCATTTGGCATAGTCAAAATCGCCACCGAGGGGTCCGCCAAATTTTTCCCAGGTAAAGCTGTAGCGGGAGCCATCGGATGGAAACATGGGAAGGTTTTTGTCATCGCGAACAATGTTAATACTCCAGGAAGATTCCAAACCTGATTCCTGCAATAATAAAGAAGGATCATTCAAGCGGCCATTTTGGTTGTCTGTTAAATTGTAACTGGTGTAAATAGTGAAATAGTCATCAGGCCATGTTAAACGGCGCCCCAGACGAACCTTAAATCCATAGCGGGTAAAATATTTACTGCCGTATGGATCAATAATACCGTTGTTGTCTTCGGGGATGTAATTGAAGTTTTCGGTTTTAGACCAAAACAAACTTCCCCCTAATAAGGTGGGAGTATCCAAAAACCAGGGCTCGGTAAAACCAATAGAGTACAACTGCTTGCGGGCGCCCCATTCCAAGTTTAAATCAGCGCGCTGCCCATTTCCCAAAAAGTTGGGAATCTGAAGCCCTAAGGTACCTACTAAAGCGTCTCTTTGGCTGTAAGCCATACCTGCAGAAAAAGTGCCGGTGCCCGCTTCTTTTTCTTTAACTTCAAATACCAAATCCACGTTGTCGTTCCCCACAGGTTCGTAATTGGGGTTTACTCCATCAAAGTAATTGAGCTGCATGACTTCGCGGGTGGAGCGCATTACCAGAGATTGGCTAAACAAATCGCCTGGAAAAATTTTCAGCTCACGGCGGATAACTTTATCCTTGGTTTTGGTATTGCCCCTGACATGTACCTTATTAACATGGGCAAGGCCGCCTTCATGCACCGTGTAGGTCACATTAAGAACGGAGTCCTTATAGCTCTTTTTTTCTTCCACCTGCACAAATAAATGGCCAATATCGCGAAACAGGGTCTCCACCTGGTATTTACTCATCATAAATTTTTGAATATCCACCACATCGCCTTCTTTTAAAAGCATTTGCTGGTACAATGCCCTTTCATCCACAATATCATTATGGATAAAGTTGACTTTACCCAAGTGGTATTGAACCCCTTCACTCACTTCAATTTCAATATCCATGTATTTGTTGTCGGGAGAAAAGCTAAGACGATGATCCACAACCTGGGCATCCAAAAAGCCATTTTGTTGGTAGTAATTCACAATAGAGTCTTTGCTGCCCAAAAGTTCATCTTCCTTAAACTCACCGCCAATTCCAAAAAACCAGCTCTTTTTCTTGGTCTTCATGGTTTTGCGAAGCTTTTTGCCTTTGATTTCCTTGTTACCCACAAAGGAGATTTCGCGGATTTTGACTTTGCGGTTTTCAGTAATGTTAAAGGTCACATCGATTCGCTCGGTGTTGGGATCTTTTTTTTCAGTAACATTCACTTCGGCCAGGAAAAAACCTTCTTCGTGATAGATATCCAAAATGGTTTGTTTTTCCCTTTGAATATCCGAAGCCGAATAAGTTTGGCCCTCGTACAAGCTCATTTCTTTTACCAAATCCGATTCTTCAATTTCTTCATTACCCACGATGGAGATTCGTCCAAGGCTGGGCAATTCTTTTACATTAAAAACAAGTTCTACCCCATCTACCGCTTCGGGATAATTAATATCCACAGAAATGGTTTTAAAATATTTCATTTCATAAAGGGACTTGATGGACTGGCGAACTTTATCTCTTAAAACAGGAGGCAAATAGCTGTTGCCTTCTTGTAGCTGAAGGGCGCTTTTAATACGTTCGGCGTCAACAGTTTGGTTGCCCTCTACTTTAAGGGACACAATTTTTATTTCCCGAACCTGGTTTGGCATGTCCAATCCAACCTGGGAAAAAATTTGAGTTTGAGAAAAAAGCAAAATCGCAAGGCTAAGGAACAAGAATTTTAATTGATTTATCTGCATTGAACTCCTAATAACTTGCCTCTAGCCGAATTGAAAAGCTTCAAACTCACCCTTTCGCTTTTGGTAAAAATTTGCCAGCAAATATAATAAAAAGATGGGATTTTACTTTCTACCCGAAGGTAATAATTAGGTCACAAAAAAAAGGCCCTTCCTCGGGGGAAGAGCCTTATAAATAAACAAGAAAATTGAATTTAGACTATAGTTTTTCCATTTCTTTGGCTATTTCCGCATCCACTTCTTTTTCCGCGGGGTCGAGTTTTTTCTGTGAAAAAACCAGTCCTTCACCCTCGTGGTTAATGGTTACCAGACAATCTTCTGTCATATTGCTGGATAGAATTTCTTCTGCCAAGGGATCTTCCACCAAACGCTGGATAGAGCGTCGCAAGGGACGGGCTCCCAATAGAGGATCAAAACCATTTTCCACAATGTAATCCCGTGCCGTTTCAGTAGCTTCCACCTTGATATTTTTATCGTGGAGTCTGTCTTCCAGCTCTTTAATAAGAATATTCACAATGGCGTGCATATGCTCTTTGCCCAGCGGACGGAATACCACTTGGTCATCAATACGATTTAAGAATTCCGGGTTAAAGGTGCGTTTAACCTCTTCTTTAACGGTTTTTTCCAATCTCTCAAATTCAGCTTCCGCATCGCTTTTTCCAAATCCCATCCCTCCTTTTTTCATCTCACGGGCTCCCAGGTTGGAAGTCATGATAATAAGGGTGTTTTTGAAATTCACTTTGCGGCCATAGCTGTCTGTAAGCTGGCCATCGTCGAATATTTGCAACAGAATATTAAACACATCGGGATGAGCCTTTTCAATTTCATCCAGCAAAATCAAGGAATAAGGTTTTCTTCGCACTTTTTCAGTGAGCTGGCCGCCCTCTTCGTAACCCACATATCCCGGAGGGGCTCCCACCAGGCGAGACACAGAGAATTTTTCCATATATTCACTCATGTCAATACGAATGATGGCATCTTCTGTATGGAACAAAAATTCAGAAAGAGCCTTGGCCAGTTCGGTTTTGCCCACTCCTGTGGCTCCCAGGAATAAAAAGCTTCCCATAGGCCTTTTGGTAGTGTGAACACCGGCTCTGGAACGGCGAATCGCCTTGGATATGACCTGAATAGCGTGATCCTGACCCACCACTCTTTTTTTCAGTTCATCTTCCATTTTCATAAGCCGTTTGGTTTCCTGGCTGGCCATTTTAACCAAAGGCACGCCAGTCATATTGGCGATAACAGCTTTTATATCTTCCTCTTTAACCTCCAGAGTCTCGTTTTTCTTGGACTCCCGCCATTTCTTCTTCATCTCTTCCAGCTCTTCTTTTAGCCTTTCCTGAGAGTCTCTATGGCTAGCGGCCGCTTCGTAATCCTGGTTTTCCACAGAAGCTTCTTTTTCCTTAATCACTTTTTCTAAAGCGATTTCTTTTTCCCGAAGTTCCGGTGGAATAGCCAAGCTGGACAGCCGAACCTGGGCGCCGGCTTCATCAATAATATCTATGGATTTATCCGGTTGAAAACGGTCGCTTATGTAGCGTTCCGCCAAACGAACCGCCGCTTCTAAAGCGGTGTCGCTGTATTTAACCTTGTGGTGGTCCTCGTATTTGGGACGCAGGCCTTTGATAATTTCAATGGTATCTTCCATCCCCGGTGCATCAACCATGATAGTTTGGAAACGGCGTTCCAAAGCGCCATCTTTTTCAATGTATTTGCGATACTCATCCAAAGTAGTAGCACCTATACATTGCAATTCGCCACGGGCCAAAGCGGGTTTAAAAATATTGGAAGCATCCAGGGAACCCTCGGAGCCACCGGCGCCTACTATGGTGTGCAGCTCATCAATAAAGATGATGATATTCTCATTTTTTTGCAGTTCCTGAATAAGGGATTTTAAACGTTCTTCAAACTGGCCGCGGTATTTGGTACCGGCAACAATGCTACCCATGTCCAAGGTGACCACTCTTTTATTTTCCAAAATTTCGGGGATGTTTTTTTCCACGATTTTTTGCGCAAGTCCCTCTACAATAGCTGTTTTACCTACTCCGGGTTCGCCGATTAGAACAGGGTTGTTCTTTTTTCGACGGCTTAAAATTTGAATCACTCTTTCAATTTCGGGACCACGACCGATAATTGGGTCTAATTGATCCTGGCGGGCCAGCTCTGTTAAGTCTCTTCCAAAATGATCGAGGAATACTGTTTTGGATTTCTTTCTGGAGCTGCTGGGGCTATCTCCACCGGATACATCGCCCCCGCGAAGCACTCTTATGATTTCTTCTTTAACTCTGTCGTATTCCACTCCAATACTTCCCAAAGCATTGGCCGCTGCAGACTCGTTGTCTTTCATTAGCGCCAGTAACAGATGCTCAGTGCCAATGTACTTATGACCCATGGAACGAGCTTCTTGGGCTGCGATTTCCAAAACCTTTTTTGCTCGAGGTGTGAAAGGGATCATTTGACCAATGGTCATCATTCCACCGGAAGTTGTTATGGATTTTTCAATACTTTTGGAAAGATCTTCAAGTTCCACCCCTAAATTTTTCAATACCACTATGGCCACGCCTTCGCCCTCGCGAATAAGACCCAACAACAGATGTTCTGTGCCGACATAATCGTTGCCAAGGCGCACAGACTCTTCACGGGCCAGCTGCATCACCTTTTTTACCCTATCTGTGAACATTCCATTCATTTTTACCGTCCTCTCTTGTACTGAAATATTTTACGATTTATGCAAAAAAATCGCAAAATAATTTATGCAATATAAATAATTTGACCTTTTGGAACTCTTTTAACTTGGGCAATTTATTGAGCTTTTTTCAGGCGTTGGAATCCAGCAAAAAATGGCGTACCATCGCAGCGCGCTGTTCGTTTAGTTTATCTTGGGGAACTGCGGGGCTCTCACCCAACATAATGTGTCCGGGAGCGGATTTTATCAACAGAACGGTTAATTTTGATAATATTTCTGAAGAAAAAATTTCCAAATAAACCCCCACCCGCACCCAGCTGGACAACTCCAAATATTCGGGATAAGACAATATTCTGGCCGCTAAAAGCGTGGCCCGGGCCCGGTGGATTTTATCCTCCA
>JBNKOC010000008.1:0-126754 GCA_050294405.1 Fibrobacteria bacterium | reverse complement strand
GTTAACAAACTAAAATTTCTCAAATATTGCTGAACAGAGCTATATCAGATACCAATAACTTTAAAACTTCCTGGAATAAAGCAATACCAGAAAAATCAGCGAAGAGATATAATCAAATAGGAGCCAAGCCCTATTAACGGTTTAAAATTGAGCTACGCGAATAAAAACACCGACCACTAAATTCGGCAACTCTGTTATTTTACCCAGATTTTTTTGCTAAATAAATGGGAGTTTTAAAAACTTACCCTACCATCGAGAATTTTAACTCACAAAATTTTTGTGACTTATGAAATAAATACTAGCAAAGATTCTTTACTTGTCCATGTATTTTTTAAGAAAAGTAAAATTTTCCGTTCTATAAAAGATTTTTCGCAAATATTGAACACATGGTGTCGATATTTTTTACAATATCGAAAATACTTTGGTAATTAAAACTACCTGCTAATCACCAAGGTATTTTTGCGCTGGCTGGACTTTGTTTCTATTCCATTGCTGCTGCTAAAGTTTTGTTTAACCTTAACCTGGTAATAATAAATACCATTGCCCAAACGCTTTCCGTAAAAATCGTTTCCATCCCACCAAGCCCCGCGAATTTTACACTCTTCTTTACCAGCGCTTATGTTTATTCTGGCACTAACATTTTTAAGCTGTTTTACCAGGTAGCCACTTTGATTAAAAATTTTAATTTCAGCATTAAAGTTAGCGTCCTCTTCTCCAAAGTTACCAGAGTTTTGTTTGCCAATGCCGCCAAAATAAAAGCAGGTCCCATCTTCTTTAATGGGGTTGGGAACATTAAACACTTTATACACAGATAAAAAGTCTTCGTTCTTTAATGTTACTTCCAGTTCCCGGGTGGACATGTTACCAAAACCATCCTGTGCCCTAACTTTTAGCAAATATTGCCCTGGTTTCCAGCTATTGTCAAACTCCCATTTAAAGCTTTTGCGAGTAAATTCATCTTCGGAAAGGCGGGGCTGTACGGGAGCTGCCAATTGTTCGGAGTTGTTTAAGTCCCACACTTCAACTGTGGTTCCTTCATCAGGTCTATCTGTAACAAAAACCCCACCAGTACTATCGGTGGCTACAATTTCCACACAGTATGGAATGGGCAGACTTATTTTTTTATCGAAATCCGCCAAGGAAGTTTGGCTGCGCTCACAACCCGAAATTATAATCTGCGGCCCTTCGGTACTTTCCATATCACAGCTGTTGGCTTCCCCTGCCACTAGCAAACTGTCTTTGAAATAGCCGCCTTCCATGGGTCTGTTTTTATCCCAGGCATATACTTTTATATATGCTGCGGAATCTCCAAAAGGGATTCTGTCATTAAAAACATAATCCAGGGAAAATTTTCCATTGCTAAAAGGCACAGTACTGGAAAAAAGCAAGGGGCCGTTTACATCCAGATATTGATCTTTAGAAGGACGACTATCACCAATATCGCATTCCCGACCGGGAACCAGCTTAGTGCTGTTGGCTCCAAACACATCCACATGTACATAACCTTCCCCACTCCCTCCGGAAACGGTTCCCTGCATAACTCCACAGTCCATAGCCCTAATGGAAGTAGGACTTTTGGTTAGTTTTACATTTAACTGCTTTTTCCTTAGGGTTTCCACAGGCTCCCCGAAAAGGGCGTATTTTTGATTGTTTTCGAAATTGTTACTTGACGACTTAGCTTCCAGTAAGGCATCGCCTAACGTCTTACCCCCCCCATTTGGTTCCAACTCAAAAACTCTGCGAAAAAAACCGGTGGCAAGAGCAATGTTTGGCCCTCTTAAAGATTCCCTTGTGGCAGAAACTGTGGATAGGGCTCCAACTTCCGGAAGGCTTATTAAGGTTTCGCTGAGGCCGTCACTGGTGAATTTTTCAAAACGACCCACAGTACAGCTAAAAGATGTTATCAAACCTGTTTTACCCTTGTTACTTAATTTGGGTACAGCCTTTTTAGTGACAAACAACCCTTCGTCGGCCCATACCTGGTCGCTACCATGTCCTATGTAATTAGCGGCAATCACGCCCTTATTTAACTTTATAAGTAAATCTTGGGCGGCCTCGGGTTTGGAATTGGCAAAATTTGCCTCGTAATTTAATAAATAAACATTGTCCGTTATTTTTGCCGGATCCGTAGCTAATACCAGTTCATTCATAACTCTGGCATCATTGGTATGCCCTTCTCTTATTGGATCTATATCACAATTACCAGCATTTCTTTGAAAATCATCATCTGCCGTGGATAAAAATTTATTTCTCCAGGTTCCAAATTGAGCCGGGTCATTAAAAACTTTTATTTTATTGATATAAGCAGCAGCCTCTCCATCGCTGGACACGGGAATTCTTCCCAAAGCAAAATCAGAGGCACTGCCGTTCTTTGTTACAGATTCTTCGTCATCCATATATGTATAGTAATCATCCGAAGCATTGTATCCCACTTCAAAGGGCGGTATAAAATTGGGCTCAATATTCTCCTCGGCAATATCCACCATTTCAGCATATATGTTACGGTAATCAAAATGGCCATCTCCAAATAAAAGCACATGTTTTAAACTGGAATCGGGAGTGGAATTAGCGCCTTTAAAATAGAGCCAGCGTAAATAATCGCGAATGGCCACAGGAGAGACCCTACCCGAACTAAAATGCCGGTAAATATCCTCTGTTCGAACCACACTGGTTTTAAAGTTTCCTTCATTATTGCGGTAATTTTTTAGTTCTAAGGCCTGGTTGATTAAAGAGTCGGGGCTTATTATTAAATACTCGGTATTTCCCGAAGGAGTATTACTAAGTCCCGATAACGCTCCATCGGGAATTGGTTTTTCGTAAAACAAATTTTCAGCTTTGATTTCCTGGCTGATTCCCTTTGAGTATATATAATATTTTGTGGAAAGGCCTTTTGTGGCTATGTCTGTAAACACACCAGAGCCATTTACATTAAGCCAACCAACTCCAATTCCTTCTTCAATTTTAAGCACTTCAAAATTACTACCTGTAATTTTCCAGCTCACTTTCTCATCAAATACATCGGGGAAAAGATAAAAAGGCTCTCCAGAAAAGTTGTGTTCACGCATATAAATAACAGTATAACCGTCAAAGCCGTAACCCCGGGTGATATCATTCCATACCACACTAAAGTCATTCTCTGTTATAGAACCATCCAGCATGTAATAACTACCATTCAAATTTACATCGGGACTAATATAGCTGCCCGTATTGTCTCCCAAATTCAAAACAAAATTATTGTTGCGGGTGCTGGGAACCCTGTAGAAGCCGAAATAACTGGTACTGCCAGTAGCGTAATCCACAAACATATTTTTATCGAAATTAAGTTGATTTGAGGTTAAATTCGCTTTTCCGGAATAACTTACATCACATTCTTTTGTGTTGGCCACCCAATACCAATCTTTTCCCGTTTCCGTATCGTAATGCCCATAGGCACAGGTACCCAATTGGAACTCTTTTTGGCGGTGAAGGTAAGTGTAAGAACTTGTTTTAGTGGACCCTTCCACAGAAAGGGATTCCAGAGTTTCGAGTTTTTTCCCGGCGCCAGATTTAAAATCAAGATAATAATAATTGTAAAAGCTAAAGGGGTTTACATCCAACTCATAATGTATGGGAAATGTGGCCAGAGAATCCCAGCTGAGTTCATTCCATACAGATGTACCGTGGGCAAAAAACTCAATATAATCCTCGTCATCAAAAGTTCCATCTTTATTTACATCCACTACCCGTATTGGCACTTCTATTAAATTTCCTCCATGAGGCAAGCCCTCCGGTATTTCCGAAGGCCGTCTTTCCACACCCGCATACATGGAAATGCTGTTTATGGAATTCCCAAAGGTAAAGTTTTTGGTCCCTCTTAATTTATCCGCAGCCCTTATTTCCTGATAGGTTAATTTATAATAGCCATCCTCCAATTGGCCTTCCACTTCCCTATCCCCTATTTGTATTTTTACCAAGGGGCCCTTTATGTTAATGGCTTGCCGGGTTCCTATTTTGCGTAAAGAATTTAGACCTAAGTTTTTTATCTGACTTTTAGCTCCAATGGGGTTTGCTAAGCTTTGTTCCATGTTTTTGGGAATATTCAAATTTACCGGAGTTGGATTGTTTGATTTATAACGAAGGCTCCATGTTACATCTGTGACCCAATTCCACTTGGATTTACTTTCATCCCAACTGGCCAAGGGCAATAAAACGGTATAAACCGGCAAAGAGCGCATTTTCTTTTGGGTAGAAATAACTGGAGTTAAAGCATTAGCTTTTTTATACAACTGCAAATCCTTTTCATAAACTTCTTCAGTGGGGCTTTTGGAAATGGGTACAGGCTTAGGGTTTACTTTAACAAATAAACTTTGGCTTTTATCAATTACATAGTTTATGGAAGGCTCTTTTTCCGCCACCACTTGTATGGGGTAATAAGGTCTGTTAGGCTCCCCCGCTTTAGAACTGGGCACACATTTTTGGCAGGCCTCCATAAACTCCTGAAGGCTTTTAAATTGTTTGCCAGAATGTATCGGGTCCAGCTTTAATTCCAGCTTAAGTTGCCGGGGACTGTCTTCTAAAACTTGCAGCTGGTGGGCATATGCTTTATTTAATCCCAGCCCTTGGGCGATAAAAACAACCAGGCCAAGAGGAATACCCCTTAAACCAGGCCATTTTAGCCTTTTAAAAAAAGAATATTTCATGAATACGATTTACAAAATATGGGCTTTTGGTTCAAAAGCAAAAGCCTAATATTACCAAATAATTACCAAAGGAAAGGCTTTTAGGAGTTAAGTGGCAAATGAGGCATGTAAAATACGCCAAAACCCAGATTTCGGCTGAGAAATTGGCCTAATTTATTGAGGCTGCCCTCCACAGGTTCGTTGAGGCGCTCCCAAAGACTGCGTTTTTTGGGGATTTCATAAAAATCTGCCTGAGAAAGCTGGACTTGGCTGGCCATGTAGCTTTTGGCTTCCTGCCATCCCCCCAGGCTGTCCACCAGACCCCAACCCAGAGCCTGCCGCCCTGTAAGGATACGGCCATCGGCCACTTGTTTTAAACTGTCGGCACTAATGGGACGAGAGTCCATTACATCGCCAAAAAATTGTTCGTATGTATCGTCGATAACACCCTGGAAATAGAGGCTGTCTGTTAAGCTTGGGTTGCGGAAGGGAGAGCCGGCATCTTTGAGTTCACCGCTTTTTACGGTAGTAACATCCACGCCAATTTTATCCATAAGCTCTGAGGCCACAGGAAATTGAGCTATCACGCCAATGCTACCAGTTATGGTGCCAGGGTTGGCGAATATTTTAGAGGCCGCAAGGGCAATGTAATAGCCGCCGGAAGCTGCGGTATTTCCCATAGACACCACAACGGGAATGCTATCCTCTTTAATTTTTTTAAGGCTGGTGAAAATTTCCTGAGATGCGCCCACCGCTCCCCCGGGAGAATCGATGCGAACTATTATACCCCTGGAGTTTTTATTTTTGCGAATGGCCTCGATTTGCGTCAATATTGCTTCGGAACCCATGATGGGACCTTCCACCTTAAGCACAGATACATGAGGTTTATTTTCGAGTTCCATGTAGGTTAAATCACCGGTTAAGGAGGATAACATATTAAAGAAACCGCTCATCATAAGAAAAAAGCAGCCGACGGCAAATACCAATAACAGAACCAGAGCTTTACCAAATTTTTTCATATATTAGCTCCCTTTTTTGTAATGGCTTTTTATTGCACCCTAATTTTAAGGCCTGGCTTAAGCACTTTAGGTAGATCGGGGTTTAGGCGTTTTAATTCTTTTACTGTGGTTTGAAAGCGAACAGATATATCCCACAAATTGTCCATAGGTTTAACCGTATAAAACATTTTGCTTGTGCCATCGCTGTTTACCTGCAAATAGCGTAGTTCCTGACCGATGTTTATGCGGTTACTGGTTAGTTTATTCCAGCTTTTTAGCTGGGCCACATCCACTCCCAATTTATTGGAAATAACTCCCAGGTTATCTCCGGCACGAACCCTGTATACGCTGTACTCTTCTTCTGCACTGCGGGATAGAGCGGATTCTTTAGGACTTGAGCTATGGCCAGATGTATTGTCTGCAGCTGTAGAGCCCGCCGTAGTTTTTAAAACCTGGCCCGGCCTTATTATGGCGTTTTTGCTTAGGCTGTTGATGCTCATTAAATCTCGGACTGAAATACCTAGTTTGCGGCTGATGTCGTATAAATTGTCGCCATTTTGGACAATGTATTCTCCGGCCACAGCGGAAGTTGTTGTCTTCTTAAATTCCACTGGCTCGGGTTTTTGGGCTTCAGCAGAGTTGCTTGATTTTTTAGAAGGTTGGCCGCCCCCCGGAACAGGAATAATAAGCTTTTGGCCTATGCGAATCATATTTCCTTTTAAGTTATTGGTGCTTTTTATAGCCCCAATACTCACACCATATCTATTGGCCAGGTAACCCAGGTTTTCCCCCCGGGAAACCCTGTGGCGATGCCATTTCACCAAATTGGTCTTGTCCATTTTTTCGTAGTTAGCCAGGAAAATTTCTCTTTTGCCAACAGGGATTTTTACAACGTGGGATTTTGCATTAGGAGGCGTGCACCAGCGTTTTAATTCTGGGTTGAGCAGCTTAACATCCTCTTCTTCGGCTTCGGCAGCTTCGGCAATATTGGCCAGAGATAAACAGTGAAACACTGTGGCCGTATCGTATTCAATGGGCGGCTCGGGCGATAGGGTAAAACCGTAATGTTCGGGATTTTTACCGATTATCATGGCAGCTAAAACTTTTGGAACATATTTTTCTGTTTCCCTGGGCAAAGTCATATCCCAGTAGCTGGCTCCCGGATTTTCTTTTAGCTTTCGACGGATGCGATTTTCCCCGCAGTTGTAGGCTGCCATAGCCAAATACCAATCGCCAAACTCTTCGTGCAACTCGGAAAGGTACTTGATAGCAGCCAAGGTGGCTTTTTCAGGGTCGCGCCTTTCGTCCACCCACCAGTCCGAACTAAGGCCGTAACGCCTGCCTGTTGCCGATATAAATTGCCAAACACCGCTGGCAGCAGCCCTGGACCAGGCACGGGGAGAAAACCCGCTTTCTATCATAGCAAGGTAGATTAAATCCTGGGGCATGTTATGCTCTTTTAATTTGGCCAGAATCATATTTTCATAGCGGGAACGTCTGTTAATCCATTTTTGGAAATACTTGCGGCCTTTTTCGGATTTTAAAACAGCCATGGCTTGCAACACCCTGGGATGAAGGGGCAAAGAAAGAGGTAAATCGTAGTTGTCAGGATGCAGATGCGCGGATAAACTATCCATGGCAACAATGGCGCTATCACTAACATCTTCCATTTCCGTATCCCACCAAAGGGACCAAGGCAATTGAATGGCCATCTGGCTGGTTACAGAAGTAACATGTATAAGCAGTTTATAAATGGAATCGCGATATACATGGATATGCTGGTAATAGCTGCTGTCCAGTGAATCCAGGGACTCTAATTCATTTAGTTTTGCTAAGGCAGAGTCGAAATTATCCTGGGCTTCGAACCACAAAGAATCCTTCATGTATTCTAAACCCGGATTTAGAAATTCAAAAACTTCCGAAAATAAAATTTGGTCTTGGTTTAGTTCCCCCGATGGAGAGCTAAAGCCAGGAGCCGAAGGGTTAGTTTTTGTAACGCTACAATTTTGAACAAGCGGAATTGCTGTAATTAAAAAGAATAATTTTAAAAAACGTAGGAGCACCAATTTTATTCTTCAAAATCCAAGTCGTCAGCGTAATCGTTCCACATTTCTCCCTTTTTAAAATCAGGGTTGTCCAGATTGATTTCTTCGCTTTCATCCGGTTCATCGTCATCGTCATCCCCATCGAAGGAATCGCCCTGGTATCCGTTGAAATCCTCATCAGATGGATCCAGGTCGTCAAAATCATCCTGTTTGGGACGGCGTCCAAAATTTCTCAATTCATCTTCTTCCACCGATTTCTCCTTCTCACAATAACCTGTGTAATTAGCTGAAATATATTTGGCGAATATAGATTGTCAACCTATTTTCGAATTTTTCCTGATTCCAGTTTGCTTTATTTTATTAGGGGATTTCAATTAAAAATAATTGTTAATTCCCTTCCACAATAAATAGCCCACAATCAGTATCAAAGCCATTTGAAAAAGCTGGAGAATTTTAAGGAACTTTTTCAAGCCACTCCCACTAAGGCCCCGCCGAGCGGGCATCCCGGCTTATAAAAGAAATGGGGAAATTTACCGCCACATCCTGGGTCGTCCCCTTTTTTTGTCTGAATTTCCATTTTTGAATTCTTTCCACCAATTCTTTCTCAAAGATATCAGAATTTATGCCCCTGTCAACATTTTCAATGCGAACTTCCCTCACTTCTCCCTGAGGGGAGATAACCAGGACCAGTTCCAATTGCCCCTGCCCCACCAAACCCTTTTTCTTCCATTTTTCATACACGTACTGAAGCTCTGTACTGCGAGCTTTGATAACGGAAAAAATTTCCTTGGTGCGGATGGGGTCCGAAATAATTTCTCGGTCTTTTTTCTCCAACTTTCTGCGTTCTTCCTCGGTCATTTCCCCTTTTTCCTGCACAGCAACCATTTCCTGCTCTGCCTCCTCCAGAGGTTTTTCGGGCAAACGTATATCTTCCAGTATTTCCAGTATCTTCTGCACCTTTTCTTTTTCCGCTATTTCAGCTTTGGTTTCTTCCGGACTTTTTTCCAATTTTTGAGTGGCGCTATCTTTAGTAGCTATGGTTTCTTTGGAAATAGCTTCCAAAGAGTCAGCTGTTTGTGATTCTTCCTGTTTTTTTGCGGTGGTATCGGGAGCGGGCGGCAGTGGATTATCTTCCGGTTTTGCTTCTTCAATTTTTTCAAATACTTCGAGCTCCCGGATAATAGATGTATCTCCTAGGACCTGGCTGTTTCGTTTAGCAACATCGGCAAGCTGTTCGTTTTTCGAATAGAACTTTCCCAATACATATAAGCGCCGGTTGGCTTTTTGCGCCCAGTCTGAGGTGGGCTCATTTTTTAAAACTTTGGTGTAATTTAACACGGCGTCTTCAAAACGGCCCTCATCTTCATTAACTCTACCCAAAAAATATTGGCTTTCCGATACCTTCTTTTTGGGGGATTCCTCTATAAATTCCTTTAAAACTTTGGCCGCCTGGATGTGATTGCCCATACGGAATAGTTCTTTACCTCTTTCCAAAAGGTCCAAGGGCTCCTCTTTAAGTTTTGCCGCGCGGGATTCCAGGCTACTCAATTCTTTTTCCATTTTCCAAGCCACTTTCCAGTTATCGCTTCCGGTAAATTCATCCCGGGAGGTAATGTATTGTATATCGTCCCTGGAGCCTTTGTAATCCCCTGTCATGGCCTTGCAAAAGCCCAGATGTAAGTAGATGGTGGAAAGAATTTGAGAGGGCCAGGACTCTGATAATAATGTTTCGTATTCAGCAATGGCCTTTTTATAATTTCGATTGCGTTCATAAAAATAGGCCACCTCCAACGATTTTTCTGAATTGCCAGACATTCCAAACTGGCTAATTTTTTTCCCCATCATAATACGCAAACCATTGATCAAATGGATAACCAACTTTTCCGAAGGAGAAAAAGAAAAACTGGACCCGGATACCAAATCATTGGAAGTGATGGCGTGAAACTTTACTTCTCTTTTTAATTCGGTCTCATCGGCATTGGGGTTATTTAGACGCTCTTTGATCATCTCAAATCGGGCTAAAATGTTTACCGAATGGCTAAGCGCTTCTTTTTCCGAAAGTTCCTTTAAGCCTGAATCAAATTCCTGTAGTCGGAATTTGATGACCGTTTCGTTCATGTATAGGGAAAGCAGTATAAAAGCCGCCAGCAACAAAAGAGGGTTTAGCGTATAAAAAAATTCGTAGGCTAAATGTGATGGCTTTTTTTTCATTCTGTGCGTTTGTCAATGGCGTATGAGCTTCCTTCCATTTTTTTCACCAGTTTTTTCATTTCTCCGGCCCAGGATATAAGCAAGCGATGGTCATCGGCTTTACGGAAATGATTGCTCACCACCGCCAGGGAAATGCTCATAAGAGGGTACTTAACCGGATTGCCCTGCCTGTCAAAGGCATCAATGTATCCCTGTTCTATATGTTGGCTGGAGTAAAATTTGGGTACGCCCTCATCAAAGTACTCCACAATTTTCTGGCAAATAGGTTCCCAGGTTTCAAAGCTGGTAACTATCACAAAGTCATCACCGCCCTCATGGCCCACAAAGGTATCGTTATCTCCAGCCTGTTTCGCCGCCTTTACAAAGCAATCCCTGGTGTGTAATATAGCCTCATCGCCCTTATTTAAGCCGTATTTATCGTTATAGGCTTTAAAGTTATCCAAATCACCGTATATTACGCTAACTTGTTTATTTTGAGCCAGGGCATCATCAATTTTTCTCATAATGGTCAGGTTACCAGGAAGTCCGGACAAGGGATTAGCTCCCTTAGCCTCGGCCTGCATCATATCCAAGTTCACCATCATCTTGTTATAGGCCCCAGCTAAAATTCCTATTTCATCTTTTTGCGCGATGGTGGCTCTTTGTTTCAGATCACCCCCGGCCACCGCTTCTGTTATCCTTACAATTTTAGATATGGGTACAATAATCAGCTTGCGCAGAAAAAAGGCCATTCCAAGCTGTAATAACAAGATCGCAATTGTAATCAAGATACATATTTTTAATACATCATTTTTTCGATTGGTGAGTTCCAGAAGCGGCAGGGCGAATTTTATCACCACTATGTTATTGAATTTGGGATCCTGATAAGGCAAATACAATTCAATTAACCCTCTTTCCAGATTTGTATTGTGGAGGAATTGTTTATTTTCCAGTTCAAAGCGGGCGATACTGCGGTTGATTAAAATCAACTCCCTGTTTTCAGCAAAATCTCCCAGCAACTCCTGGTTCCATTGATACAATATATGGCCGCCCTCTGAGTAAACCACCGTTTGGGCCATGCCTTCGTCCACCGCTTTTTCCGCCAGGCTCTTGTATTTCTCCATGGTGTCCGTGGAGTCATCGGATTCTAAAATGTTAACCACCAACCTTCGCATGAGAATGGACTTGGATTCCACCACCATTTTTTGGTTTTCAATAATTAGTTCGGACTGGTTTTCCCAAATAATAAAATTAAACAGGGAAATAATGATTAATCCGGAAATAACATAAAGGATGGTTGTTTTATAAGAGAGGCTGTCTCTTTTTATCCCCAACAAGGCCATTAATTTTCCTTTTTACGCCTATCCACCGTTAAATACTTTTCAATTTCCGATACAAGCTGGGGCAAATCCAGAGGTTTAATCAATACATGTATATTTAAATACTCAAATAACATTCTTTCATCTTTGCTTATTTCCGAAGGAAATAAAAAGAACCAGGGCCTGTGTTTGAGCTGGGAGTTTTCCAGATTATGGAAGAATTTATGCCCGATGGTGGAAAAATCCATTTTCTCGTTGATGATAACGGAAGCGAATTTGGACATTTCCTTCGATTTCTTTTTAAACTGCTTTACATCCCAAAATTCCACTTCGGCGCCCGCAATGTGAACCAGGCTGTTAACATCTGGAATATCTTGCGCCGCATCCAGAAACAGGATTTTTTTAGTTCCATCTCGATGTAAGTGGGAAAGGCGTTTTTCAACTCTTAGGTGGATAATAAAGGTGGAACCTTTATGCCTTTCAGATTTAACAAATATTTTTCCCCCGTGCATTTCCACAAAGGATTTAGTTATGGCAAGCCCAAGGCCGTGCCCTTTGCCCGAAATTTTACTGTCATCACCTATATTGAATTTTTCAAAAATATTTTCCAAATCCTTTTCCGGAATCCCAGGACCCGTATCCTGAATGGAAAAAACAATGTTATTTTCCACCCTTGTGCATTTTATAACGATAGTTCCCTTAGCTTTGGTAAATTTAATGGCGTTGCCCAAAAGGTTTATTACAATTCTCTCCATTTTTTGAGGGTCCACAAACAAATCGGGAATGGAATCCAAATGGGTAATGATGTCGATATCTTTTACCCGGGCCAAACCCTCTAGGGAGCGAACTACCTTTAAAATGATGTTGGTAAAATTGGAGCGCACTAATTTCAAACTTTTTTTGCCTGCTTCTAACTGAGCGGAATCCAGCAAGTCATCTACCATATCAATTAAAAACTCACAATTTTGGTGGATGATGTTTATGGGGTCCACTTTGGTTCCTTTTATGCTGTCCAGCACCCCGTCCATCAACAATTCAGAATAACATACCATGGCCGAAAGAGGAGACCTCAAATCGTGCACGGCCATTTGCAGCAAATCGTTTTGCTCCTGGATATGCTTTTTTTGATCTTCAAATTCATGATTTAGCCTTTGGCTCAAAAAGCGTTGGCTCATCACACTGCATTTTTGAGTTACAAGCTTTTCAAATTTGCTTTTTAATTTTTTGTCTTTGGAAAAACTTTGGGAAATGTAGTACACCCCTTTTTCATACCATTGAACCAGTTCTTCCGATGTTAATTTTGATTTGCCAAATAAAATGCAACTTTCAAAAACATTGTCCGAAGGATTCAATTCCAAAAAGGCAGATGAGTATTTAGCTTCCAAAGCTAAAATTGCTTCATTCCAATTTTCAAAAAAACCGGGCAATTTTTCCAGGTTCACTCTTCTTACAGACAAATTAGGGAAAAGCCCGCTAATGTCAGCGAATAGTTTTTCGCTGGAGGACAACACTAATATTTCAGGCGGTGTATACAATAAACTATTGGTTAAAGTTCCAAAAGTCTTCGCATAGCTGAGTCCTTCACTCCTACTACGAATGGCTTTCATTAATTCGATATTCATGCAACTTGTTTCTTAAGGTCCTCACACTTATTCCCAGCAATTCTGCCGCCCTGGTCCGATTGTCTCCACAGGATTCCAGAGTTTTAAGAATTAAATTTTTTTCTCCTTCGGCGATAGTCATTCCTAGTTTAAATTCACCATTTTTTGCGGGAGCTTCTTTGGCTGGGCCTACATCAAACATTTTTAAATGTTTAACATCTATGGTTTCAAACTTGGCGAATATCACAGCCCGCTGAATCACATTCTCTAATTCCCGAACATTGCCCGGCCAATTGTGAGACTGGAGTTTTTCCATACATGCCTCTGTTATGCCGTCCACGCTAAAACCGTTTTCCCTATTGTATTTGGCCACAAAATGTTCACAGAGCAAGGGGATATCTCCCTTTCTTTCCCTCAAAGGGGGAACTTTTATGGGAATCACATTTAAGCGATAGAATAAATCTTCACGAAATTTTTCTTCTTCCACTTCTTTTTGCAAATCCCTATTGGTGGTACAGATAACCCTAACATCCAATGGAAGGCTGGAGTTTCCCCCCACTTTAGTCAACTCCCTTTCCTGTAACACTCTTAACAGTTTAGACTGGGCATGTAGGGGCATTTCTCCGATTTCATCAAGCAATATGGCCCCCCCATTGGCCTGCTCAAATTTGCCTACCCTGGTTTTAATAGCCCCGGTATAAGCTCCTTTCTCATGACCAAATAGTTCGCTTTCCAAAAGGTTATCGGGAATAGCGGCGCAATTCAATTTAACCAGGGGTGCGTCGTGACGCTGGCTTTGAAAATGAATAGCATGGGCAATTAATTCTTTTCCGGTTCCGGATTCGCCCGTAATCAACACAGTGGATTTGGAAGCAGCCACATTTTCCACCAAATCCAACATATCTTTAATAGCATCGCTTTGGCCGATAAATTTATAACGCTCTCTTAAATTTTCTTTAAGCTTAATGTTTTCTGTTTTAAGTCCCTTAACTTCTAAAACGCGAGATATAATATGCTCTAATTTTTCCACCTGAAAAGGTTTTTCTATAAAGTCCTGCACACCCATTTTCATTGCCTGCACGGCATTGTCCACAGTTCCGTAAGCCGTCATTAATATAATGGGAACCTGGGGATCTTTTGCCAAAACCTTTTCGGACAATTCCAGCCCGGAAAGGCCGGGCATTTTCATATCCGTTACAATGAGATCAAATTCTCTCGGATTAAAAGCCCTGATAAAATCATCCCCACTGTTAAAGGATGTAACTTCGTGATGTAGTCGGCTTAAACTAGTGGATACCAAGTCCCGCATTAAACCTTCATCATCAATCACGCCTATTTTTGCCATGTGTTAATGCACCTCAGAATTTAAAACAATGGAAAAGCGGGTCCAGTACCCTTTTTTACTTTCAACGCTAATGTTACCGCTATGTAGCTCAACTATTCTTTTTACTATAGCAAGGCCTAATCCCGTGCCTTGCTCCCGGGTCGTGAAAAAAGGATCAAATATTTTTTCCATGTTTTCGGGGTCAATGCCCCTGCCATTATCCTGAATATTTATAAATAAAAAATTTTCAGGATTCATTCCCACAGTTATTTTTAATTCTCCCTCTTCGGGAATGGCCTGTATTGCATTAAAGGTTAAGTTCAATAACACCTGTTGAAACTTTTCGGGATCCATAAAAACTTTACCGCCTTTAATTTGGTAATCCCTGGAAATTATTATGTCCTTACCCAGACGGGAAATTTCTAATTCGGCATATCTCAATATTTCCTCTATCCATTCCAGAATTTCAATTTTCCGCAATTGAATTTCCATTGGACGAGAAAAAACCAGGAGGTTGGATACAATTTTATTTAAACTGGAGACTCCCTGTACAATTTTGTTCACCAGAGATTTGCGGCTATCATCTGCTGGTAAATCCCGTTCCAAAAGCCCCGCAAAGCCGCCTATTGCGCCTAAAGGGTTCCTAATTTCATGGGCTACGGTAGCTGCCATCTGTCCAATGGCTGCCAGGGTCTTGGCATGCTGCACCTGGTTTTGCATTTGTTTCATATGGGTTAAATCCGTAGCAATTTCCACAGCCCCCAAAATTTTTCCTTTGGGATCTCTAACGATAGATGTTGTGAATCCTATGGGAATAGTTTTTCCCTTTCTGCTAACATATTTTTCCTGATTGCTCACACCTTGGTTTGATTTTAAAGTATCCAGCAAAGATTTGGCGCATTCAGGATCTTCAAAGACCTCTGCAATGGGATGCATAATTACTTTGGATGTTTCTACCCCATAGAGCGATTCAGCTGCTGCGTTAAAAAGAGTAATCTTTCCCTCTGTGTTTACCATGACTACTCCAGAGTGGATACTTTCCAACACCGAACGCAGTTGGGTTTTGATGTTTTCATTTTCCACAAAGGACTCAATAAGCTGGGCATTTTTATCCTCCAGCTCAAGGCTGATTTTGTCAAAACGCATTCCAATGTCCCGGTAAGCAGATTCAAGACGGTTTACATTGTTGTTAAACCAGTCAAAAACCTGGGACATTTTGGTTTGCGTATCTTCTGATAAATTGTCCAGGTAGTTATCCATAGCGGAATTTTTTTCCTATCTCCCATTATACAATACCATTGAGAGAATGTGGATTTTTTAAATATTTGGGCTTTATTTTGACAAATAAATACTGTTTTGAGCCAATTGGCTGTTAAATTGAGTTTTCATTCCCTCATTAGACCCAATTTCTTTGTTTTGAAGCTTGTGATCGCCTTCTATTTTGTGGGCGATGCCTTCAATTTCATTTAAAATCTGGCCAATTTCGCCTTTTAAATGCACTGATTTCTGCTGGGCTTCAAGCCTTCCCCACTCTTTAAGCAAAGGCTGCAATACCAGACGTTGAGTTTCAATATCTTTGTTTACAGTCTCAAGTTCATTTTCCAGGTCGCGAGTTTTGCTACCCGGACCGTTTTGAATATTTTTAAATAATTCGAGTTGGAGGTATAAATACTCTTCTAATGAATTTTTTCTTTTGGACAGTATATTTTTTAAGCCGCTAAAATCCATTTAACTCAATCCAATACATCGCTGTATTCATTTTTCCAAATGGCATCTTCTCTTTCCCATTTGGCTTGATTGGCCCAGTAGCTTTCAGGGTACTTTTCAATCATGTCTCGATAACTATCCAAAGCTTTTTTATATTGCCCGGAACGTTTATATATGTTTCCTTGCTGATACTCCGCCCAGGCAGCCTCTTTGTGAGAGGGAAAAGATTTTAAAAATTGATTATAGCTGTTTTGAGCCTGTTTCCATTTTTTTCCTTTGAAATAGTTGTCCGCCAACTCCAAATAGACCACATCGCAACCTTCCAGCATTTTTTTATTGCACTGCTCTTTAGCATTTAAAAGAGTTTTTTCCATAGCAATGGGATGTTTATTGGACTTATGTATGTTAGACACCTGAAGCCATACATTCACCTTATCTTCCGGTTTTTTAACTTTGCCCGCTAATTTATTTAAATGGGAGACTGCTTTATCGTTTTGCCCCTTACCCAAATAAATTTTAGCCCATAGTTTTTCTTTTTCCAAATCGCTGGGCCCCCATTTTGCGTCTACTTTCACATATTTTAATTTTTGCTCAGCGTTGTTCCAATTTTGCAAACCTAGTTCAGATTTAGCCAATAAAAATTCAGCCTGATTCTTAAAGGTTTTTGAATGTTTGGAAGACAAATACAACTCCAGTTTATTTTTGGCTTTATCATACAATCCCATGCGCTCGTAAATAGATCCTATGTTTAGTTCGGCAATATCGGACTTGAAAGAGCCGCCAAAGCTGCCGGACAGCTCTTTTAGCAAATTAATGGCAGCTTCCCATTTTTTGCTTTCCAATAGAGCTACAGCCTCAGAGTGTTTGCTATCAGATTGAGATTGGTCGGGAATAAAAAACATCAACCCGTTTTCAAATCTAGCTACGGCAGGATTTGTTTTTTCAGAAGCGGGAACTATGGATTTTGTCCGTGTTTCCCTTCTTTCGGCAATGTTATTGTCATTTTTCGAACTTGATTTTTCCAACTGCGCAATATAGGCCTCGGCCTGTTTTTTACCGGAAGCAGATTCGGTTAATTCTACATATTTTTTAAAGGCTCTTATGGCATTTTGATTTTGGTTTAATTTTTGATATATGCGTCCCAAATAAAAATGAGCATTAAATCCCAGCTCTGGATAATCATAACTTTGTTTGAAATTATATATGGCTTTATTGAAATCTCCCTTGTCATAGCGAATAACTCCGCCATAATAATAGGCACCAGGGTGACCGGGTTGTTTTTTTATCATTTGCCTTACTGCTAGGAGCGCCTCATCTTTTTTTCCCGAGTTGTACAGAGAAACAATATTCTCCATATCTCCGATATTTTTTTCTTCTGATTTTTTTTCCACAAGCTTTTCCTGGGGCTTTTCTTGTACCGTGGCTTTTGGCTTTTCTGCCTTTACTTTATTTTGTTCCTCAGGTTTACCCACTTCCTTGGATGACCATAGTGAAGAGTCATTCACATCGGATTTTTTTACTTCCACTTGCTCCGCTTTTTCCTTTGAAGTTTCCAACCCTTTTGGTTTGGTGGCGGACAACTCCTTCTCTTGCTTTTTATCTGGGGTAAGATCTGGAGACTCTGTTATATCGGACTCCAGTAATTTTTCTTTTTCCAAGGAGGGTTGATTCTTATTCGGTTCTTTTAATTTTCCCAACAATTTTTCAATATGAGATTCCGCTCGATTTTTGGCTATGGAACTAGAGGTGATGCTGGCCAATTTTCGCCATTCGATTAAGGCCTTTTCTCTCTCTCCATTTAATTCATATCCCAGAGCCAGTCCTTCCTGCGCCGTTTCCAGATTTGGATTTTGTTTTAAGGCCAAGGAATAATTTAAAATGGCAAATTTATATTTCCCCTGCCTAATTCTAAGTTGTGCTAATTCCTCATAAATATTTGGAGCGTGGGGATTTTCGCTGAGATAATTTTTATACTCCCGAATTGCCATTTCCACTTTTCCTTCTTTAGCCAATTTTCTGGCCAACTCTAAGCGAAAATCAGAGGAGGCTGCCCATATAAAGGCAGGTATAAGGAAAAGAAAAATGAATGCTTTTGCCCACATTGAGGTTAAAATCTCCCTTTGTATGAAAATCCAGTTTCCCCCAAGTGAAGTCAAACTATTTTTAAGGAATTAAAAACAGGACAATATTATTGGGTATAAAGGCGGTTTATACGACCGTAGTCTGGACTTTGCATTACCAAATTGCCTTTAATTATTTGTTTGCTGGGCATCTGAATATTTAAAACTTGCCAATTTGCTTCTGCTGTATACATCTCAAAATATTTTAATGCATCTTTTGCTGATAAATTTGTCCTAAGCCTGGAAACCAGGCTCATTATTGTGGCCGCAGATTTTCCAACTCCTTCTTGTTTTATTTTTTTCAAATAGGCATAAAACACTTTTTTTTGCCTGGTTACAGCAGCTGCGTAGCCTCCAGGCAATTTGGGATCTAAGAATTGGATTATCTTATCCTTATTTAACATTTGTAATCCAGCAGGGATACCTAAAACAAGTGCGGCGGAACCATCCACCTCAACATTCAGGTTATTTATATCCCCAGCAAAGGCATACAAATCTGAAATGGCTACATCCACAACGTACTGAACAGGTCTTCCCAAAAGCCTTTCCACAACCCCACGTGTAATTTCACTACCGGCCAAGAGCAAACTCTGGTCTAATTTAAAAATCCCATCCACATAATCTCCCACATAGGTATTTTTTGGAATATCCATTATTACCATTCTTTTTTTATTTGGTATCAAAGAAATTAACATATTAAACCCATGACTAGTAAGTAACATGGAAGCTTCTTCACGGCTCTTTTTAAATCTAGCCAGGGATTTATCCAAATCTCCGAAGGCTTCTTTAGCAGCATCTTCAGCAAAATTTTGTTGCAGTGGGTCTAAATCCTGAATATTCGAATTTAAGACGATAATTTGATTTTCTAACAATACGGTGCTTTTGCCACTTTTTATTTCCTTAACAGTTACAGCACCTTTGGCTGCATGTATAGATGATTCCTCAGGTTTAGCGGAAATTATAAATTCCCCTTCCGTTTCCGGAAGACTTAGTTCAGCAGTGGGCGTTTCGATAATTAACACAGATCCGGGAGTATCTTTAGGAACTTTAATCCAAAGAGAGCCATTTTCCAATTTGATTTTGGTGAAGGCTATTTCCCCCTCATCGTCCATGTTCATTATTTTTATGGAAGTATTGATGTTTACGTCCATTTCCGCCAGATTTTTGAAGGATATTCTGGCTTTTCCATCGGCCTTGGTATAAAGCCTGTCCTGTTCTTCTAAAACTTGTTCATACCTAACATTTGCAATTTTAAGCTCCTTTTTAACGGTAACATTCCCTTCAAAATAAACCACCTTGGGGTCAAAAAATTTAGTATAGGCTTTGGCCGCAACCTTTTCTTTACTTACTTCCACTTCAATGGCCTGCTCTGGATTAGCAGCTTGTATTAGCTGAATGTGATTAATCTCGGAACTATCGTTAAGACCTGCTTTCAAAAGCAAGTCGTAATTTGTGGTGAATTCAGTAATCTTGTAATAACCAGGACGTTCCACGTTCCCGTCTACCAGAGCGTATTGAACCGGTTCTCCGGTTTCCAGCTGGGTCCATTCCCAATAAGCGTAACCCGATGTAATTAAAAGAGCCAGGGATAAACAAGCTAATGCTAAGACCTTTGCCGCTTTGTTATTCAGTAATTTCATGGGTCAATTCCTTTGCTCCAATTTCCTGCTGAGCAGACAGAATACCCTCTCGAACGATCCCCCATCTTTTATCCTCTTTTTCCCAATATTGAACTTTTTCATATTGAGTTTCGTTGCCATCTACATTCAGAGTTTGTAAAAATTTTACCCTTGCCTGAGGTTTATCCAAATCTATTTCGATTTGTTCAATTTTTAATTTAATGTCCTGTATGTTTTTAAACTCAGCTTGTTTTCGAACTTTCCAGTCCTCAAAGCCGCCACCCTTAAATTCAAATTTTACCACCGAATAGTTACTCAAGTAAAGCGGCAAATTGAGTTGCCCTAATCCATTGGCCCAATTGCTCAATTGAGTGCGAATTTGCAATGAATCTTCGTAATTTCCATTTGATTTAATTGGAGGTATTTCTGCTTTTTTAGTTTCCACAGTTTTTTCAACTTCTTTAAAATCCTGAATTGGAATGAACTCGGGAACCTGGAGTTTTTTAATAACGAGCAGTCCAGCCCCTGATAATAAAAGCAAAAGCGATAGAACAATCAGAGCTACATTTAACTTACTTCTACTTGCTCTGCGATTTTTATGCGATTTTTCTTCTGGTCTTTTTTTAACCGCTTGGAATTTCCTATAAAAATTACCAATGCTATTTTTAGTGGCGGTAACCGCTCCGCCAATTTTATTTTCCCTGGGATTCTTGGGATTCTCATCGTAGTAGTTGTGGTAATAAGAGTAACCATAATATCCATAATAGCTGTAATAATATTTTCCCTTGCCAGCATCCACATCATTAAGAACTCCCCCCACAATGTGGGCATTTAACCTTCGCAGCTTTTTCAGCACTTCTTCGCCCGCCTTCATTGGGGTATAATTGGAGCGAAAAACCACCAGTACCGCATCCATTAGGGGAGCTAAAACCAAGGCATCACTCACTGGGAAAATTGCGGGAGAATCAAATAAGATAACATCAAAGTGTTTTTTAGCATCGGAAATAAATTTCAAAAGCCCTTCACTGCCCAATATCTCGGCAGGATTTGGCATTCTCTCTCCTGAACTGGTTAAAAATAATCCAGGATAAGATGTTTTTTGCATTACATCGTCCAAATCATTTTGTCCGGTCAAATACTCCGATAAACCGGGACCTTTTTCACAGTTTAAAATTCCATGTATGCTGGAACGACGCATATCCGCATCCACCAACAATACCTTTTTTCCATCCAATGAAAAACAAATAGCCAGGTTCACAGCTTTGGTGGTTTTTCCTTCTCCCTGCAAGGCGCTGGTTATAATCAGAGTTTGACAATCTGAAGTTTTCCGAATGGAAGAGTAATTTATGTTGGTACGCAAGTTTCTATAAGGCTCAATAATTTTTGAATCTGAATCTATGGTTATTTTATTGGCTCCCTGAGCCAACTCTGGAATAATACCCAATACAGGAATCCCCAATTTTTTTTCAATCTCTAAAGGAAAGCGAATACTTCTGTCTAATTTATCCACAACTACACAAAGGCCTATTCCAAAAGCAATACTCAAGCCTAAAATAGCCCATAAGTTTAGTTTGCCCTTGGTAGCTAAAGAAGGGGCGCTGGCCTGACCAATCTGATATACTTCCCGGTTGACACCTGATTTTTTAAGACGGGTTTCTTCCAGGTTTTCCTTTAGCATGTTATACAATTTTTCGGAGGCTGAGCGCTCCCTTTCCAAGCGAATATATTCCAACTGCAATTCCGGTTGTTCAGAAGATTGACGGTAAGCTTCTTCCAACATCTTTTCCAATTCTTTCTTGCGAGCAGATTTTACTTTGTTTTCTGAACGGAGTTCATCTAATTGCCCTTGCAAATTTTGATAGCGAGGGTTTGCCTGCAAAATTGTTGTGTATGATTTAGTTTCAATATCCTGGTCCAATAGGGATTTTATATTTTCCATTTGCTGCATGGTTTCCTTAACCTGGCGGCTTTCCTCACCATAATTCACCTTTAACTTCGCCAACTCCACTTCCAGAGTTAAAAGTTCTTTTTGTAATGGCCTGTCACGGGTAACCTCTGCGACCACCACAGAATCCGCCCTGGCAAAGGCGGAAGAAACCAAATCCAATTTTTGCTTATCTTCTTCCATGGTGAGCGTTAAATTTTTCAATTGAGATTCCAATTGGAAAATTTCATCATTAAAATTTTTCGGGTTAAACTTTGGATATTTTTCTTTAAAGTCTTTAATGGAAACTTCAAGGGTATTTAGCTTATCGGAGTGCAAATCCAACTGTGATATTATCCATTTTTCCTTTTCCATAAAATTCTTTTGCCTAAATTTGAGATCATAATCCTCATAGGCTTTTGCCAGCGCGTCTGCTATTTTTTTGGCCTGCTTTGCATTGGAAGAGGTCACTCTTAAAATTAGCATATCAGAATCCGGTTCCAATTTTACTTTGTATATGGAACGAATTTCTCTGGTGGTAAGATTGGTATCCAGTAGATTTATTACATGCTTTAAAAAATCCTCATCGGGAGTCTTTAAATTTTCCAAATGGTTTGACGCCAAAAAGGCCCGCTCAGTAAAATTCCCATAAAAAATGTTTCCCAGTGCATCTTCAATTGGATGCACTTTCACAGATAGACGCGTTGTACTGCTGTATATTTTAGGCAGCCTGGAATTAATTAACAGGCAAATGATAACCATTACAGCTACCCCACCCAAAAACCAATATTTACGACTTACAATAAGACCTATATATTTAAATACATCAAAGTCCTCTTCCCCATCACCATCATATACACTTGATTCCAGTCGGGTGTTATCAGCAGCTTTATAACCGCTACGCCGGGATTTAAAAGAATGCTCGCTTTTTTCTTCCTCAACTTCGATAACATCTTCTTCCTCAAAGGAAGAAAACTTTCCCTGCTTTTTGTTCCGTATGGAAAGAAAACTGAGTGCTTTTTTCTTGGGTTCTTCCATTATAACCGATGGCGTTCCAAATCCTCGAGAACTGTTTTTACAATTTCTTCCTCTACTAATCCTCTATCATTTGCAAAGGCATGTTCAAGGGATAATTTACAGGCTCGATTGATTTCCCTTGGCACGCCCAGGGTATAACGAAATAAGACTTCTAATGCTTTATCGGAAAGCAATTTTCCGGACTTATGGCCAGCTACCTTAAGCCGGTGCTCCACGTATTTTTTGGTATCTTCAAAATGTAGGTTATTTAGGTGGAATCGAAGGCTAATGCGCTGATCTACCTGTTTTAACGCCCTTACCTTTTCTCTTAGCTCCGGCTGTCCCGCCAAAATGATGGTCACCAAATTGACCCCATCTGCAGAAATATTGGTTAGGTTCTTTAATTCATCCAAATCCTTAACATCTAGCTGTTGGGCTTCGTCCATAATTATGACAAGCCGACGATTTTCCTTAAGGTGAATTAGCTCCATAATTTTTTTAAGAGTACTCACTAATCCATATTTATCGCCCCGGGCTGGAAGCTCTGATTCCTGAAGGAAAAAATGCTGGCCGGAAATATTCTTTATTTGGGTTATGATTTCATAAACAATATCTTCAAAGGGATAAAAAGAGTTTTCCAAAACTGCGGGCTCAAACTGGGTTCGGTCCATTCGGTTTTCCAAAACCATTCTAAGCATGGTTTTACCGCTACCCACTTCGCCTGTAAGCAGCCCAAAATTCATATTTCCGTCATTTACAATATATTCCAGCCTCTCCAGAGCTTCCAAATGATCGTCACTTTCAAAAAAGAAGGACGTGTCTTTGGACTCGTCAAATGGGAATTTATGCAATGCGAAAAAGGAAAGATAGCTGTTCTCCACTTTTTCCATAGTAACCAAGGTATATTATAAAATTAAATTAGCTGCCGCCCAGCTGCTGTATTAAGAAATACAACACAATGGTAGAGGACAAGGTCGCTACCACCAAATTCCATGAGCTCCAGGGAATGCTAAACGGTTTAGGAACATAAAATGTATCACCCGGGTGTAGCAAATAGCTCTCATTTTTTGCGGCACCGGCTGTTGTAAATAACTTGCGAAGGGGAACAGAAATAACTTCCCCATTGCCTTTGATAATTCTTGCCTCTTTGGCTTTGGGGTTTTTAAGACCTCCAGCCATGGCTATAGCCCGAATAACGTCAATAGGTTCAAAAATTTCAAATTCGCCATTGGCATTTAAATCCCCAATCAAAAATATTTTATTGGCAAAATACTGCTCAATCGTCACGCTAACAGCAGCATTATTTACATAGGGCTGTAGCTTTTCTTCCATCATGGCCACAATTCCTGTTGTATTTTTACCTGCAACTTCGATGTCACCTAAAACGGGAAAGTTAATTCTGCCATCTGGTCTGATTTTTGAGCGAACAGAAAATTCTGGGTTATCCACAACAGAAACCACAATAATGTCTCCCGGGCGAAGCAGATATTCCTGCTGAGCCAAAGTGGATGTGGCACATAGGAAGCCGAGTACCATAAGCCAGACAGCGATTCTAAAATTCTTCATAACATCAGGCAGCTAGCCTATTTAAATCATCCTTGCTTATTTCAAACATTACCAGATTAACTTCCAATGCATTATTTTCAAATAACTGAATTTCAAAATGCTAAAACAACAAAATAATCATAAAACATTATAGAACAGCAAATCAACAAAAAAACCCAGAAATTCAAATTTTAAAAGTCTGGGTTTTTTTGCCAAAAACGGCAATTTTTAAATATTAAGCGATGTTTTTAGAATTGTATAAGACGAACTTTGATGATATTTCCCAAAGAATTGATGCTGCTTACGACACTTTCTTCAACTGCAGTATCCAAATCTATGATGTTATATCCAATTTTTCCGTTGCTTTCATTACTGAAAGATACGATGTTAAGGCCCGTTTCTCCGATTACCTTTGTGATGTTAGCAATCATATTGGGAATATCTTCCGTAATAACGATAATACGGCTTTTAGTGGATTTTTGGACTGGCGCCTCTATGATAGGAAAGTTTACAGAGTTTGTTACAGTTCCAAATTCCAGATATTCACTAAGTTGATTTACCGCCATTACAGCGCAATTTTCCTCAGACTCAGAGGTGCTTGCTCCCAAATGAGGAGTGGAAATCACATTCTTATTGTTTAGAAACCTTTTTTTAGGAAAATCAGTTACAAACTTCGCAACTTTGCCAGATTTGATACCTTCTTCAATGGCATCGTCATTGATAATGCCATCGCGGGCAAAATTCAACAATATACATCCGTCCTTTACCAATTCCAGTTCGTCGCTGCCAACCAGATCACGGGTTTTATCGCTTAAGGGAACATGCACCGTAATTAACTCCGCATCGTTAATGGCATCATTAAAGTTTCCACAGATATTTACTTTGGAATTTAAATAATGAACGTTTCCAATAGTGGGCCAGGGGTCGTAAGCATTAACTTCCATACCGTGATCAATGGCGTAGTTAGAAACGAGCACTCCAATTTTGCCCAGGCCAATAACGGCTAGCTTTTTGCCTTTTAATTCAAAACCTCTGAAGTTTGATTTGTTTGCTTCAACAGCCTTGGAAATAACTTCGTCACTTTCTTCAGACACCAGAGTAGCGGTATAATCCAGGCTCTCACCAATGTTTCGGGCGGCAAAGCCCATCATGGTCATAACCAACTCGGCCACGGCATTAGCGTTTGCCCCGGGAGTATTAAATACACACACACCTTTTTTAGTGGCTTCGCCAATGGTAATGTTATTTACTCCTGCCCCTGCTCTGGCCACAGCCAATAAACCATCGTAGTTGTCGGTGGCTACTTTTGCGCTGCGCACCAATATTGCGTCAGGAGTGTTTTCTCCATCGGAAACGGCATAATTGCCATTAAAGTTTTTTAAGCCTTCGGGGGAAATTTTATTGAGAGTCAGTATTTTATAGCTCATGCCTTATTCCTTAAAATTTTTAACAAAAACTAATCGGCCCCCATGATATTTTCAAATGGAAAGTCAAAAAAATGGAAAGGAATTTTGTGACTAATTGCCAGGATGGTTTGGCAATTCGCCCGCTTCGTCACAAACAGGGCAAGAGGGACCAACGGTTTCTTCTTTAAACCAGCGATCGTAAGAGTAGTAACCGATACCTGCCAAAACCGCTGTGGCCAGGGGAAATTTCCAGTAGATGGAATTTTTGGAACGATTCAATTTTTTTTCAATCTTTCGGCTCCATTTAAATTTCAATGTGACCACTCCAAACTCTTCTTCTATGGCATAACTGAGGTTATAAGGAGTAAACAAAGTGATACGCACAACAGTTCTTAGATCTGGTTTTAAACCAGCCACTTCTTTATTGAGGTCTACCTGAGTCTGTTCCAGGTAACTGTGGGTAATAGGGTGCTCTTTTAAGGTGTCAATGGCACTCTCCCCCACTTCCACATCGTAAAGATCCAGAACCACCGCTTTTTTTTCAAGGTCGTAATAATCAAAAAAGGCAGAAGGCATTTCTGTTAAAATGAAGGTAATGGTTACGTCTTTCTCATCGGGAGTGGCTCCTACTCTTTTTTCCACCACCATGCCTTCAAGGGTGCCAGCACCCCGCTGCACATTGCCGCGTTGGGTTGGAGCGTCCTCAAAACCGATAAACTGGCCGAAGCCCCATTGAGAACCCGCCATAAACAACAAAAATAAGAATAAGCTAGCTGGGAATCGAAATTTTACCATTTTCAATAGAAATCCTGTGGCATTTAAAATGCATTTATCTGTCTACAAAAGCCAGTAATTCCCGAATTTGATGGCTTCTCTACTTTTAAAGTAACTTTATCAACCAGAATCCGCCAACCAAAAGTAGGGTAAAAATAATGGCCAGCCAGTTAAAATACTTGTCTATCCAGTTTTTAATGGGATAGCCGAAAAAATACAATAAACCGGATACTAGAATAAAACGGGCGCTTCGACCCACCATTGAGGCTATTAAAAACATGGCGAAATCCACTGAAAAGGCCCCTGCGGAGATTGTGATAATTTTATAGGGAATGGGGGTAAATCCCGCAGCAAAAACTATCCAGAAATTGAACTTTTCGTACAGTTCTTTTACCTCGAAAAATTTGGCTTCTTTAAAACCTGGGATATAGTCAAAAAACCATTGGGCAAATCCCGAAAACTCAGCCCCACTCCACCACATAAAATGTCCGATAGCGTAACCGGCAACCCCACCTATCACAGAACCCAACGAGCAAATCAGCCCAAAGGTCCAGCTTTTTTTCTGGTTTCCAAGACAAAGGGCTATTAGCAGCACGTCAGGGGGAATAGGAAAAAAGGAAGATTCGGCAATTGCCAATAAAATAAGCCAAAAACTGCCGTAGGGAGATTGAGCCAAACCCAACACCCAGTCATATATTTTTCGAACAGGATTCACTTTTTCCAAATCTCCTTCAGAAAGGCCATATGCGCTTTCCCTTTGTAATGCAGGTATAATAAAATTAATCCATGGTAATTAAAAAGGTTTTTCGGAAATGAAACACTTATTTCCGCTTTTTTTCGTTTTTGCGGGAGCGCTTTGCTATATGGCCTGCTCGGTTAATTTCCAGGATCCCCAGGATGAACTGGATGAAATAATAAACGAAGAGCCAGACTGGAACATTCAGCTTTTTGAAGGAGAATGGATTTCCACCTATCTATTCGAAGCGCAAAACGACAAGATTCAGTCCTATTCTCAAATCCGCATTGAAATTTTAAAAGACTCTTCTGTATATATAAAGAATAAATCCGCTGATATTTTCCCCGGCTATCTAAATGGGACGATAACATACAACCAGAATGCAAAGCGTTTATCTTTTTCCGGGACAAATGGAGAAAATGAAAATTGGGAAGCCAGCCTCAAAACCAGGCTTTATTTCGAAGGCTATTACCTGAACCTGTATTTTGAAGATTCCGAAGACTACATACATTTTGAAAAAATCCCCGTTCCATCCCAGGAAGATTTTGTAGGTCACTTGTATATGAAAAGCGATTCCAGCGCCAAAACCTGGGAGTATTCGGGGTACAGAAATGAGGATAGGCAGTTTCAGCCCCAAGATTTTAGCCGGGAAATCACCTACTATGTATTTGAGGAAGAATCGGTGACCATTTACAAATCTTTGCGGGGCCAATTGGATACAATTGTTATGGATGCGGAAATTTTCGGAGACAGCCTTAAATTATCCAATAACAACTCTAGTGAAACCTACCTTATTGACTATTTCAACACTCTGGAAGGCCATTACGACTCCCTCAGACTCTGGCCATTGGGTTCTAAAAACCTGCTTCAACTGGACAGTTTGGCAGGGCAGGAGTTGGAATACATACAATTTTATGCAAGCTCTAAAAAAAACCAAAACTTTGTGGACTTGGAATTTCTAACTGAAAATTACTGGCGATCGGATTCCATGGGTTACAATAGAAATCCGGTGGAAAACCATTTTGGCCAATATTATGATTTATTGTTCTATGCCAACGGACAAATTAAGGTAATTACAAACAAAGAAGATTGGCCCCTGTTTTTAAATTGGAATGTGGAAAATGGAAATTTGCTTTTGGAAACCGACAGCCTGAATTTATCTGTAAATGCACAATATCAAAATAACAAATTGAGTATAAAAGGCTCAGGCTTAAACGCCCTACTCTCCCCTGCGGACTCCCAGTCCATAGCGCAAAACCCTTTGAGCAGATTTCCTCAGCAGGATTACTTCCATTTGTTCTATGGGGGGGATACCCTTAAGTATTATTTTGATTCGAAATGCATACATAATGAAAATGGAGCAGATAGTATTCAAATTTATGCCGAGGAGGAGTTCGGAAATTTTCCACTGGGATTTGTTACAACTCCCGGACAAAACAAGGACAAATTAATCACCATAGAAAACCCCGCCTATTATATTTTCACCCAAATTCCCATTAATGCCGACAGCTCTGTTTGGATCTACTCAGATACAAGTATTGCTCTTGATGAGGGGACCAGTATTCGTTCTACCCTGGACAGCAAGGAGCAATTGGTGGAAGGAACCCTAACGGAAGGGCGGCTGCGGGATAAAGAGGGTAATTTGTATGTTGTTAGTGGTAATTTCAGATACAAGCTGGGCGATTCCCAAGCCATGGATCAAAATCTTTGGTTAAGATCAAAACAATAAAAAAAATTAACACAGGGCTTTTCCTGTTATTGCCCTTCATGGGCTTTAGCCAAGTGGAAAAATTTGAGCGTTTTAATCAATTCGTAACATCCAACCCAGGGATAAAAAACCTCAGTGAAAACGAAATCCTGAATGTATTTAACCTTGCCCTGGAATCCGGCCAGGAAAAAGAAAAACCCGACTCTCTTTTTTACCAAAACTTATGGCATATGTATGGGGAATACTTAAAAGATTTTTCCCACTCCCCTCAATTGCCGGAAATACAATTAAATCTGGGAGCTTTGTTGTGGAATCAGGGGCGATTGGAAAAGTCGAAGAGCCTTTTTAAGGAGCTCACACAAAGCTTTGATGGAAGCACCCGTTTTGGCTCTTTGGCCCGTTTTTACTTATACCAAATATACTACAGGGAAAATCAATATAGAGAAGCCCTGGAAGAACTTCAGAAAATATCGAAACTCTTTTTTTTGCCCATAACTCAAAAGGACTATTACCAGAGGTTAGCCGAAGCAGAGTTCAGAATTATTGAGCTGGAGAGCCAAAAAGGAAATGTTAATGGGGCCATTGCTAAGCTAAAGGAACTGCTCAACAAAAATCTGGAGAAGGAGATCAAAGACAGCCTTCTGTTCCACTTGGCTGATTTAAGTTATATCAATGGACAAAAAGAGCTCAGTTGCCTGCAATTAGAAAAGCTTTTTCTCCAAAAAGACAATCCAAAATTGCAGCAATCCAGTTTATACAATTTTTTTTACCAGGGTTGTAAAGCCAGTAAAGACAAGCAAAAAGAATATGAAGAAATAAGCAGCAACCTAGTTAACTACATCAACTGGGAATTAAAAGAGGAAAAAAAACTATTACTGACTTTTAGCTTAGCGGACCTGATTTTAGACAGCCTAATCCATCCCAAAATAATTTTTGAAAATGAACAAATCAAAAACTGGTCATTCTCCGATTATTATTCTTTTTGCTTGTATTTACTTAGAAATGTCAAAAGTGAAAGTATGGATTTTATTGCGGAATCCGTTGATGTGACTTTAGCTGAGAAGAACAGTAGTGGAGAAAAAAAGTTGTTACAAATCAAGCAACTCTACCAATGTTATTCCCGTCAAACCCAAATACAGGATTGCACAATACCCGATTCTTCGGGTTTAGAAAATTGGGAAAAATCAATATGGAATTATTTAAAAGCTGTCCGGTTTTCTAAATCTATAGTTTCCGAACATATGGAATACCTGGACTCCACCAGGATATACTTGAATAATATCGCATTATTAAATTCCGAGCTTAGTTTTGACGGAGCCAAAAGCCTTTTTGAAATTTACTTATGGGTGGCAGACCATTTTTCAATCCCGGATAAAAACTATTACGCGCAACTTGGCTTATTATTTCTAAAAATCCAATACCTGGAAAAGGCTCAAAATATTATCTCCCAATTGGGAAATTGGGAAAACAGCCTTGCCGGAATTGAGCTTGCCCAGAGCACAAAAAATGTGGTTTTTGAGTTAAGGCAAAAAGAAAAACATACATTTCAAAAAAAAGACAGTCTTTGGGTAGAATTGAACGGAATGCTAAGCCAAACACCCAGGGAAAACTATAGTCTTGAAAGAGAAATGGCTTTAAAAATTTTATCAGAAAAAATGGCTGGCAAAGCGAAAAAGGATAAGAGCATCATCGCAAAACTTAGCTACATAAAAAGCCTGCTGCATTGGTATTATTTAGCCCAATCCGATTCCAGTAAAGATGTTTTTTACGATAAAGAAGCTGAAGTGAGCCAAGACATTTTAAACTTTCTTATTTGGGAAGAAAATGAAAAAGGAAATTTCCAATGGAAAGCTTTTTTAGGAAAATATTTTCACCCCTACTTAAATGCGGGAAACGAAGTGGAATGTTTTAATTATCAAAACAGTGGTGGAAACATGGCATGTTATCCTCTTGCAAAAAATTTGCCATCTGGCCAAAATTTAGAAAACTTCTTTCAGCAAAAAGAGTTGTATGACGGTTATGAACTTAGGAAAAATCTCGCTCAGTTTCATCTTTTATGTGAACAACAAAAAATAAGGGCTTTTAAAACAAAATTGCAGCAATTTTAATGAATAACCCAAGTCCAAACATTTCCATAATTATTCCCAGCTTGGGAAGAAGTGAGGTTCTATTCGAAACCTTAGATGTTCTTGCCAATCAAATAAAGGATAGCGATGAAATATTAATTATTGATCAAAACTCCCCTCCTCTGGAAATCCCGCAAAAGTTTAGCCAACGGGACAATATTAAGTTCTACTGGAACCATCCCCCTTCCCTGACCAAAGCGAGAAATTTTGGTATCAATAAAGCCGCCGGTGGCCATGTTATGTTTCTGGATGATGATATTATTCCAAACTCCGACTTAATTGAAATGGCTAAACAAAGCATATTACAATTTCCAAATCATATTATTGCCGGAGCGGTGGACCAACAAGACGTCCCCGATGTGGAGGGTGTAGGAACCGTGGATTTGGTTACAGGAGAAATAAAAACCAATTACAATTCCAAGTCCAATTTTTTCTGCGAAATGTTTCCAGGTGGCCATAACATAATCCCCCTCCACTGGGCAAAGTCCTTGAAATTTTCAAAGCACTTTAAAGGCAGCTCACAGGGAGAAGAAATTGATTTCGCCAGGCGATTTTTAAATAAGGGCGGAAAAATTTACTTCAATTCAAAAATGAGAATATTTCATCGAAAAATTCCCCTTGGAGGTTGCCGTTCCCAAAATTTCAAAGAAAATTTTGTGTTTCACCAATGTTTCAATGAGGCTTACTTCTGGGGCAGACATGGTCTTTTAGTTAACATAAAGCCCTTTTTAAGGAGAATGCTTTATTTTTTAGAATTCCACAGCCGCAAAAATGGTCAAAGGGATTGGGCAATCCTTTTCAAGGGAGTTTGGGAGCTAAAAAAGGGATTTATTACAGGACTTATTACCCGACCCCAATAAAAACATCTGTGGAAATGGCCGCAAAAAACTATATCTTACTCAATGAGTATTAGAAAGAACGTCGCCGACAAATACAAGCGGGTTAGCCGATATTTTCCTGCTATTGCCTTTTTTGCAGGTTTTTTATGGGACTCTTTTACCTTGGGACGGCAAATCAAACCCAGCGATCTATATATCATAATGGCATATTATTTAGGCGCGGGGTTTTGCCTTTTTGCCATGGAAAAAAAATTAGGGGGAAAATGGAGCAAATACATACCCCTGGGCTTGCAATTTTTTCTTGGCGGAATATTCAGCGCATTAGTAGTGTTTTATTTTAAGTCCAGTTCCCATATTTGGGGATATATCACAGTTTTTTTGCTTTTGGTATTTTTAGTTCTCAATGAGTTTTTGGCTGATTATTACCAGAAAAAAATAATTAGTTGGACTTTATTTACTCTTTGCGGAACCATGTTTATAAATTTTGGATTGCCCCATGTATTCGGAAGTATACATTCCATTTGGTTTATCCTGAGCTGCCTTTTAGCCCTTGCCATAACTTATGGCCTAAAAAAACTAACCCGGCAAAACATTAAAAATCTAATGCCCTCCGTTCTGGGGCAAATAATTTTGGTTCTTTTCTTTATTGCAAACATTATTCCCCCGGTTCCTCTCGTACAAAAAAATATGGCGCTTAGTTTGAAAATTCAAAAAGAAAACAATGAGTACCGCGCCACGGTAGCAAAGAAGCCCTGGTATTACTTTTTAAAACCGGGAAGACAAAATATTCAAAAGCCGTTAAATCAGCCTGTTTCCTGTTTTAGCTCCATATTTGCTCCCGATGGTATTGAAACAAAAATTTACCATCAATGGGAATATTATAACGAGAGGCAAAAAAGCTGGCAAAAACGGGATAAAATTGGCTTTCAAATTAAAAGCGGACGCAGTTCGGGATACAGGGGTTACACCTATAAAAATAACATTGAAGATGGATTATGGAAAATAAAAGTAGAATTGGAAAACGGGCAAATATTGGGAATTAAAAAATTCAGAGTAAATAACCTGGCAGCCTCAGATTCGATTTCCACGAAAACAATTGTCCTGAATTAATGTTTGGTTAAAGCCTTTCATGTATACTCTTATTTGCAGATTATTTCATAAGTTACATAAAAGACCCGTTACTGTCATATGCCTTTGTCTTTTACTCACTGCAATCGCCGCATTTTATGCTAATAAAATTCATTTAAAATCCTCTCTTTTAGAAGTACTCCCTAACGAATTCCACAGCATTCAACTGCTAAAAAAAACAGAAGAAAATTTTGGAGGATTGGGAAAACTTACCTTAATATTTCAATCTCCCGACTCCAATTTTAACAAAAGGACTTTACAACAAACAGCCAATGCGCTCTCCACTCACCCCAACATTAATTTTTTGGACTATAAAAATGAAATTCAATATTATTCAGAAAACCAACTGCTATACATCAACCTGGAAGATTTAAAAACCATTGAGGAAAGGGTCGATAGCCTGGTAGTTTTTCACCAGGCAAAAAACAATCCCTTATTAGTAGACCTTAGTTCTGAAGACAGTCTAGATTCGCCCGTCGAGCCAGAACTGGACTTTAAGGATTTAGAACAAAAATACAACAGGCGTCTAAAACCCTATTACGGAAGCCTGGATGAAACCATTTTGATTCTGCATATATTTCCAAATTTTGATGTATCCAATTACACTCAATGTAAATCTTTGTACCGGGATGTAAATAGAGTTATTGACCCCTTAAAACAGGATAGTAGTCTTGATATTTTAATGACTGGTGAAGTTTTGGAAACTATCCAAAATGAAGGTAGGCTTATGAGGGAAGTTACAGAATCGGGTTGGGTTTCCTTTTTTGCCATATTCTTTCTAATTGCCTTGTTTTATTTTAGAATGCCACTAGGCCCCATATTAGCTCTTGTTCCTCTGGGAATGGGGGTTATCTGGACTTTGGCCCTGGCTAAAATTTTTGTGGGGCACTTGAATTTAGTTTCCCTATCTCTGGGAATTATTTTAATTGGTCTTGGTTTAGACGCCGCCTTACACCTATTAGCCAGATATGTAGAAGAACGCCGCAAAGGATTTGGGGCTGAGGTGGCTTTTGAAACCATAACATTAGAAACAGGACCTGCCATTTCTACCAGCGCGCTCACATCAGCAGGGGCTTTTTTTAGTATTACCATAACTCAGTTTAAAGGTTTTTCGGAATTTGGCATCATAGCGGGATTGGGAATTATTTGCACCATGATTGCCATATTATTGGTGTTTCCCTGTATCCTGATTCTTTTAGAAAAGCAACGGTTGGTTTATGTTTTTGGCAGCCGTATGTATAGCTTAAATCTTTTTAAGCGACGGAAATTTTCTCTCTGGAAGCCCTTTGGCATAGCCACTTTTTTTATCAGCATATTTAGTTTAATATTAGGGGTTCAAACCCGTTTTGAATACAATTTTGAAAAACTGGATTTTGCCAACTCCAATGAGACTGCAGACAGTTTACTGCACATTGCAGGTGAAGCCATAGTCACGCCAGCCGTAATTATGACCGATTCCCCGGACAAAGCGGCGGAGGTTACTCGGGAAATTCAAAGGCAAATTAAGACGGATAGCTTAAGTCCAACTATACATTCGGTTTACTCTCTCCACAGCCTCCTGCCTCAAAACCAAACGGAAAAAATACAAATCATAAATGAGATAAAAGAAAAGCTGGAACCTGTTTTTAGCTCTACTCCCGACAGTTTGTTGCCTGCTGAGTTAATCCGATTGCGAAACAACTGGAACGTAAAACCTTTGGGATTAACCGACTTGCCTCCTAGCTTTAAGAAAAAGTTTATAGGTAAAAACCAGTTAGAAGAAAATTTCGTTTTTATTTTTCCTTCGGTGGATTTATCCAGCGGGATAAATTGCAGAGCCTTTGCAAATGATGTAAGAGAAATTACAACCCCCGAAGGCAATGTATACAAAAGTTCTGGAATGGCGCTGGTGTATGCAGATTTGTTGAATATCATGATACCGGACACCATTAAAGCTTTGATATTATCCTTGTTCATTGTGTTCGCTTTAATTTTGTTGAATACCCGCTCCCTAAAAGCCACTGTCTTGGTATTAATACCCTTAATTTTGGGTATTCTTTGGACAATGGGACTCATGCGTATTTTTTCAATACGCATTAATTATTTCAACCTTGTAGTTTTGCCAGCCATGATTGGGATTGGCATCGATAACAGTGTGCATTTATTCCATAGATACAAGGAAGAAGGCATAGGCTCCTTATATTGGGTTCTAAGAAAAACAGGGGTTATTATTACTGCTACCTCCCTAACTTCTCTTGCCGGCTTTATTGGGCTTGGCTTTTCTCACCATTTAGGATTGAAAAGTATGGGGCTGACAGCTATTTTGGGAATCGGGTCGACCTTTTTGGCCACCCTTTTGTTTTCCCCGTTTTTATTAGGATATTTGGATTCAAAAAAAATCAATCAATTGAGCGAAAATAGTGAAAGCCCTCTCCCATAAAATTTTAGACTTGGCTCCATCTGTAACAGTTTCCTTAGACTCCCTGGCTAAGGAAATGCAAGCCAGGGGAGAAGATATCATTAACCTTACCAGCGGCGAACCTAAAGAAGCCTCGCCAGAGCAGGCAAAAAAAAACGCTATTAAGGCTATTGAAAAAGATTATTCCAAATACAATTCTCCTGCGGGATTGTTAGAATTGCGAAAAGCTATTTGTAAAAAATTAGAAATAGAAAACAATCTCCATTACCAGCCCCAAGATATCACTGTTTCCTCTGGAGCTAAGCACGCCTTTTTTAATGCGTTAAACGCGGTTATCAATCCAGGGGATGAAATTTTGATTTTTTCGCCCTACTGGGTTACCTACCCGGAACTGGTACGTCTCTTAGGAGCGGTTCCAAAAATAATTCCCACGGACGCTAAAAAAAATTTTAAGCCTCAAGCCAAGGATATAGCCCAATACATAAGTCCAAAAACCAAGGCCATCGTTTTAAATTCACCCAACAACCCTTCTGGGACCGTTATTGATGGGGAAGAGTTGGAAAAGTTAGGGCAAATAATTGCGGAAAATGATTTGTACTGCCTTTCTGATGAAATATACGAGAGCCTTGTTTATGGAGAGAGTTCCATTCAAAGTCCTGCATCTTTGTCGCGGGAAATGTATCAGCGAACCATAATTATCAATGGAGTTTCCAAACGCTATGCCATGACCGGTTACCGAATTGGCTTTACCGCAGCCCCCACCCCCATTGCCAAGTTAATCACTGCTTTTCAAGGCCAATCCACCCATCATCCTTCCCTTCCCTCCCAATATGCCGCCCTGGGTGCTTATGAAAAAGCGCAATCCTATATTGATGATTTGAGAGACAGCCTTTCAAAAAGAAAAGAACTTGTGGAAAGTAAACTTAAGGGTATTGAAAAACTGTCTTTTATTAGTCCCGAAGGAGCCTTTTACTTTTTACTTAACATTTCCAACTTCTTAAATAAGGAAAAACCTATTAAAAGCAGTGAAGAGTTTTGCCATTGGTTCCTGGAAAAACAAAAATTAGCCCTGGTGCCCGGTAGTGCATTTGGAATTGAAGGATGGGCCAGAATGTCTTTTACCAGCGATGTTTCTGATTTAGAAAAAGGACTTGAAAGGCTAAAAACTGGACTTTTAGAGCTTCTGGGTCGCTCAAAAAATTGAGGATCGCGACTTCAGATTAGACGCTCGAAGAGGAGCCCAGGATACATAAATTAACGACCCGGCGAGCTTGAGGGAGAATTTGTTTACAGTTCATAACTGTACAACAACTTTATTTCAAGATTCCTTGTCTTTTTATTTTCCAGATTATTCATTTGTGCTAAGCCCCTTAAAATCTTTATTTTCGATAAATGATTTATCCGGGAAGTAAATGCCAGAAACCATAACCTTTGACCCACCCACAAAGCCCAGTATGAAAGCAGGGTCCCTAAATATCAATTCTGAATTCGGCGCCTATCGCATTGTAGAGCTCCTTGGCAGAGGTGGTATGGGCGATGTATATAAAGCCAAGCACCTTAAACTGGATAGGTACGTCGCCTTAAAAGTATTACCTGTGGTTTTATCTACTCCTGATTTTATCGAACGCTTTAATTCCGAAGCTTTCGCCATTTCCCGCCTGCAACATCAAAATATTGTTACCATTTACGATTACGGGGAAATAGATCACCGACGCTATATTGCTATGCAATATATACGGGGGGAAACCCTTTGCAAAATTATTGAACGCAAAAAAGGTTTGCCTGAAGATGAAGTCATTAACATTGGCAAACAAATTTGCCGCGGGCTAAAATATTCCCATTCGAAGGGAATTGTTCACCGCGACATAAAGTCGGGCAATGTAATGCTCGATTCAGATGGAAGAGCCTACATCTCTGACTTTGGAATTGCCCAAACGCCTGGGGGAACCCGCCTAACCACTACCGGAATGGCTATGGGCACTCCCGAATACATGTCGCCTGAGCAATGCCAAGGCCATAAAATTGATTTTCAAAGCGATATTTATTCCTTTGGCGTGGTTTTATTTGAAATGGTTTGCGGAAAACCACCTTTTATGGGAGAAAACCCCCTTTCCATTGCATATAAACAAGTTCACGAAAACCCTCCCTTACTTTCGAAACTCAAAAAGAATGTAAACCCACGGCTGGAATTAATTGTGGCAAAATGCCTCAAGAAAAATAAGGAAGAGCGCTACAAAGACGCCACAGAATTGTTGAAGGATATGGACTCCATTAAAAAAGCGAGCCATAGTCTTCCTTTTAGTACTTCCCCCCAGCAAAAAGATACAGGACCTGAAAAAAGAATTACGGACAGGCGGTCCACAGACAGAAGAAGAGTGGTTCAGGTGAAGTCCGCCCGCTCTTTTATTTCCCTGGCCTTACTTATATTTGTTCTGGGCTTTATGGGAATGTGGTTAGCAAACAAGTTTTTGGATTCGAGATCACAAAATTCAAAATGGATAAGCCCCAAAAGCAGCCAACTTCTTTCTGATGAAACTTCGGCAGAAGTGAAACTGGACAATTTGGACTTGCCCATCTTAGAAGGGTTAAATTTAGCCGTCCAATTAAAATCCCAATCTTTAATTATGGGTTTAACGCTGGATCTCCTCCCCGCGCCCAATGCGATAACCGGCCAACAAATAATTTTAAGCCTACATAGCTCCGGGCGGGAGCAGGCCAGATTAGAATTAGCTGCTATTCCAGGACCACAATATTTGGATTTACCTGATTTTATCGCCGAAAATTTAGAGGTGAAATTAGAAAACTCTCTTCCGGAAGCTTCTCAGGTTAAAGTGAAGGCTATAAGGCTATTAGCCATGCCCTATGAATGATCTTGAATAATCAGGGTTACCAATAATTCAAAATTAATTAGCTTTACAGCAAATCATTTAGTGATTTGCCGCGTTTTATGAATACATCAAATAGCCGACAAAAAGGCCAATTAGGGGAGTTGATAGCCTGCAAGTTTTTACATAGCCGGGGTTATAAAATTTTGGACAAGAATTTCAGAATTCGTAAGGGAGAATTAGATATTATTGCACGCTGTCCAAAGGGAGAATTGGTGTTTATAGAAGTAAAATCAAGCCTTAGCAATTCAGCCGGGACACCGGAATCCTGGGTTGGCTCCAAAAAGAAAAAACAAATTTATAAAATAGCCAATGCCTGGCTTAGCTTTAATAAGTTAAAGCCCTGTAACTGCCGCTTTGATGTTGTAAGCGTTAACATGTCCAGCTTTCCCTACCAAATTTCTCATTTTAAAAACGCTTTTTTGGCAATTTTATGAGGATAATGCTAATATTGGGAGAGTGAGCAGGATAAATGGAATATTATAGGTTACATCCCCAGGACCCGGAAAAGCGCTTTTTAAACAACCTGGTAAAAATTCTGGAGGACGGTGGCATGATTATATGCCCATCAGATTCGGGATATTGCATTGCAGCCAATGTGGGCTCCAAACAGGCTTTAAAAAAGTTTTACAAATTAAGAGAGACCAGCGATAAATCTTCCAGGACCTTGCTTTTTAAAGATATGCGTCAGGTTACAGAATATGCCACAGTGGAAAACTTTGCCTATAAATACATGAAACCCCTTATTCCCGGACCCTTTACTTTTATTTTACCAGCGACCAACCATGGAAAAAAAATTCTGGAAGCCAGAAGACCTGAAATGGGAGTTAAATTTCCCTCCTCAAAATTTATGTCGCATTTATTGGAGTCTTCGGATTATCCCCTTATTATTAAATCCATGTTCGATTCAGAAACAGGGATTTCGGAAATTCCAGAACCCTTAAACCCTTTTTTAAAAAGCGCAGTGAGCGCCTTGGCAGACATGGGCCCTCTAAACATCAGCCCTTCTACCATTGTTGATTTTACAAACGGCCAGCCTGAACTTATTCGCCAAGGTGAAGGTATTGTTTATGTATAAGGGCAGCTCTAAAAATGGTTTTCCGAAGGTGAGACCGAGCGAAAATGCAGCCGCGCGAATCCGGGAAGGCATTTTTAGAGCTGCCCTTAAGTTTTTAGGACTATGTTTATTAGCTTCCGGATTTTTGTTCAGCAATTGCAGCGCGGAGAACAAAGACCCCTCCACCGAAGACAACAATACGGAAAATGCGGATTCCATTGCCAAAAAAGAATTCGAAGCCAGCATGGTAATGGGGCAATACGGTTGTTTAGGATGCCACTCTGTGGATGGATCCAAATTTCGGGGGCCCAGTTTTAAGGGGTTGTACGGTTCGGAGGTTGTGTTAAACAACGGTAAAAAAATAATTGCGGATGAAGAGTACATCCGCAATTCAATTCGAGAACCCAATTCCCAGATACCCGATGGGTATATGGAAAACCTAATGCCCAAGTTCGATATTAAAGATAAAGAGCTTGAGCTAATATTGTTTTACATCAAAAGGCTGAGTCAGAACTAAACTCAAGCCATTTTTTTGTCGACCCAATCGGTTAAATCCTGAACTGCAGCAATAGACTTATCGAAGGCTGCTTTTTCCTCAGCATTTAATTCGATTTCAAGGATTTTTTCCACGCCTTTAGCTCCCATAATTACGGGCACTCCAGCGTATAAATCTTTTACCCCATATTCGCCGCTCATCTTTGCAGCGCAGGTTAAAATATTTTTCTTGTCCTTTAAATAAGCTTCGGCCATTTTAACAGCAGAAAGCGCGGGACTGTAAAAAGCGCTTCCGGTTTTAAGCAGAGCCACAATTTCTCCTCCGGATTTTGCAGTACGGGCGGAAATGGCATCTAATTTTTCTGAAGAAATCAACTGGGTAACGGGTAAGCCGCCAACTGTGGCGTAGCGGATTAGAGGAACCATAGTGTCTCCATGACCGCCCATAACCAAAGTAGTAACATCCGCTGCCGAAACGCCTAACTCCAAAGCGATTAAGCTTGAAAAGCGGGAAGAGTCCAGAACTCCAGCCATTCCTACCACTTTTTCTGCAGGAAAGCCCGTAACTTTTTGCATGGCATATACCATGGCGTCAAGTGGGTTGGTTACCACAATAACAAAGGCGCCAGGAGCTTTAGCCTTGATGTTTTCTCCAACATTTTTAATAATTCCGTAATTAACATCCAGTAAATCATCCCTGCTCATGCCTGGTTTACGAGGCAAACCTGCAGTAACAATAACCACATCAGCCCCTTCCATATCCCCATAATCGTTACTTCCGACCAAAGAAGAACTGGAGGGGATGATTGGAGTTCCATGAGTAATATCCAGGCTTTTTCCCTGAGGTACGCCTTCTGCAATGTCAATGGTCACAACATCGCCCAATTCTTTTTGAGCGCATAAAAGGGCCATGGTTCCGCCAATTTGGCCGGCTCCAACCAATGCAATTTTTTTCCGTGACATATAATGCTCCTTTATAAAATTCTTAAAGTTCGTTGTGAATTAGTTCTTCATGGCCTTCACCATCATATCGCCAATTTCCGCCGCTGTGGAGGCCACAAAACAACCAGCATCCTTCAGTTTGGCAATTTTACTTTGAGCTGTTCCTTCGCCGCCTTCGATAATCGCTCCAGCGTGTCCCATTCTTTTTCCTTTGGGAGCGGAAGCGCCAGCAATAAAAGCAGCCACAGGTTTGGAAACATTTTCTTTTATGTAGGCTGCTGCTGCATCTTCTTCAGAGCCGCCAATTTCGCCGATTAATATAATTCCTTCGGTTTCGGGATCTTCGTTAAACATTTTGACTACTTCGGTGTGAGTGAGGCCATGAACAGGATCACCCCCGATGCCCACTGCAGTGGTTTGACCAAGGCCCAACTGAGTTGTTTGGTAAACGGCTTCGTAAGTAAGGGTGCCCGAACGGGAAACTATTCCAATTTTACCTTTTTTGTGAACCATGCCTGGGGCGATGCCCACCTTGCAAACGCCAGATGTTACGATGCCCGGACAATTTGGGCCAACTAATATGGATTTTTTATCTGCCAGATATTCTTTAACGCGAACCATATCCATTACGGGAATACCTTCGGTGATGGCTACAATAAGTTCCAGGCCAGCATCGGCAGCTTCGATAATGGCATCGGCTGCGTAGGGAGGTGGAACAAAAATCATGGTGGTGTTAGCGCCAGTGCTTTCCACACATTCGGCAACGGAATTAAAAACCGGGAAACCTTCCACAGTGGTTCCGCCTTTTTTTGGAGTCACTCCGCCTACCACATTGGTACCGTATTCCCGGCAGCGCAATGAGTGAAATAAACCGGCTTTTCCGGTGATGCCCTGAGTTAAAAGTTTGGTATTTTCATTGATTAAAATGGCCATGTTATTTTCCTCCCTTTACGGCTGCCACGATTTTTTCGGCGCCCTCTGAAAGGGTTTCCGCACTTTGCAAACTTAAATTGGAACCATCAATTATGGCCTTGCCTTCTTCACTGTGTGTTCCAGAGAGTCGGACTACCAGAGGAACTGATAATCCGGATATGGAAACAGCATTAACAATTCCCTTGGCAATTTTGTCGCATTCCATAATGCCGCCAAAAATGTTTACCAATATGCCCTTAACATTGGGGTCGGAAGTTATAATTTGAAAAGCTTTGGTGACGGCCTCTTCCGAAGCAGAGCCGCCCACATCTAAAAAGTTGGCAGGCTCAGCGCCGTAGTGCTGGATAATATCCATGGTAGCCATGGCAAGGCCTGCGCCGTTTACCATACATCCAATATCGCCATCCAGTTTAATATAATTTAAGCCGTATTGTTCGGCTTCAATTTCTGACTTGGTGAGCTCAGCATAGGGATCGCCGCCAGAATCTTTTTGGCGGAACAGAGCGTTATCGTCAATGCTGAATTTGCAATCCAAAATGGAAAGCTCCCCGGATTTAGTAAGGATAAGAGGGTTGATTTCCAATAAGGAGCAATCTCTTTTTATAAACATATCAAAAAGGCCTTTGAGCACTTGTCCCCACTGGGCTTGGCTTTTTTCGGGAATTCCCATGAATTCCGCACTTTGGGAGAGCAATTCATCGCTTACCCCGGTTGAAAGTGGCGCATGGAGTTTTAAAATTTTTTCAGGAGTTTCTTCAGCAATTTCTTCAATTTCCATTCCGCCTTCGGGGCAGAGAATAAAAACCGGACAGGATTTTGCTCTGTCCAAAGTAAGGGCAACATAAAGTTCTACATCAATTTCACTGGCTTCTTCCAGATAAACTGAATGGATTAAGGTTCCCGCAGGGCCCGTTTGCTTTGTTACCAGGGTCATGCCCAGCATGTCTTTGGCATAACTTTTCGCTTCGTCGGAGGATTTGAACAGCTTTATTCCCCCACCCTTACCGCGACCGCCGGTAAAGGCCTGGGCTTTGGCCACTCCCCTTTCAATTCCCAATTTTTGAAGAGCAGCATCAACCTGCCCTACTTCGGTAACCAGCTCCCCCTTAGGGACAGGCAGGCCCACTTCCGACAAAAGCTTTTTAGCTTGGTATTCGAGTAATTTCATATTGCAAACCCTGTTAATTTTGACGCATAAAAGTGTAGCAAAATCTTCAAAAAAAACTACTCATCTACACAAATTGGCAAGGAAAAAACCAATCCCCAGCAATTACATCAGGATGTTTGGTCTATAATTGTCAGCTTAACTTAAGAAACTTTCACAACCGGACAATGGTACACCGGATTTTGAAAGTTTTCCCTGGGGATTTGGTTAAAGGGATCTTTTTTCTTTTCCACCATGCGTTTTAAACTGGTGGTTCTCAATGTATCGATAAGCGCGTTTTGAGCTTGTTGAAGCACGCCCATAATGGAGCACATGTTCGCGCTGGAACAAATATGGGGATGATCCAGGCAATCCATTAGATTGATTTTGCCTTCTACGCTTTCAATAATTTCCAATACAGAAATACGTGAAGGCTCCCGGGACAAGCCAAGTCCTCCGTGGGGCCCCGAACGGGAGTTTACCAGACCTGCATGGGTTAACCCCCGGGCCACCGACTGCAAAAATTTAATGGACATGCCATAATCTGCTGCCATAGTTTTCATAGGCAAAAGCTCTTTACGGGGTTGCCTCGCTAAAATTTGCATTATGCGAAGGGCATAGTCTGTTTTTTTGGTAAATTTCATAGTCCTGTGATTTATTTAGAAATATACTAGCAAATTTAAAAAACCACCCTAAGTCATGCGCAACTACATTCAGATTCAAAACGCAAAAACTCACAATTTAAAGGGGGTAAACCTCAAAATTCCCAAGGGAGAATTGGTGGCCATTATAGGCCCTTCGGGTTCCGGAAAAACCTCATTGGCTGTGGATACATTGTATGCGGAAAGCCAGCGCAAATTTTTAGAGTCCCAATCCGTCTTTATCAGAAGGCTAGCCGAACTCCCAGACGCAGCGGAAGTAGAAAATATGGATGGCCTTACCCCTGCCCTTTGTATACGCAGCGAAAAAGTAAATAAAGCTGGTCGGGCCAGTTTAGGAAGCTACAGTGGCCTCCTTTATATATTACAAAAACTCTATGCCCAATTGAGCCGACCTCATCAAAATGGAAACATCCTTAAAACCACAAGCTCACCCCAAATATTCAGGCAACTCAAAGAAAAAGCCAACAAAAACCCAAACTCTAAATACAAATTGGAACTGCTGGCACCCTTATCCCATATGAAAAATATTAAGGGAGAAGAGCTTTTGGAAAAATGCCGGAAAGCAGGTTTTGCCAAAATTAAAATTGAATCAGAAAACTTTGATTTGGAGGATGTAACAGCCGAGCAGCTTAAAAATAAAGATAGCTTCCTGTTAGTGGACCGGTGGATGTTATCAGCCTCTTCCTTTGAGAAAGGCAGCCAGCAAAAACGGATTCAGGAATCTCTGGAAACCGCCTACGAATGGGGCAAAGGAGAACTGCGACTTTGGGATTATAGCCAGGAAAAATTTCATATATACTATAACAGCTACGAAGCCCAGGGCCATGAAGCTGGCTTTAACCAGCCCAGCCTCAGCCATTTCTCCTACTTTTCTCCCCTTGGAGCATGCCCTGCCTGCAAAGGAAGCGGAATGAATTGTGCGTATTGTAGTGGTTCGAGATATAGCCCGGAAATTTTCCAATGGAAAATTTCTGACATCTCACTGCCGGAAATGATGCAATGGGAACTCTCAAAACTTTTACCTTGGGCTAGAAATTTAATTACCGAGCTTTCCAAAAGTGACCTTGAAAATAGCTACAGCCTTAAGGACAAGGCCATTGCTTTACCCTTTTTGGAAAGGCTCCTAAGCTGGATAGCTGATTTCGCTGAGCTTGAAATGGACTACTTGCAACTTGGAGCCCCCCTTTCCCAATTATCCACCGGAGAATTCCAAAGGTGCCTATACATTAGCCATTTAAAAAGCCAAATGTCCGGGCTTTGCTATATTTTGGACGAGCCTTCTTTAGGGTTTCACCCTTCAGAAATTCCCAAATTAATATCCATATTAAAACGTCTAAGAGATAACGGCAACCATATTATTGTGGTGGATCACAACTTGCAAATCATTAAAAGCTGCGCCTATGTATTTGAATTTGGACCAGGGGCAGGGCCAGAAGGAGGCCAATTGGTTTTTGAAGGAAAGGTAAAAGACCTTACTTCCTCGCCTTTAACCGGAAAGTATCTCAAAGATAAAGGAGGATTCCGGTTAGACTTCCTGGAGAAAGAAATCCGTCGGGACTTAGCTCTTCCCCAATCCAAACCTACCCAAACACAAATCAAACTAAAGGACATTATTAAAGCCAAGATTTCCGAGCCCCTGCTCCTTTGCGGTGCCATAAACATCATATGCGGAAAAACGGCTTGTGGAAAATCCCGGATGTTAGTAGACCTTAAAGCAAAGCATGCTTCCCTGGCCCCGGATATGAATTGGGTTTTCATGGACAGCAGCCCCCTTCGTGGCCGGGCCAATTCCATGATGGCCACGGCCCTTTCCCTGTTCAGCCCTTTAAGGCAATTATACGCTTCCACCACCGAAGCAAAAATAAGAGGGTACAAGGCCGCCCATTTTTCTAACCACACCAAAGAAGGGGCTTGCCCCAGTTGCCAGGGCCACGGGCAAATCAAAAGCCAGGTAGAAGGCTTGGGAGAAATAAAAACCCTATGCGAAGATTGCGGGGGCAAACGATATAAACCCGACATTTTAGATGTATATATCAAAGGCAAAAACATATGGGAAGCTTTATCTTTAACTGTGGATGATGCTTTGGAGTTTTTTTGGAATTACCCGCGTATTATGCGGCAGCTTAAAATTTTAAACCTTTTAGGCCTTGGCTATTTACCACTCAACCAAAATACCGAAAGCCTGTCCGGAGGAGAAAACCAGCGTATTAAGCTGGCCTTACAATTGGCAAATTCCAGGCTAGAGCCCAGTGTATTTTTATTAGATGGTCCCAGCCACGGACTTCATTTTGAAGATCTAAAAAAGCTGGCCATTGCCCTTTTAAGTTTGGCCAAATTGGGGCATTGCATAGTTTTAGCGGACAATCATCCCGATTTGGTAAAAATGTCCAAATGGATAATCGAACTGGAAGACAGAAATAGCGCTTCTCCCCTGATTAAGATGGCTGCAGAGTATGGCTCCAAAGAGTTTTCTAAAATGGAAATTTCAAAATGGATGGGGCCGGAATATTCAGTGGCCTGAGCTTAGCAAATTATTTAGCTATTTATAAATTGGCCTGTACCTAAAAGCACTAATGTACAGGCATTTTCCGTTTCAATGCCCTGAGCCTGGGCCACAGAGGCCAAACCGGGGTTTTCTGCACCGGGATTAAAGATAATGCGTTCTGGAGACAGAGCTAAGATATCATCGGTCATGGGAGTGGAGAGTTTTTCGGATACATACATAGTAAGCGTATGGATTTTTTCCGGAATATCTGAAAGTTTCCGCAAAACTTTGAGTCCATGAACTTCTTCTTCTTTGGGGTGAATTGGAAAAACCTTGTGGCCATAGCTTAACAGCCTTTCCACTGCTTGGTTGGAAATACGTTCGGGGTTGGAGCTTGCTCCCAGTACCGCCACATTAATTGTTGTTCCCATAATATTATTAATATATACGTTTTTATATAATTCCTAAAGCCCCTAATTTTTCTTTTAGAATATCCTCTGAAAAAGGCTTGGTCATATAATTGTTAGCGCCAGCTTTAATGGCTTCAATAACATTTTCTTTTTCACTCATTGATGTGCACATTAAAATTTTCAATTCTTTAAACTCGCCTTCTTCCCGGGCGGATTTTAAAACTTCAATCCCTGATTTTTTAGGCATGTTCCAATCCAGGATCAATACATCAGGAATTTCAGCCTTCAACATTTCCAAAGCTTCTTCTCCATCCTGAGCTTCCACCAAATCTTCAAAACCCATGCTGCCTAAATAGGTTTTTAACAACCGCCGAATTGTTTTTGAATCATCTGCAAGTAAGAATTTCATAACTTCCTCGGTATAATCATACCGCTCAGCCATTTGAAATTCAATCTAAGATATAGAACTTTTAGATTTTTAGTGGGCAAAAATTTCCCCTTGCCATGCTTTCTTGACAGACAAAAATACAATTTCCCAAACAGCCCAATATCCTATACATAGAGAATCAAATTCTTTTAAAAAAAATATTGAAACCTTGGTTGGTTTCCCATATAATGAAATTAAATAACTCGCGCAACGGACTTTTGAAAACTCCTAAATAAAAAAAGAGCCTCCTGGTCAGGGCTCTTTTTTTTTTTCTTTTTTAATTATCGCCGGAGCCCAGGCGGTTAAGCCTTTTGTTTAAGGCCTGACGGCTGACTCCTAAAATTTTTGCAGCAATGCCCTGGTTGTCATTTGAGCGGCGCAGAGCTTCTAAAATTAGTTCGCTGGTCATCTCTCTTAGTGTAGGCAAACGGCTGGAAAAAGAAACTAAAGATTCTTTTCGATTCACTTTCACCATGGCGTCTCTAGTAGAACTTCCCTTAGCATTTTCTGTTTTTTGCAGTGAGTCTTTGAAGGAATCCATGGATAATATACCCCGATTGTGGTTTTCCAAAGCCCGAAAGACCATATCTCTAAGCTCTTCCACATTCTGGGGAAAATGATAGGCAGAAAGCAGTGTCAAAAGCTCTTTGGGATAAGAAGGTTTATTCATCCCCATAGTTTGAGCTCCAATGGCCAGAAAATGGTTTATGAGAACCGGCAAATCATCCACCCTTTCCCTAAGAGCTGGCAAGGCTATTTGATGGTGACAGAGCTTGTAGTACAAATCTCTTCTGAAACTGCCAGAGTCGGCCAACTCATTAAGTGATTTGGATGTGGAAGCCAATATTTTAATCCCACCGGAAAGGCTATTCACATCATTCATACCCAGAAATTCCAGCTCTTGTAAAAATCGGAGTAATTTAGCCTGACTGGGAAGGGGGAGTTTGTGCACATTTCTTATGTAGACCACCCCCTGAACTTTTTGAGCTCCATTGCTGCCGTTAGGGGTTCCGTTATTTCCATTATCCTTTAAGGATTGAAAGAGCTTATCCAATTCCAACTGCGTGCTTCCTAAATCACAATCAAAACGATGGAAAGCTCCCGGCATCCCTGAGGCAATATATATGGCCTCCGCCAATAAGGACTTTCCGGTTCCAGGTTCCCCACAAAGCAAAATGGGTTGCTGAGAATTTTGTATCAATTCGATGTAATGGAATAGGCCAAACATCTTCAAATTTTGAGTAATAATATTTTGAAAAGCGCCAGGGTATTTTAGGTTTTCAACCTTCAGGTTGCCTTTTAAAGACTCCACTTCTTTTTCTATTTGCAATAGTCTTTCCTCTACCACCTTTTTTTCTTTAATGTCGCGCATAACACAAATCCAGTACTTGGTGGGTGTTTCATCAAGATACAGAGGGCTTATTTGCCACTCTGAAAAGTAGCTGGTGCCGTTTTTCCGGTAATTCAGAGTTTCCCCTAAATAATCGCGATTATTTTCAATGGAAGAGCGCAATTTTTCCAGAAATAATGGGTCAGATTCCTTCCCCTGAAATACCCGTGGTGACTTTCCGATAATATCCTTGGCAGCCAACCCTGTTTGACGGGTAAAAGCATTGTTCACATATTCGATAACCCCATCCCCATTTTCCGAAGAAAGGTATCCAATAAAAATGGCTTCTCCTGCACATTGGACCCCCGCTTCCAACAACTTTAAAACTCTTTGGTACTCCCGGGCAGTGTGTTTTGAGGCAAAGGAATCAAAGGCATGTTTGACGCTATTGTATAATTCTTGCTTGTGAATAGGTTTTTCAATGTAATCGTAAGCTCCCAACTTTAGGGCCTCTATGGCTGAACTTTTGTCTCCTTCGCCTGTTACCAAAATTAAGGGAACATCCTGGAAATTTTCTTTGGCCTTTCTCAAAAGTTCAAGCCCGGATTCTCCGGGCATTTTTAAATCTGAAACAATAACTGCGATCTTCCCAGTGCTAAGAATATCTTGGGCAGCGGCAACATTGGAAGACTTAAAAATCTCGAAATCGGCCTTGAGGCTGCTTTCCATTACCGCAAGAGAACTTGGATCATCGTCTACCAACAATATTCCTGTGGGTGTGAGTGTATTTAACTGTATCATAACAGAGAATCCTTTTAACCGCCCCCGGGAAAGGGTGCACAAATTGTTTAGACAGTTTACTTACCCTTTACATTATCCCGATGCAAATTGATGCCCTTTAATTTTGAGCATAACCAACCTGCTTAATGCTTGGGGTTGTTCATTTTTAAAAAATGCAGTCTGGCTTAAAACTAGAAATTTTATTGCCCCAAGTCTTTAAATAATGGTCATGAACTTTAGACCGTTTAATTTTTGTTTAATAATTAAAAATTTTACTTGAATGAATGTAAAAAAAATGATACAACCTACATACATCCAAAAAAACCCTACCAAGATATTCCAACCCCCAAAATTGGAATATCGAATACCCACCATAGCGGGCGAGTCCCCCGACTCGCCCGCTTTCTTTTTCCAGGGACAAGCCCCAATTTTTGGCTAAAATGAGACTTTTTGGCATTTAACCAGGTTTTTCTTAACATTTGCCGATTTTTCTCTTATTTTCTCAATTTAAGGGAAATATGGAATACCCTGTTAAACCTGGGGAATGATAATTATGGAAGTTTTCTATTACCTCACTGCCACCGCAATGTGCCTGGCCTATGCTGCTTCCAGCTTTTTTTATTGGCGATTTTTCATTTCTGAAAATCAGGGTAGCGCTGCAGCAGTTAGAAGCTCTTTATTTGTAGCTCTGTTTTTTCATTCGCTTTTTTTATTGGAGTTGGGCATGGTTAACAGCCGATGTCCTTTGGCTACTCCTGGAGAGGCCTTACTTTTTTGTGGATTAATTCTTTGCATTTCTCAATTAATAAGCGAGTTTTTTTCAAAAACCATCCACCTGGGAATTTTCACTGTTATTCCCACTTCCCTTAGCGTTTGGTTCTCTTTGTTTTTAGTCTCCGCAGCACCCATTTCTCCGGAAAAAAATTTGGGCAGCCTGTTTTCCTTCCACATTGTGGCCAGCCTTACATCTTATGCCTGCTTTACTATTGGGGCCATTATTTCCACCATGTATATTATTCTCTTTAGAAAATTAAAGGCTAAAAACTTTGATGTGGTGTTCCGCAGGCTCCCACCGTTAGATAAAATGGAAAGCCTTATGGCCATCTGGATTTCGTTAGGCATTATATTAATGGTGGTCAGTGGCTTTATTGGATGGGCCTCAGCCCACAAGGCCAACTCCCAGGGAGGCATGTCTGCCATGGAAATGGGGGTTTTTGGAATTCTGTTTTTCTTCTCCGCTATTGTGCTGGTGAGAAAGTTTGGTAAACTCAGAAGCGCGCGTTTCGCCTATGCTGTTATTTCAGGATTTTTTATTATGCTAGCCACCCAATTTTTAGGCCACGGGTTTCAATGAACCATTCACAGGGGGAACTGCATACATTAGTGGTGGGATTAAACCACATTACCGCCCCTGTGGAACTTCGGGACAAGGTCCATTTTGAAGAAAACCAGATTCTGGAAATGGCAAAGTGCTGTCTGGAAAACGATGCATCCAACGAAGCCGTTATCGTTTCCACCTGCAATCGCAGCGAAGTTTACCTTTCAAGTAAAAATCCAAAAGAAGCCATTGACGCTATTTATCGGCATTGGGCCCGAATCAAGAAGCTGAATCCCGAAGAAATTCAAAAGCACAGTTACGAATGGACACATCTGGATTCCATAGTCCATTTATTTAATGTGGTATGTTCCTTGGATTCCATGATCATAGGTGAAAACCAGATTTTGGGTCAGGTTCGCGATGCCTATCAATTTGCCGTAGACAATCAAATGGTCAAGTTTTACTTCAATAATCTTTTTCAACAGGCTTTTAAGGTTGGCAAAAGGGTGCGAAGCGAAACCCACCTCAATGAAGGAGCGGTGAGTATAAGCTACGCTGCGGTGGAGTTGGCTAAAAAGGTTTTAGGCAAAAACCTGGAAGACAAGGTTATAGGTGTTATCGGATCTGGCGAAATGGGAGAGCTTACTGCGGGACACTTAAGCCGCTGCAATGTTAAGAAGTTCCTCTTTTTTAATCGCTCTGTAGCCAATGCGGAAAAATTAGCTTCCAAGTACAATGGGGAAACCCGCTCTCTGGAAGAGTTGAGTTCCCACCTTCAATTTTGCGATATTATCATATCGGCCACCGGGGCAAGAGATGTTGTTATTACCGAGTCCCATGTTAAAGAAAGCGCTAAAAAGCGTGGGGGGAAAATCCAGTTTTTTATCGATATTGCTGCTCCCCGAGACATTGACCCTGCAGCTGGAGATGTGGATGATGTCTTTGTTTTCACCATTGATGATCTTAAAAAAGTAATCGGTGAAAACGTGGCCATGCGCCAGGAAGCTTCCGAGCAAGCTCGCCAAATAATAGATGAAGAAGTTCAAAAATTTGAAACCTGGTTTGCCCAACTCAATGTGAGTAACGTCCTTCAGGAAATCCGGGGAAAGTTTCAATCTATTCTGGAGGCAGAGCTCGAAAACAAAGCTTCCAAGTTGGATCCCCAAACCTTAAAACAGGTTCAAAATTTCAGCCAGGGACTCATTAATAAGATTTTGCACAGTACATTCACGGGTATCAAGCAACTGAGCGGCAATGGCGAGGCAAAAAAGATAAGCCAGTTTGCCAATGTAATTTTCGATTTAAATTTATCCAGTAAAACCTCTAGCGAAGGACAAAATTCTGACTAAAACAAGCGTTAACAATTCGACTTTTCTAAAAGCCTGTGCGGGACTTCCCACCGAATACAGACCTGTTTGGTTTATGCGTCAGGCAGGACGTTATATGAATGAATATCAGGAAGACAAAGCCAAGGCAGACAATTTTCTGGATTTTTGCAAAACTCCTGAATTGGCGGCAAAAGTAACATTAGATGCCCAGCGAATTTTAAATGTGGATGCGGCCATTTTATTTTCCGATTTGCCCCTGATTTTGGAGCCATTGGGACTGGATTTGGATTACCCAACTGGAATAGGCCCCTATATTTCGAACCCTATTCGCAGCGATAAAGACATCCAAAATTTAAAAAGCTTTTCTGTGGAAGATAGCCTTGGGTTTGTGGGAAAAAGCATTCAGATCATATGTGATGGTTTACCCGAAGGGATTCCCCTTATCGGATTTTCCGGCGCCCCTTTCACCCTTGCTTCCTACGCCATAGAAGGCAAAGGCAGTAAAAATTATGAGAACGTGAAAAAACTAATGTACGGAGACGCTAAATCCTGGCATATGCTCATGGAAAAGCTTTCGCAGGATGTTATTGAATATTTAAACTATCAGATAAAATGCGGAGTACATGCAGTTCAGCTTTTTGACAGTTGGATTGGCGCCCTCTCCCCCAGGGACTTTGAATCTTTTGTTTTGCCTCACACCCAAAAAATAATTTCCGCAGTGAAAGGAAAAGTCCCTGTCATATTTTTTGGGACCGGGGCCGGCACATTTATGGACAGCCTTGCAAAAGCCGGAGCGGATGTATTGGGCTTTGATTGGAGAACTCCCATTCAACCATTATGGGATAAACTGGGTTGTACCGGAGTTCAGGGAAACCTCGATCCAACAGCCTTGTTCGGAAACTGGGATTACATAAAACAGGAAACCGATGCCATCCTTAAAAGCACAAAGGGCAAGCCAGGGCATATTTTTAATTTAGGCCACGGCATTCTTCCTGGAACTCCAGTGGAAAATGTTAAAAGATTGGCAGAATATGTTCAAAGCCAACCCTGTTAAAATCGGGCTTTGAATCAAGGATTTCTTTTTGAGGGGGCCTCTAAAAATTAATGATCGCAATTTTAGACAAAGCGCACAAAGAGGAACTAAGGATACTGAAATTGAGGTCCTGCCTAGCTTGAAGGAGCTTGCGACGCCCAATTTTTAGTGCTGTCTATAATCGGATTTGCCGCCGGATTTGGAAAGCAATCTAATATCCCTTATTTCCATTTCATGTGACATGGCTTTGCACATATCATAAATAGTTAAACAGGCCAGGCTAACTGCAGTTAGAGCTTCCATTTCCACTCCAGTTTTTCCTGTGGTCACGGCCGTGGCCAATACATGGGCTAAGCCCTCCTTTTCCATTTTTATTTCAATGGAAATATTTTCCAAAGGAATGGGGTGGCAGAAGGGAATTAAATCCCAGGTTTTTTTGGAGCCCTGGGTGGCCGCCACAATAGCGGTTTGAAAGACCGGACCTTTGGGACCCACAATATCTCCATCCTGAAATAGGGAGGAAATTGGGGGAGGCAAATAGACCCGGCCTTCGGCCTTAGCCTCCCTGCGGGTATTTGCCTTGTGGCTCACATCCACCATAGTGGGCTGGTTGTCTTTACTTATATGGGAAAGTCCCACTTCCTTGTTGTCTGCCATGTTTTCCCCTTTATTGCCAGGGAAAACATAGCATATTACGAGGCTCTTTTAAATTTTTCGGACTGGTTTTCCTCCGGCTGCGCTCCAGAATTTTGAGCGAAATCCAGGCTTTTTCCATTGGGAGTCACCCTAAATTCAAATTCGCCATCTTTAACCAGGACTGTGACAGTGTCTCCCTTTTTCAGCTCATCGGAAATAAGCATCCGGCTTAAAGGAGTTTCCAGTTTATCCCGAATAAAACGTTTTACCGGCCTGGCCCCGAATTCTTTTTCAAAACTTTGGGAGGCGATTTGTTCAATTGCATTTTGACTGGGAACAAAATGGATGTCCAAATCTTTTAACCTTGCCGCAAGCTCTGCAAGTCGAAGTTCTACAATTTTACCCATTTTGTCTGATGTTAATGGATTAAAAGGTATGATTCCATCCAGGCGGTTGATTAATTCAGGCTTGAAGGTTTGCCTCAGCAAGTGCATCATATCCTCTTTTTTTATTTTCCCTTCAGATAAAAAACGTTCTGCTCCTATGTTCGAAGTCATGATAATAAGGGTGTTTTTAAAATTAACCGCCCTACCCTTGGCATCTGTTAATCGGCCATCCTCAAAAATTTGCAGCAACATATTGTATACATCTGTATGGGCTTTTTCAATTTCGTCCAAGAGAATGACGCTATAGGGTTTGCGACGAATAGCCTCAGTAAGCTGGCCACCTTCATCATACCCCACATAACCCGGAGGAGCTCCAATTAATTTGGCCACGGAGTGCTTTTCCATGTATTCACTCATATCGATGCGTACCATGTTTTCTTCAACGTCAAACAGAGCAGCCGCGAGCGCACGGGTTAGTTCTGTTTTTCCAACTCCGGTAGGGCCTAAGAACAAGAAACTTCCAATGGGGCCCTTGTCTTCTTTTATGCCAGCCTTGTTTCTAAGTATGGCATTGGCAATAATATCCACCGCTTCATCCTGGCCAACCACCCTGTTTTTAAGAGTCTGAGGTAATTCCAGTATTTTATGGCGTTCTGTTTGGTGCAAGTTGTGAATGGGGATTCCTGTCCATCGGGATACCACCTCAGCGATGTTTGCGGAGCTCACCTCTTCTGAAATTTCGCTTCCATAACTTTCCACGGAATTGCGAAAGCTCTCCAATTTATTTTCTGCCGCCACAAGCTTGTTGTATTTAAGTTCTGCAGCTTTGTTTAAATCATATTCACTTTCTGCTTTTTGGATTTGCCGTTTTATTTCATCAAGCTCTTCCTGCAGTTTTCTAATATTTTCAATGCGCTCCCGATGGGCTTTCCATTGGTTGGTTTGCGACTCAACTACTTTTTGAATTTCCGAAATTTGGGTTTTAAGTTCGTTATAACGCTCCTTGCTTTTGGCATCCCTTTCCTTTTTAAGAGCCTTTTCTTCAATTTGCATTTGCAGGAGTTTGCGTTGAAGGCTATCCAGTGATTCGGGTACGGTATCCAATTGAATTTTAACCGTGGCTGCTGCCTCGTCAATCAGGTCAATAGCCTTATCCGGCAAATAACGGTCGGATATGTATCGATGTGACAGTTTAACAGCACTCACCAGGGCTGAATCCTGAAGACGGACCCCATGATGTTTATCAAAGCGTTCCTTAATTCCCCGCAAAATAGAAATGGCTTCTTCCACACTGGGCTCATCCACCATTACCTTTTGGAACCTTCTCTCCAGAGCGGCATCTTTTTCAATATATTTTTGATATTCGTTTAATGTGGTAGCTCCTATACAATGCAACTCGCCCCGAGCCAATTTGGGCTTTAACATATTACCCAAATCCATGGAGCCTTCTGTCTTTCCGGCACCCACAATAGTGTGGAGTTCATCTATAAATAAAATGATATTTCCTTCCGAAGATTCGATTTCTTCCAAAACCGATTTGAGCCTTTCTTCAAAGTCCCCACGGTATTTTGCGCCAGCTAATAAGGATCCCAAATTCAGGCTAAAAATTGTTTTATCTTTTAAAGTTTCGGGAACATCTCCTTTTACTATACGCTGTGCCAACCCTTCGGCAATGGCAGTTTTACCCACTCCGGGCTCTCCTACCAGAACAGGATTGTTTTTGGTTTTGCGGGACAGTATCCGTATTACCCTGCGGATTTCTTCATCCCGTCCAATAACGGGATCCAGCTTTCCTTCCTTGGCGGCATTCACCAAATCCATTCCAAATTTTCCCAAAGCATTAAACTGCTCTTCGGCGTTTTGGGAATCCGCCTTTCGATTAGACTTTCCTTTGCCCCCACGGTAACGTTTAAAGGCATTTTGAGCTTCAAATACATTGCTAGTAACATTTGCAAATACATCTCTTAACTCGGAACACTGTTTGTTCTCAAGCATGCCCAAAAAGATATGTTCAATGGTTATAACTTCATCCCCCATTTGGCCTGCATTGCTATCTGCCGCATTCAAGACTTTCCTTAAGTCAGATGATGTTTGTGGCTCCGTCTGGGAACCGGAAACCACGGCCATCTTTTGTAAATTCTGATCGGCCTTTTGAAGCAGCTCCTGCGCATTGATTTTCAACTCCCTAAGAGGTTTTTCCAAAACTGCCTGGCCCACATCCAAAATTCCCTTTAACAAATGAACAGAATTTAGTTCAGGATGCCCTGCATTTTTCTGGATATTGTGCGCCCCGTCAAAGGCTTGTTGACTGAGATAGGTTAACTTTTTCATTTTTTCCTCCCTGCTAATGGTATTTGCAAAGGAAGTGCCAGCCTTAAACAGCGTAAATATTGCCATTTTTGGGCTGTTTGTAGTTTTTTAGAGCATTTCAATTTAAATCATTGCGCCAAAATGATTCAGGGCTTTAAAAAAGGATTCGATTTAGATTGAAATAAAAAGACACAAAATTTTAAAATAGGTGCAATAGTAAGGCAAATTTTATCCCATAAATTCTCATGAAAAAACTTTTAATTGTAGAAGACGAACGCATGACTCAAAGGCTCATTCTCAGAATTGCGGAGTCCATGGGAATTGTATCTATAGTAGCCAGTAATGGGTTACGGGGACTGCAAATGCTAGAAGATAATCCGGACTTTAGCGCCATTGTAGTGGATTACAAAATGCCGGAAATGGATGGTAAAACATTCATTAAAGAAACCAGAAAGCAGCAGGATTTTGTGAATATTCCCATAATTATGTGTTCAGCCTTTATTTCTGTTAAAGAAATTGGCAGCTTGCTGGATATTGGGGCCACCGCATTTATGGCAAAGCCCATAAATCGTGGAGAATTTGAAAATTTTCTAAAGAAATACCTGCTCTCCCCCATCCCCAACATTTCTGCCAATTAGCTTTTCATTAAGAAAGCTCTTTTTTATTTCTTGAAGCCTGATTTGCATTGGGTGTATACTAAGATGAATTTTAAACGGGCCCTTTTGTGAAAACCCGCCCAATATTTGCAAATTATGGATGGAAACAATGAATTAGTTGCTGAATTGCTCCAGGAGTCCCTGGAACATCTTAGCGACATTGAGCCAGATATTCTGGAATTAGAAAAATCAGGCAAAAATGTTTCCGATGAAATATTAAATCATATTTTCAGAGCTATACACAGCATAAAAGGCGGATTCAGTTTTTTTGGTTTTACAAACATCCGCGATTTGAGCCACGAGCTGGAAAACCTGTTGGGAAGGCTTCGAGATAAGCAACAGGAAATTACTGTAGAAATAATTGATGTCTTATTTGAAGGGATGGATAAACTCAAGCATTTACTGGATGAACTTGAAAAAAGTAACGAACTGGAAATTGAGGATGTTATCGTTAAGCTAAAGGCGCTTGAGCCAGGCGCTGATAATATTGAACCAGCGAGGCAAAACTCCCCCAACCCGAAGAAAAACTCTCAAAACGCTGAACTTTCCGAAAAATTTGATTTTAAATACATCCTATCCGTTTACAAGGAACTTAGCGAGCAAAAATTAAATAGCCATATACAACAAGGCCATTACATATATGAAATAAATTGGGAAGAAGGAATTCAGGCAAACAACCCTGAAGAAGATCCCATTTTAAATGAATGGCGAAAGCTGGGCGACATCGCCGGAATTCATTTAATTCCCCAGGAAAAAAAGCCAAAAAAGAGCGCAAAGGGAAGGGGCGAAGCCAAACAACCGGCTTTGATATTGTTTACCTCGGTTTTAGAAGAGGAATACGCCCAACTGGCTCTTAACATAGACCCTGCCCAAATCCGGAAGTTTGATGACACTGCCCTAAAAACAGACTTGAAAAAGACCAGGGAAAAAGCCATTGAAACTATCAAAACATCGGGGAATGAAAAGAAGGCCAAAGCGGCAAACAGCAACAATGAAACTCTGAGAGTAAAACTGGACTTGCTCAACAACCTGATGAACCTGGCGGGTGAACTGGTTCTTAGCCGCAACCAGATTATGCAGCAATTTAATCAGCCTCTGAAAACTTTAGATGGGCAGAACCAGGGTTTGGGACTTGTGGAAAAACTCATGGAGGATTTTCAGAACCAGATTATGCAATCTGTAACTCAGGCTTTTCCCAGCGCAGAGCCAGAAAAAATCCAAAACTTACAAGGAAATATTTCCAACCATTGTTCCCAAATAAAAAGCGTTTACAGCCAGGCCAGCTCTAAAAAATTATCCGACTTTACAAGCATCAATTCCCTGATTCAGCAATTTTCCCGTATCACCAGTGATTTGCAGGAAGGCATTATGCAATCCCGCATGCAGCCCATTGGACTTCTATTCAACAAATTTCCTCGAGTCATAAGAGATCTCTCCAAGATGTTAGGCAAAGAAATTTCACTCCACATCACAGGTTCAGAAGTGGAAATGGACAAGTCCGTGCTGGAACTTTTAACAGATCCTCTTACTCACCTCATTCGAAACTGCTGCGATCATGGGATTGAACCCCCCGAAGAAAGAGAGCAAAAGGGAAAAAACAAACAGGGGTTTATCCAATTAAGCGCCTATCACAAAAGCGGAAAAATAGTCATTGAAATAAAAGACGATGGTGCAGGTTTAAACATTCCAAAAATTGTGGCTAAGGCCCTTGATAAAAAGATCATCTCGGAAGACGAGGCCATGATTCTTTCGGAAAATGAAAAGAAGAATTTGATTTTTAGACCCGGTTTTTCCACGGCCAAAAATATTTCCAATGTATCTGGCCGAGGAGTTGGTTTGGACGTGGTAAAAACCAATGTGGAGAAGTTGGGCGGAATACTTGAAGTGGATTCCGAGTTTGATAAGGGCATGCTTATCACATTAAGGTTGCCCTTAACATTGGCCATTATACCTTCTCTTATCTTATCTGTAGAGGGAAGAAAAATTGCGCTTCCCCAGGTCGGCCTGGAGGAATTAGTGCGCATAAAGAACTCGGAAATAAGCCAAAAAATAGAAAATGTGAATGGCTTTGAAGTTTTACGCCTTCGGGGCAAATTGCTGCCGCTTGTGAAACTTACCGATGTGCTTAACATCCAAACCACATATTTGGACAGCGAAACCAACAAGCGCCACCCAAATCATCGCATACATATGGCGGATAGAAGAAATGGGCAGGAAATCGCCGAAGAGATTCAGGAAAGAAGAAAAAATCCTGATAGACGGCAAAATGCCACAGGCAGCGTTATTATTTGCGTCATAAACATAGGTAAAAATCACTACGGCTTAATTGCGGACTCGGTAATAAACAATGAAGAAATTGTGGTGAAGCCCCTTAGCGCTTTTTTAAAAGACAGCCCTTGCTACAGCGGCGTCACCATTTTGGGAGACGGGCAAATTGCCATGATATTGGATTCGGTAGGCATATCAGAAATGGCCAAATTAAAATTTGATGATATTGCCGAAAGCTCTATAGAAGAAGCGAAAATGGAAAAAGAACGGCAGTTGGAAGAAGCACAGGCCATGTTAAGTTTTAAGGTTGGAGGCAGTGAATTATTGGCTTTTAACTTATCCATGATTTCCAGAATTGAAAAAATTCATAGGGAAAATGTGGAGAACATCAGCGGCAAACTTTATTTAAAATACGAATCAAAATCCTTACCTTTAATAGAACTCAACGACTATTTGCCTATCTCCCGGGGAGATTCGGATTTCCCCTATGAATTTGTAATTATCCCCAAATTGAATGAAAACCAGGTGGGCATTTTAGCAAGCGAACTTTTTGATACTGTAAATTGCATGGGCAATCTGGAACAAAGCGGAACCAGCCCCGAAGGCATTTTAGGGTCCCAAATTGTAAACAAAAATATGTTGCTTATATTGGACCTTTTTAAAATTGTGGAAAAAGCTCAACCAAAACACAAATTTAATTACGACTTTTTAAATCAAAAGAAAATTTTAATTGCAGAAGATACGGATTATTTCGGAAAACTGCTTCGGGCTTATTTAGATCACCCCAATTGCGAATTGAAAATATGTTCCAATGGCAAAGAAGCCTGGGACGCCCTTTCCGGCCAGGAAAATTTTGATTTGATTTTATCGGATCTAAACATGCCCGGAATGGATGGCTACGAGCTCGCCTCAAAAATAAAATCCTCGGACTCCTTAAAAAGTATTCCTGTGGTAGCTATGAGCAGCACCGGTGTAATTCCGGCGCAGGAACGGGACCGAAAGTTGGATTTTGACGCTGTGGAATCCAAATGGGATAAAAAGAAAATTCTATTAACCTTAAGCCAGTTTTTAAACTAACATATTATGGCTCTTTCTTTTACCACCTTTTATATAAACGACAAATTATACGCCTTGGATATAAGGTACATAAGAGAAATAAACCAGAATCTGGAAGTATCCAAAGTGGATTTGGCCCCGACTTTTATAACGGGGTTGTTAAACTTAAGAGGCCAAATCATTACAGTAATGGATCTTCCCTATTGTATAGGATTTGATAACATTGAAATAGGAAAAGACTCCCACTGTCTGGTTTTAAAAGATAAACCGGATTGGCCTTCCGGACAAAACCAATTGGGGTTTTTGCAAAAAGAAAAAATAGGCCTTTTAGTGGATAAGGTCGGTGATATTGTAAATTTAGCAGAAACAGATATTGAGCCTGTACCGGCCAATGTAACAGGCATTCACAGCGATATGGTGGATGGAATAATTAAGCAAAACGACAATTTAATAATTGTACTGAACCTCCTAAACATATTGGAGCAAAAGGTAGCTAAAAGCAATTATTGACTTTATGAACTCTTCCAAAATCAAAGTTTTAATAGTGGATGATAACCTGCTCTATCGCAAGGTAATCAGAAAATCACTGAGCCATTTTGAAAATGTAGACATAATAGATGAAGCTTCATCTGGGGAAAACGCCTTGGAAGTTCTCAAAGAAAAAGAAGCTGATTTGGTATTGTTGGATATACATATGCCAGGTATGGGCGGCGTGCAAACCCTGGGGCTAATTCTGCAAAAATACCCTAATACATCTGTGGTTTTGATTAGTGGCATTAGCCAAAAGAATGCCCCGGACACTATTATGGGCCTTAGAATGGGCGCCTTGGATTTTATCCCTAAACCGGGAAGTTCCAGCGTTGACGAAAACTTTGGGAAATTAAAGGAACACTTGAGTAACTGCTTAAGCTTGGTTGCTGCACAGTCCCCTAAACGAACATCCCGCATAGAACAAAAACCCAGTAAAAATTTAAATACCGCGCTCCCAAAAGATGTCCAACTAATTGCCATCGGAGTGAGTACCGGGGGTCCTAAAGTTTTAACCCAAATTTTTTCAAAGTTAACCAAATCATCTCAGGTGCCAATATTAGTAGTGCAACATATGCCTGCGAACTTTACAAAGTCCCTGGCGGCCAATTTGGATAAATTAACTCCTATTAAGATATGCGAAGCTGAACCTAACATGGAGCTTCAGGCAAACACTGTGTATTTCGCTCCGGGCGGAAAACACATGGAGTTGGTAAAAGAGGGGTTTCAATATAAACTGGATATCAATGAAAAGGAAAAAGTGAATAGTTGCCGTCCCTCTGTAGATGTATTGTTTGAATCCATTGCAAAAAACTACCGTTTTTCCACAGCCTCTATTATGCTGACAGGAATGGGTCAGGACGGCCTTGAGGGAGTTAAAGCCCTAAAGAAAAAAGGTTGCTACTCCATTACCCAATCCGAGTCCAGCTGTACCATTTACGGAATGCCAAAGGCTGTTGTGGATGCTGGTTTATCTGATTTGGAACTGGATGTAGATGAGATTTCCCAGGCCATTGAAATTATATCCCAGGAGAGGGTAAAAGTTTAAATGAGCATCATGACCCGGCAGGAATTTTTGGATATCCGCTCGTTTATCGAAGAGCATTGCGGTATTTGTCTGGGAGATGAAAAAGAATATTTAGTGGAAAGCCGCCTCACCGTCTTAATGGCTACCAATGGATGCAAGAGCATTGGGGAGCTCCACAAAAAGGCTGTATCAGAAAAAGCCTCGGGTCTTAGGGATAAAATTTTGGATGCTATGACCACCAATGAAACCTTGTGGTTTCGGGACGGGTACCCTTTTAAATTGTTGGCCGAAGAATTTTTGCCTGAATTACATGAAGAGTTCAAAAGCGGAAAGAGAATTTTTGCAAATATATGGAGTTGCGCCTGTTCCACGGGCCAGGAGCCCTATTCTATTGCCATGACAATATTGGACTACCAAAAGAAACATCCGGATTTTCCCGTAGAGAAAATTAAAATTACGGCAACAGACATATCAGATCCTATTTTACTTTTAGCCCGTTCGGGAAGATACGACAAATTCACCATGAGTCGGGGAATGGATGAAGCTCATTTATCCCAATATTTTGATGGGGATGAAAAAATTTGGACTATTAAAGATTCTGTAAGAAACTTAGTTCAGTTTAAACGATTAAACATTTTAGACAAATTTGATGATGTCCCCACCATGGATATTGTATTTTGCCGAAATGTGGCTATCTATTTTAGCAGTAAAACCAAAAGCCAAATGTTTGAAAAAATTGCGCAAAAATTATCCTCCTTTGGAATTTTAATTGTGGGGGGAGCGGAAAGTTTAACAGGTATTACAGAATCCTTTTCCAATAAAATTAAGCCCATAGGATTGTATTATAAAAAGAGGGTGCCTCTATGAACATACTATCAGTTGATGACTCGCCAACTATCAGAAAGTTGGTTCGAAATGCCCTGGATATGCTGGGGCACAATACCCTGGAAGCTGAAAACGGCCAGGCCGCTTTAGATGCTTTGAGCAACAATAGCGATGTGGGATTAATATTAATGGATTGGGATATGCCTGTAATGGACGGCCTTAGCGCTGTTAAAGCTATTAAGGAAAATGAAAGCTTAAGCAACATTCCCATAATAATGCTCACAGCGGTAAATGAACCCGATAAAATTATAGAAGCCATCGGAGCTGGAGCCACCAATTACATAATGAAGCCTTTTACCCAGGAAGAATTAATGGTAAAAATCATGGAGTGTTTGGATAGCGAACAGTAAATTTTAAAATGGATATAACTAAAAGAATATTATCGCTGGATTCCCTCCCCTCTCTGGGTATTGAAACCCAATATTTCTTAAAATGTATCCAAGATCCCAATGTGGAATTTTCCGAAGTCATTCAAACCATAGAAAAGAATATCGCCCTGTCCGCCCACTTTCTTAAAATTGCCAATTCAGTTAAGTATGCTGGAAAATATGGAAGCATTGGATCAATTTCTCAAGCTGTTTCCAGAATAGGCCTTAAGGAGGTCAGTAAAATATCCCTGGCTATTTCCATGATTCAAAACTCCCCCACTTCAAAAAACATGGACATTAAGGAGTTTTGGAAACACTCTGTGAGCGTAGCCTTAATAACCCGACTTATTATTGAGGGCTCCAAAGAAAAAAAAATAAATCCGGATTCCGCTTACATTGCCGGGCTTTTCCATGATATCGGGATTCTGATTTTATCCAGCCTGGAGCCGGAAAAGTATCAGGAGCTAATAGAAAAATCAGAAAGCCAATCCATTGATATATCCATTTTGGAAAAAGATTTTTTTGGTATAGACCACGGGAGCGCAGGAAGGGTTTTATTGCAGGAATGGAAATTGCCAGAGGCTTTGTTGTGCGCCGTGGAATTCCATCATTTTCCCGATAAATCCGCCCATCAGGAACTGGGCCTCACTCAGGCCGTCCATGTTGCCGATTTCTACGCCTCTTTGTTTGGTTTTTTGATGCCGAGCAAGAAAATGCCTGAGAATTGTAGCCAGGGTGCTTTACACGACTTAAACCTTTCCAGCGAAGTTTTGGAAGAGCTCGTGGAAAAGGTAAAACGAGAAATTTCCAATGCCGATTTCTTTATTTAAAAACAGCTGCTAACGGGGACCGAGAGCGGTTTGTAATTTTTCAGAGAAGCCTCCGATATCCAAACTCTTTAAGAGCACATTTTTAGCCCCAGCACGAGAAAGTTTTAAAATCAACTCTTTACTGCTTATTTGAAGAGTAACCAGCATTCTATGACGGCCCGAATATTTTTGAATTAGCTCAAGCTCGGACACAGGGTTCTCCCCTGTTATCTCCAAAATCAACAAAAATTGAATATCTAATTTAAGCTCTTTTTCCAATTCATCCTTGCTTGAGAACTCTTTTATTGAACTATAATTCAACCTTTTTAATGCTTCCACAGTCACACGTCTAAGGGTTCCCACACGATTATAAACTAAAATTTCGTCAAATTTTTGATTCATGAGATAATTATACCCTCAAATTTTGGATCAATGAAGGATTTTAAGAGTCTATTTTTATTTTAAATGCAAAAAAAAGGGCCATTTTTACGCAAAAACACAAAATTTAATGTTTTAACAATTTATTGTTTGCATTGGTTTGGCGCATCTTATAATTTAAATCAACTATGCAAAAACCAGGAAGATATTTTTTTGTAATGCTTTGTTTTTCAATGATTTATTCAAATCAGTTAAAAGGCAAAGAAAAAGAATCTAATGCAACTAATGGTATTTCAATACCAAAGAGTGATTTAGACCTCTACACCATGGAGCAAATATCCGGGTTAGAAGATTACGAAGAACCGTATACCCAACCCAACGGTACCCACTCCAGCCGCTTTAGAATGGAAGGCTTTTTTATGGATAAAAGCCAATTTGAAAAGGACCATAGGTTGGAACTGAGTTTTCATGTTTCCTCTGACTTTGAATCCATGCCTCCGGCATTTTTAAAATGGGATGACGAAGAATCAGCTTATGTATTGGATTTATATGAAATCCATTTGGGCGGAACTATTCTGGATAAAATTGAAGAAGAGCCTATTTTTAAAATGACTGCGGAAGAGAAAAAACTGGATTTAAATAAGGATATTCCCGGTATGGATTCGGATTTCCACAATGTGCTCCAATTAAAATTTTTCGTAAATGGCAAACCGGACTGCCAAATAATGCGTGACCCAAGTGGAAAAATATTCGTAAACTTTGAATGGAAAGATGAGGCCGAAAGGGCTGCCTGGTTGAGCAAGCTTAATTTTTGGAAATAGCCAGACAGAAAACGTCCCGGGTGTTAATTCCATGAATGAAGTTGTTAAATTACCCAAAAACATCTCGGTAAAATTCAAATTGCCCAACAAGGAAGGTTCATACGCCATTCCCTTGGTTGGAAAAGAAAGTTTCCCCATACATACCGAAAAATTCGGATTGCGGTATTTAGCCACAATTATAGAATACAACAAGTCCAGAATAAAAATATTCAGCCCCGATCTTAAAAACAAAATGAAAATTTTAAGCGACAGACCGGGTGAAGTAAATTTCAGTTCAAACGAGCATTTTTATTATTTCGATATTGAACTAGAGGAAATGCTGGACAACGGTATTTTCATTATTAAAAATCCTCTGGAATACAAAAAAGATCAAAGGCGAAAGCATGTAAGGGCCTATGTAAAAATTGATGTCCAGATATTATCCATTAACAACAAAGATGTAAATGATGTTGCGCCCATATATGCAAAGGATATTAGCGCATCGGGAATGAAATTATGCTCAGCTATGGATATACTGGATGTAAAGAGTATTAAATTCTTGAACCATGAAATATTGGAAAAACCTTCTGTTTTAAAAATCAGTTTTAATTTTGAAAACCAGGATATGGTCTTTGAAGCCGAAGTCATGTGGTCCCATCGGCTGGGCAATGCCTATGAACACGGGGTCCGCTTTATGGATGTTCCAAACCATATCCAGGATATTATTATGAAAAAGGTTTTTGAAATTGAGCTGGAACGCCGGAAAAAGGATTAACTTCCAAAAAAAACCGCGAAAAACCCAAACTCCTCAAGCCCGAAGAACACAAAAAACCAACAATTGCTCCCTTCAAGTTGAAAAGCAATTTTTTTTAAAATATCTTTTTAACTGAGTCTGGGTGCCCCGAAATAAAAAAGAGGTTACTCAGGAAATGCGAATTCTGGAACTCACTAACAGCTTTAAAGGGTACTGCTTATGAGGAACATATTGCGTTTATTATTTGCAATTTCAATTCTTGTTTTTACGGGTTGTAAACAGGATTCCGTGGAGATCCATCTTTCAGGCGAAATACATCCCTACGATAGTTCCAGAGACTACAATATTTTTATTGTGGAAAACGACGCCTACAAAAACAAAGTGATTGAAGTTATTGAAAACGAGGATCTTCCCAATGGCAAATTAAATTTTAGCTTTAACCAGAATTTAAATTTCCAAGCCATACTTGAAGTTCGAGTGGACGATACAGTACGTTGCGTTTTAATTCCAGCCCAGAGCAATTACCTCAAAAATCCCGTGTCTGGTTCTATTTCCCGGATTGAAATTGCCGAATCCCGTAGCGAGTTTAAAGTAAACATACATAACATAGATTTCGATTTGGATTTTTCAGAAGAGAGGCTTTTTGATTACAACACCCATTTTTTAAATCCGGTCATTGAAGTGGAGCAGGATTACAAAAAAATTTCAGGGCGCATAGACTCCCTTCCCAAAGGCTCAAGGTTGGTCATTTTGGCCGACGGGGGCAGCGTGGTCAAGCAATATGATTTTCAATCCTCCCCCTTTGAACTAAATACCCCATTCAAAATGGATTATCTCAACATTTACGTGCATAGCCAATTTGGATGGCAGAGGCATTTAAAGGAATACGATATTGGAAAATTGAGTTTGAATTTTAATTGAACCCAAAAACCTCAAATAAAATTCGCAACTTCCCAATTTTTATTGAATTCAAATCCCATTTTATCCATTTTCCCACTGGAAATAAAAAGAAATAGTCACTATTTTTGCGTTAAGAGGGTGATTTAAATCACAAACACATTGCAAATTTAAGCTGAAACCGCCTTTGCAGGGGTTTTGTCCTATTTTCTCTTCGACAAAATAGTCTTTTGCCGTATAATAGAATTAGGGGCAGATTGAGGAATAAGGCCATATTTTAATGATAAACGAAGATGAAATTAAAGAGTTGCTCAACTTAAAACTTGAGGAACTTGATTCTCTTGACCTGGATGAGGAGGATGGCGGCTCTGAGAATAAGAGCTCTTCTGTTTCCAAACAGGGCAAAGAACAGTTAAATAATTTTTTAAGCGAAATTCCCGCAGGAGAAGAGGGCTTTCAATTTTTAAATGATGCGGAGTTTGTTAAAAATACTGAAAGTAAAATTTCAAAACTGCTGCAAATACTTCCCAGTGGCGAACCCTTTAAAAATTCCTTCACTCAAATCGGACAAGCCGAAAGAACTGTCCAGTACAAAGAAGAAATATTAAAGAATTACCAGCAGGGCTTTAAAAAGACCATGCAAATATACGCTCGCCTTTCCCATGGCCAAAGCCTATCTTACAAATCAGTCAGCCGGATAGTGGAACCCTTTGTGGACTTGCTGGCCACCGACAGCGCTATGGTGCAAAACCTTTCCACCTTTGTTATGGATGAAAATGATTATTTGTTCCACCACCTTATGAGAGTATGTATGCTAAGCATTAACATAGGCGCTGAAATGGGCCTTTCCAAGGAACAGATATTAGAATTGGGCTCTGCCGCCTTACTGGCCGATGTGGGAATGACTTTGATTTCCAGCGACATACGCACAAAAAGAGGAAGGCTCAGCGCCGAAGAATTATATGAAGTTCAAAAGCACCCTGTTCTCGGTTTATATGCTTTGGAAAAAATCGATGGTATTCCGCCACAAGTGACCTTCGTAGCCTACCAGCACCACGAACGCTGCTCTGGAGTGGGGTATCCCAAACGAAGAAAAAAATCAGTTATCCACCCTTATTCAAGAATTGTGGCCATATGCGATGTATTTGAAGCACTTTGCAGCGAAAGAACTTATCGCATACCCTATAACCCTTCGGAAGCAATGAAAAAAGTGGTGGGAATGGGAGAAATGGGCTTATTAGATGCGGAAATTATTGAGTATTTCGCAAAATGCGTATCCCGCTTTCCGGTGGGCTGCCTGGTTCAACTCAACGATAAAACCTTAGCCAAAGTGGTTCAGGCCAATCCGGAAAATATCAACCGCCCCGTGGTATCCAAATTCACCAGCCCTAATGGCAGGTATTTGGAGACTTGGGAGATGCAGGAAACCAATTTGTTGAATGTGCCTGATTTAAAAATTGAAAAGGCTCTGGACTTTAAAATCAAGCACATCAATTTAATGTCCGGCTTTTAATTCTTCTATCTAATTAGCCTCAAGTTTTATAAATTAATGCCCTAAGGAGGCATTAGTGAGAACCCAACAGGCTTTTTATTCCATCGCAATCATTTTCATTATATTTTGGATTTTATACATAGGAAAAAAATTACTCATTCCTTTTTTGCTGGCTTTTTTTGCCTGGTACCTCATCAATGTGTTGGCGAATATTTTTCAGAATCCTCCCAAGCTCAAAATAAAGCCACCGGTAATCTTAAGTTATATTCTCGCCGTTATTTCCATTTTAGGTATAGCCTATTTTTTAGTGCATTTAATCACACTGAACATCGCCCAAATTGCCAAGCTGGCTCCCGAATACCAGCATAACATCAATCAAATTCTGGAAAAAGCCTTTGCTCTTACTGGCATCCAGGAGCCTCCGGCCATGCAATCCTTGATAAAAAATTTAAAGCTTGGAAATTTAATTTCCCAGTTCGCATTAGCCCTCACCAATATCACAGGCAATATGAGTATGGTGCTCATTTATTTGATTTTTATTTTTCTGGAACAAAAAAGTTTTCACCCCAAATTAAAATCCCTGTTGGTTCAAACCGACTCGTTAACAGAGTTGGATAACCTTTTGCTCAGAATCGATAGCGATATTCGGAAATATTTGGGAATTAAAACCTTTACTAGCGCGCTTACCGGCATAATCAGCTATATCTGGATGAAAAGCATCGGCCTTGATTTTGCCGAATTCTGGGCCATAATGATCTTTGTATTGAATTACATTCCCACCATTGGAAGCATCGTGGCCACTCTATTCCCCATTAGCCTATCCCTGGTGCAATTCACCAACTACACTCCAACGGCCATTTTAGCCTTTGGATTGGGCTTGACTCAGTTTTTAATTGGGAATATTTTAGATCCCAGATTGCTGGGAAACACATTAAATTTAAGCCCTCTTGCTATATTGGTTTCTCTGGCGCTCTGGGGGGCCATTTGGGGGCCCATTGGAATGATCTTATGTGTTCCCATTACCGCCATTTTAGTAATCATATTGTCCCACTTTGATAAAACCGTGGGTTTTGCCATATTGCTATCTAAAAACGGAAATTTTACCCGCGCCTAAAAAATAAGGGTGTTTGGCTTTTAGTTCCCAGCCACTGCAAAGTGGATAAAACGGAAAACATAATAGAAGCCGCGTAGCCGTTTTCTGCGCTGGGAAAGCTCTTTACATGCAAGGCCAGCTTTTCCAGCAAGGAATCGCTAAACTGATGGTAGGGGTTGTTTTCGTTTTTGGCTTTTAAGTCAGCTAGCAAATCCATATTTTGAAATTGGGTTTCCCAATTTCTTTGGGTAACAGCAGCCAGGCCAGCCTTACGCTGTAGGTATTTGAAGCCTCTTTTAAAAAAGGTATAACGCCTGGCCTGTTGCCGGCTCACAAATAAATTGCAACCCGTTTCCTGCCATTTTACTCTGGCCAGTTCTGGAGCATATTTAACATGCCAGGCTAACTGCAGCTTTCTGTCTCTCACCCATGTTTGCGGAAGAGTTTGAAAAAAATCCACAATCCGGTTGTCATAAAAAGGCAGGTAGGGCTCAAAACCCATTCTAAATATATTAGCGCCGACAATGGTATTGCGAAAGGACCATTGCCAGGTTTTATATGCCGTGAGGCGAAAGTTAATATCGTCTACCTGAATTTTTTCCAGTTCTCTCTGGGCCCCTTCAAATAAGATCTCTTCAATGGACTTTCCATCGCAATAGCGCTCCAATTCCGGCCATAAATTTTCTGCCCCTCTCTTTTTGTATTTATTGGCGGCGTATTTGATATAATCATAATCGGATTTAAAATCAGCGGGATCTAATCCGGGAGAATCGTTCCACACATCCCCCCATTGCCCGATTATGCCCCTGTTTGCCGTTCTGGCCAACTGGGATAAAACAGAGCTTTGCCGGGCCTGGGTTATATCGCTAAAACCTTCGGAATAATCCAGCACTTTGGAATAGCCCAATCCCAGATTGGGATGAATAACATATTCGGAAATGGGAAGATCACAAACATCCGCCAATTGCCGCGATATATCTATTTCCACGGACTCTTTTTCGTAGCCATATGTATACAAACGAATGCCGTTATAATAGCGGCATAGCCCCAGCAAATTCCGGGAATCCAAACCTCCGCTCACCCCCATTACCAAAGGTACGGAATCCTGCCCAAACCTGTCTTCCAGCACCTCCGTTAACACCTGGTTGTAATCTTCCACAGCATCTTCAAAGGTCCCGCTGCGGGATTGTTGTTTCCAATTCCAATAGCTTTTTTCTTTAATCCAAATGTATGGCTTGTCTTTAGTGGCCCCTTTTATTTCAGCAGACCAGATTGTGGCAGCTGGAATAATTTTGATTTGCTGGAAATAGCTGCGGTTTTCCATGAAATAACCCAGGGTACAAAATTGGCTAATGCCCTCCCAATCCAATTGGGGCTGTAACAAGCTGCTGGCAAGCTGCGCAAAACATGTACCCAAACAAAGAGAGTTGCCCTCCTGAGAAAAATAGGCATGGTGGGTGCCCAATCTGTCAGTAATAATAGACAAGCGGTAATCGTCTGCGGTATCCTCGATAAAAAATAAAACAAAGCTCCCATTTAAGTCCGCCGGATTAAATTGACCGCGATGCCAATTTCTGGCTACAATAGGAAGCAAGTTTTTTTCGTTGCCTCTATAGGGGCCATAACGGTACAACCTGCCTATGAGTACAGCCCTAAAATCGTTTTGAATATGGCTATGGAAATGGTTTTGAGAAGGGTAACTAAACAAAAACCCGTGGGGACCAAATGGCCTGGTTTCCATATCGGAAATTCTGGGAGAGGGAGCCAACACACCATCCGAAAAACTCCAATAAAAATCGGCTATTTGATTCATTAATTGTTAGAACCTGGATTCATTACCATCCAAAAATGCCTAGCCATTGGAAATAACACAAGAAAAAAAGAGGATTTTTTGGAAATATCCCTTTTCCTGAAAAAAAAACTATTTTACTTAAGAATACAAAGATGCACCTACCGGAAAAACTGTTTGGAGTGAAAGTTATGACCAGGGCTAAAATTTTAATATTAGCAATCCTAACATTGGGTATTTCTGGCTTCGCCGATTCCACCACCGCAGTTCCCAAGCCCATAAAGTTTAAAAGCCTTGAGTTAAACGGCAAAAAATTAACCAAGGAAATTTTAGGCTTAATAAAAAGCAAAGGCTTTGTGCTTCATGGCGAATTTATGGGGGCCGGGGCTTCCCAAAAAGTCAATGGAAAAGTCATACCCCACATCCAGTTCGACGACAGCACTTTTGTTATACATGTTTTCAAAATTTGGAAAGATGATCCAGGCGATGGCTACCTCATCCTGCTTCGATCTTCCCCTAAGCTGATGGCTCTGGATACATTGGGCCCATTTTTTAACTTGGACTTAAAAGGCTTGGCCTATGTGGATCTCGACAACGATGGCAAAACCGAGGTGATTGTAAATTACGAATACGAGTTAAACAACGGACAAACTGTTTATAAAAAAGGCGATGGAAAATACATGCCCTTCTTCCAGTTTTCCAAGGGGCCTCGCTTTCCCGAAGTCAGGGATATTAACGGCGATGGCGTTTATGAAATCATAAGTTTTATCGAATTGGAAGATACCAGCAAGGGCAACATGTTGTTAGGAAGTATAAATCAATATTGGAACGATGTTTATGCCTTTAAAGATGGCCAACTGGTAAAAAGCAATAAGGACTTTAAAAACTACCTGGAAAAAAACATCTCTAAATATAAACAAGCAATACAAGATATTAGCGGTTCAGAGCTTATTAAAGAGCGCCTCAGCTTCATGGATGAAGATCCAACCAAAAATTATATTCAGGACTTAAATTTCTGGATTAAAACCATCGAAGAACTATAAGCCTTCTTAAATTTAAGAAAATAGCACGCCTAAAGTTAATGGGGGCTAAGCACCATCCACTTCCTGTTTAAGCGAAGTACTGATTCTTCTTGGGTGTAATTCTCCAACTCTTCAAAAGCGACCCACTGCAAACTATGGGACTCATCGCTTAGGCTGTATTCATTGCTATTTTGCACGCCCAAAACATAGCGCAAATCGTAGTGAAAATGCGCTGGCTCCCCTTTTCTTTCGGGAATGGAATGTATGTCTATATCAAAAAAATCAGGTTTTATTAATGCAATTTTTTCAATGCCGCTCTCTTCCTTGGCTTCTTTAATGGCGGCCAAAGCTGTGTTGGACTCCCCATCACAATGCCCTCCCAACTGAAGCCATTTGTTGAGCTTTTTATGCTGAGTGAGCAGAACCTTTTTTCTATCGAGACTCAGCAGCCAGCAGGAGGCCGTTACATGGCCAATGGTAAGGCTGCGGGAAAAACATTGGGGGTTTTGCTCCACAAAATCCATAAATCTATCACAGCGCTCTTTTTCAGCAGGATACTCAGTGGAATAATTTGATAAGCTTTCTAATAAGGATTCTCGGCTCATGTTTCTCCAATAAAAAAGCCCCTTATATCAAGGGGCTTTTTTCTAATCAAAATTAAATTACATGCTTGCAGTAAGAGAAAAGGAAAACACCAGTTTGTCGGCTGAACCACCGTATCCGGCAGTGCGGAGGGATTCAAAACTTTGTCCCAATACTCCTTTGGAATTTCCCAAGGCATTGTAAGTAATGGTTGGTGAAATAGAAAGGTATTCATGGACCTTCATGGGCATACTCATGCCAACTTTATAATCCTTTATACCGTAGCTGGATTCATTTTGATCTCCGCTGCTGAAATAGGCTCTGTAGTAGTCTTTATCTGCCCACCCCAGGGAAGCAAAGGATTCCAGGCTTAGCTTATCATTAATGGGCACTCCGTGTGAAATTCCCAAATCAATGTGAAAACCGCCGTGATAGCTGTCCTGGCCTTCATCCAAATCAAATAAAATATCTAATTTGGGATTTAGCAAAGTGTTAAAGCTACCAGACAGATAAAGATCATTGGTGTACGAATAATCGTCTTCTAATTGGATAAAATTGTAATGGATAAAACCAGCGCTGAGGTTTATCATTTTAAGGCCAGTGTATGTATAGTCCAAAATAACATCAAACTCTGTAATATTGCCTTTTTCTGGTTGAGGGTTATCGTAACCTCTAACTTCGTTTAAATTAACCACAGACCATAAAGTAGCTGTCACAGAATTGATTCCTTTAGCGTAATTAAGGGAAAGAGAAGGCATGGTAACAGGGCCGTCTACCCAAGTGATGCCATTTGCAGTGAAAGCATTTCCCGAAGTGAGATCAAAAGTGGCCGAAAAGGGCTCCTCACCGTACGACATTCCTGCGGCCAACAAAGCAGCTAAGGCAAAATTTTTTACTCGCATTTTTCCTCCTATTGTGTTTTTAGTTGTCAGGAAATTCAATCCAATACCCACCCGAATCTTCCCCGACTTTGCTGAAAAAATATTTTATTTAGGCATTTCTGTGGGAAAAAACTGCGGATTCAGCCATTTTTTTAGCAACTAAATGGCGAAGGCTGCCTTAGGCCCGGAAATAAATTTGAAACCTCTCAAATTTATGGGGTATAATTAAAGAGTCGTTCAAGATTACATTTGGAGGTCCAGGGATGGGAAACTCTCGCCTTTGGCTGCTATTCATTTTTTTGGGAGCAACGTTTACTTATGGGGCATATGATGCCTCGAATATTGTCCGATCTTTGGAGAAATTAAATAAGAAAGATATTGGAAAAACCATTGGGCTCAAGTTTAAAAACAAAACATTTCAAATAAAAATGAACAATAAGAACATTTTATTTGATGTGGTTCGCGGCCATCAGAAATACAGCAAAACTCCTGGAGATAGGTTATTAGCCCAATCTCAACAAGGCGAAGTCTTCCAGCTTAATTCCGGATGGAAAATCGTAAAGTTGAATAAAGATTATATTACCCTTGAAAACAGAGTATACGAAAATGCCGAGGGAAAACTTATTCGAATCCTTCTTCCCAAAAGCAGCCTGGAGGGTTATTACGAACCCTTGTCCAAAACCACAGACTGGCTTATAATGTCTTTGTTTGTTGTCCTGGCGGCGGTGGGCACCCAATTATAATCACAGGCCATTTGGGTTTCCTGGGCTAACATCCAAACTTCCAATCTTTGTTAAAAACATAAAGCTGCTATTTGTGGCTTCCGGCAGGCTCTTGTTTCCAAAATTAATAGCCCTGTTAGAATAGTAGCCTGTAAAAACAGCCTCTCCATTCGGGCCTCCGTTAATATCATTAATTTCGGCCCCCGCAACTGTTTCTACCCACAAATAATTCCCAGTGTTAGATATTTTTGCTACAAAACCCAGGTCTTGTGAGCCTAAGGAAAGTGTTGTGTCTCCATTAAAATTGGCATTTCCGCTACCAGTTGCAGCCAAGTAGGCCATTCCATTTCCAGCTGCCGAAATTACAGGGTACAATAAATCTGAAGTTGAACTCACAAAATTGGTCCAGTTCACTTCCCCTGAAAGAGAAAGGCTTAATCCAAATATTCCAACACTCCCCTGGGAGGTATTGAGAGAATGATTTCCGGGTAACACAACGGAATTCGTAAAAATGCCGGCAACTAACACTTCATTATTAGGGCTCAGTGAAATATCAGTGGCCTCGTCATCCCCTGAATTTCCAAAGGACAAAGCGCTGTTCACATTGCCGTTCGATTCTAACCGTAGAATAAACGCATCCAGGTTGCCATTTCCTTCTAATGTGGAAATATTATCAAAATCAACATCGGGGCTTGCAAATGCTCCTACAACCCAAACCAAACCATTGTCGTCCACACTTAAGGAGTTGGCATAATCATTTTCTTCGCCCCCAAAGGTTTTGGCCCAAAGCGCTGTGCCTGTTGGAGAGTATTTCATTATAAACATGTCCGCATTTCCAAAGGAACTCACTAATTTGCCCCCGAAATTTAACTCACTGCTGCTTCCATCAAAAACCCCGCACACATATACATTCCCTTGTGGGTCAGTAGATAAACCATAAGCATAGTCATCCCCTAGCCCACCCATTTTTCTAACCCAATCCAGTTGTCCGGAGGAACTGTAAGAAGCCACAAAACCATCATCACCTCCATATACGGGAACCAAAGAACCTTCAAAAAATGTAGAGCTGTGGTATCCGGCTACAATAATATTTCCCTGGCTGGTTAAGCTAATATCATGAATGTATTGACTTCCCGCATCAACAGCCCAAAGACAGTTGCCATCTTTATCAAACTTCGCCAGAAAAAGTTGATCGTTATTTCCTGAGTTCAATTGAATGTCGGCATCGCCCGCAGGAAACACAATAGAGCCATTATATCTTCCGGCAAGCAGCGTATTTCCTTGCGGGTCCATCACTGGACTTATTCCCTCCGCAAGTTCAGAAGAGCTTGCATAATTTGCCCATTCAAAGCGGTTTACCGCCTGTAAAGCCAGGATTTCAAAATTCGCATCACTGGTATCGCTACCCTGGGAAGGAATAGATACCACCACTCTAAAATCATTTCCAGCGGGTGCAGGCACAGTCCAACTATAACTGCCGCTATTGTCTATACCGGAAGCTATAACAACATTACCGGTACTTGCAGAATAATAGGATAAATCCACTTTATCCACTCCCTGGGAAGTGGCCCAGCTTATGTTATGGTTGCTGCCTACCACCCATTTTTCCCCTCCATTGGGCGATATAAGCGTGGCTGTGCCAGGTTCTGCAATTTCAAAATTGCCTTCCACAACATCACTGCTGGTCCAGTTATCTTTAACAGCCACGGCCTTAATCTGGGTGTTGGAAGAAATTTGAGGAGGAGATGTGGAATCGTATACAAGAGGACTTGCATTTGCATCTGTGGGATCCGTTCCATCTACAGTATATAGAATTTCCGCCCCCTGTGTATTGGTTTCCAGAGAAAGCGTTTGAGGGGTCAAAAAACTTCCCGGCAAGGGACTAAAAACAGGAGCGCTTACTTTCGAATTCTGAATTACATATGTTTCATTAGCGGGATTGCTCACTTCAAGGCCGTCAAAAACGGCTATAGCCTTTAAAGTCATGTTGGTATTCACCAGAATTGAGTCTTCATATAGGGCAGAAGTGGTATCTGGATCTTGCCCGTCTGTTGTGTAAAAAATGCGCGCTCCCTTTGTTTGTGAAGTTAGTTTAACATAAATGGGCTCCAGGAAAGTCCCTCCCCCTGGCTCAATCTCAGGAGCATAAGCTAAAATGTAATAAGTAGCCAGGGATAAAGTACTTGGATCTAAGCCATCCGCATAAGCTTTGGCCTTAATCTGCATGGACTTGTTCACAATAAACTCTCCCTCATACAAAGTTGAGTTTTGTGTTGGATCTGTGCCATTGGTGGTATAATATATCTGGGCATCGTCTGTTCCCACGCTCATGCTTACGAGTTGGCTTCCTTCCTTACGCGCAAATTCCGGCGTAATCAAAGGGGAAGCTACCGCTCCTTCCCTGGTAATAAAAAAGGATTCGGTGGATATGCCACTGGGCAGCCAATTTTCTTTATAAGCTCGTGCCCTGATGTTGGTGGATTGAGTGATTTTTAAAGGAGCATTGTACTTGGCGGATGTTATTCCCGGATCACTGCCATCCATGGTATAATATATTTCGGCATCGGCAGTGGTAGTTGAAATATCAATTGTATACTCCTGCCCTCCATTGCCGGGCTCTCCGGTTATTACAGGTTCTTTCACATTAAAGGAATACAAAACCTGGACAGTCCCACTTTCATCTAAATCGGGATGATAGGCGATGGCAGTCACTAGCATATTTCCGTTTACCATAATTTTATCTGAATAAACTGGAGACTCATTTGTTGGTTGGCTCCCATCCAATGTATAGTGAATTGTGGCTCCATCTGTAGCGCAGGTAATTTCCACTTCCACAGCTCTGGAAAATGGACCATTAAAAGGAAAAATAACCGGGTCAGCGGTTCTTCCCTGTACCTGAATCACATAATTGTTAACAAGGGTTTGGCTGGATATCCAACCGGCCCTGAATCCTTTGGCTTTTAAAATAGTGGAAGAACTAATTTCAATAGGGCCTATGGCCTGTTTTGAGTTTGCATCTGGCTCTGAGCCATCTTCTGTATACCGAATTGTAGCCATAGGGGAAATTGTGCTCAAACTTACATACTGTGTTTCTGTATGTGTGCCCGAGTCTACATCCGCAACGGGTTTGGCCACTTCCAGTTTGTATTCCCGGGTTATGGTTTCACTGGGATCTAAATCGGGGGCTATGGTTTTAGCCCGTATAGTGGTAGTTCTGTCTATCTCAATAGGGACTGAATACCCCGGGCTAAGTTCAGTGGGAACCGTCCCGTCTAGTGTGTAGCGAATAACAGCGCCGGAAGTTAAAGTACCCAGGGTTATATTGGGGGGAACATTATACGTGCCTTGCTCAGGAGCAAATTCGGGAGGCATTGCCTTCCCTTCAAGGTCTATGGTAAATACATAGATACTTTGCGTGCTTAATTGCTCACCATTTTCGTCATAAACAACCGCCGTTACTGTGGTTGTTTTATTGATAGATATGGGGCTTACATATTGATCTGTTTGTTTTGAGGCGCTATCTCCATTTAAGGTATAATAAATCCTGGCTCCCTCAACCTCTGTGGACAACTCCAAAGACAAAGGAGTGTTATGAGTTCCGGAGTCCACTGAAAACATGGGACGGTAGGAATTCATTTTTTCTATTTCAATTATAAATTCATCGCGATTTACTTTTGCAATGGCTAAACATTCTTCTAATGTGAGCTTACAATCGGGAGCATAAAACTGCAGGCTGTCCCCTACTCCATCGTTATCCGAATCTATCAACCAGGCTTTATCTTCCTGGCTCAAGTTTTCAAACTCTATATTGCATTGCCAACATAAGATGCATAGGCCAATAAGCCAAAATATTCTTTTCAAAGCTGTATCCCTATTCCAACTGCCTAAACTTACCCGAAGTCCCTATTAATTAAATTATCATTTTTTTGATTTCAGAAAGTAGAAAAAAGCAAGAATTTCCCCTTTATTATCTAAATTTTCTAAAATTTCTAAAAGGGATTGCAACATATAATTGGAGACTACATGGATTTAACGATGGAAATTGCAGATTCAAGGCATATTGATTTTTTAGCTCACTGCAATTTAATGCTGGCAAAAGAAACCGAAGGGCAAAATTTGTCCATAGAAACCGTCACTAATGGGGTAAAAAACCTTATAAATAACCCAAAATACGGCTTTTATCTTATTTGCAAAAATCCAGAGCCTGTGGCCTGCTTGTTGGTTACCTATGAATGGAGCGATTGGCGAAATGGCCTTATTTGGTGGTTGCAGAGCGTATATGTCACAGAAGACTACCGACGCAGAGGAGTTTTCGCGGAAATGTTTAGCCACATTGAGAAGTTATCCCGAAAAGAAGGCGCAGCCGGGCTTCGCTTATATGTGGAAAAAGAAAATTTTCGGGCTCAGGCAACCTATCAAAGACTGGGGATGACACGAACCCCTTATCTTATGCTTGAAAAAATGAATCGCTGAGTATCAAGCTCATTTTTGTGTGGATACTGTTATCCAACCTAACATATAATCTAATCAAAGCGACAAGTTTGAAATTAATTAATGATTGCCATTTCCGGCCTATTGCGCCCTATGGGCGCTGTTTGCTATCGGACTCTAATTTGGAGTTTGTTTTGGGGGATTGGCCAACTAATTTCAGCCCCCTATTCAGGTATGTTAATGGAATTTGAGCAACCAGATGGAAAAGTTGTTGAGCTCAAAGTGTGGGGAGATGAATTTAATATTTATGCTGAATCCCAAAATGGAAACCCAGTTTTAATCAACCCCAAAACCGGATATGTGGAATATGCACGCTGGAACGGTTTAAAAAACGACCTTGAACCAACGGGAAAAATTCATACCTCAATAAACGGAAGCCGGTATGCCATTCCAAATTTTCAGCAAAAGAACCTTTACCAAAAAGTTTTAAAAAGTCGTCATGTACAAATAGAAAAAAATAAAGCCGAACACTTTAAGCATGTGGATTACCAACCAAAATTATCCAGACAATTGAAAAAAGCAGGCTCGGGTCCCAGAACAATATTCGGCATGATTATTCTAATCGATTTCCCTGAACTCAAGGGGGCTTTTAGCAAAGAGGAAATTGAAAACTGGGCAAACCTTCCTGGCTATAATCGATTTGGAAACAACGGCTCTGTCCGTGACTATTTTTATGATGTATCTAACGGAAATATTGAATACCAAAATATCGTAACTAACTATTACACGGCAAAAAACAATAAAGCTTATTACGATCGGGATGATGGATATTATGGCTCATATGAATTAGTTCAGGAAGCCCTGGAAGGGCTGGAAAAAGAGGGAGTAGATTTTTCTAAACTAACCACAGATGCCAATGGAAGAGCCATTGCCCTAAATATTGTTTATGCCGGATTCACTGGAAAGCAGTGGGCAAAGGGTATATGGCCCCATCGGGGAGCTATTCCAAAAACATTTTATGCCGATGGAGTTTCAATCAGAGGTTACAACATATCTAACATGGGTTCCCAATTGAGTTTGTTTACCATATGCCATGAAAATGGCCACATGTTGTTCGGGTGGCCGGATTTATATGATTATGGAGGCGAATCCAAGGGAACTGGAAACTATTGCCTAATGTCAGGGGGAGCGGACAGAACAAACCCTTTGCCACCCAATGCCTATTTGCGGCAACAGGCAGGATGGCAATATTCCACAAACTTAAATTCAAACATGCTGGGGAGCTATTTTCAACTTCAGTCTAATTCTCACGAAAACTATGTGTATCTCAATAAAAAAACAGGTTTAGAAATGTTTATCATTGAATCCATCGCCAAAATGGGGCGTTACCAATCCGCCCCGGATGAAGGTCTGATGATATGGCACGTGGACCTTACGGGAAGCAATTCCGATGAAAGCATGACTCCAAGCCGCCATTACCAAATTTCCCTGGAGCAGGCAGATGGCAACTATGATTTGGAACACAATGTTAATTCAGGTTCTCCAGGGGATTTGTTTCATAAGGGCAATGGGAAAACTTTTAACGATAATTCAACCCCCGATGCCCAGTGGTGGGATGGCAAACCCTCGGGGCTGGATATTTCTAACATCAGCCTGCCAGGACCGAAAATGTCATTTAGTTTTGGGGAAGCTAACATGCCCTATCAAGAAGCCCCCCAGGAGTTAAATTACAAACGCGGTTTGCTGGGAAGATATTATGAAGGAGAATGGAGCTCTCTGCCTTATTCTTTTATCACCAAGCCTGTCTTTCACCAGGCTACGGATAACATTGATATTAGTTCCAGAATTCGGAATTTTAATTTTGGCTATAATTTTGAAGGCTATATATACATTCCCATACAAGGTTCTTACAAATTTCAATTAGAAAGCAATGATGAAGCTAAATTGATAATAGACGACATCACAGCTTCTTCCCATGTATTTGGGCAATTGGAAAATACCCAGGAAATTAAGTTTGAAACCGGTTATCACAAATTTTCCCTCCAGTATATATCTCGCAGCCGCCAACCTGCCCTCACATTGAATTGGTCGGTTAACAACAGTTCCTTCCACCCTGTGCCTTCCGAAAATTATTTTTACGACGAAAGCAAAATGTTATCGATAGGAGAAGTTAAGACGCTAGAAAAGCTGTTTTGGAATCCTCAGCAAAAAACCTTGTTTGTGCCGGGTTCCATGGGGGGAGAAATTGCCAACATCCGTGTTTTTAACGCCCAAGGCAGGGAATTAGCAGATTGGAAAAAAAGGATTGGGCCCGGAGAAAAAATTTATGTGCCAGAACTTAAGGAAATTCTCAAAGCTCAAAAAGGATTGGTTTTTCTCAATTTGCTAAGCCCCAAAAAGGATTTTAACCTAACAATTCTTCCTGAATACAGATAAAAAACCGTAGCCAACTTCATACCCAGCCAGAAAAAGTGGAACGTTTTGACAATAATGTACCATTGCCACAAGTTGTAAAGCTTTGAAGTTCAAAATTAGCTGTCAAATCATTGACAATTAATGCCAATTAATCCCTATTCCGCTCCAAAACCAAAAAACCCTCTAAATTCCTAAAAAAATAGCGCTTATTCGTTTGGCCGAGGATTTGCTTAAGGGTAGTTGCAGGATTTAAACCCTATTACCTGTCATTTAAACACTAGAGGAGAAAAAAATGAATTTCAAACAATTGTCCCTTACTAAAATTATGGGACTCCTAGCAATCCTGGCGATATTGTCCCCACTTGGGTTTGCTGCCGAAAAAGTAAAAATCGGTATTTTGCATTCTTTGAGCGGAACTATGGCCATATCTGAGGTTTCTTTGCGCGATGCCGTTCTTATGGCTGTTGAAGAAATCAATGCTGCTGGTGGAGTGCTCGGCAAGCAAATCGAAGCCGTTGAAGTGGATCCCGCTTCCGACTGGGACTTGTTCGCTGAAAAAGCCAAAGAATTGTTGGACAAACACCAAACTGCTGTAACTTTCGGTTGCTGGACTTCCGTTTCCAGAAAGTCCGTTCTTCCTGTATACGAAGAGAAAAAAGGATTGCTTTTCTACCCCGTTCAATACGAAGGGGAAGAATGTTCTCCTAACATTATCTACACAGGAGCCACACCTAATCAACAACTTATCCCTGCTGCAGAATATTTGATGAGCAAAGAAGGCGGAGCTTACAAAAAGTTCTATTTATTAGGAACTGATTATGTATTCCCCAGAACTGCGAACAAAATTTTGAAAGCTTATTTGTTGTCCAAAGGAGTTCCCGAATCTGATATTATTGAAGAGTATACTCCTTTCCACCACCAAGACTATCAAACTATTGTTAAAAAAATCAAAAAGTTTGCTGCTGGCGGAAAAGCTGCTGTACTTAGCACCATCAATGGCGATTCCAACGTTCCTTTCTATAAGGAATTCGCAAACCAAGGTTTAACTTCCGCCACTTGCCCCATTATGGCATTCAGTGTTGCTGAAGACGAGCTTCGCGCAATGGACACTCAGCACCTTGTTGGCCACTTGGCTGCCTGGAACTATTTCCAATCTATCAGCTCAAAAGAAAACAAAGAATTCGTTAAAAAGTTTAAAGCTTATTGCGAAAAGAATAAATTGCCCGGCGGCAACAAAAGAGTTACTGATGACCCAATTCTTTGGGCTTATACAGGCGTGTATCTTTGGAAACAAGCTGCCGAAAAAGCAAAATCTTTTGACGTAGAAAAAGTTAAAAAAGCTCTTTACGGCTCCAAGTTCAACTCCCCCGGTGGTGTTGTAATTATGGACGAGAAGAACCACCACTTGGCAAAGCCTGTTTTCATCGGCGAAATCAAGAAAAATGGTCAGTTCAAAGTCGTTTGGCAATCAAAAGGTCTTGTATCTCCTGAGCCTTGGAGCTACTTAACCAGCCCAGACAAATCTTGTGACCATGTTAACCACGGTGGAACTTACACTAAAAAATAATTTTTAATACATTTAAACCGCATGCTTGAATCTTCAGGCATGCATCTTTAAAAAAAATGGAAAGGTAAGGAAAAAAATGAACAAATTACTAAAAGCATTATTAACTACCGGAATGGTTGGAACGGTAGCTTCTTTCGGCGAAATAAAAGTAACCGATAACTTCTCAACCAGCGGTTTCTTTGATATGTCTGCCGGAGCTGTAATCACTTCTGATGAAGAAACGATTTACGGCGGATTCGATCAGCTGGAACTGGACTTCATGTACGACTTCAAAAACGGTGTAACTGCTCGTGCCGACATTAATACCAATGGCGGTGTAATTGTAGGAGACCCGGCAGACCCTGAAACAGTGGGAAATGACTTGGGAATCACCATGGAACAAGCTTTTATTACCGCCACACCTATGGGCGGTCCCTTGAGTATTACTGCTGGTAAATTCTTAAGCTCTACTGGTTGGGAAGCTGCCGAACCTGTAGATATGTTCCAGTATTCTTATTCAAAAACTCTTGTATACGGCGGATACCAAAATGGTATAGCTTTAAACTTCAGCCAGCCCATGTTCAACATTTACCTGGCTGCTATTGGTAGTGTATGGGACGGTGGAAACACTGATTTTGAAAAACCTGCATTTGAAGCTCAATTGGCATTAATGCCAGTAGAAGCTTTAACTGCTAAAATTGCGTATGCCATGGATACAGAAACTACTTCTGGAGTTGAAAATCAGGGATTGCTAAATGCGTGGGTTTCCTATGCTGTAGGACCTGCTTTGTTAGCCGGTGAATTCAACTACATGACCAATTGGGAAGCAGAAGATGTAAATGGCATGGGTTGGTTAGTAATGGCCAATGTCGGTATTGGAGATAAAGCTGGTGTAACTGTACGTTACAGTGGAATCCAAATCGACGAAGGTGATCCAGATCAAGAAATCACAGTTAGCCCTTCCTATGTTTTCAACGATAACTTAAGTGGATTAGTTGAATTAAAATATGAAATCGACGCTGAAGTTACCAACATTGCTGTTGAAACAATTTTTGCCTTCTAATTTGATATGAAGCTTTTAGAGTGGTTTTGAATTTAACTTCAAAACCACTCTTTTTTTTGCCCCGAACTATTGTTACAGATATCCAAAAACAATTTTACACCTCTTTATCCCCTATTACTCAATATGGAAATAACCAAAATTATATTCACCCTTAGCTTGTTGTTCTCACTGGGATTTGGACAGGAAACAGATTCCAGCCAGAATAAGAATGAGGGAAATAATATGGAAATGGATAGTCTGGCTAATACAGAGCCCGACTCTAGTTCCACCGATTCCCTCGTGTACGAAGCCCCCGAAAAAGGTTCAGAGGCTTGGCTGGAGGCTCTCTGGACAGCCCTGGTATCCGAAGAAGACAGCCTTATTGAATGGGCAGCATCGGAAATGAGTAAAAGACAGAATCCAGATGACTATGATATTTTAAAAGGCCTTTTTAATGGAGTCCTGTATGTTTATCCTGAGCAAGAAGATTTTAAAGGGTTGGTTTTACTAGGAGAAGAAAGAGATACGGATGATGGGTTTACCGAAGCCCCTTTGTTTACCCCTCACCCTCAAAAAAAGCCCATTCTGGATGAAAATAACAAACAAATCTACCTGGACCCCAACGACCTGACTGAAGTCGATTGTTCACGCAACATGAGAATTTTTATCCAAACGTATCTGGATAAAATGGATTTATTTCACGCGGATCCTAATATACGGAAAATTGCGGCAGAAAATATTGGAAACAAGGGTGATCCTCTAAACATTGCCCTTTTGGAATCTTCTCTGAAAAATGAAACTGACAACTCTATTTTAAGCCTGAAAAAAGTTTCCATTGCAAAGCTCAAATTAAAATTTGGCTCTCCCATCGAAAGGTTAACTGCTGCCAATAATTTGGCGGACTTAAAAAGTCCTTTGGGAATCCCCGCCTTAAAAAGTCGCATCGAGAAAAACGAATCCGGACAAATGCCGGAAAAGGATGAAAGGGTCATAAAGGCTGTGGAAGACGCCCTTGCCAGTTTAAAGTCTTTTCGTGGTTTAATGGATTTCATCCAAACCAGTTTTATTGGAATCAGCCTGGGTTCCATATTAATTCTGGTTGCTTTGGGATTAGCCATAATATACGGACTTATGGGAATCATTAACATGGCCCATGGCGAATTTATGATGATTGGAGCCTATACCACCTTTGTAGTTCAAAATATTTGCATGAAACACCTGTCTCCAGAAAACGTAGACTGGTTTTTTCCTTTAAGCTTACCTTTTGCCTTTGTAGTGGCTGGTTTATTTGGGGTGGCTATGGAATGGCTGGTTATCCGTCATTTATATAAAAAACCCCTGGAAAGTCTTTTAGCAACATGGGGCATTAGCTTATGCCTTATCCAACTTGCCAGAAATATTTTTGGAGATTTAACAGCTGTGCAATTGCCCAAAGCGTTGAGCGGCGGGCTGGAAATCGCACCCCAAGTGTTATTGCCATTTAACCGCATTTTCATAATCGGATTAACTATTGTAACTGTGCTGATTTTATATACGATTTTTTACAAGACTAAGTTTGGTCTTAAACTTCGGGCGGTCACCCAAAACAGGCCAATGAGCTCCTGTGTTGGAATTTCAGTGCGTAGAATTGATGCTATGACATTTTTCCTTGGAACCGGCATTGCGGGCGTGGCTGGCTGGGCCATGACCCTTATTGGAAACGTGGTTCCTAACATGGGAGAAACATACATTGTAGACTCCTTTTTGGTAGTGGTTACCGGAGGAGTTGGAAAATTAATGGGAACCATATGGGCAGGCCTTGGTATAGGTGTAATTAATAAAATTCTGGAACCTATTTTTGAAGCTGTTTACGCAAAGGTATTTATTTTGGGAATTATAATATTGTTTCTACAAGCCCGTCCCACTGGCATTTTCCCATCAAAAGGGAGAAATGCAGATGAATAAAAAAATTCAGAAAAACTTACCCCTTTTAGGAACCATCCTTGCATTTGGAATTCTAGCCCCCATTTTAAACTCAATAGGCGTACTTTCAGACAATACCCTAAATCTATGGGGCAGGTACTTATGTTTTGGAATTGCCGCTATGGGTGTAAACCTGATATGGGGTTATACGGGTATACTTTCCTTGTGCCAGGCCTTTTATTTTTGTTTGGGCGGCTATGCCATCGGCATGCATATGTTGCTTAAAACCGGCACATCAGGAGTGTATGGCTCCACATTACCTGATTTTATGGTTTGGAATGCCGTAAAGGAACTTCCCGCATTCTGGAAGCCTTTTTATTCTTTTCCTATAACCTTGTTAATGGTTTTATTGGTACCTGCTGTTGTAGCGGGAATTTTCGGTTTCTTCGCCTTTAGGAGCCGACTCAAAGGCGTTTATTTTGCAATTATTACCCAGGCTTTTGCTTTGGCCATGTGGCTTTTGTTTTTAAGGAACGAAACCATGTTAGGCGGAACCAACGGGCTTACTGATTTCAAAACACTTTTAGGCTTTGACTTAACCTCCCCTGCCACAAAAAGAGGCTTGTATGTGGTGACTTTTGCCTTAGTCATAGGATTGTATTTCTTGTCTAAATTTATTGTGGGATCCAAGCTGGGCAAAGTACTGGTCGCTATTAGGGATAGGGAGTTCAGATTGCGATTCATTGGATTTCGCATAACCCACTTTAAAATATTTGTATTTATTCTGGCTGCTGTATTTGCCGCCCTGGGAGGCATGTTATATGTTCCTCAAACAGGAATCATCACCCCAGGAAGAATGACTGTGGAAGCATCCATTGAAATGGTTATCTGGACAGCGCTTGGTGGCCGAGGCACACTATCTGGACCCATTTTTGGGGCCCTGTTGGTTAGCCTTTTGTATAGCACCATGACTGGAACTATCCCTGAATACTGGCCCTATGTATTGGGACTATTATTTATTGGAGTAGTTTTGTTTTTCCCTAAAGGCCTTATGGGAAGCCTTCCATCATTATTTTCCAAAGCGGCTAAATTAAAAAAAGCGGGAACCCCAGGTAACGGAGGGAATCAATAAGATTATGAGCTTAATGTATGTTGAAAATTTAAGCGTTTCCTTTGATGGATTTAAAGCTTTGGATATAAACACCTTTATTATTGAAGAAAATGAGCTCCGAGTGGTTATCGGCCCCAATGGGGCGGGAAAAACAACTTTTTTAGATTGCTTGTGCGGAAAAACCAAACCTGATACCGGCTCAGCTATGTTGGACGATAAAGATTTAACCAAGCTTTCAGAAAAGGAAATTGTAGATGTTGGTGTAGGCAGAAAATTTCAAACCCCAACTATTTTCCCTTCCTTGACAGTTATGGAAAACATGATGTTAGCCTTCAAAACCAAACGAGGCGTATTTTCCTCCTTATTTTACAAAATGACCAAAAAGGAAAAAGACAGAATCTTTGAGGTGGCCGAACGGGCGGGGCTCAAAGAACATTTACAACAAACAGCTGGTTCTTTATCCCACGGCCAAAAACAATGGTTAGAAATATCTATGGTTATTTTACAGGAGCCGCGGCTCATGTTAATTGATGAACCCGCTGCCGGTATGACCGATGAAGAAACCCACAAAACCGGAGAATGGCTAAAAGAACTTTCTTCCCATAGGTCCATTATTGTGATTGAACACGATATGACCTTTGTGCGCCAAATTGCTAATCTTGTGACCGTTCTCCATCAGGGAAAAGTTTTAGTGGAAGGGCCAATGGAAGAAGTGCAAAGTAATCCCAAAGTTATAGAATGTTATTTAGGAAGTTCACATCATTAGTTAGTACGTATGACTCAAAATATTATAGAAGTAAAAAACCTGGATGTTTATTATGGTGAGAGCCAAATTTTAAGAGACATCAATCTGGAAATTGAAAAAGGTTCCATCACTGCCATCATGGGACGAAATGGTGTGGGCAAAACAACTCTGTTAAAGGCTATTTGCGGCCTCTTGGATTTTAAAAAAGGAAAAATGCTAATTGAGGGTAAGGATTATACAAATGTTTCTGCCGACCTTCGGGTAAAGGCTGGCATCGGATATGTACCCCAGGGCCGGGAAATTTTTTCCAAACTCACTGTCTACGAAAATTTGCTAATTGGGCTAGAAGCCAGAACCGATGGATTGAAAAAAGTTCCCACAGAATTGGTATATGATTTATTCCCCGTATTGGGCGATATGGAAAAAAGAATGGGTGGCAATCTAAGCGGCGGACAACAGCAACAATTAGCCATTGCCCGAGCCCTCGTTGGAGATCCAAAAGTATTGATTTTGGATGAGCCCACTGAGGGCATTCAACCATCCATTATTCAGGATATCGAAAAAGCCCTGGTTAAATTAAAAGACATGGGAAACCTCACCATCATCCTGGTGGAGCAATATTTTGATTTTGCCCGGCAAATCGGAAACTTTTTTTACATGATAGATAGGGGTCAGATAGGACTTTCAGGAAAAGCTGAAAATTTATCTGACGAAAGTATCAAAAAGTTTTTAACCTTTTAAGGTAAACGAAAAAAGGAAACGCTTATGCACCTTTCCCCAAAGGAAATCGATAAGTTATTGCTCCACAATGCAGGCTTTCTTTCTCAAAAACGCCTCGCTCGCGGAATCAAATTAAATTACCCCGAATCTGTGGCCCTAATTGCCAGCCAAACATTGGAATGGATTCGCGAAGGGGAATCTGTGGCCGAGCTAATGGACAAAGGGAAAAAACTATTGGGTTTTTCCGATGTAATGCCTGGAGTTGGAGATCTCATTCACGAAGTCCAAGTGGAAGGGACTTTTCCAGATGGCACAAAGCTAGTCACAATCCACCAACCCATTTCCAGTGAAAAGGGCGATATGAATTTAGCCTTATACGGTTCTGGTCTCAGCTATAATCCTGTGGTTAAATCCGTAGAAGAATCACAAGAGCATATTCCCGGCGAAGTCCAAACTCAGGATAAAGAAATTTCTCTGAACGAAGGAAGGGAAGTCATTGAATTGGAAGTCACCAATTCTGGGGATAGGCCCATCCAAGTGGGAAGTCATTACAACTTTTTCGAAACAAATCCCGCCTTAAAGTTCGATAGAAAATCAGCTTTTGGATTTCGTTTAGATATACCTTCAGGTACGGCCATTCGTTTTGAACCTGGTGATATTAAAAAAGTTTCTCTGGTAAAAATCTCCGGTAAGCAGATTGTCCACGGAGGAAATAATTGGACTCGCGGCTCTAAAGAGTTAGAACCTGCATTGGAAAGATTAGAAAAAGACCTTCCCTGAAGTTAACGGAATTAAAGGCGGAATAAACATGAGCATAATCAATCGCAAAGCATATGCGGATATGTATGGCCCCACCACCGGGGATAAAATGTACCTGGGTGATACCGGCCTTGTAATTGAGGTGGAAAAAGATCTCACCATATATGGCGAAGAATGCAAATTCGGCGGAGGAAAGGTACTAAGAGACGGAATGGGCCAGGCAAGTGGCGTCTCTCAGGAGAAGGCCTTGGATTTGGTGATTACAAATGCCCTTATTATCGATCACTCAGGTATTTATAAAGCTGATGTCGGTGTTAAAAATGGTCGCATTAAAGGCATAGGGAAAGCCGGAAACCCCGATATTATGCCTGGTGTGCATCCCGATTTAATTGTGGGGGTTACCACGGAGGTTATTGCCGGAGAAGGAATGGTTTTAACGGCTGGCGCCCTGGATGTCCACGTCCATTATATTTGTCCTCAGCAAATTGAAGAAGCCATTGCTTCAGGAATCACCACTTTACTTGGTGGCGGAACTGGACCAGCTACCGGCACCAACGCCACTACTTGTACCCCAGGTGAATTTTATATAAAAATGATGTTACAAGCCAATGACAGTTGGCCCCTTAACTTTGGTTTTTTAGGTAAAGGTAACTCTAGCTTGAGAGATGGGCTTCCTGAACAGATTGCAGCGGGAGCCTGCGGGCTCAAACTTCATGAAGATTGGGGGACAACGCCGGCAGCAATAGACAGTTGTTTAACGGTTGCCGATGAATTTGACATCCAAGTCTGTATACATACAGACACATTAAATGAATCGGGATTTGTCGAAAAATCAAGGGCTGCCTTTAGAGGCAGAACCATCCACACCTATCATACCGAAGGAGCAGGCGGAGGCCATGCCCCTGATATCATAAAACTCTGCGGCGAGGCCAATGTTATTCCCTCTTCCACAAACCCTACCCGCCCCTATACGGTCAATACGATTGACGAACATGTGGATATGTTAATGGTTTGCCATCATTTGGACAAAAAAATAATGGAAGATGTGGCCTTTGCGGAAAGCCGAATCAGAAAAGAAACTATTGCAGCTGAAGATATCCTTCACGATTTAGGCGCCATCTCTATTATAGCTTCGGATAGCCAGGCCATGGGCCGCATTGGAGAGGTTGTTTGCAGAACATGGCAAACTGCGCACAAAATGAAAGTGCAGCGAGGGACTTTACCCGAAGACAAAGCCGCAGGCAACGATAATTTCCGGGTGAAAAGATACATATCTAAAATCACCATAAACCCGGCCATCGCCCACGGAATGAGCGCCCATATTGGCTCCGTAGAAAAAGGAAAATTGGCTGACTTAGTACTTTGGAAACCTGGTTTTTTTGGTAGCAAACCAGAAATTGTGGTTAAAGGCGGAATCATTGCCTATAGTCAAATGGGAGATGCCAACGCTTCTATTCCCACTCCCCAGCCTGTATACCAGCGCCCAATGTTTGGATCTTTTAACAAAAGTGCCGCTGCTGTTTCCATGTCCTTTGTTTCCAAGGCTTCTCTGAATAAAATTGAGGAGTATGGGTTAGCTAAGAATTGCGTAGCTGTTTCTCATTGCAGAGATATAGGAAAGAAAGATATGATACATAATGATTACCTTCCAAAAATGGAAGTGGACCCGGAAACTTATGTGGTAAAAGCCGATGGAGAAATTTTAACCTGTGAGCCCTTGGATAAACTTCCACTAACCCAGTTATATAGCTTGTTTTAAATATGAGTCCCTTTGAAATTTGGCATTTTGTGGATTCGGCATTACCGGCCGGAGGGTATGCGTTTAGCCAGGGGTTAGAAGCTGCTTATCAAAAAAAAATAATTGCCGATGAGAAAGAATTTGAAAACTATTTACATAGTTATCTTCGTCAATTATCAACAGCAGAAATTCCTTACCTAAATTCTTGCCAAAGCATTTTTGAAGCATGGGATTTTTCACCCTTGGAAGAATTGTTTTTGGATTATGAGGCTACCCAGATTTCCAGCAGCCTTTCCAAAGGCAATTTAATTTTAGGGCGCTCATGGATTCGATTATTGAAGCATTTGTATAAGAATACCTGGATTGAAAATTTACAACAATACATTGCACAAAAAAAAATACCTGCTTACTTTACTCCTATTTTTGGGCTTAGCTTATTATCAATAAAAATAGAACTGGACACAATTAAGCAGCTATTTATGTGGTTAAACTTAAGAGATCAAATTAATGCTGCAATACGTTTGGGCATTCTCGGTTCCATGAGCGGAAATCTATTGCAGAAGGAAATATACCCTCAACTACAAAAGTATTTAGACATATCTAAAGAAATGCATTTTAAGGAGGCTTATAAGTCAGCAGTAAGCATTGATTTATGCCAAACATCCCATCATGAATTATACAGCAAATTATTTCAAAATTAAGCGGAGTTATATATAGCTATGAAATCCATTCGATATCATTTACATGGAGATCATTCCCATGGGCACAGCCATGAGAATTGGGACAATCCCGGAGAATTTAAAAATCGCGACCGCCTCGACCCAAAACGCAACTTTAAAGAAAGAGCTTTTACCATAGGGATTGGCGGACCCGTTGGCAGTGGTAAAACAGCGTTGTTAAAAGCAATTTGTGAATATTGGAGAAATAACTACAGTTTGGGAGTAGTAACAAATGATATTTTCACCCGGGAAGATGCTGAATTTTTGCTGCGAAATAATGCCCTACCCTCAGATAGAATTATGGGAGTGGAAACGGGAGGCTGCCCCCACGCAGCAATTAGGGAAGATATTTCGCTAAATTTAACCGCATTAGAAGATTTAATGACCCGTTTTAATGGGGACATTGATTTTTTATTTGTGGAAAGTGGGGGCGATAATCTGGCTGCACATTACAGCATGGAATTGGTGGATTACTCTATATATGTAATAGATGTATCTGGTGGAGACAAAATCCCCAGAAAAGGCGGTCCGGGAATTACCCAGTCCGACCTGCTTATGATTAACAAAATTGATTTGGCAGAATTGGTAGGTGCAAGTTTAAATGTAATGCAAAGAGATGCAAAAAAAATGAGGGGAGACGGTCCCACCATATTTACATGTATCAAGCAAAGCGATGGAATTGAACTGGTAGCCAACCACATTTTGGCTGCATACAAAGCAGCGGAAGAGGTTTCGACCGCCCATGCCCATTAACTAAGGAAATATTTATGAAAAAATCATTTTTTATTATATCTGCAACTTTACTAAGCTGCACAAGCCTCTTCAGCCATCCGGGCCATTTAAACGAGAAGTTGCATTTAAGCGATAATTTGGCTCCTGTTATTATAATTTGGGCTTTAGCGCTTTCCATGTTTTATTTTGCTTTTAGAAGCATGAAGGCTGAGGCAAAATAAAGTATTCTAAGTTGTTTTTAATACTTTCGGCTCAAAGGATTAATACCCAATACATTTGGCCTGGCTAGTAGCTGAACCAATAGAGCAATCCAATCTTTTAAAGATTGGATTGATGAACTAACAGCTCTTGTAACTAACAAATTTTCTTTTGGAGCATCCCAACTGAGCAAAATAGTATTTTCTGATTTTTCTTGTTGCTCTTTAAAATTTGTTAATGATTCCTGGATTCCCTTGGAAATTGTTTGATATGCAGAAGAGTCAAAATTTCCCACGAGATAACTGTTTACATAGCCTATATTTTTTCCGAAGTTACCGCTAAATTGGGGAAAGTCTATTTCAGGCTGCGATACAAACACGTCTTTTAACAATAGTTTGGAGTTAAAATGGATTTTTACTTCTGATTTATATCGCGTGTATTGAAACTTTTCTCCATTTTGAATTCTACCGGCCACAAAGCCATCCACCAAAAATAAAAGGGAGCCTGGTTTTAAATCCCAATTTTGGCTGTTTTCAAAATCGCTTTTTGCCTGTGGAATAGTAAATTCGGGAAACACATGAGCCTGGGATGTTTCCTCAAGCCTTCCATTTATTTCGAGGCAAGCCTTTCCCCCACCCTCATTTTTATACAAACGGCTCCAGGCTTGATTGCCCAAAAACAGCTTTGCTTCTTTGCCCACTCCCACATCAAGACGAACCATATCTCCTTGCAGGGTTCCTCCACCATAGCTTGAAAGTATTGTCGTACTAAATTCAGAGCTTAAATTCGGAAAAAGCATTTTTAAAGGTGCAATACTTTTAGCTCCAACGATTCTGCTTTGTCCTCGGACTTTTTCAATATTTAAAAGCGAACTATCCAATTTTTTCCTTTAACCAAGACAACGTCAAACATTTTTAAATTTTTCCCGATAGCTTTTGGGAGATTGACCAATGGTTTTTTGAAATTGATTTGAGAAATGACTGGCATCGTAGAAGCCAGTTTGTAAGGCTATTTCCGAAATGCTGATTTGATTTTGCGCCAACATTTGGCAAGCTACATCTATTCTAATTTTTGTGATATACTTAATGGGTGTGGTGCCATAAATTTTTTTAAAATTGCGTTCAAACTGCTTAACAGAAAGGTTCATTTTTTGAGCCAAAGTTTTAACTTCAATGGGGTTAAAATAGTTGTTCATTATGTAATCCATTACTTCGGGCATTTTCATTATGGGATCCATGTCCGAATTGGCTTTTTTAACATAACGGCTAAAACCCTCTACGCCAATAACATTACCCTCAAAGTCAAACAGGGGTATTTTCGTGGTATAAAACCAATCAATTGTTTTATCTTCCCGTAAGATCAATTCAATCCTATTCGCCACCGGCTTGGCAGAACGAAATACAAGCTTATCATCATCAATATATTTCTGGGAAAGAAATTTTGGCCAAATATCCAAATCAGTCAGACCAATACATTCTTCTTCATTTTCAAACCCCATTAATTTTACCACCATATTTTTATTCACCCGGACAAATTGATGGGAAATGTTTTTTGCGAAATAATACAAATCCGAAGTATAATCAAATAAGCTAGCAGCAGCTGGCCTCGCGCCTACGGAGGACCAAAAATTATTTACAAACTTTTTTTTATCCAAAATAGGCCTACATGTTTTTTCTTCCTATGACAGAGCATATAGGGCAATTTTCAGGGATATGGCCCCGGGCAGGGCAATATTCTCTTCCAAAATAAATAATTTGTAAATGTAGTTTTATCCAACTTTCTTCGGGAAAAAGTCTTTTTGCATCTTTTTCCGTTTGCATAACATTTTTCCCATTGGAAATTCCCCAACGGTAAAGCAGCCTATGTATATGTGTATCTACTGGAAAAGCTGGAGTATTAAAAGCCTGGATCATTACCACACTTGCTGTTTTGTGTCCGACTCCGGGAAGAGATTCCAGTTCCTCCATGTTTGCGGGGACTTTACCATGAAACTTTTTTTCAATTATTTTGGATAATTCCAAAATGGCCTTTGATTTGGCCGGACCTAGCCCACAAGGTCTGATAATCTCCAAAATTTGAGACTGGCTTAATTGAGCCATTTTCTTTGATGTGTTAGCCAGCTTAAACAAGTAGGGAGTTACCTTGTTCACCCGCTCATCGGTACATTGGGCCGAAAGCAAAACTGCCACCAACAATGTATAAGCATCCTTATGGTTTAACGGCACCTGGGGGTTTGGATAAAGGCTCTCCAGAGTCTCTAAAATAAAAGCAACTTTTTCAGCTTTTTTCATGCTAAAAAGGTACTTATTTTTTTTTTGCTGGCACTACATCAATAAATTAAAAACCCCTTCCCTGGCTAAATTGGATTTGGATAATACAGACATCTGGACATTTTGGAGGATTTGCGCTTTGGTGAATTGCGTCATTTCCCATGCCATGTCGGCATCGCGGATTCTGGATTCCGCATCTTGTTTATTAAATTGGGATACAGCCAAACTGTTTTCAATACTCGATAACCTGTTTATAGTAGCTCCCCAACTTGAGCGTTTAGAATTTAACCTGCCAATGGCCTCGTCAATGGAACTAACTGCTTCGTTTCTGCTAGAAGCATCGCTTACCACATCAAGATTGTAAATACTAAGAGCCCTGGAGCTTGCACTATAGGTCGAGACTTCCAATTGATTGCTGGCATCGGGATTTGATCCAACCATCATTGTTAGAGCTGTGGTAGCAGGTTCAAAACTAATATTAAAAGAAGTAGGATTGGTTGCACTAGCATCAATAGAATTGGCAATAACATCCTCTGAATTGGCAGATAATCCAAGTGCCCCCGTATCTGTCTCAGGAGAATTTACTGATGGTCCATCAAACGTCATGGCTTCAATAAAAAAAGCACCTACACTTAGGGTTTCATAATTATTTAAATGACCACTTACATCAAATGTTGGACTTGTTCTATTTATAAGAGATTGGTCCAAATTTATGCCCGCTGCTAAATCGCTAATAATACCTTGCACCCCTCCTGTTGCCAACGAATCAAGATATTTAACAAATGCGTATGCATTTGCATATTGACCACTTGACCCAGTCCAAGAGCCACTTAATGCATTATTCGTAATAAAATTTCTAATTAGTGGGCGCGAGGGGTTGACCACTCCCAATTCCGTTTTCAACCTCTCATCTGCGCCATGTATATATTCAGCAACCCCCTCCAGGAACCAGGTATTATCGGACTTAGATTGAGAAGGATCATAAACCGTATTGTTTAAATCGATATTTTGCATCATGACAGCATGGGTTAATTCATGGGCTATTACCCTGTCTGCTTTATATACGGAACCTACGGTTGCATCCCCTCCACTGGGGTTAGTAACAGCGTCATAGCCCCCACTAAAACTGGGATCGGAGGCATTAATATGCAATTCCATGGGCTCTCCTATCCCAGTTCCAGATACATAGGCCGAAGTACTTCCCAAGTCTCCTTCTATAATAATTTCCAAATCCACGTTATTTGCACTTAGACCAATAGCCGAAGTGACTCTATTCAAACTGTCTTCCAACCATGTTTGGAGAAGACCTTCCTGTAGCTGTTCATATACAGCTTCATCCACGTTGGCTTGAAGGACATATATGCTATTGAATTGAGTGGATTCATTAATTTGGTCCACTTGCTCCACCAATGCATCCATCTCTGTTTGCAGGTATTGGCGCTCAGTGTTGGTAAGGGTATCAGAATTTGCCTGAAGGGCTAGCTCTCGCAGGCGTTGGAGGATATCGCCTACCTCCTGCATGGCTCCTTCGGCTATCTTCCCCAGGGATATGGCATCTTGGACATTACGAGAGGCCTGCCTATCTCCTTGGATTTGGCTACGGAGGTTTTCTGAAATGGATAAGCCTGCAGCATCATCACTGGCCCTGTTTATTCTTAGACCTGTAGATAATCTTTCCAATGCATTAGAAAGCTGGTTTTGGTTTCCCAACCTGCTTGCCAATAGCCAATTAGAAGCTGGATCGAACTGGATCCGCATGGAAAACTCTAACTGCTTATTTTAAATCAAACGCGCGAAATACGCCAAAAAACCCATAACCTGGGCACCATTCCAGAAATTTTACGATTGAACATCCTTGTCCTCCTTCAAGCCCTGTCCATGGGCTTTCATTTTTGCATGCAATTCACCACTAACATTATCGGTCTCGGAAGGACAGAACTTTAATTTTATTTTTTTTCATAAAAAAAACGGGCTAAAAAGCCCGTTTTTTAAATAATTTGAGTTTGCTTACTATGCAGAAACAGCTTCACCCTTATTTACGAAAGTAAATTCGGGAAGTTTAATAAGCTCTCCGCCCTTTAAAGCGGATTCGTGAGCTAAAATTCCCACGCAGGTTATATTGGCGGATTGTCTGGCATTGGGATAGGCTTCCCCGTTATTCACGATGGCATCCACAAAATTATGTACCAAATGAGGATGAGAGCCGCCATGGCCACTACCTTGAGTAAAAGAAAGATGTTGATTGTCGCCGTCATCATATACTCCGCCTGTGGTGAATGGTTGGATTTCCTTGGGCAAATATTTTGCATAATCTGGAACTTCCACATTTTCAGGGATTTCAGGTTCTGGCTTTTTGGCAGTATGGATAATAGGCTTATCTGTTTCCTGCAATTGCCATTCGAAAGATTTTTTAGAGCCATATACATCAAAGCTTTCGCGATACTGACGGGCTGTATCAAAAAGAGAACGATACACACGGGCGCTCAAGTCAGAATCTTTAATTTTAATATGAACATCCTCGATGGCGAAAGGGGAATTATATTTTTCAATTAGCTCTTTGCGAATGGTTCCGGAACCAAAGCAAGATACATATTCAGCTTCACCACCGGTTAATGCTAAACATGGAGCCACACAGTGGGTCGCATAGTGCATAGGAGGCATCCCTTCCCAGTATGAAGGCCAACCGTCCATGTCCTGCTGATGGCTAGCTTGCAAAAATTGAACTTTACCCAATTCTCCTTTGTCGTAAAGTTCTTTTACAAAAAGATATTCACGGCTATATACAACGGTTTCCATCATCATGTATAGCTTTCCAGACTCTTCCTGCGCTTCCACAATTTTCTTGCAATCTTCCACGCTTGTAGCCATGGGAACAGTACATGCCACATGTTTACCGGCTTTTAAGGCAGCTATGGACTGCTCGGCGTGCAAACCGATTGGAGAGTTGATGTGTACTGCATCTACATCCGGATCGGCTAACAAATCTTCGAATTTGGCGTAGCGTTTTTCAATTCCAAAAGTATCGCCAATTTTGTTAAGGCTTTCTTCATTTCGCTGACAGATTGCATACATATTGGCATCGGGATGCCGTTGGTAAATTGGAATGAATTCGGCCCCAAAGCCCAATCCAACGATTGCCACATTTAATTTTCCGTTATTGCTCATATTTGTCTCCATTTTAAGATCTAAACCCTAGCCATTGATTGCGAGCCCACAGAAGATCCCGCAAAAAGTTTCTTTAAAAAATCCAGCCCTTTCTGGGCAAACTCATCCTGGCTGGAAGCAAAGGGCTTCCATATACATACAGCAGCAGCCAGATTTTGATTATGGGGAGTGAAACTTTCAATTACAACTTTGCCATTGTAATTTATGGATTCCAGTCCTTTTTTGATTCCCTCCCAATCGGTACTTCCGGTTCCGGGGATTCCTCGGTAGTTTTCGGATACCTGCAAATGCTGCAATAAATCGCCCGCAGTTTGAATGGCTTTGCATAAATCTCTTTCTTCAATGCTCATGTGAAAGCCATCAAGACAAATTTTAGCTCTTTTGTGATCAATGTCTTTTATGAGGCGTACCACATCTTCAGTGGTGTTTATCATATCGGATTCAAACCTGTTTAGGGGTTCAATAGCAAGATTTAAATTACGTGCATCAGCCAGCTCGCAGGCCTTTCTTACATTCGAAGCAGCCCTACCCCATTCTTTTTGCCTTTCTTCAGGAGATAACATTCTCGCTTTACCCACTTCTGCATACATAGGACCTGCATAAAAGGCAACGCCAAACTCATTGCAAATATCTAGGCATTTGCTAATGTAGCCCAAAGTATTTTCCACTATGGAATTATCTTCATGAGACAAATCCCGACCGGGGCCAAAGGCGCCACAAACCGTGACGGACAAACCATTGTCCGCCAGGGCTTTTTTAATATCAGACAGGTTTAAAGCGTCTGGATCCTCCACGGGAATTTCCACACAGTCATATCCCATTTTTTTTATGAGCGGGAAAAGCTTCAATGTTTCTGCTGAAAAGGGAGAATGCCACAACCAAGTACTTACGCCAAATTCCATAATTTTTTACCTTTTTTTGAATTTTGTTTGAATGCAAGGAATATGCCAGACAAATATTGCACGGTAGTTCCTGAACTATCCAAAAAACCCTCTAAATTAAACAAAAACCAAAATTTACCGATTTTTTTTTAAATTTAACTCAAAATGTATACAAACTATGGGTATTTTGTAAACAAACAACCTTTAGTTTTGGCTTTCCATTTCCAACCAGGAATAGAGTGTCTTTCTAGTAACATTTAACAACCTGGCTGCTTCTGTTTTATTGCCTTTGGCTTTCTCCACCGCCTGTATTGCAGCCTCACGCCTGCTTTCCTGGGATGGCAACGGACTGTGGATTGAGCCAGCATCCTGATTTACATATTCCCTGGGATGAAAGAAATTACCCTCCAGAAGCGAGCCGGATTCCATTATAGCAGATTCGCACAATACGTGGTCCAATTCCCTAATGTTCCCCGGCCAATAATGGCCCGAAAGTTTTTTTAAAAAATGAGAACTTACGCCATTTATTTTTTTATTCAATTTTGGTTCAAGTCTTAGCAACAACCCCTGGATTAAAATTGGCAGATCCTCAATTCGATTTCTTAAGGGCGGGATATCAATTGTGACACTGTTCAGGCGGTAGTATAAATCCGCCCTGAATTTTCCCTTTTCCACCAGCTTAATAAGGCTCTTATTGGAGGCCGCTAAAATTCTAACATCCACGGAAATAGGCCTTTCTCCGCCTATGCGGGTGATTTCCCTTTGCTGGATAGCCCGCAATAAAGCAACTTGCCCATGGGGACTTAAATCGGCTATTTCATCTAAGAACAAAGTACCTTCATGGGCCAATTCAAACTTGCCTAAACGACGCCTGTCTGCGCCGGTAAAGGAACCCTTTTCATGGCCAAAAAGTTCGCTTTCCAGCAAAGAGTCGGGAATTGCGCCACAGTTTAAGGTTACAAATGGATGGCTCGCCCTTTGGCTGAGGTTGTGGATTTGGTTTGCAACCAACTCTTTACCCGTGCCTGACTCCCCTTCAATACATACATTCACATCGTGAGGAGCCACTTTTTTAATGATGGTAAACAGGTTTTTCATGGGAGAACTTGCTCCTAACATGTCTCCTAGCCCCTCCTCCACACCTCTCCCTTTGGGCCTTGTAAATGCGCTTTTAAATTGGCGGACAGCAGCTGTTACTGAACCTTGAATGGGAAAACGGTCAAAAACCGACCCCCCCGCAAAACCATCCACAGGACAATTTCGCAACAGGATTTCCAAATCTTCCATTTGAGTGGCCACCCCGCCAAACGCCAGGCAGATGGTTTCCTTGCCCGTATCTTCCACTGCCTTTAACATTTTGCGCAGTTGCTGCATGTTGAGCTGAAGCTGGTCCTTTCTTTCCTTAACATCCTCCAACTCTTTAGTAAGGCCCATGTTAAGCACAAGGCAATGTACACCGGATTCAGCAAAAACGGCCGCTTGTTCTTCATTTAAAACAAAGCCGAAAGTGGCCATGTTCATTTGGGAAGCGAGGGTTAACATCTCCAATTCCCCATATGTATCAATTCCATTTGCCTTTAAGGCCGCGTTAAGCAGCCCATCTATAAAACCTATGGCTGGCCAATTGGTGATTCCCCTTACGCCCATATTTCGCAAACGTTCAATTCGAGTTTCCTGAGGTTGAGTGGGATCCGAAGCGAAAATACCTGCCACTAAAGGCGTTTTGGAAGAGTAGCTGGTAAATTGGTGCCTTACCAAGGATTCCGTTTGGGCATTGGCATTGCCATAAGGCAAGAAAGAGGCTAGAGAACCTAATCCCATGTCGCGATACATTCCTGCATTTATTGAAAAAATCAAATCTGCCCCAGCTTGAACAGAATATTTTGCCACTTGTCCTGAACCCGTCATAACCCCAAGTATGGGTTGGCCTGACTTCTTTTTTTGGAGTAGCTGTCTTCTAAGCTTAGGCATGGTTTCGTGATTTTGTGTTTATAATGTATAAATAATAATCAAATTAGGTATACATTTTGGATTTTCTCCTCAATTCACAGCCAAGAACCCAAATTAATTTGAAAAATCCCCGTGTTTTTTTTAAAAAAGTGGCACTTCAATTGCTTGAAAGGAAGTAAAGAAATGAAATTTCAAGTGCCAAAATTACAAGGAAAGGCAAGTTAGATGAAATTGGAAGTGGAAAAAGCCACTGGAAAATGGGACCTTCAGGGAGAAGACTGTCAGCTTATTACTATGGAAAACTCAGCGGGGTTAAAATTAAAAGTCCACAGCTATGGTCCTCGTTTATTAGAAATTCATTTTCCAGACGAAAAGGGGCAAAGCACCTCTATTCTCTTGGGATACCCTGATTTAAAGGGCTACCTGAAAGACAAGAGTTTTCAGGGGTACATGGCAGTGGGGCCTTATGGCAATAGAATAGGCCAGGGCAAATACCAACAGCCCGATGATAGCCACCCCGAGGTTAAAAAAGGGGACTTTGTGGAGCTCACAAAAAATGATGGACCAAACACCCTTCATGGTGGCCCGGACGATTGGGGAAAAAACAATTGGATGCTCTTGGATTCTCAAAACACAGGCCCTGAGGCCAAGGTATCCCTGGGTTTGGATGTTGGTAATTTAAAAGGCCCAGGGGAATTTCCTCCCCCTAGCCAGGTTATATTGGATTTTAGCTTAAATGAAAACAATGAAATCACCTTTGATTACAAAATACAAGCTAATGTCACCATTCCTGTGAATCCCACCTTTCACGGCTATTTTAACCTAAATGGAGTTCAAAGCCAAACGACCGTAAAAAATCATGTTATCAAGGCTAATTACAGCGATTATTTACCAGTAGATAATGCGCTTATTCCCACCGGAGAAATAGCCAGTGTTATGGGAAGCAGGTTCGATTTTTCAAGCCCAGTAGCTTTGGGAGATAATTTTGGCAAACAAGGCTACGATGATTGTCTGGTTTTCCCGGTTAAAACAGAAGGTCTAGTAGAAGTTTATTCAAAAGAAACTGGAATTCATTTAAAAATGACCACAAATCAACCTTCAGCTCAAATATACACTGGTCACTTTTTGGGAGAACCTTTTCTCCAATACGGAGCCATGTGTATTGAAGCCCAACAGCTTGTAAATAACATCCAAAACCCAGAGTGGGAAAAGGATTATGGTCCGGCATTTTTAAAGGCCGGTGAAACTTTCCATCACAAAACCGTTTACCAACTTGGCCACGCTAGTATTTAACAGCGGCCAAAAGGAGAGCAAATGGAACGGAAACTGATTCTTGAAAAATTAAAAAAGAAGAAAGAAGCCGGACACCCCATTGTGGGAGCTGGCGCAGGTACAGGCATCTCCGCTGTCGCTGCTGAAAACGGTGGCGCAGACCTTATTGTGATTTACAACTCAGGTAAATTTCGCATGTCTGGCCGGGGAAGCCTTGCGGGATTTTTATGCTATGGAAACGCCAATGAAATCATGCTGGAAATGGGCAAAGAGGTTATTCCCGTGGTCAAAAACACACCGGTAATTGCGGGAGTGTGTGGAACAGACCCCTTTATGATTCCCAACATCTTATTCCGTGACATCCAGGATATGGGCTTTTCGGGGATTCAAAATTTCCCCACGGTTGGTTTAATCGATGGCATGTTTCGACAAAACCTGGAAGAAACAGGAATGGGCTTTAATAAGGAAGTGGAAATTGTAAAACAGGCCCATAGTCTCGATTTATTAACAACACCCTATATTTTTAATATTGAAGAGGCTCAGCTAATGGCTGAGGCGGGAGCGGATGTTTTGGTAGCCCATATGGGGCTCACCATTGGCTCTTCAAGCTCGGGAATCAGCGGAAAATCACTGGAATCCAGCTTGGAACTCATTCAGAAAATTTGCAACGCGGCAAAAAAAATACGTCCGGATATTATAGTACTTTGTCACGGTGGACCAATCTCCCACCCTGAGGATTTTAATTACATTTTTAACAACTGCCAGGATGTAGATGGCTTTTTTGGGGCCAGTTCCATAGAAAGGTATCCTGTTGAAAGCTCCATCGCCAATGAGGTGGAAAAGTTTAGCTCTCAATATCGAAAATCCAAATCCGGAGGAATTTTAAATTTCCCCAAATCGAAATTGGTTTAATTATTATTCATGGATATATGACAAACGGCCTACTAAAAAACGCATTCTCAAGCATAATTCTGAGTTCTTTTTTGGCGATTTTCTGGGTTGGATGCGCCTCTTCCCCAAGCAGCTCTTCGGTCAATAAGCGGGAAATCAAAATTGACTCCAAGGAAAATATCTATTTTAGCTTAACGCCGTTTGATAGTTCTCTTAACCAAAGCCTGACCCAAAGAGGGCTTGAACCCCTTGAGTTGAAAGAAAACATTCAAAAAGAAGTTCGTTACCAGCTATATCTTAAAAATCAAAAAGTAATTGATGATGAAAAAAAGTCTGATGTCCAAATATTGTTGCGTATCAATGAAATAGTTGAAGAAAGTACTTCTGGAAACCAAATTAAGGCGAAGCTATCTGCTTACCGCAAAGGTTATCGCGAAGAAATGGATATTGATTTTAGTTCTAAAGCTGCTGATGACAGTGCTCCCGAAAGTTTTTTAACGCTGAACCTTCCCCGCATTATAACGGGGGAAGTTTTAAAACGTCTCAAACTGAGTACTCGGTCTAAGGAGAAACCAAAAAAATCAGCGGTACCTCAAGTATTGATTGTATTTTAACTAAATTTTGATTTGACCCTTTTAATAAAAATATTATTGGGGATAATGTTAATCTCCAAAATTATGGGACAGGAAGATTGGGAATGGAAAAACCCACTTCCATTTGGGAACCGTCTCTTTGGTAGTTTTGTGATCGACGAAAATAACCTCTTTATTTCAGGTGACCATGGAATTATCATGAAAAGCGGAGACGGCGGAAAAAATTGGCACTTTGTTAATTCAAACACAACAAAAACATTGGAATCTATAGTTTTTGCAACTAAAAACTTGGGTTGGATCGTTGGGGAGTCTGGAAGTATCTTGCACAGCAAAGATGGAGGAGTAACATGGAACTCCCAGGAATCTGGTGTCACACGAAATTTATACAGCGTCTCCTTTGGTAGTTCAAAAAATGGCATGGCAGTTGGAGATGGAGGCACTATGTTAGTAACCTGGGATGGAGGTGAGACCTGGAACTCACTTCCAAATAGCCCTGTTACATTTATGGAAGAAGTTAGATATTTTTCCTCAAGGCATATTATTGCAGTTGGAGCAGAGCATTTAGGTCCAGGCGGTATAATATATATATCCACCGATGCAGGAAGAACTTGGGAATCTTATCGAGACAGTGTCCACCAAATTTTATCTGTTTCTGGAACTCTTCCCTATATTTGGTTAACTGGAACCAAAGGACATATTTTATTTTCTGATAATTTTGGAAAATCCTGGACGGAAGTAGACATTCCCTTTAAAGGAACCATATATCAGGGAATATTCTCCTCGAATTTGCGTGGCTGGGTTGTGGGTGACTCTGGTGCCATATTTCACACAATAACTGGGGGTGATTTTTGGGAGAGGCAAACTGAAATAAATCCTAGAATGCTTTTTAATATACATTCCCATAATTCCGGAACAACTGTGGCTGTTGGAAAATCAGGCTTCATATATGTGAGAAATATTTTTGAAAACAAATGGGAAACTCCGACAAATGGAATTATTTGGGATTTGAATGATATTGAGACCAATGGGTTTTCAACATCAATAGCAGTAGGAGAAAATGGGACCATTTTGATATCTGAAAATGGGGGTGATAGTTGGACTGATTATTCCCTACCTACTTTTCAAAATATTTTTGCCGCTGGCATCTTTGACCCCAATACTTTACTGGTGGGAGGAGATGGTGGTTTAATATTAAGATCTGAGGACAAGGGTAATAGCTGGGAAAAGTACTACAGTGGTGTAAATGTTGATATCTATGATATTCAAATTTTGGAAAAGAATAAAGCCATTGCATGTGTAGGTGAATCTGGGGCAATGATAAAGTCTATAGATGGAGGAAAAAACTGGCAAACAGTCATGTTACCCATTGATAAATTTTTTTACAACTTATTTTTTTTAAATAATTCTTGGGGCTGGGCTGCTGGGCCATTGGGAAATTTAATTCACACAAAAGATGGTGGAGATAATTGGGAGGTATTAGAAAACCCCTTTCCTTACACCATAAATTCAGTTTTTTTTACTGATAGCTTACACGGATGGATTGCTGGTTATCAATCTATATGGGCAACAACTGATGGAGGTATCAGTTGGGAAAACCAATATGTGGATTCCAATATAATATTTCGAGACATTAACTTTTTAAATCAAAATATTGGATATGCAATTGGATGGTATGGTACATTGCTGGAAACAAATGATGGTGGAATTATCTGGCAATCAATGGATTTAGGAACATTTAAGGACTTCAAAAAAATAAATGTTAACAATTCTAGCCTTATAATTGTTGGCGAAGGAGGTACAATTATGCAACGCTCTCAATCCAACACTGGACTTAGTGGTTTCACAAATTTTACCAAACAACCAACAGAACCTGATTTTGAATTGAAAATATACCATGGAAACCCTTTAATCACACCTAAAAACTTAGGGGGTGATAATAAAGGAAAAAGACTTGACGGGTCTGTTAGGATACTAAAATAATTACCCTGAAATAGGGTTATTTTACCAAAAGACGTTTGATACTGGTTTTGTTGCCAACTGTGGATAGCTTTACATAATATATTCCTGCTTCCCGAACTAGTTGTGAATAAATCTTTGAGCCCACTTCTTACCATAAACGTACTCAACATAATTTTCGTTCCCACAATATCGACAAATATTATCGTTATGAACCTGAGCGTTAGAATCTAGTTCCATTACATAATTTGCAGCTTGCCAATCATTACACACTTTTTCTTTTTTAGGTACATTTCCCCCAATCCTTGGCTACATAACGAATCATACGCCAAAGCAGTGCTTTCCCGTAGCTATCGGAGTTTATGCGCCAAAGATAATCATGGCCCAGGGGGAATTCGTATTACAATTCCATTACCCATAGTATGTCCATGCTGTATAGTGCTGATCGCCATAATTAGGTTCAGCACTGTTAAATATATTTTCATTCAAGGCTGTTAACATTATGCGATTTTTAACCTGGTCATTTCGTTCTTCACCAAATTGGTGACTAATTCTAGGATTTCCTCTCCAGTTATGCCATTCATCTTGCATTTGAACACGTTTTTCAAAACCTTCAAGTAAAAAATAGGTATAGGGGTTTGCCAAACCAGAGCCTCCCCATTTAATACTCTATTTTCAATATAGTGTATTGCTGGCGTTCCTGGGGGGGGTGCCTAAAGTACTGATGAATACAAGCATCTTGTAAAAATGGCCAAGTTGAAATAAAATCACAGGCAGAATGAATCAATAACAGTCCCCCTCTTGTACTGTCACAAATTTTCAATTTTTCTTTAGCAACGGAATCGCGAATGGAACTTGAAACATCACCGTCTGTACTACTATAAATTATTAATTTTGCAACATTCAATTCAGCATCCGAAATATCACTAAAAGCATTTGATTTACGACTAATACTAAATCCATATTCTTCAGACAATTCTTTTAATAGCGTATACAAACGCCTCTGAGCCCTTGGTGCCCCTCATCACCACGGTCAAATAAAATTATACTTGTACTGTCCCAAATTACTTCATTTGTAAACCCACAGGGAATTGATTTATTGCAGATGGCATGGGGATGTTCTTGGGGAAATGCCAGAAAATTCGTTACCAATATAAATACAAAAAATACTTTGGTATTTGCCTTTAAATTTGGAAGCTATCATCATTCACACGCACATCATAAACAATATACAACGACTTCAAAATTGCATACAAAAATTCCCCTGGGTTTCCAGGGGAACCAAAAGACAAAGAAACCCTAGGGCTTCTGTAAAAATTTATTAATGGACTAGCAGTTTTTTAACGTAGGTTTTATATCCAGTTGCAGATACATTTACATAGTAAATGCCAGCTTCTTTTACAGGGTTTGCAAAAACTTCGGAACCAAAACCCTGTTTATTGAAAACTATATCACCATTTACCTTTAATATTGTGAGATTATATTCGCCTTCATGAGTAATAGAAATATTTAACTCATTGGTAGTAATAAACTCGTTATTTGGAACTCCAGAAATATTAATTCCAGCAACTTCACAAAGTGAATTGTCATATTGCTCCTGATCCTTTCCTGGAACATATTCCACAAAAGAATCATCCCCACAATATTTGCAGAGGCTATTATCGGCTTCTTGTGTATTTGGATCCAGTACAGTAACTGCATTCCCAGCTTCAGGATCGTTACAAACTTTTTCTAAAGTAGCGGCTGGTCCCCAATCCTTGGCTACATAACGAAGCTGACGCCACAATAACTCCTTCCCATGACTATCGGCATTAATACGCCATAGATCATCATGACCTATTGAATTATAAATCACAATGCCATTACCCATGGTGTGAGTCCAAGCTGTATAATGCTGACCAGGATATTTGGGGTCTGGACTATTATAAGTAGTTTCATCTAAAGCTGTCAGCATTATTCTGTTTTGAATTTGAGCATTTCGTTGAGGCCCATTTTCATGGGAAGTACGGGGATTGCCACGCCAAGTGTACCACTCATCCTGCATTTGAACACGTTCGTCGATATCTTTTAGCAAAAAATTGGTGTAAGGGTTTGCCAATCCATGAGCTTCTCCATCGAATGTCCCATTTTCAATATAGTGGGTAGCAGGAGTACCAGATGGATTATGATGATTGTATTGTTGAATACAGGCATCTTGTAAAAAAGGCCATGAGCTAATAAAAGCGCATGCAGCGTGTATCATCAAAAGACCCCAACCTCGTTCCTTTACAAAACTTTCGACCCTGTCTCGAGTAGCAGTGTTTGGAATCGAGCCTCCAACATCACCATCTGAGCTACTATAAATAATTACCTTTGCGTTGCTTAGTTCAGCATCTGATAAGTTACTCCAAGCATTTGATTTTCTAGTTAGTATAAAACCTTTTTCTTGTGAAAGCTCGTTGAGAGAATTGAATAAACGACCTGCAGCTCCACCATGTCCACCATTACCATGGTCAAACAAAATCACGCGTGCACCCGCACCAAGTTCACTCACTTCGTTAAATTCACAAGGAACTGACTCGGTACATTCTGGCCTTGGAGGAGCATCCTGAGCCACAGCCAAATTTACCATGGCAAAACTTGCCAAAAGCACACCTCTAAAAAATTTAAAATTTCCTCTTTCTGACATATTAATCCCCCAAAGTTTAAATCACGGGCCCTCTCTTAAAAGCTCCATCCACATCACCTAATTTAGGATAAAAGCTTCATTTGCGCATCCAATTATGTAATTTTTTTAGCATTTTTTGACTGAAAAATACCAACCCATAACCAATTATAGGTGCTTGCTGTTTTTCCCATAATTTACGCTGATAATTGACAAACTAGCCTTAAATTCCGAGATCTAAGCGTAAGACCCAATACCATTCTGAAGGCTCAATAGTTGAAGGCTCAACCCCCGGCCTTGCAAAAACATATTCAAAATGTCTATTGTGGTCGCTCGCTATTTGAGCTGTTAGGGAAAGACCTTCCATTAACTGCTTTTTAGCATAAACAGTCCATTTCCAATTATCCTTTTCCGCTTCTTTTTCTAATTCTTCAGTTTTTGCATTAAATTCTATTGTTTCTGGATCATTTAAATCATTGGGATTAGAAAGCAAGATGTCTTTCCAAATTTCCCGACGGTAATTTGTACTATTATCAGCTTCACTTTCAAAAGGAAGAGGCTGGCGTTTTCCAAAAACACCATAAATTGTGTTTTTAAAAGGTGAATTAAGGTATTCAAACTCAACTGAAAAAACATCCAACAAGCCAAAAGTTGGAAAATTAAACCCAAACATTGTAGGCATACGTTCCAACTTTTTATCATAATAAAAGGGGTAATCTTTGATACCAAGAAGAGCTACTTCGCCGTAAACCTTGAATTGACCAGGTTCCAATTCCATGAAGGCCCCAAAATCTATTCCTGTTCTAACCATCCCTTTGAAGCCCCGAAAAGTATAGTATTCTAATTGATTCTCCGGAGTACCATTATCAGTAACGGAAACATAATATTGACCTACATTAGGATCGGGATTAGCAATATTTTGAGCGGGGTTGATAGGGTCAGGAATAGAATCTGGAATAAAATCACCAATACGCGGATCTCCATCTGGAACAACCCTTGAATCATTTCGAGGATCGCCTGGACCGTAATAAGAGTAGCCCGGCTTATTTTCATCTTCTGGAGTAAGAGCTAATTTAGTATCTGGGTTATAGGCATTTCGACGTACTTTAGGACTTAGAATGCTATCCGGCCGAAAAGAAATCCCATGAGCCCACGCAATACCTGCTCCTATCTCGAAAACTTGAGAAGGCTTATAAGTAACTTGATATGAAGGAATTAAATCGTGGGCTGGTACCAAATCCCTCTCCTGATATATAGCAAAATCATGAATTAGCTTACCTTCTAACATGTAGTAGGAAAAGCGTAGTCCCTGCGCCATATAGGCAGAAGAATTGAGCCAGGACCAACCTCCAGTCCAAAGATATCCTGGATATGTCCCGCTACGATATAAGTATTCTCCCAAATTTTTAGCGTCGGGATTGTATTTGTGTGCGAATAACCCCATTTGTAACTTAGCTATGGGAGATTCAGGATCGCCGAATTTATAAGTACCTTGTGCTTCCCCTATCCCAAACCCAAAGAGCTGATTTCTCTGGGTTGCATCCTGAGGCGGCAAAGAGTGCCAATACAAACCTCCGGCAGTTAGCGAAATATCAAATTTTCCATTATAACTGCCAGAAGTATTCATAAAAAATCCAAGACGTGAAAGAGGCTGGTAATCCTTAAGATCATGACTTTCGACAGCCTGCCCAAAATCCATGTATGAGCCAAAATGGGTTGGGTTAAGTTCAACTTCAGCCCACGAAGTACCAAGCATTACCACAGTAAGGGCGACCACCTTCGCAAGTTTCATATTCCCATCTCCAATCGCAAAATAAAATACCACTCCTTTGGCAAAAGAGTTGTGGGAAAGTCATTGGGTCTAGGTCCATCCTTTGCAGTTATTGTAAAGTGACGCTGATGATCACTAGCCACCTGACCAGAAAGAGTCAAACCTTCCATAATTTGACGACGAGCATAGAGGGACCATTTCCAATCATCCTCCTCAAACTTCTCATTAAGTTGAGCTCTCAAATCTTGAATCGATGGGTCAAAATCAGGAGAGCCAGAATCATAACGAGAATCATCTTCAAGGCCAAGAAACTTTAACGCACTACTCCGTCGAGAGTTATTATAGTCTGTAAACTGTGGATGATCAGGGTCATAAACAGAGTAGTCCTCAACATCTGCAATAGCAATTGGAAACTGATTCTCAAACAAGTATCTAATGTCATTAGGAAACCGAGATTTTCTGTATTCTACCTCGAAGGATAAAATATCTAGTAATCCAAATGTTGGTATGTTAATACCAAACATAATTGGCATACGCTCACTTTTGTCTTCGTAAAAAAATGGTTGATCTTCAACTCCCAACAAGGCTAATTCACTATAAATTTTAAAGGCATCCTGGCTTTGGCTGTCATCCATCCCTAATAAATTTCCAAGATTTAAAGAGGCCCGTGCCATGGTTTTAATCCCCTGAAATGTGTAATAACCTAAAGCTTCTCCAGGAATGCCATTTTCATCAGCTGTAACGTAATTTTTTCCTGGTCTTCCTGGCATTTCCATCCCCCAACGAGAATCACTCTGGTCAACAATTGCTGTGTCCCCAGTGCGGTAATGCGGTTTAAACGCTTCTCCTAAAGAATCATCGTAAGCAACCGGCAGTCCTGAATCAAGGTAATAGGCATTAAAGGCACTTGCGTCGGGAGTTATCATTTCTTCCGGTTTTAAGGGGATTAAATGAGCCCATTGAAAGCCAGCGGCAATTTCAAACGAGCTTGCCTTAAATGTAGAAACAAAAGCTGGTGAAATGTTGTTAGTGGGCTCTAAGCCTCGCTCTAAAGTAAAAGTAAGATCGTGAACCCATTTTCCTTCTAGAGTATTGAGTCTAAAACCAAAACCTTGAGCCATGTATGCCGCAGAATTAATATATGACCAACCACCTGAATAAAGCACACCTGGATAAGTACCGCTTCGGTAGAGGTACTCACCCAAATTTTTTGCATCAGAATTATATTTAATAGGAAAGAACCCGGCTTTAACTTCAAGAAAGGGCTCTTCAATATCTCCAAAAACATAAGAAGCTCTCGCCTCTCCAAGGGCACCTCCGGGAAAAAGAATCCGGGTATGGAATGCAGTAAGTTCTGAGCGCTCAGGCAAAGACCAAAATAAAATGCCTCCCAATGTAACGGATAAGTTTAACCTGTCGTTAAAAACGCCAGATTGATTTATAAACAAGCCCGTGCGAGTAAGGACCTGCCCATCAGCCACATTATCCACAGCATCAGGATACCGCCCTTTTACGACCATCCCGTAATCCCAAGAAGTACCAGCAGCAGGAGGGTTCAAAACTATTTCAGATAAAATGCTGCTCCACATAAGGAACACTAACACTCCACCCCTAATGATAAATGTGTTATTTCTCATAACCCCATCTCCAAACGAAGCACAAAATACCAATCACTGCTATAACGGGTGGCGGGAAAGTTCATAAATTTTGGTGCATAACTTTGAAATAAAACTTGACGCTGATAGTCACTTGCAACTTGAGTAGAAACTGCGAAACCTTCCGTAATTTGTTTCCTAGCATAAACAGACCATTTCCAATCATCCTTAGTGAAAGCATCAGCAATTTTTTCTTTAGCCCCCTCAACATAATCCGGATGATTCGGGTCGGTATATGCTGGATCTTCTAAATTAAAAGTCCAAGGATTTGATGTGTGTCCAGATATGGGAACATTATCATCAGGAAGTGGCAACGGCCATTTTTTGGTGTAGAGTGTATGGACGTTGTTGGGAAATCTAGATTTTAAATACCCTAATTCTAAAGAAAATGCGTCAAGCAATCCAAATGTCGGAATATTTAATCCAAACATCATTGGCATTCTCTCAGATTTTTTTTCGTAATAAAATGGATAATCTTTAAACCCTAATAATGCAATTTCACCATACATTTTAAAGTTATCAGGCTCCATTCCCATAATAACGCCTATATCTAGTTTTGCACGCACCATTCCTTTAAAACCCCTAAAATTGTAATAAGCTAAGTCCTCTCCCGGTATTCCATTGCCAGTGACACTTACAAAAGATTGGTCATAACATGGGTTATTTGGATCTGGATCATCTGAAGGGTCAGAGGTAAGACAAGGGTTTTCTATTTTGCCACCGATTCCATTATCAATGGAATCGGGAAGTACTCTTGGATCATTTGAATCATAATGAGGCTTATTAACTTGCTCTAAAAAAGTGTCTTCGCGATATGCCAAGGGAAGGCCTGCATCAGCATGAGCAGTACCGGGTTTGATATACGCATTCTGAGGATCTTCTGGAGAAAGCAAGCTATCTTGCATTGATATGGCATGAGCCCACATCAATCCCGCTCCTAGTTCAAAAACAGCGCCAGCCTTGTAGGTTACCAAATAAGCAGGAGACAGGTTATTGTTTGGTTCGTATCCTCTCTCAATTGTTAGAGAAAAGTCGTGTGTTAAAGCACCGTCTAAGTGGGTAATAGAATAACGCAGACCTTGTGCCATATATTCAGCACCACCAATATAAGTCCAACCTCCACCATATATTATACCAGGATAGGTTCCACTGCGAAATAGGAATTCGCCCAAATTTTTTGCATCTGGGTTATATTTAATTGGAAACAACCCCATTTGCAGTTTAGACCAAGGCTGTTCAGGATCTCCAAACTTATATACAGCTTGGGCTTGACCAACGCCAATACCTGGTTGTACAAAACGAAAAAGGCCTTTATTTGTTTCTTCAGGTAGGGCATAAAAATACAAACCGGCTAAGGTAAAACTGATATCCAACCTATCATTAACAGTAGCAGACTGAGTCAAATAACCAAGCGTTCGAGTTAGAAATTGATTATCCGCATCAACAGTATCACTTGGAGTTTCTTTTACAAACTTTCCGGAGACAATTTGTCCCAGGTCCATGTAGCCCCCCAACTGGGTGGGATGAATTTCAACATCTGCTAGCAAAGAATTTGCTGAAAAAACGCAAACTACTATTGCTAAATGCCATATACGGACATAGTGATTTATCAATATGATTTGTCTCCTATGAATATTTTCATTCCGACTAAACCCAATCCGGAACCCTTGAGAAGCTAGATATTTTTTTTTTAGCGGTCAAAGAAAAATCAAAAAAAAGTTGTCTTTTATATTTTTTATTTTTCATAAGTAGTTAACTTAACTGGAGGCCTATATGACAACAAATCACATTTTTATTTAGTTTAGAAAAAATTCAATAATTTTTTCGTTTCGTTATAGCTGGTGGAATAGTGATCCAAAAGAAGAAAGTTTGGTTTTCTCTGGGCCTGATCCTCATGGTTATGTCCTGTGTTTTTACAGAGAATGAATCAAAAACTATTGTGGTGAATTTTAACAACCCCAATCCAGAAGCGCTATTAGATAATATTGTTGAAGTTAAAGTCATTGTCATTTCTGATTCTAACGACAGCCTTGTTATCTACAAAGGTGACAACTTTATAGGACCATGGAACTTCGAAGCAAAAAAAGAAGATTTAAAATTATTAATCCTTCAACTGGATGAAAATGGTGGCATCATTTCACAATCCGAATATGCCTATTCGTTTAGCAACGGCACCCTCAGCATTCAAAATAAAGTAGAGATTAGTCCTCGCTGGCTTCAATTCAAACTGGGGGATGCTGCCTATCCTCTTAAGTTTAAGGTTTTCCCCTCCACATTACCCCAGAAAGTAAACTGGACCTCAGCCAACCCCGCCATTGCCAATGTCAGTAACCTGGGAGTAGTTGCGGTTAAATCAACAGGAAATACCCATATTATTGCCCGTTTTTCCGCTCAACTTGCGGACAGTATTTTGGTAAATGTTATGGATACAAGTTTTGTTCCAGATGTTTCTCTTCCGGAGATTACCCAACAGCCCAGTGTTTTGGAAGTTTATGTAGGTGAAACAGTTTCATTTACTGTCACAGCTACTGGAATGGATTTAAATTATTTATGGCACAAAGATGGAGTGCCCCTACCTGGAGAAATCACATCATCTCTGACTTTCAGAGCCTTACTCGCTGACAGCGGCAAGGCATACAGATGTAGAGTATATAACCAAGCGGGATCCTTGATGTCCAATGAGGCCATTCTCAGCGTGCTGGACACCACTTTGGTTCCGCAAATCACTTCCCATCCCAAGGATGTCACTTTGGGTGAAGGAGATACGGCAACTTTTTCAGTATCCGTATCGGGTTCACCGCCATTTACCTATCAATGGTTTTTAAATGATCAAATTATCGAAAATGCAACTGACAGCAACTATAGCATTGGATTGGTCCAAAGTCAGATGGATGGCGATGTCTATTATGTTGTTGTCACGAATCCTTTAACTTCTTTACAGAGTGAATCAGCCCTTTTGCATTATTCAGAAACCATTATTCCCCCAGAAATAACCAAGCAGCCCAGTAATTTAGAAATTTATGTGGGTGAAACGGTCGTGTTCAATGTCATAGCTTCCGGAACAGATTTAAACTACTTGTGGCATAAAAATGGAGCTGCTATGCCTGAGGAAACCGCGTCCTCTATTACTTTTAAGTCATTATTGTCTGATAACGGCACCGCATACAAATGTAATGTATATAATCAGGCAGGGTCCTTGATGTCCGCTGAAGCCAATCTCACCGTACTGGATACCACGATAGCTCCCCAAATTACTTCTCATCCCGAAGACGTCACCATCAATGAAGGCCAGAAAGCATCTTTTACAGTAGTTACCTCGGGTTCCCCTCCTTTTACATATCAATGGCAAAGAAACGGCATCTCCATTAATGGCGCCAATTCTTCCAGTTTTATCACTGAAACTCTCATTGTGGACGACGAAGGGGACTACACGGTAACAGTTTCCAACTCTGCGGGACAGCAGACTAGCAATACGGCAACTCTTATCGTCCGGACAAAACCGAGCATAACATCGCCACCGGTTAACATCAACAGGAACGTGGGGCAAACTGCCAGCTTTTCTGTCATTGCCACGGGCTATGCGCCCCTGACTTACACATGGAGCAGAAACAACACTCTTATACAAGGTGCCAATTCACCCACATATACCACAAATGCACTGACTTTAGCAGATAATGGAGATATGTATAGCGTGGAAGTTAGCAATGTAGCGGGCAGCATTCAAAGTACCGCAGCCTTTTTAACTGTAAATGACATTGCTCCAGCAATGCCATCAGGGTTCAGTGTAAATCGGACAGGTCGTAGAACCCTGCAATTATCATGGTCTGATAACTCTGATAACGAAACATCCTTTCGCATTGAGCGAAGCCTCTCCCAAAATGCTAATTTCTCTTTATTGGCTGTCACAATTCAAAATGTAACTAGCTACGAAGATGCTAACCTTTCCTTAGAAACAATTTATCACTATAGAGTTAGGGCTGAAAACGCTGTGGGAAACTCCCCCTGGACAGCCGTGGTTGGAGGGTCCACCTGGACATGTGGGGAGAACTGGGCCGACAGCCGGGATAATCAGATCTATGGGACCGTAAAAATAGCGCAGCAATGCTGGTTTTCAGAGAATCTGAAACTTGAAAGCCCTAATTCCATTTGTTCTGATTATGGAAATGCCGCTCAAAATTGTTTGGACTACGGAAGAATGTATACCTACAATGAAGCGAATAATTCCTGCCCTGAATACTGGAAGTTGCCAAGTATGGATGACTTTACTGTGCTACAAAATCAATATCCTGATGGCCTGGACCTTATGGAACCAGGGTTATGGACCATTGATGCTGGAATAACAAATGAATCTGGTTGGTCAGCAAGGCCGGGTGGGTTTTGTTATGCAGCAGAATGTGGAAATTTGAGTCATGAAGGTTATTGGTGGACTTCCACAATATATGACACGGAAACTCATAGAAATTTTAAAATCAATGAGGATCCAAATATTTCCTTTGGTTCCTCCCTTAATTCTAATTTACTTAGTGTTAGGTGTATTCTAGATTGATTTCCTTTATTAGGATCGTTAAACCCAAAAACATTGTTCCAACCTTCCCTCACAAAATTTTTGGGCTTACCACAGTAAAAGTAGGCCTTTTTTTCTTTTAAAGTTCTAAAGAGGGATCTTTTGTGTAATTACTAATTGATATCTATCCTGCCATGACTCTTAAAGGGTGATATATTTGTCACATAGGATACTCAACTAAGGCTGTAAGAAGTTTGTAAGAAAATATATTTTCAATTGTTTGAGAATTTTTAGTTTAAAAACTAATTTTTGTTTGTACTTCATAACTCGTCGCAGGTTAAATAAAAGGGAAATTTGATATGGGTCATAATGAACTGTATTTGAAAGAGTTTGAGTCAACTCGGGCTAATCGAAAATGTAATTTTTTTATTTATTATGAAATTGATGAATGTATTGAATGCAATAATGAGGTTGTCATTACAGGCGCAGCAGCAAAAATACTTTTTAAAATTTTAAATGATTTTAAACATGAAAACAGAACTCGCTTCACTAACAGAGAGTTTAAAAGAGAAAAATGGATATTCCCTGATTATTCTTTCGCAAATTTTGAGGTAAGATTAGATAGACTAGTAAAAGCTACTCAATGTAAATGCTCTTTTTTAAAAATTAACAGAGAAAAAAGAGGTGTGTTTTGTATCGAGGTTCAAACTAAAATAACGGTAGAGAAAAAGTAAAAAGTCACTCAACTATTTTTTCAAAAACATCAATCCAATTACTCACATAGAAAATTAAATCAATTATTTTCAAACATCATGTAAGAAAATTGTTTGTTAAATGTTCCCAAAATGTAATATCAGATATTTTTTTAAATGTTACATTTGAGTTGTCAATCAACTCAATAAAGGAGACAATATGAACATTAAAAAAATTTTATTTTTTGCCTTGGCACTTGGATTAGCTTTTCAAGTGTCCGGCTATACAACAAGCTACCCCAATGGGGCTACTGTAAAGTACAGTTTCGTCGACGCTGATTTTAATAATGGTTGTAATTGTGTAGTTATTTTCTTGCCAACAAACCGTACTTATGCACAGTACGAAAATGGAACAGGAGGATATAGGAATTATCATATTCAATCGATGCGTTATCAAGATGAAGCGCCACCTGCCGCAAATGGTGAAGAAACTTTATTTGAATGGAACACCGGAAATACATGGTTCACTTCCAGCGGCAACTCTGAGCACCCTACTCAAGTAGACAATACTTTTAGGTTCAAGCCAAATGGCGTTATTTCACATTGGCGTGATTATTATTCTACTAAAATCATTATTACCGATCGTACACCTTAACTAACATCAAGCCATGGTGAAATTATTTCATCATGGCAGATTTTGAATATGAAAAAATTTATTTTTATCTTATTTCTATTCTACCAATTTTGTACTTGCTTTCAAGTTGATTTAAAACGTGTTTCAACCGAGCTGACACTCCCCATTGACCAATGTATTGTTAATGAACAAAATTCATGCTTATTTGATGTAGGTGAATTTAATCAAGTATTAGAGATATTATTGCCGGATTCTGAAGAGAAAAAGCTAAAAAAAAATAGGGAACAAATCTTAAACTCTTACCTAAAAGCTTTTTTTATTGAACAAAAATTAAGTTATGAAAATTCCAAAATTCTTTTAAAAAAAGACACAAAAACTAAAGACTTTCTTATTAATGGATATATAAAGCGGATATTAAATGAGTATAAAGAAACTCCAACTACAAAAATGTCTCCATTTCAAAATGAAGATTTTGTGATTTTTATCTGGGGAGGATTGGATACATCATTTGTCAAAACAAAATATATGGAATTTAATTTTGATAGCACCTTAATTCCCAATTTTTTTCTAAAAAACAATGGAAAATTTGCATGGGAATCTTCTTTACCTGAAGAATTTCAGAAATGCACACAAACCCTGCAGCCAGGGGACAAGCCTATTTTAATTAGTACTGAAATAGGAAGCTATATTCTCTGGAATACAGATTTAACATTTCCAATGATAGAGATGATGAATATTCGCAAAAAGAAACTACAACAGGCAAAGCAAAATTTACCGGAATCCATGATAAAAAAGTATTATAAATCAAACTCAGACCTATTTAAAAACCCTAATCAGTTAATATTGGAGTTTTCTATTGGCGATTTTTATGGTCCTAATAATTCCATCAGTGATGAGAAGCAAATAAGCGAAACATTTTCAAAAAGTACAAAAGACACCTTAAATTCAGACTGTCTTAAAGAGTATTTTGAATTTCAAAATATGTTCGACTTTGAATTTATTAAAATCAATTCTAATATACCTTCGTTAAAAGGTATCTATCCCAACCAAAATATACTTGGCAATAATTTAAATTCCGAAGAAATTAAAGAAAATTCTTTAGAAGTTAAAAATGAACATAAAACTGAATCAAATATCATTGATAAACAATTCGTAAACATATCCCAACTAGCCCAGTCTCAACTTTTTAAAAAAGGAAACTTATTTTATAAAATAAATGATTCATTGCTCATTCTGTTAGATTCTCCCTATGGAGACGTTGTTTTTAAAATTGTTGATTGGATTCCCGGAAAAGGAACTCTTCCCTATCTTTTAGCAAAAGAAAAAATATTACGTGACCATCAAGAAATAATTTTAAAACAATACCTAAACAAGTATGAAGAAATTTTTAACAGAATAACACTTTCAAAAAATTTTGTATATGAAGCTGGGAAAAGTATCCAATTAAACAACGACCAAAGAAAAGAATTGCTTTTTACTCGTGACAAACTCGTAGATTGGGTGCTTGAACTAAAAAGGTTCTCTAAAGAAAAAGATATGGGAATAAAGGTTATGCAGAATATCAAAAATGATGTTGAAGGCAATATTTTTGTAGAAAAAATGTTTTTTCCAGATTCGCCTGTTTTTATAAAGGAATCTGATTCAACAGCTCAGATTATTGAGGAAAAAAAATCTGAAGCTTTTTTTATAGCCATGGAGCATTTTTTAAACTCCATGCTAGATGTGCCAGAAGAATTTCTGGAGAGAGAAATTGAATCCCTACTAAAAGGCGCTTTATTTTATATAGAATTCGACAATTGGAAAAAAAAATTGATCTTTAATTTAAAAGTATAATTTAAACATTTTAATTATTAGCTTTACTACATTACAATAACTGATTCATATAAGCTTTTAGGAATACCGCAATCGACTACAATTCCTTACTGAGTCCAAGAGTTTTATTTAATAATTCTTAATTTTCTAAACCTCCCAGAGCCGAATTCAAATGTATCTTTAAGATATGTTGTTTGGAAAATTTCTCATCCTTCTCCTCCCCGTCAGCCTCCTAGCCCAAAAACCTTTTATTGCTTTAAATTACGATGGTTACCGGGACAACCAGGGTCCAGGGATAATGGAACCCAGTTACCAACAAGTAGAGGAGGACATCCAACTTTTAGCTCCTTATACTTACGGCATTAGAAATTACGGGACTCCGGATAATGAACATGGACGCTGGCTTCCAGAACTTTGCGATAAATACGGGCTAAATTTTTATCTGGGCGTTTGGATTGACTACAACGACAGTCTCAATTTAAAAAGATTGGATTATGCCATAGAATTGGCCAACCAAAACTATGCTTCTATTAAATCCATAATTGTGGGTAATGAATTTTTACTGCGTTCCGAAGTTGAACAAAACATTCCTTTGGATTCATCTGAAAAAATTATTGTGGATTACATTCAATATGTAAAAGAACGGATTCCGAATTCCATAATTGTATCCACAGCTGAGAATATTTACTGGTGGGAAAAACACAGCGATTTACTTTGGGAAACCGCCGACGCCATATACTTCCATATTTACCCGTGGTGGGACAATGTTCCACTTGAAAACTCAATTTCCCATTTAAATGGCGCCCTCAGCCGGATATCTGAAAGGGCATCAACATTAAATATGCCTAAAAAAATAATCTGCGCGGAAACCGGCTGGCCTTCGGGTTCTGTTAACGGAAACCTACAGGGAAGTTTAGAAAACCAAAGCAACTACCTTAATATTCTGCATACATGGGCAAAACAACATAACCTTGAATACTGGTATTTTGCTGCTTTTGACGCCAAATGGAAACTTGCCTATGAGCCTGAAGTTGGGGACAAATGGGGATTGTGGAATTCAGATAGAACAGAAAAATCCGCCATCGCGAATTTAGCTGAAATTATTCCGGAAGAACTATGGTGGGATTCAACGTCCCATACTTCCAGCATCAGATTTGCTTTGGAGAAAAATAAAGGTCCTTCCATCTATAGCTCTTATTATATGGTTAACGGAAAAAAAAAGAATCCTACTTACAATAACAAACTTCCTATATATAGAATTCCCAAAAAAAAATAGCCCATTATTTAGCAAAATATCTCTATGTAAATACTAAGCTTTATTTCCAAAATCCCTGCTTTATAAAGAGCCCAAACTTCCGCCTCAAAAGCCCAAGAGGAAACTGGTTTTTATCTCAATGCAAGATAAAAGTACGGGAGCCTATTCCGTCAGGAAGCGCAATTTTGTTTTTAACCCGCCAGCATCTTCAGCCATTTGGGAGGGCAAAAATTCAAAGAGCCCTTTGCAGCAGGAAATTTTACGGCGGATATCCCTAAAAAGCGCTGGATCTTCCAGTATCCATCCCGATAAAAACAAACTGGAGTGGGAATGTTTGCCCTGAAATAGTTCGGCTATGTTATCCAATGTATCTATAAGATTTTTTTCCTGCTCTCCACCACCTTCTTTTTTTACCCCGGAATGAAAGATATAATTGTTTATTCGGGTGTCTAAAACTTCCTTCAGCTCTTCTATTGAGGAAAGAAAGGGAATAACATCTACCCCACTTTCCAAAGCCTGATGTAATTTATTGGCTTCCGCAGGATAGTTAAAGCCGGTAGCTTCTAAATCCTGGCGAAAACGGCCATCATAAAAACCTATTGAGGGAAAATTGGAGATTCCCTTTATCCCAAACCCCACATATTCTTTTAACAAGTGGGAAAAATTCACAAAGGGATCTGTCAAAAACACCGAAGCATACATGGGAATTTTTGGATCATAAGGGCCTAGTCCTTTGGCCAAATTCTGCACAGATTCGTTAACAGAACCGTGCGCCAAAAGGCTGCTTAATGCTCCGGAAAGCCTTTCTCCACTATAAAAATCAGGCATCAACAAAGAAAATTTGGCTTCCAGGCCTTTGGCCGTTTCCAGCCCCGACTGATTGTTAATACCCATAGCTATCATTGTATTTCCTTTTTCCATAAAATAAAAAAAACAGGCCGCATTACCACGACCTGTTTTTAGAAGAGAAAAAATGTACTGATTATTTTATCATTTCGTTCCGGTGAAGGTGAATGTCATTGACCCTGCCATGGTCACGCCTTGCTCACTTTCATCAAAATCCTGGGTTGCTGAAAAAGTAATTGTACTTCCATTTATGCTGGCGCTGGCATAAGTAGTATCCTCGCCTTGAATCATAACCAGAGCTCCGCCATTAATGGACCATGTACCCTGTTCAGGCGCTACTGCGGCAGATTGTTTCATTCCCATACCTAAGCTACCTGCCATCATAGATTCTAAATCCAAAGTAACATTTTGCTCGTAAGTTCCATCAGCTTTAAAATCGAAATAATCGCCTTCAGGAAAATTTCCGGATGTATCAATAGCAACAGTCGTGTCTATCATAAACGCCGGAATGGCCATATCAATGCTTCCGTTGATTCTAAAAGTCTTTAACATCCATTTTCCAATAATGGTTTCCGGAGTGGCATTCATGCCACCGTCGCCGTCTTCATCTCCACAGCCTGTAAAAATTAAGGCAAAACCAATCAAGATTGCTGCGATTATGGTCTTTGTTTTCATGTTAGTTCCCTCCGGAAAATTTCCTTTGAATAAAATTTGAATCTATTTTGGAGCAAAAATTTTGCTTCCACTCCTTGGTTTTCAAAAGAATACAATTTTTGCTGGGGCCAAAGCCAGCCAAAAATCAATAAATTAGGATTTTACAGCTCTTTAATATCTAATCAAATCCCACTACAGGAATCATTTTATAAGCACTTTTAAACTGATACTGTCGGTTTCGCCCCAAAACATCAATATAATCCAGAGTTTTTGAAACACTGAAAAAGCCATTTTTTCGAATAAAAACCTGGGGTTCTTCGGAAAGTACTGCCACAAGACCATCGTAAGCTGGCTTTGGCTGATAATTCGCATCGTAAATCAAAGCCTGCCCAAAACCGGAAAAAGACTGGGGAATCCAGGAAGAGGCATCGGTAAATCCCCATAACATAAAAGTGGTGCAGTTGGGGTTTTCCAAACATATCCTGAGTACTGTTTCATAAGCTTGCTTTTGGCGTTGCAAGTCTTCCTGGCTTGCAGGTGTGGGCACGCGTATATCCAGTTCTGTGATGGAAATCCGAAGACCCAAGTCAGCAAGGCGCTTAAAATTGGTGGCCATTTGGGTGCTGTCCCAGGCGCCATTAGAACCGCCCTGCCCTGGCAAATGAAAATGGCACTGAAGCCCTACCCCGTCAATAATTCCCTGGGAAGCCAACCTGGAAACCAAGTCGTACACCAATTGCGATTTTATACCCATGCCCTCGCAATCGTAATCATTATAAACCAAAAATGCGTTGGAATCGGCCCGCCGGGCATAGGTAAATGCAGAATCAATATAGTCGTGATTATTATTTTCCCCATCGGTTTGCCGGACCCAGTTGCTCGAGTTTTCCCCATTGGCCGGCCGCATTCCCGAACTATCTCTGGCTACTGCTTCGTTCACAACATCCCATTCGTAAATTTTGCCCTTGAATCGATTCATCACGGTAGTAATATGCTCTTCCATAATTTGAAACATCTCTTCGCGGCTGGTGTTAATGGATTCCATAAAACCCGATTGCTGGTGCCACACCAAAGCATGCCCTCTCATCACCATGTCATTATCCAAAACGAAATTCACCATATTTTCGGCGGCTGTAAAATTAAAGTTGCCCCGGGATGGCTGCAAAGCTCCAGGTTTCATGGCGTTTTCAGCCACGGCCGCATTAAATTGACTGGTTAAAATGGAGTTGTAATTATTATCACGATTGCCATCTTTAATGGCAGCTCCGATTTTAAGGCCCCGCTCCTCAGCAAGCTCTTTAAGGCTTTGTGCTTGTATACTGCCTATCAAAATTAAAAAAAGCTGGCCCCATGTTAAACATTTGCCCAATTTCATTTTTTATCCTACCCTTTCCCCCAGAATGTAAACTTGAATATAAATCCTAACCCACAGCTAGACAACCAGGCAAAACGGATGTAAACCATTATTAATTTGTATCTCTAGTTGGGAACTTGATTTGAGCCTCTCCAAGGACTGTCAACGAAAAGACCAGCTTTATAGCTGATAAACATCAAACTCTATTTTGATAAATTATTCTTGGGGGAAGAATCTTTTATACTTAAATTTTAATTCTGATGAATTGCACTAAATATAGTGCAATATGGCCGCTTAAAATTCAAATATAGGAAAACCTATGAAAAAGCCCCTTAAAACAAAAAATTTGAAATCTAAAATGAAGCTCTTTTTGACCCTCTTAGTAACGGCAGTACTCTTTGCAGCTTGTTCCTCCACCAAAACCGTATATGTGGATGTGCCTCCCGCCTTCGATTTGAAACGTTGGAAAACCATAGGTATCGTGAAGTTTTCCACAGACTCTAAGGTAGATTTAACTCAAAAAGCCACTCAGCGTTTTATGCAAACCATTCAAGAAGCGCAACCAGGGGTTATCATTTTGGAAATCGGGGATAAAAATAAAGTTCTGGATCCTACCGGTCAGGGAGATTTTAACCCTGAAGCTTTAAAAGCCATTAAAGAAAGCTCCAATGTGGATGCCCTTTTCTTTGCCAATATCGAGGTGGCCGAGCCTAAAACCAAAGTGAAACTTTCCAGTATTAGCTTAAGTGGTCTTAGCGCCAAAAAAAAGGTGGCTGGAGAACTCACTGCTAAATTATATGATACGGGAAGTGGTGGAGTTGCATGGACAAAATCCTCCAGTGGTGAATGGACTTTGGGCAGCGCCAGTATGACCAACATCACTATCAAAGATGAAGACGCCAAGTATAATGAAATGGTACATACACTGGTTTCCAATGTAACGCCTATGTTTCGGCCAACTCGCAAAGCTCAGCGCGTGCCTAAGTAATTATTCGGACTACATAACTTTGCCACATTCTTACTCAGCTTCGCTTTCGCGGTCAAACGTTCGACCCGCCGAACATCCGAATCGCTGTCCCGATAACAAAAAAGCCGGCAGCTACGCTACCGGCTTTTTTGGTCGGGATGAAACGATTCGAACGTTCGACCACTTGAACCCCATTCAAGTACTCTACCAGACTGAGCTACATCCCGATTAAAATCGAATGAAACCCCTCTTTTTCAGCCAAAGTCGGATGGGGTCAGCCGCCAAAGGTGTGTCCTGAAAAATCTTGGTGGGGACTAATTTACCAACTACCCATAAGTTTCGTCAAACTTATTTAAGCCGAAATTTCCACGCTTTTCCCATGAAAAGTTGGGGGAGCTGTACTATTTTTGTGCCTGAATTTAGACGACCAGGGAGAACCCATGACTATTTCCAAATTGCAGCAAGTACGACAAGCTTATTCTCCAAAAATCCCCAAGGCCTTACGAGAAGGGGTATCCAAAATTTCCGTATCCTTTGGAGAACCCACCACTTCTGAAAGCGATGAAGAAGCTATAAAGGCTATGTTTCCTAATACATTTGGTAAGCCCGTTGCCCATTTTTCAATTGGCGAAAATAATTCCGATTCCAAAGCCATTAATGTGGGCGTTGTTTTGTCCGGTGGTCAGGCACCAGGCGGGCACAATGTGATAGCAGGTATATATGACGGAATTAAAAACTTAAGCCCCGAATCAAAGCTTATTGGATTTTTAGGCGGGCCTTCCGGTTTAGAAGAAGGCAAATACGAAATTTTAGACGATGCAAAAATTGACGCCCACAGAAATACTGGCGGCTTTGATATTATTGGTTCCGGTCGCACCAAACTGGAAACAGAGGAACAGTTTGACAGATGTATCGAAGTTATCAAAAGCCTTAACATCAACGCAATCGTAATTATAGGTGGAGACGACTCCAACACCAACGCCGCCATATTAGCTGAGTATTTGAAATCAAAAGGCAGCCCATGTTGTGTTATCGGGGTTCCAAAAACCATTGATGGAGACTTAAAAAACAAGTACATCCCCACCTCTTTTGGATTTGACACAGCTATCAAAACCTACTCGGAGTTGGTGGGTAACATATCCAGAGACGCACGCTCCGCCAAAAAATACTGGCACTTTATTAAACTCATGGGCCGTTCTGCCAGCCACATCGCCCTTGAAGTAGGCCTGCAAACCCAGCCCAGCATTACTTTGGTTTCAGAAGAAATTGAAGCCAAATCCATGGGCCTACCCCAAATTGTGGATATCATTTGCGACAGCATTGTTAAAAGAGCCGAAGCGAATAAAAACTATGGGATTGTATTGGTTCCCGAAGGACTTATTGAATTTGTGCCTTCCATGAAAAAGCTAATAGCCTCCCTAAATGATTTGTTGGCAGAAACATCCGCAGAATTTGAAAAGCTCAGTGATATTGCCGACAAAATCCATTTTGTTAAGGATCGATTGCCCAAAGAAGAAAAAAGCACCTTTGAAAATCTTCCGGAAAAAATCCAGGCCCAACTTTTGTACGACCGCGACCCACATGGCAATGTTCAGGTAAGCCGCATCGAAACCGAAGTTTTACTTATTGAATTGGTGCAAAAACGTTTGGCCGAGCTCAAAAAGGAAGGCAAATACAAAGGGAAATTTTCAGAGCAGCATCACTTTTTTGGTTATGAAGGCCGTTGCGCCCCACCCTCCAATTTTGATGCAGATTATTGCTACAGCTTAGGCTATGCAGCAGTTGTTTTGGCCAACGCCAAATTAACAGGTTATATGTCCTCTGTTGGCAATTTAACCAAAGGCGTAGACCAATGGACTGCTGGCGGGATTCCCATTAGCATGCTTTTTAATATGGAACAGCGTCATGGAAAACCAAAACCTGTAATTAAAAAGGCTTTGGTGGAACTAGACGGAGCTCCTTTTAAAAAACTGGAAGCCAACCGTTCAAATTGGGCCGTAGAAGACGCTTTTGTTTTCCCAGGGCCCATCCAGTATTTTGGTCCCAGCGAGGTTTGCGATGCCACAAACCACACCCTGGAATTGGAAAATCCTTAACTTAAGGTTTTCAACAAAGTCCTTAATAGCAGGTTGATTAATAGGGAATAACTCCGTAAGGGCTCCCAATTAATCAACATTCTTTCCATATCAAAAAACTCAAATCTTTGTCATTTTTGCAGATTTTTTTGCGCCAAAATGAATTTCGAACAAATTGTCTACAATTTTGTAAAAATTGCAATTTTTTGTTGGTAGATTGTTGAAATAGAGTTATATTCTTTATCTATGAAATGTCCATATTGCAATTGCGAAGAAGACAAGGTTGTAGATTCTCGTACAACTAAGGAAGGCAAAGCCATCCGTCGCCGTCGCGAATGCCTGAGTTGCGCTAAACGTTACACCACTTATGAGTATATCGAAACTGTGCCTCGCATGGTTTTGAAAAACGACGGTTCTACCGAAGCGTACGACAGCGGCAAGTTAATGGCCGGTCTTTACACCGCTTGCAAAAAGCGTCCTGTGACCAAAGCCAAAATTCAGGAAATGGTAGACTCAGTGGAAAATAAAATTTCCGAACTCTCTGGAGAAGTTATTCCCAGCCGTTCCATTGGAGAAATTGTTTTAAAAACATTGTACAGCGTGGATCAAATCGCTTACATGCGCTACGCATCTGTCTACCGCAATTTTAAAGAGGTCTCTCAGTTCTTAACTCAAATTGATGAAATGAGCAGACCATTGCCAGAAAAAGTTTCCTAGGCCAATTCTTTTATTTTTGATGGTTATCACGGGGTCCTTAAATCAGGACCCTTTTTTTTATCTGTTCCTGGAAAAATTTTGCAACATTAAATCAGCTCGACCTAAGGTTCGCCCGCTTGCCAGACACAGTACAAGCACAATCCCCTCCCCCGGCACAATGCACTTCTCAAAAATCACACGCCATTCTAGAACTCATACCAAGAACCTCAGCGTGAATGTTTTTTCGAAATAACATTGCGCCGGGGAAGGCTTAGACAAACAGCTCTTCTGATTTATAAGCTCAAAGCTTAGGTAAGACCTGTAAAAGGCTCTGATACACCAACCTTTTAATCCTTCAGGCCTAACCACCAGCTTTGCGCACCTAAAAATATTTTCCGCGAATTTTGTT
>JBNKOC010000007.1:0-183384 GCA_050294405.1 Fibrobacteria bacterium | reverse complement strand
TGTCAAAATGGTTGCAACCATTTTGACATGGTTATTTGATAGAAATTCACCAAAAGAAGTTTTTTAAATTAATTTTTATTGAAGCCCTTTTTTTGTTATTAGATTTTAACTGACTCTGTTTTGAAAAAATTAGTCGAAGTTTAACGATAACAAGGAAAACCCTTGCAAAAAATCTTAGTACTGCTAAGTGAAGAAAAAGCTTCGGAATCAAAAGGGTTAATTGAAGCGAATCTTGTAGGTTCGCCATTTAATGTAGATTACCTTTTTGTAGAAGAAGTTTCCGGGTTACATGAAAATGCCTGGAAACAATACTTTTTAATTTTGGATTTATTCGGGGAATCATTTTGCAAACCTCATTTTGAGCTAGTTGCGAGACAACCCAACCTGCCGCCTCGTCTGGCCATTTGCCATTTGCCTCTCTCCCGGGAATATCAGGAATGGCTGCAAGTCCATACTTGTGAAGTTATGTTGAATCCATTTTCACCCCTGGAGCTGAAACATAAGGTGGAAAAGTTTACCAGATTTGTGCCCAAGGGTTTCACATCACAAATGAAGGATAAAATTGCCCTTAAAAAAATCATTGGCCAAGATCTTGATTTTAGAAGGGAAATTGAAAAAATTCCCCTTTTGGCTAGCAGCCATGCTCCAGTAATTATTGAAGGTGAAACTGGTACGGGCAAGGAGATTTGTGCTCGATCCATTCACAACCTAAGCAGTCGATGGGAAAAGCCCTTCGTCGCAATTAACTGCGGGGCTATTCCATTAGAGTTAATTGAAAATGAGTTGTTTGGGCATCAGAAAGAGGCATATACCAGCGCATCATCTGAAAGAAAAGGGCTGGTGCAAGAAGCCCACGGAGGCACGTTATTTTTTGATGAAATTGATGCATTGCCCTTGGTCGCTCAATCGAAATTATTGCGTCTTATACAAGAAAAAGAGTTCCGTCCCTTGGGATCTTCCAAAACTGTAAAAGCGGATGTACGTATCATTTCGGCTACCAATCAAAATCTTGAAAAATTATCTGAAGATGAAAAATTTCGGGCAGACTTATTCTATAGGCTAAATGTACTCAAACTCTCTTTGCCACCTCTTAGAAAAAGGCAGGAGGACATTCATCTTCTCTTTAGAGTTTTTCTCAATAAACATCGAACCCATCATTTAGCTGAGAACCCCTTAATTTCACTTTCCACATTAAATATTTTACTTGAATACGATTGGCCCGGAAACGTTCGTGAACTCGAAAATGCGGCGGAAAGAGCCTTGGTTTATAGCCAGGGAGGACCAATTGAACCACGCCATCTGAAGCTACCCAATAACAAAGCTAAAAATGCTGTTCTGAAATCTTTTAAAGAAGAAAAAGAACTTGTGGTAAAGAGTTTTGAGCGTAAATACATCATTAAGCTGCTTTCTATTCATAATGGAAACATCAGTCGAGCAGCTCGGACGGCAGGCAAAAATCGCCGGGCCTTTTGGGAGCTCATGCGCAAACATAAAATTGAATCCTCCATATAACCTAACCTGGAGTAAAATTAAAGTAGGATAATAATATCCTGCTATAAGGCCGATTTTTTAATATTTAGAATTAGGGGAGGATAAAATTATCCTACCCTCCTTAGAATTTAAAAATAATGGGCATTAATCATTTGGCATTTTTGTTGCAATAGCCAATGGCGATGCCGGTTTCTGATATTCAAACCACAACTTTATCCTTTCATGGACGCCTGGCGGATTCTCTAACTAGGGATGTTATTCCCATGAAAGCATTTGAGGTTCAATCCAATTGGATTTTTTCAGAAACTCAATATAAAATCGACGGTCATTTTTCTTTTTATGATTTTCCTGTCTCTCCAACAGCTTATTCTTTTTATATACAAGGTAAAGGTTATAGATCGCGTAGTGTGGAAAAATTATTGCCCGGTTCTACTCCCGTTGAATTGGAGTATCCCGGAGAGGATGAAGTTTATCTCTTCGTGAATTTTATCGATGGAGCCACTAATCGTATTGATTTTGACAGCATTGATTTTTTACAAGTAATTCCTTCGGGAGCCCAAGTGCTGGGACCAGGAGGTTTTTCCGCAATCTTGTCGGAATCAATTGGCGGCAGCGGGGTTTCCATGGCCACTTTGGATTCTGTCGCTGGGCTTTCAATTGGAGACTTACTTCGAATTCGGCGAAGCAACAACATACTCCTATATCCAAGTTGGGTTTATCAGTTCCGGGAATCCATGACAATGCTATACATATCTGTAAAGGCAGACACGCCTCAGCAGGAGCCTGTGGAAAATGCGCGAATTACTATTCGGCGTATAAACGGAAATGTGGTTAGCGCTCAGAATATAGCCGGATTGACTCTTTATCGGGTTTCTTTAGGAAGTCCTAACCCTTACATCTTAGGTACCGTTCATGATCGCGAGCAATACACTGATGTAAAAGGAAAGAGCCTGATTTTCTTCCCAGGCGGCCTTCCTGTAGCTAATATTCGCATTCGCATTGTCCATAATCAATACATAACACAAAATCTAACTATTCCAGTCACGGTGGGAAATAACACCTACCACACTGCTTTGCTTACGCCCGTTTAATTACAGCAGGTCAATAATATGTCAAATACAAGTAAGAAAATATGTTTGAGAAATAACTCCAAGTCATCCCAGGCCATAAGGCTGCCCGGAATGAGCCTGGTTTTAAAACCACAAGTTATGGTGGAAATTAGCGAATCCCAGGCTTCATCCCGGGAAGTGTCTCTTTTAGTCAAAAGCGGGAAGCTGTCACTGGTTACTGAAACAGCTATGAAAACATACCAGAAATACCAGACGGGTTTAAACAAAAGTAAAATCGGTCTGAAGAATAAAAAAACAAAGGTTAAATCCAAGGCTAAACCCAATCCTGAAAAAAATAAGCCAGCGGAAAAAACTACGGCAAGTAAACCCAAATAATTAACAAGGACGAATTTATGCCATCCTACTTAACCCCTGGAGTTTATGTAGAAGAAGTTTCTTCAGGAAACAAACCTATTGAAGGAGTCAGCACCTCAGTTGCCGCTTTTGTGGGTGTGACCGCTAAGGGTCCTGTAGCTAAACCTGTTTTTGTCACCAGCTTCGCAGAGTTTGTAAAGATTTTCGGGGGCCCTATTCTTGTTATTCCAGGAACCCAGGAGCATTATCTTTATTATTCCGTACGCCAATATTTTTCGGAGGGTGGAACCAAGTGTTTTATTATTCGAGTGGTGCATTACGGGGCTATTGATGATGCCATTACTATTGCGGCGGTAGCTTCAACAGGAACTTATGACGGGCTGGAAGATGATGGGAGCACAGCTGTTTCTCCGGCGTTGACGGTTTCGGCTAGCAACCCAGGGACCTGGGGTGATGGCCTGGAAGTTCAGGTTGAAAGCGCCAGCAAGTTTTCCCTTCTATTGGGGGAAGATATAACCGGCGGCGCAGGTATGAATCAATTGACTCTGTTGGATAACCAGGATGTTAGGGTAGGCAGTGTGCTGCATCTGGTTCAGGAAATTACCGGTATTGTGCGCAGCGTCAATTTAGCTACCAGTACAATTACCTTTGAACCCATGCGTACTGGGCCTGCATATTATGGTGCAGACCCCAATATCACCAATGGTATGGATGTTTTTACGCCTGATTATAAATTGCGCACTACCGTATCCTCGGGTGGACCTGTAGTTGCAAGTGAAGGCGTAACTACAGCGGGAATTGTCCTTACAAATTTAGAGCGGGTTGATGGTGAAATTCTTAAGGTGGGCAGTGTGCTCAACTTTGTTAACACCAATGAAGTTTTGCTGGAGGTTACCCGAATTGATTATGGAACAGTTCCTGGAATTGGCAAGGTGATGATTGTAGATACGGCTCAGGATATTCTAGTCAACTATGCCAGAAATACTTCCAGAGTCTATGCAAGGGATTTTGATTTGGCGGTTCGCCAAGGCACAAACGAGGTGGAACGCCATTTCCACCTTTCCACACGGGCTGCAAATGGTTCTGATTTCGTGGAAAATCGGTTAGGAGAAGGGGACTCACTATATATAACAACTTCCATGTCTGGTCCGGCAGCCCTTGTTATGAACGATACCCTATTCGCGGCTTTGGGCGGTGGAAATGATGGGCTCACCGGGCTAACGGATGTGGATTTTGTTGGAAGCAGCATTGTTGGCTCCGGGCTCCACGGTTTGGACAATGTTAAAGACGCCAGTATTTTGGTAGTGCCCAATGCATCGCAAATTCTTTCTCAGAGTTGCGTGGCGTTTTGTGATGGACGAAAAGATCTTTTTTATGTGATGGATTTCCCCAGTGGCAGCGCCACCCCGATAGAAAGCTATCCAGGCTATTCTTCCAGTTTTTCCGCTCTATATTACCCCTGGATTCAGGTGGACGATCCTTTGACTGGTCAAAAAATTCTGGCACCTCCTTCTGGAGCTGTGGCGGGCACTTATGCTTACACCGATACCCAAAGAGGAGTGCACAAAGCCCCAGCGGGTATAAACGAAGGTTATTTGGACTCTGCCGTGGGAATAGAGCGTATTGTGACCAAGGGAGAGAATGATATTTTATATCAAAGTAAAGTCAATGTTATTCGGAAATTTCCCGAAGGCATTTTGGTTTGGGGCACCCGAACCCTGAGTGCGGATCCAGAATGGAAGTATGTTAATGTAAGGCGCTTATTTATCTTTCTGGAACAGTCCATTGAAAGAGGTACCCAATGGGTTGTATTTGAACCCAATGATGTAAGTCTTTGGGCCAGTATTCGAAGAAATATCTCAGCGTTTTTGCGTATACAATGGCGCGATGGAAAGTTAGCGGGCACTAAGGAAGAAGAAGCCTTTTTTGTACAGTGTGATGCCAGTACCAATCCGCCGGAAATCGTAGATGCGGGTCAGGTGGTCACAGTGGTGGGCGTAGCTCCGCTAAAACCAGCAGAGTTTGTGGTGTTCAGATTTCAACAATTTTCAGGTAAATCCTCCGGCTAAAAGGAACATATTATGGCAGAATATTTATCACCCGATGTATTTATAGAAGAAATTCCTTCAGGCCTCAAACCTATTCAGGGAGTGGGAACTTCCACCGGAGCCTTTGTGGGGCATGCTGAAAGGGGGCCCTATGGCAAAGCCGTTCCCATCAATAACTTCGCTCAATATGTAAAGACTTTTGGTTCTTATTTTGACGGTGGCTATCTGCCTTTTGCTATTAAAGGTTTTTTTGATGAGGGAGGCACCAGCTGTTATGTGGTGCGGACCTGCCACTATGTAGCAGGCGCTCCAGCCGCCGTGGCCAGTTTTCAAGTGTTACAGAATGTTACGCCTTCCAATGTGCTCAGAGTAGAAGCTCCTTCGGCCGGAGCCTGGGGCGACGATATTGGTATTGTTGTGACCCATTCGGGTGTAGACAGAATTGATATTGAAGTGCGCTTTAAAGGAAATGTAGTAGAAACCCATGCGAACCTCATCTTTGATGCGAATCACGTTGACTGGGTGGAAGACCGTATTAACAGTGTTTCTCAGTACATTATTGTGGAAGATCTTTCCACGGCCTTGGCTATTCCAGTGGCCAATCGAAGACCGGTTGCCACAACAGGCACACTTCATTTGGCATCCGGGGATGATGCCCTGGTGAATAGTGTTTCGGGGTTGCCCATTACTGTCACATCCGATTATGTTGGTGACGGCGCTTTGCAGAATGGACTGCATGCTTTTGATATTGTGGATGCCATTAACCTGGTGGCTGTTCCAGATGCTCCAAACCGCGATGTACATATACAGGGAATGAGCTATTGCCAAAACAGAAAAGACTGCTTTTATATCGCGGACAGCCAACAGACTATTGTGGCTGCGGACGACGTTATGCATTATAAGTTATCCCAAGGTGCTTACAGTGGAGGCAATGCCTTCAATTCCACTTATGGCGCTCTTTACACCCCTTATGTTAAGGTCCTTGATCCGCGAAACGGGAATCTTATCAGTATTCCTCCGTCGTGTTTAGTGGCCGGACGTTATGCGGATGTGGATAGCATTCGAGGAGTACATAAAGCCGCGGCTGGGGTTTTAGACGGTAGATTGCGAAGCGCTGTAGGAGTAGAATTCGAATTTTCCGATGCAGGACAAGCTAAACTCAATCCTTTGGGGATTAATGTCATTCGCAAAATTGATGGAGTTGGCAATGCCTTGTGGGGAGCTCGTACCGTGAGTGCAGATCCCGAATGGAGGTATTTTAATGTTCGTAGGCTGTTTCTTTTTTTGGAAGAGTCCGTGGAAAAAGCCACTAAATGGACCGTATTTGAACCCAACGGCCCCAAGCTTTGGAAAGATATTACGCGGAACATATCTGCCTTCCTTAGAATTCAATGGAGCAGTGGCGCATTGGTTGGAGTAAAGGAAGAAGAGGCTTTTTATGTCAAATGCGATGCAGAAACAAATCCTCAGGAATCCATAGATGCCGGAAGGGTCATTACAGAAATTGGTGTGGCTCCTTCTAAGCCTGCAGAGTTTGTGATTTTCCGAATTTCTCAATTTGCAGGTGGTTCGGATGTTGAAGAGTAAAAATTAACCAAGGAGCAGTCATGCCCAGAAGAGATATTGATCCTTTACTTTCCTTTAATTTCACCGTGGAGTCGGGTGGTGTGTTGCAGGCTTATTTTAATGAATGCACCGGACTCAACACTGAAGTGCAACCGGTGGAGTATCGGAATGGCAACGAAGCAGCTACCATGCGAAAAATCCCGGGGTTGGTGAAGTTCGGTAACATCACTTTAAAGCGAGGCGTTTCTGAAAGTCCCGACTTTATCGATTGGGTTCAAAAAGCTGTAGACGGAGATGTTCAGCGTATGTCTCTCTCCATAATTGTTATGGATGAGTTGAAAGAGGAAAAGCTGCGCTATAACCTTGAAGAGGCTTGGCCTTCAAAATTTATCGGACCCGATCTCAAAGCGGGTGATAATTCCGTGGCTATGGAATCTTTGGAAATTGTATGTGAGGGGGTTAGAAAAGGATGAGTCTTCAAATCGAATACGAATTTACTCTACCCAAGGGATATATTGATAAAGACGGCAATCTCCATCGGCAGGGGATTATGCGATTGGCAAATGCGCATGATGAAATAGCTCCGCTGGCGGACCCCCGGGTACAGCGCAACCAGGCTTATTTAATAATAATTTTGCTTTCCCGGGTAATTACCAAAATTGAAGGCGTGCCTGATATCAATCCATCGATTATTGAAAAATTATTCACTGCTGATCTAAGGTATTTGCAGGATTTTTACAACCAAATTAATGGAAATGAGGAAGAAGATTCTCCCCAGGATATAAGCCTCAATGGAGTGAGAAACGGCTTGGGGGAATTTCTGGCTACCCCTTGAGAGACATATATCAGGAGGTAGCCTTTATCGCATATCATTTCCACTGGTCTATGAATGAAATCATGGGAATGCAACATCATTTGCGCAGGAAATGGGTCAATGAAATTTCCCGCATTAATAGAGAAAAAAACCAGGAAGAAAACGAGATCCGGCTATAGCACCATTTAAAAATTTTCAGGCATGATTCAAACAACTCCAGGAATATACCTAAGGGAAAAGGGAATAAGAGACGCGCGTCAGCAGCAAAGCGGCGTAGCTACTTTTGTTGGTATTGCCTCAAAAGGCCCCCAGCACTCCTTGCAGCGGATAGAAAGCTGGAATGATTTTTTAGATGTATTTGGAAACATCATAGATTATGGATATTTGCCCACTAGCGTGTATAATTTTTTCCAAAATGGGGGAGAACAATGTTATGTAATCCGAATCATGCGCGAGCCTCAGCCTCCAGATATTTCAGTGCCCGAAGAAATGCGGGATATTCTTGCAGTGGCGCAAACCACTACTCCTGTGAGAGACCACAATAGCGATATTTGTTTGACTTTGGAATGCATCAATTTCGGTGCATGGGGAAATGATCTGACTGGCAGCATTACCCGCGACAGTAAAGTAGAAATGGATTTAACGGGGCTTGAGCAGAGAGTTGTTGATACGGATACCGTATTGCAAGTTACTTCAGCAGTAGATTTTTTTCCTGGAATGACAGGGACTTTAGTCTCTTCTGAAAATCCCTTTGTCAAAAGGGAATTCCAAATCCAGGCTATAAATAAACTAAATCGGACCCTAACAACAGTCTTTCCTGTGGGAGAGAGCTTTCCTAAGGGTAGCCGCATTTTTGGATCGGGATTCAACCTTTCTCTTTCCTATGGAAGCATTAGCGAATTTTTTACGAATCTTTCTATGAACCCGCGCCATCCAAAATTTTTTGAGAAACTAATTAATGGGGAAGGACATTACATTGACCGAAGGGATGGAAGGCAATCCATTCTTGTAAAAGCTACATCCCGGCAAGATGTATCAGGATTTGCTTTCTTCAAACCCATGGATATGGGCTTGTCCTTTCGGGGGGGAGGTGATGGATTCGTTAGGGCGAGTGCCACTCTCAGTGACTCAGGATTTGTGCCCGCACTAAGGGTGTACGCCCGAGAACGGGGGAGAATAGGCGAAGGTTTGCGCATTGAAGCGGCAGCTATGGTAACTGAACTTTCATTTGATTCGGGACTCAGCGATTTAATATTCCTTGAAAATATAAAAGGTCTGACTGTTGCTGATGTTATAACTCTTTACGATGACGCCGCTCTTGTTTCTGAAACTTTTACCATTCAATTTATAGAACCAGATACCCATCAAGTCACTTTGGATTTAGCTACAACTCATGATTTTTCAGAGCATTCCAGAGTTGAGATAGTAAACCGTTTTAAGCTGGAAGTTTTTTACCCAGACGAAAGAACTGCTGTTGAAAAGTTTCTCAATTTGAACATGGACTCCGGCGATTTGCTGCACTTTGCCGAAACAAATATCAATTCGGTCAGTGATCTGATATTTGTACAAGCCATTGGCGCCAACCCACCCGAGGACATTGTCAATTTGGAAAATGGTCTTGATCCAGGGGAAATTTCCTCGGAGTATTACATCGGCTTTGATGCTAGCGGTAACAGTCTTTCATCCAGCCTAATGGGCTTTGGAGATAAATTGGGGCTGTCTCAGGATGAGGATAATCTGGCATCTGATGTCCTTTTGTTACCTGACCTTATCCGTTCCCCTATTGCATTGCTCAGCGAGAGATTGGAACAATGGAGAACCGTAATCCGTTATGCCAGCCACAAGTCCGATCGCATGGTACTAATAGACCCTGAGTTAGAAATGGAACTGGAAGAAGCCTTATTTCTGACGGCCTCTTTATCCAAGGATTCTATGGCTCGCTTCGGGGCTTTTTATTTTCCACAACTCAAGGCCATATCGCCTTTTGGAGAAAAGCTTGTCCCGCCTTCTGGCGCTATCGCCGGAATGTTACGCAGGATGGATCTTCAGGCTGGAGCGGGAAGAGCCCCTGCTAACACTGAGTTGAAGGGCTTAGTGGCATTGGAAAAAGAGGTGGACTCATTTGATCAAGCTTATTTAAATCCGGCGGGAATAAATTGTATTCGTATTCTAAAGCCCGGATGGATACATATTCTCGGTGCGAGGACATTAAATCCGGACCCTCGGTATGTTTATCTGCACAACCGTCGGGTACTCAATACTTTATACAAAACTTTGCGCAGGGATCTAGCCTGGGCGGTATTTGAACCAAATAATTCGGCTCTTCAAAAGAAAATTAAAATGGCAATTAGTTCCCGCCTTAATTATATGGCCCGTACCGGACTTACTGCTTCCGGGATACCAGAAGAGGTGTTTTATGTAAAATGTGACGGCGCAAATAATCCCCGTGATCTAATGGACAGCGGAGTGGTGTTAGCTGAAATAGGCTTGGCCCTGAGCAACCCGGCAGAATTTATTGAAATAGTATTAAAACGCCAACCCGAAAATATTGCATTAACGGAGTCTGACTTGTGAGAAGAATAAACGATCCATTGGCAACTTACCGTTTCGCCCTGGAATTGGGATCTTTACAAGTGGCGGGTTTCCAGGAATGTACTGGCCTTACTAAAGAGACCAAAATTGCCGAATATAAAGAGGGGGGGCGCAACGGCAGTGTTTTAAAATTTCCTGACGGCGGATCTATTAGCAACATAGTGCTAAAACGGGGAATGCTTACGGGAACTGATTCCAATGAATTATACAAATGGCAACACGATGTGATGTCAGGTGAATTCAATAGTGGGAATAACCCAAACCTGCGTCCATTTGAAAGCGATGAGGACATTAGTACTCGTTGCTCCATTGTGTTAATGGATGAGGCTGGCGAGGAACAAAAACGCTGGTCTCTCTTTAGGGCATTTCCAATTAAATGGTCTGGGCCTGATCTTAAAGCTGGCTCGGGAGAAATTGCATTTGAATCCCTTGAATTAGCCTGCGAGGGCCTGGAGCTGGTGGAATAACATGTTAACAGGGCTTAATATAATCGGGGACTTAACAAATACTCTTGTTAATATGTTAACAGGTTTAAGCGTAACCCTGGATTCACCCGCCAATCTTTCGGGTACTTCGGGTTCATACCAAAGGATTAACCTTTATCTCTATCAGGTCCAGGAAGATCCTTTTGCTAAAAAACAATTGTGGGATTCTCAATCAGATAGAGAGGATAGGTTTCCTCCTCTGGCTCTGGATTTGCATTACCTGCTTACACCCTATGCATCGGATGCATTAAGCGCCCATCATGTGCTTGGGGATGCCATGCGGATGTTTCATGAAAGGCCTGTGCTTAGGGGGGCGGAGCTTCCCGATTCACTTAGGTTCAGTGTGGATAAAGTGTCTATTATATTGAACTCCCTTAAGCTCGAAGAGCTTACCCGGATATGGAACTCATTGCAAACAGCTTACCGTCTTTCTGTGGCTTATGAAGTTAAGGTTGTCTTGCTGGAGTCTTACCGAACTAAGTCTGTTGCACGGGTGGCGCAAATAACCAGGGAGTATAACAACATTGATTAATATTATACCCCAAGAAATTGATCTGCGCCTAAGCCTCATTCGCTGCCGGTTGGAGCGTGCTGTACTGGAAAGGCAAGCCGCTAAATGTATCCGGGAAGAGGAGTTGGGGGAATTCTCCGGGTTAGTGATATCCGAAAAAGAAATTTTATCGCTGCTTAATCAAAAAAACTCTGACTTAAAGCTTGACCCAGAGGAAGTGAAAAAGCTGGATTCCAAGATGATTAACATACGCAAGCAATTACTAGCTTTGCCCCCGGAAGAATCTCTGTTTGATTTGCTGCGTTTTAATTTCAACCTAAGCGAAACTGAGGCATACATTTGTTTGTTTGTTTGTGCTCCTGAATTGGATAGAAGTTTCGAAAAAACCTTCGCTTTTCTACAGGACAATTTGAATTTAAAAAGACCAGAAATTACCCTGGTGGGTGAAATTTTTTTTGGACATGAATACGACGGCACCCGTCTTCGCCAGATTTTAGGGCCGGGTGGGAGTTTAATTGCTAGCCGTTTGGTTCAATATTCCGAGCGCAGCCGTCGCGAACAAAGTAGTTTTTTCTCACGCCAGTTAGTCCCTTCGGAATCTCTGGTGGAGTTTTGGGTCCATAATGTTCGGTTGGATAAGGAACTCCGTGAAATAGCGAGGCTTCAAACTTCAGTCCCCGCAAAGTTTTATGAAGGGTATTACTCTAAACATAAAACTTGGGTGCAAAAACAATTGGCCCGGCAATCAGAGATTCGAAGTGAATTTGATTCTATACAACAGGTAGAAGTTCTGTTGGGACCGAATGGATTAAAACTGCATCTTGCCATTGAAAATGTTGCTTATGAGCTTAACCGCCGGGTTCTCAGCATTAACATGGAAACGCTTCTTGATGGCCATCCCGGAAGAGGGGAGTCTTTGTGGTATGCTATTATCCGGGAAACTATTTTATGGTCCGCACTACTTCATTTGGATTTTTCTGGAATCACTGACCAGGAAAGCGCCCGGCAGGTTCTTCGCCAGATTCCAGTTTCCCTATATGACAATTCGGCTGTTAAGTGTTATGTGACGGCGCAAGCAGTTCTGTTGCAGCCCCTTAGAGGTTTGCCTGTTCCCGTTCAGATAGAAACCTTCCATCTCCCTACAAGGATGCAGCGAAAGGAACTTTGGGAATGCGCCTGGAATAAAAAGTTTAAAATATCCTTGAGTCATGAGGATATTTCTGCTCTGTCCACTCATTTTAATTTTACTCCTGAGGATGTAGAAAATATTGTTCAAATAGCAGACGAGCGGAAAATTTCCGCCTCGGGTGAAGTATATGGGGAGTTGGCGAATATTTGCCGGAACTTAAAATCCCACCATTTAAATCAGCTGGCAGTAAAACTCAGGTGCCTGTACCGTTGGGAGGATTTGGTATTGCCGCCAGATGTATTGGAACAACTACGGGAAATTTGCGAATCCGCCCGTCTTAGTTCTTCTGTTTATGACGACTGGGGTTTTGGAGAAAAATTCAGCCAGGGCAAAGGCTTGAGCATTTTGTTTTCCGGAGAGTCCGGCACTGGAAAGACCATGTGCGCCGAGATCATTGCAGGAACCTTGGGCCTGGAGTTGTTTAAAATTGATTTGTCCCTTGTGGTCAGCAAGTATATCGGAGAAACTGAAAAAAACCTCACTCGAATATTTCAAGAGGCGGAAAATTGTAATGGGATTTTGCTTTTTGATGAAGCCGATGCCCTTTTTGGAAAAAGATCTGAGGTCAAAGACGCCCATGATAGATACGCTAACATTGAAATTGACCATTTACTGCAAAAACTGGAAGAACATGAAGGAATAGTAATCCTTACCACTAACATCTTACAGAACATAGATTCGGCCTTTACCCGTCGTTTGAAATATATTGTGGAGTTCCCGACTCCCGATCAAAACGACCGGGAGATTATGTGGAATAAAGTGTTTCCAGGTTCTGCTCCACGATCGGAACGAATTGACTATGAATTTCTCAGTAAACAATTTCGATTGACTGGTGCAAATATCAAAAATATTGCCCTGAACGGTGCTTTTTTAGCGGCGAGCAATGGTGGATGTATAGAAATGTTCCATATTATCAAAGCTGTAAAACGAGAATTCCAAAAGATGGGGAAATATCCTGGACGAAGCGACTTCGGCCCTTACTATGAATTGGTAAAGGAGGCTTCCCTTGGATAGAAAAAGGAAACTACAAGCTGAAGATCTGGGGCCACCACAGGAAACTCAAACTATGGGCAAAGAAATGGATCCACAGAATTCCCCTGAATTAGAAATCTCTCCGGAAAAAGAGCTTGATTTGCTAAAAGATAGAATCCGAAAAAGTCAGAATTCCAAAACCCGAAGGGCTTTGATGGAACAAATTGGCTTTCAATTTGGGAATAAAGTTGCGTTAAGGGTATCCGAAGAATTAAAGCTGGATGAAGAGCCGGATGTAGAAGAAGAACCTGAAGAAAAAGAGACTTCGGACAGCCTCAAAAAGGATGACGAATAAATGAACTGGAAAAGGTTGAAAGGGCTCCAAAAAAATAATTTTTTGACTTCCCAAAAAAATCTGTTTACCCGTTATCAACAGGAGCGTTCAACCTGGACGTCTTTGTTATACCAATACCGGCTGGGGCAGGTCAAACGCTTGATAGCCAGAAGTTCTAAAGTCGCTCATTATCATCATAAACATTACCATTATTCAAATTTTATAAAAAATCATACTCGGAAGGTTGTTCTATACAAACCTCAAATTATTCGGCACAACTCAAGAATTTTTTCACAGATTTCTTCTCCATTTGTGATTCATTTTCAATCCAAAGTAGTGCATCAATATCCCGGTCATTCCAAAAGGCCCCATATAAATCATTCTTTTTTTTCAGCAAATTCTTACAATGTCCAAAAAACCAGGCTTTTATTCCAAAGGTTTAACCAAATTTTAACCGCGGACAAAGGCTTAAAGGAAAAACTTCCCGTTATTCAATCTCAGTTTAAGGAAGTTTTAAACTTTATAAGGATTGAAAACGTTAACAAAAATTTTCTTTCCAATAAAAGTCCAAGGTCCGGTTTTTATTTCAAATTGAATAAACGTTATACATCAGTTGCCAATTCTTATCCGAAGGATGCGAGGCAAATAATTATTAATCCAGAAAAGAATAATTTCCGTCATTCACGAATCCAAATGGAAGGGCAAAAGATCTCAAAGTTCTCCGAACATATTAAATACACAAAGTTTTTGAGTAGTTCCTTTCAAAATAAAAACGTGGCGCAAACGCTTTCTATGCCCAAAGAATCTTCTTTAAAAAACATTTTTCATTCTGAGGAAAAATTAACCCGATCTGTTTCAAAATCCCATTCTCGCGAATATCATTTATCTAAAAAATTTGGAATTAAGAAATACATAGAAGCCAGCCCTTCTGCAAAATTAGGAATGGAATTTTTGCAAAACAACAGAAACCAGAAGGTGGCGCAAACGCCCCATTCGCAAATAGAGAAAAACCTTTATACGAGAACTATAGAGAAAATCGAAAAAACCTTGGAACAAAAAATAGACCATGTTATTCGCAGACAATTTTCGGAATCTTCACGGACATCCAGGGAATTCCGGCAAAACCTTTATAGAGAAATAAACATGGGAGCTGCCATTGAACGAGAAAGAATGGGAGTTGTTTAATTATGCAATTGGAAAAGCTGAAAATCAAAAATGAAGATACTTCCGAGGAGTTTTCCGTATTGTTTAATCCTACGGAATATTCTTTAGATGATGCTTCTGAATGGACAGATCAGGAATCTATGGGCCAGTCTCCTGAACTTCAATATGCAGGCGGCTCCAGAAAAAAACTAACCATGGACTTATTTTTCGATACTTACGAAGCAAGGACGGATGTTCGTGAATATACGGTAAAAATATCTAACCTGCTGGTGTTCAATTCCGAGGTCCATCGCCCTCCCAAAGTGACAATATCCTGGGGAGTGGCTGCACCAGGTGGAGCCCACGCCGACTTTCCCTTTACAGGCGTTTTGGAAAGTCTCAAGCAAAATTTCACTATGTTTCTCGAAGACGGTACTCCGGTAAGGGCTAAATTATCTACATCTTTTGCCCAATTTACATTGTCTGAAGATGAACTTAAACGGAATGAACCTCATTCCGCTGACAAAACCAAGATATACATTGTTAAAGAAAAAGACACAGTGGCTCATATTGCTTCGCGGTTTTACAATAGCCCTGAAAAATGGCGGTATATTGCAAAAGAAAACCAAATTGAAGATCCTTTGAATTTGATTCCGGGTACCAGACTGGTGATTCCCACCTACAAAATTTAATCGAACAGAAAAAAATATGGCAGAAGAAAACAAAGCACCAGACAGTAAGATTCTTATTGACGGATCGGAGCTTGAAGCAGATACCAAATCCAATTTGCGGGAAACGACTATTGATTTACGAGTGGACGCTCCTGGTTACTTTGAAATCAGCTTTAACCTGGTTAGCGGTCAGAACCAGGATATGCAGCTGCTCGAACAATTTGAACTTGGCAGTTCAGTGGAAATTCAAATGGGATATCTCGATGCCTACCAGTCTTTGTTTGTAGGTGAAATAACTGCTCTGCAACCCAAATTTACCAGTTCAGGAACGGCTCTGCTACAGGTGCAGGGATATGATAAGCTTCATCGTTTGGGAAGAGGCAAAAAATCCCGCATTTTTTCCGAGATGTCCGATTCTCAAATTGCAAATCAAATTTTGGAAGAAAATGAACTTTCCAGTCGAGTAGACGATAGCGAAATTATACACCCATATGTATTGCAGAATAATTTAAGTGACCTGCATTTTTTACAATCACGGGCAAGAAGAATCGGGTTTGAAATAAAGGTAGATGGGGAAGATATCGCTTTTATAAAAAAAGGGTATCACTTGTCTGGTGAGGAAGAGTTGGAGTATCCTCATTCTCTTAAGTGGTTTTTTCCTCGCATGTCATCCATTGGAGCCGTTGGTAAGGTGGAGGTGTTGGGCTGGAATCCCGAAACAAAGGAGCAGGTAGTAGGAGTGGCGCAAAGTGACTCTCTGGCTGGGGCCATGGGTAGTGCCTTTGGATTAGACCAGATGGACAGCGCCTTTGGTGAGAGAACTTATGTGGAATCTGAAGTTCCGGTATACAGCCAAAACGAAGCCAACCAGCTGGCGCTGGGCCATTTGCAAAAATTTGCATTGGAATGGATAAAGGGAGAGGGAGAATGTGTAGGAAACCCCAATCTCAAAGCGGGTCAAGTTGTGGCCATTAACGGTCTGGGGGGGATGTTTAGTGGAGATTATTACTTAGACAGGGTGGAGCACAGTATTGGTCCAGAACTTGGATACATCACCGGATTTCACGGTATCAGGAACGCCTCATGAAATACCCCGAATTTCCCATATTGCAATTTACCCAGGAAAACTCCTATCCTACTTCTATGTATGGAATCGTGACGGCTGTGGTAACAAATCTGGAAGACCCGGATTCCAAAGGAAGGGTTAAGGTTAAATTCCCATGGCTTCCCGAGGAACTGGAGAGCCGTTGGGCTCGTGTTTCCAGTTTTATGGCTGGTCCTGATAGGGGAGGCTTTTTTCGCCCCGAGGTGGACGATGAAGTAGTGGTGGCCTTTGAAAAAGGAGATGTGCGCTTTCCCATTATTTTGGGGGCTCTTTGGAACGGTCAGGATACCACTCCTGAAGAAAGCGCCAGTTCCGAAGCGGACAATAACATACGGATGATCAAATCCCGTAGCGGTCATAAAATAATTTTAGATGACACATCAGATAGTGAAATCATTACCATTGAAGATAAAAACGGCAATAAAATTGAAATGAATGCCGACGGTGTTACCATTACTTCCGATGCAATTAAAATCGGCAGCGCGGATTCTTCCGAAGCCCTGGTGTTGGGTACTGCTTTTATGGAGCTGTTCAATCAGCACACCCATCCTACTGGAGTAGGGCCCTCGGGAACTCCAGTGGAGGTAATGGAAGACGGCACTCACATCAGTTCTAATCACAAAACGGAATAGCTCTTATGGCCCTGGTTAAAATATCTCTTAAAAGTCAGCTCCAACAAATTATCGAGAGCTTTCCCGAAAAGGGCCCAGCCCCCTCAATGTGGGCATTGGCTTATACCAGCTATGCATCCACAGCTATGTCTGCCGTATCCAGCCTTCCGGTTACTGCCATGGCTAACATGAGTATTTTGCAGGGAGCCTTTTCTGGAGGTTTTAGTTCAGAATCCGTTTCGGATTGCGCTTCTGCTATAGCCAATGGCGTTAAATCCTTTTGGCAAGCAATGGTATGGGTTGGCCCCAGCGCGGCCGGATCAACAACATCAGCGGGGAACAGCAGTCTTTCTTCTTCCCTGGAATCCATTTTCGGTGACGTGGAAGAAAAGAGCGCTTCGGACAAGGCGGGAGAACTTGCAGACGCTTTCCATTCCGGGGCCACTGAGGTTATGGTCAATGACATACTTTTTGTTCAACCTTCATCCCCTGTATCAGGCCCCATTAGTTAAAGGAATTACCATGGCTCTAATAAGTAATCAAAAAATACTCGGGCGGGGTTGGGGATACCCCATTGAACCTGGCGGTAATGGAATTATTGCTTATTCTGAAGATGAGGAAAAAATCCGCCAATCTATTTTTATCATACTCGGAACAGCCCGGGGAGAGCGGGTTATGAGACCGGAATTTGGCTCCCGCCTGAGTGAATTGGTATTTGCACCCATCAATGCCAACACCAAAAGCCTGATAACTCTTTACGTTACCAATGCCCTGGTGCAGTGGGAACCTCGTATTGACGTGGTACAAGTATATTCTGAGGAAGACTTTAAACAGCAAGCTTTGTTGAATATTAACATCGACTATAAAATTCGGGCCACCAATAGTATGTACAATTTGGTTTATCCCTTTTACCTGGAAAAGGAATTGAAATTGTGATGCGTCCGCCTGCCCTTGATTCCCGTGATGTCCATATGTTGTTGGAGCAAATTCGCGGGCTCGCAGAAAAATACCTGCCTGCCTGGAGTGGGGTGCGCAGCGAAGGCGATCCAGGGGCCAGAATGTTAGTGGTATTTTCGCGTCTCATGGAGATTCTCAATGTGCGGCTTAACCGTATGCCTGAAAAAAACTTTATGGAATTTCTGGATTTTGTAGGTGTAAAAAGATATCCTGGGGCTTCGGGAGAAGTACCCCTTACTTTTAAAATTTCCAGCGGCACAGACCGCACAACTCTTCCTAAAGGGACCCAGGTAGCCACCGTACAGACGGAAAGTCTTTCCTCCTATGTATTTGAAACATTAAATAGTGTGGATGCTACTTCTGCAGCTGTAAAGCGAATTTTTTATGCCTTTCCCGAAAGGGATGTTTACAACGAGATTACTTACTTAGAATATCCCCCTGAAAAAGCAGTGTTGGAAGACCCTTCGCAAGGCATTACCCTTTTTTCGGAGGAAGGTCTTTCCATACCTCATGAACTATATCTGGAAAGTGAAGAATTATTCGGATCCAAAGAAGTTATCACCATAACCCTCCGTCTTGATTTTGAGGGCCTCCTTGGAGAGGGGTTTATGGATCAGTCTCTCATTTGGGAAATTCCCGATAGTGAGGGTATTAGTTGGGTGCCTGCTTCGGTAACTTACTTACCCAGCACTACAAGCCAGATACAAGTGGTCCTACCGGCATTTCAGGCTGTGACGGAAATGGAGGTTGGAGGTCAAAAGGGATATTGGTTGCGGTTGCGGCCCAGCCAGTTTCTTACGGCAGGAGGTAGCGGCAGCTTTTTAAAGAAAATAGACGCTTATATCAGTCCCGGTACTGGGTTAGTGTCCACAGCCCTCATACAATCATTGGTTAAAAATACCCAATTGCTGGATGTTAGTAAACCCATATACCCCTTTGGGGAATTCCCAAAATTCGGGGATGTTTTGTATGTGCGTTCTGATGAAGCTTTCACAAACAGGGTGAAGGAAGTGGAGCTGAGGATTCTATTGAATGCGCCTTCCCTGGCAGAACTCCAGAACCAATTTTCCAATCTTGTGAATTCCACTGATATTGTTACGGAAATAGATTGGCAGTATCCCGGCCCTGATGGGAACTGGAACATATTGGCGCGCTATAGGCATGTATATTCCATTACTCCGGGAACACCTCCAACTCTTTCCGTTACCCGGGAAAAATGGGACCCGACCTTGTCTACCTGGAACAGCATTATCGACGAGGATGGTACCTTTTTTGCTTTTTCCGGTAGCGGGCAGTCTGGGTTTAAGTTTGAGGTTCCGTCAGATATCACTTCTGTGGAAGTTGCCGGGGAGGAAGGGGGATACATTCGAGCCCTCATTAAAAATCACAACCCTTTTGGAAAATCCGCAGAATTGGTAGCTAATACATCCTTTTCCGGTCCACCAGACCCTCATTACCTGGTTGTAGGTCCCACCTTAATTCCACCCATTATTGAAAAATTTGATGTTACTTTTACCTACCACACAAATCCTTTGCCTGTTACCACTGTCGTTGCTTGCGAGAACTTCCAATGGAAAAATTTAACAATGGATCTCAATCAGGGACGGAGCGTGGAGGTTTTTCATCCCCTGCATCTGGAACAACAAACTTTGCCTGCAACTGGAGAAAAAACATCCTTTTTTTCTGTGGAACCCGCTCTTTACATAGGGCTGGATGGGGATTTTGAAAATAAATATTTGAGTTTTTATGCCAGAATTTTGGAAAATCCCTTTTCAGTAGGAGCTCCCACCGAGTTGGGAAACCCCCAGATTGTCTGGGAAGTTTTTGATGTAACAGGCCAATGGCTGCCCTTGAAGACAGAAGATGATACCCTGAACCTCACTGGTAGCGGGGTGGTTTCATTCCTGGGGCCAAAGGCGGGGGGCAAAATTAATCCTGTGCATACAACCGAATTTTTTCCAGAAGAAGACCAAGCTTTATACTGGATTCGCGCAAGGTTGGCTGAAGGGGTCTATACCTTGCCGCCTTTTTTCCAAAACATATATATCAACAGCGTCATGGCGCGGCAGGCAAAATCATCTTCCAGTGACCTTATATTGGGCAGTGGTACCGGTGAAAAAAATCAAAAACTCCAGCTGCTGAAAACTCCCGTGCTCAGCGGGGAAATTTGGATACGAGAACCAGAGGCACTCAGTTTGGCGGAAAAGGAAACTTTGCTCAAGGACCATACCTTTTTTCAGCCGGAAAACATTCCTAATGTTATCGAAGAATCAAATGAAGATAGTTCGGAAGTATTGGTTCGCTGGGTGGAAGTCAGTAATTTTTTAACTTCGGATGCCAACTCCCGTCATTACACTTTAGATCCTGTAGAAGGAGTTCTTCATTTTGGGGATTCTTTAAACGGCATGATGCCGCCCCCTCTAAAGAACAACATTTTGTTGAGAAATTTTCAGACCGGGGGAGGTGAAAAGGCTAAAGCGGCGGGGACTCTTTTAAGCGTTAAGGAGCTTCAATCCAATTTTCCCTTTGTTAAAGAGGTTTTTAATGTGAGTGACACAGTGGGAGGTGCAGATGGATGGACCAGAGAACAAATTCAGTTATTTGGGCCGCAAAGCATAAAAAATCGCGACAAGGCTGTAAGCGTAGAAGACTATGAGTGGATGATTTTACAAAATTTTTCGGGTCTGGCCAGAGTCCGCTGTCTGCCCACTAAAGCTCCGCAGGGAAGTAGTCTGGTTTTTCAGCCCGGGGCAGTGACTGTTCTGGTTTTGCCTAATTCTCTTAAACCGGAGCCACGGCCCACAAACCGCCTTCTAAGGCAGGTGGTTGAATTTCTCCAAACATATTCCCTGGCCAATATTTTTAATGATGTTTATGCCATTGGACCTAACTTTGTTAGGGTTTCTGTTGATGTGGAAGCCGTTAGTGAAAACCCAAGGGAATCCAGGCAAGTGGAAGGGCTTATTCGTGATGAGCTGAATAGATTTTTTCATCCCCTCAGTGGAGGAGAAAAAGGGGAAGGTTGGAAATTTGGCAGGGCCGTCCCACTTTCCGAAATAATGGCATCCCTTCAGAAACAAAAAGGCGTGAAATTTATTCAGTCTCTGGAATTTACAGGGCTTCCCGCTGTGGAAAGTTACGCAATTCCAGAATTTTCTCTCCCGGTAACCGGTACTCACACAATTACCATGGTGGATGCATAACATGGCTCTGCCTCTATTAAATATAGACGACAGAAATTATCGCGACATCTTAGCGGTGCTGAAGTCAGCTTTGCCGGCAAACCATTGGACGGATCATAACCCCAGCGATCCGGGAATAATGTTGTTGGAACTCCTGGCTTGGTTAGGAGAGTCATTTCTTTATCAAATGAACCGTATCACTCCCCGCCACCAGTTGAATTATCTAAAGTTAATACTCGACCCCCCTGAACCAGTTTTAGTTTACCTGGATTTTGAGTTTACCCTGTCCTCGGATAGAGCGGGGGCGTTGGTTTTCCCTGCGGGATTTCGCGTAAGCACAGATTTTATTGAGGGCAAGCGCTATGTATTCGAAACCTTAAATTCTTTGGAATTAAATCCTCCCGCCCCTCCGGATAATCCAGCGGACCCGGCAAATACCCTTAGCTTTAACCGACGTATTGAAGCGAGGTGCCTGCATGTTGTAGAAAATGAATTTTTAGGATTAAGTAATGGTAAACCCAATCAAAGTTTTAGTTTTTTGAATGGACCTATCCTTGAGGACTTTGTTCATCAGTCGCTGGTCTATACCCCCAACCCAATAATTGAAACTGAATTGGGTTTGGTCACAACATCTTGGGAACATGTACAGTTTTTTCCGGATGAAGAGCCAAGTGGCGGGGATCCGCTACCCTTGCATTTTCGGATAAATGCTTTTGACAATCAAATAATATTCGGGGATGGTATTCGTTCCGCTATCCCAGAAGCGGATGCCCAAGTTTGGGCCCGGAGTTACCAAACCATAATGGGGCCAGAAGCACTTGTGGATGAAATGTCATTAGTCCATTTGATGGATTCTCTTCCCACATTGCTGCCAGGGGAATCCATTGTTTACCATGGCAACAGTCCGGCCTTTGGAGGCAGGTACCACCACACATCAGAGAATAAAATTTCAGATGGTCTGAAAAAATTCCGGGAAAGCTTCCGGCTTGTAACCCGGCAAGACTTTAAAACGGCAATACTCGAAGGGTTTAATGAATACCAGGAACTGGCAGGACGGCCAGAAAGAATTATACAAGCCTTGCCCATGATGGATAGAAGGCCTCCTCTGAGCTTGAACAGAGTTTCCAAGGGCAATGTTACCATTTTGTTAATACCGGAAATTTTAGCCAATCGGGAAGATTCAGCGGACCCTGTAATGGAAGAATACGATTTGCTTTTTACGGACCCAAACTTATTGTCCGTTAGTCCGGAGTTGGAAGAAAAACTGATGTTGTTTTTGGATGAAAGGCGGCTTTTATGCACGCGTATTCATTTTGTTCCAGCTTCTTTACACAGCGTAAACATAAGGGTCACCGCAGTTATCGAATCCAACAATAACGTGGAGGAAATGCGTGAAAATATTTCTTACCGCATACACAAGTTTTTAAATATCAGAGAGGGGGGCCTTAGTGGAGAGGGGTGGAACTTAGGACAGACCATATACCGTTCACACCTTTTTCGCATTCTTGAGGAAATGGAAGGTGTGGACCATGTTAGCAGTTTGGATTTATCTCCTTCGGATGTTCACGGTGATGTTCCCATTCCTGCTGCAAGCCTTCCATTTTTGGCCGCCAGCCATCCTGTTGTCAGCATTTTGAGAAATTCGGAATAACATGCCATGAGTACATTAAGCGATTCCAGTCCATATATCAAATACCTTCCCGGTATCTTTCACAGTGATAGTTCGGGTAAACCCGGAGGTTTTCTCGGGGAATACCTGAAAATTTTTGAGGGATTCCTATCGGGCAGGGAAGACGCTTTGCTGGGAAGTGAAAAGGTACGCTCACTTAAAGATTGGGTATCAGACTATCCCAAATATCTGGATCCCGCTACTGTTCCCTTAAATCCAAATGCAGCGACGGAATCCGGGAAGTCTGAATTTCTCAGCTACTTAGCTTCCTGGGTAGGGCTGAGCTTAGATCAGAACTGGTCCCTGGAAAAAAGGAGGCAATGGTTGGGGCGTATTGTGCCTCTTTACAAAAAGCGGGGAACCCGCAGAGGGTTGGAAGAATATTTGCGCATGTTTATAGGGAACAATGTGAGCGTGGAGGAACCTTCAGGCGGGTTTATCATAGGAAAAAAAGAGAATGCAACATTAGGGAAAAGCACATACATAGCGGGCGCGCCTGCCTATTTTTTTGTGGTTAATATCAATTACGGGTTTGCCCCCACTCCCTTTAATATCTCAGAGTGGAAAAACATCCATAAAGGCACACGCTCCATTGTGGATGCGGAAAAACCTGCGCACACCTATTACCATCTAAGGGCTCGGGCTCCGGGGATTATTGTGGGTGGTCCCACACATCCATTGGGAAAGGCCCGCTCCACAATTGGGGAAGACACTTTAATCTGGAAAGACTCCAGTAAAATATGAGGAGGGCAAAATGCCTACGGAAATTAAACGGGTAAATTTTTTTGATGGCCAGTTTCTAAAGGAATTGGAATTTCAGGAAGAACAGATATACCACCTGCATATGCGCAGGCGTATGAACTTTTTTCTGTTCGAACAATCCGGCGTTTTACCTATTAACCCCTCTGATCTGACGTTGGAAGTGGTGGATGCAGTTCAGAAGACTTTTAGGGTCCGTGCTGGCATGGCTCTGGGAATTCATGCCACTCAGCAGGAGGGAAAGGAGTCCATCTTGTTCGTGGATCAGGAATATGACCTGGATGCCCAGGGGATAGGGGCCGGCCAGACAGCCGTTGTTACCATTCGTTATGAAGAAGAAACATTAAAAGATCCACCCTCCGAAGGTGAAATCGACGGTGATACCCGTGTAAGGGAAAATGCCGTACTGGAAATTCACAATGGGTCCGTTCCCGGAGCTTCTCCCAATGGAGAGCCATATATCATATTAGGGGAAATTGACTATGACAGTATGGGGATATCTCCCGGAGCTAGGCAAGATGCCAGGTTGAGAGCCAGCCTTATTGCTGTAGCGCCCTCATTGCCGACAATTTCGGGACTTACAGGCACCAATGCGGGAATTCCCGGCGGAGCTCCTGTCACTTGTACTATTCAGGGTACTAATCTTTCAGGCGCCACGGCGGTGACATTTAGCGATCCTGCTGTAACAGCTGTTATTGGAACCACTACGGCAACCACAGTGGAAATTCAAGTGACTGTTGGTTTGGCGGCGACTGTTGGAACGAAAACTTTTACAGTGACGACACCCTCCGGTGTGGCTGCCAGTCCGGGAGGAGTAACATTTTCTGTATTGGCCGTGTTTGTCCCTCCTGTTATTACGGGTATTGATGTGCATAACATAACTCAGGGGGCTTCTATCCCGGCAAATATTTCCGGCTCTAACCTGGATACGGTAAATTCGGTGACCTTTTCCGGAGTTGGAGTAACAGCCGTTATTTTACCGGGAGCCACTCCTGGTAACCTTCCCATATCTATCACCGCCAATGGGGCAGCTCCTGTGGGAGCCAGAACCTTTACAGTGGTGAATCCTGGAGGAAACGATACAAGTAGCGGAGTGGGACCGCAAGCCTTTAGTGTGGATGCGGCTGCGGCACCAGTCAATCTTATTAGCCTTACACCTTCCTTGCAAATTTCCGGCGCTACTATTGATATTCGTGGCACTAATATCAGGGATCCTTTAATTGCGGCTAATGACCCAGCAGTTGGAACAAATGTTGTATTGCATCGTGGTCCTAATTCCAAACCGGCTCTTAACATCATTGCCCGACCAAATATTTCCGGCGATCAGGTAGTCCGTATCACCATCCCAGATAGAACGGGGACTCCCTGGGGCAATACTGAAGTGGTGGATCTTACTTTAACCTTTAACACCCAGTCCGATACTCTTCCTTTTGAGTATGACGATTAATGAGGAAACATTTTTAACAAATTCAAAATCAATTTGACAGGAGGATTTCTATGTTAGTCCAGAAAATATCTAACCGGGCAGCTTTGCTTTGCCTAATGCTAGCAGGGTTTTTTCTGTATGTGGGTCCTGTCCGGACTGTTGCTGCACCCTCAGTTTCGGATCACATTCAGTTTATTCTTGCCGGGGGAGATCCACTTGCGGACTTTTTTAACTTCCCCATGCCTGAGCCCTGCGACCCTTCGCCTTGCGCGGAAAGAAGGGTGATGATGGCCAAATTTGTGGTAAATGAGCCTACAGACGATCTTTCCTTTGAACTTCGTTCCACAACATCGCCTTTGGCTAAGTACAATGTTACCGCATTTACCACAGCAGGTGGCGGAGCCAATGCATCTGTCCAGGACAGTGATGAAGGTGTTGAAGCCGCTACGGTCAGAGCGCGATTTGTAGGAGATGCAGTGGCAGCAGGTTATCGTGTGGTAACTATTCTGGTTCGTTTTAATAATAACTACGACTCTTTTCCCGACGGCGAAATTTGGAAAATCCAGGTAAACTCCACCGCCACAACAGATGCCTATTTTGGGTTTCGGGTGGACAGCGTGCTGGAATCGGCAGCTGAGCCTTTGATAACCAAACCCTATCCTATTGAGTACATATCACCGGCGCAAATTACAACCGGACCCTATACATCTTTGCCAAGTTCTTACGCTATTGATTTTGGAGATGTGCATATCAATCTGGACGATGAATACAGGCCAAAGGAAGCCTGGGAGTTTTTAAATATAGGAACTGCCCCTTTGGAAATTACCGCAGTAAATCCCTTTCCTCTGCCAGCCGGTCCTTTTATAATTGACAGTTACCCCGCTGCTCCCACTAATATACTGCCTATGAATCCCTTTCAGCGCACCGTAGAATGCCATCCCACTTCACTGGGGGCTATTGCAGACCCGGGCATAACTTTGACCACTAATGCGGGAAATTATTCCCTGGACCTTTCGGGAGCCAGGGGAATTGAATTGCGCTCCGCCATGGTAGTGGACCTCTCTGGGAGTATGGAAGATGATAAAAATGGCCAAAGTACAGATGTAGAGGAGGAAGAGAAGATATATCTGGCTCGTATTGCTGCACTTGAGTTAGCAGAGTTGTACAACGGCATATTACCTACGGCCAAAATGGGGCTTTATTCTTATCCTGCTACGGGCGAAGCATATGCGTGCCCATCAAGTGAACAGCACATTAATATGAGTGTGATGGAAACAAATATTCAAGGATATAGAAATCACCTGAACGTAAACTTAGGGCACGGAGATCTTATTGATGCTGGAAATTACGCCACTCCTCTAGCTGAGGGTATAAAAAGGGCTTGGGATGTGCTTTATCCAGTAGCGGAAAACAGCCGGGCTGCGGTGTTTTTATTTGGCGATGGTCAGCAGCATCCCGATTGTCTATCAGATGCTCCTAGAAGAGATCCTGATGATTGGTATAATTGGAGTACTTTTCAGAATGGAGATGTTCCTTTTTATACTATTCCCTACGGAGCTACAGGGGAAGGTTGGATGACGACCTATGAAAATATTGCCAGCAATTCCGGAGGAGAAACTTTTCCGGCAGATATTACAGATGAAGCGGAGTTACAAACACAATTTAAAAAAGCCCTTGGCGAAGTTTTAGATCTTGAAACATTAAAAGATCCATCTGGCCACATAAATGCTGGTGAGAATAAAACCCATGAAATCTGTGTGAGTTCTTCGGCTTATCAATTGGTTTTTTCTGTTCACTGGACGGAAAAAGACAACAACGCTGTAAATGTTGAAATTGAAACGCCGTTTGGCATCAAGTTAACCCCGGCTACGGTTTCCGGTCATGGTAAGCATGTTAGCTATATATCCGGCGAGACTTTTAAGGATTACATTGTACGGGGTAAATTCCTAGAGGGAGAAGATGGTATCGGAGCCTGGAAAATACATCTGCGAGGGAATCAGTCCACGGATTATGTTTATCAGATATATGCTATGGACCGTATGAAAACAGAGCCAAAATTTACTTGGGATTTTATAGGCGAGGCTGGCTTTTTTGAATTGGCCCTGGCTAAGGGAAATTATGGCATGGCCAACGCCAATTTAGTGGCGCAAATCAGCCAACCCACCAACTCCTACAACAACTACTTGGCCAACACCTCTATATCTCCCGAAGATTTAGCACGTATACCAGATGATTTGCTTTTAGAAATGGGTCCAGCACAAAAGAAACAATATGTATTGAACCACTTTTTGAAGCAACCCTTCGACCCTAAGACAAAAGTGATTAAAAAAGAATTTGGGAATATGAACGAAAATCAGGCCAAGCTGCTCCATGAATACAAGCAAAGCTCTTTACGTGGAGAAATGTCCCATGCAAAAAACATGAGGTCTAGCGCTACTGCAGGGCTTGCCGGGTTAATCGCCGAGACTTCAAAGCAAGAAATAAAAAGCTCTTACCGCCTCCCACTTGAAGCTGCTCTGGCAGATGGATTACATAACATTTTAGTTTCTGTCATAGGGCTTAACGACAAAGCGGAGTGTTTCGAAAGAGAGTTTTCCTTTGCGACTATGGTGGATATTAAATTGAATGCCGAATTATTGGGAAAGGCTGTACAATGGGAAGCCGCGGCGGCCAAACCGTTTTTTCCTGCATCTTTAGTGGAAATGATAAATGAACCTGTTCCCGAAGGCATGTTGAGTAAGCTAGTGACTTTTACTCCCGAAGATGCCCAAGGCAACAAGTTTGGAATGGGCAGGGCAGAAGAAATCACACTCTCTTACACCAACCTCAAAACAATGGGTCCCTTGGCGGATAATTACGACGGCAGTTACTCCCAACTGGTACAGTTTTCAAAAGATGCCAACCCTTCTGTTGCGGTTTCCATTGGCAATATAGAAAGCCAGCCAGTTTCCTTAAAAGGGGGGATGGGGTCCGATGTTAATGTTGTCCTGCCCACTTGGGTCTGGATTATCATTGTTATTGTGGTGCTGATTATTGCGTTAGCCCGTTTTATGAAGAAGAAAAAGAAGTAAAATCCATTAACATCAAAGAGTTGTCTTGCCGGATTTTGAAGAAACCACGGAGGATTTACAGGCCGAAAAAACGGCTGTAGGTGAGAGCCCCGAAAAAGACAGCGAGGTCGAAGAGGGTGTTAAGGAATTAAACAGCCTATCACCCGTGGCTTCTGTTGATTCCGGGGCCCGCATGTTGCAAAATGCTGCTCCAGCTGGAGTGTTGGCTCAGGCTAATGTTGTTGCCAAAATGCAGGATGGCTTTGGGAATGAATATACCCAAAAAGTAATTCGCAATTATCAAAGTAAAGAACCACAAGGACCGGAGTCCAAAGCTATTGAGCCCCCTGGCATGTCTGCTCCGCCTGGAGAGGAGGGGACCGCTTCCGGAGAAAGCAAAGTTGTGGAAACAGAGCAGCCAGAGTCTGCTTCCTCTGTTCCTGGTGCAGAGGAACCCACTGAAACTGGGGGAGTAGAAGAAATAGAAGTCAGCGGCAACGGCGGTTCCGGGGGAGCGGGCGAAGGTGGCAATATCCCCGATGTTGCCACGCCAGCGGAAAGTGAAATCGATGCCGAAACTCCAAAAGAAGAAACATCAGTGGTCGAGGAAGTTCCGGAAGATGCGGGGGCCGGAGAAGTTGAAGCCAGCGGAGGAGGCGGCGGCGGAGCCGGTGGTGGTGGAGCTCCAGCCGGTGGAGGGGGTGAAGTTGAAATCATCATGCCCGAGCCCGAGATGGAATTAAACGAAGAGGAGAACGCCCGTGTATCCGCTTCCCAGGGAGCAGCGGGAGGTGCAGCCGCCTCAGCAGCTGAAATGCCTTCTGCCGATGAGGGAGTGGCTGAGGCCAGGGCTGCTGTGGAAGAGCCAAGTGAAGAAAGCAATGCCCGCGCCGAAGGGGCACTCGTAGATGCCTTGGGGGAACGTCCGGAACCCAGCCCCGAAATTGAAGAGCTTTGCGACCGCATTAAAGACATGATTGAATCCAAGCGGCCACCCGATGAAGATCGCCTTGTGGACGCGGACCCTGAGGAAATGGCAAGGGAAGCCGGGGGAGAACTCAACGACAATGTTAGTGGAGATACTGAGAGAGTTGCAGGAGAATATGATTCCGTCAACGAACCTCAAGAGGGGGAAGCCGCCACAACTCCAGAACCCATTGAGGGAGCTCCAGAAGTTACAGACTTGGGAGACCTTAACGCAGAAGCTGCAATACCCAATGAAGTTCCAGCTGAAGAAGTAAATCTTGATACGGATAGAGAGCTTCAAGCCCAGGCTATTTCCGATGCTAACATGGATACCGATGTGGCAGCGGAATCCCGTCGCGGAGATCCAGGTGGCCATATCGACAACGCCATGAGTACCCAGGAAGAATTGGGCGAAATGGCCGAGAGAGATCCCGCAGAAGTTTTAGCAGAGCAAAACGAAGCGCGGGTTCAGGCTGGAGCAGAAATGGCATCCCTTCAAACCCAAGCATTGGAGGCTCTGCAAGCGGCTCGATCTGATTCGGTATCCAATGTTGGTGGCCAACAGGTTGATATGACTGGAAGTGAAGCGGAAATTCGCCGCCAACTCAGCCAGCGCTCCCAGGAAATCTTCAGTAGCGCACGGACACGGGTCAATGAACTTCTCACACCACTACCGCAAACTGCCATGGGCTTGTGGGAAACAGGAGTGGCCACTCTTTCTACTGAGTTTGAACAACATCTGCAACGGGTTGCTGATTGGATTGAAGAAAGGCACTCCGGGGTGGGGGGCGCGGTAGTTGGAGTCTGGGATGCGGTAGCTGGTCTTCCAGATTGGGTGACGGATGAATATGACGATGCCGAGCAGGCTTTTGCCGATGGCGTTTGCGATTTGATCCGCAACATCTCCAGGCAGGTAAACGGAGTGGTGGCCGCCTGCCAAACTATAATTGCCAATGCCCAGAGGGACATTGATAATCTATTCTCCCAGGAAATGCCCGAAAGTTTAAGGGCCTGGGCAGAAGCGGAACGTGCTAACATGCAGGGCGAACTGAATGGTCTCAGTGAGCAAGCTGAAAACACCCGGAGAGATTTTAACCAACAATTGATTCAGAGTGCGTCCCAGGCAGTAGATGACGCACGGACGCGCATTCACGAACTACGCCAGGCTGCCAGAGGATTAATAGGGCAGATTCAGGATGCCATTGCGGCGTTTTTAGATGACCCTTTTAAATTTATTATCGAGGGTTTGTTAAAGCTGGTGGGCATTCCGCCACCGTCTTTTTGGGCTTTGATTGCGAAAATTGGCGATGTAATTGAGGATATAGCCAATGATCCAGTTACATTCGGACAAAATTTGCTTCGGGGTGTTGGCCAGGGCTTTCAACAATTTTTTGATAACATCGGCACTCATTTACTGGAAGGCTTTATTGACTGGCTTTTTTCTGGATTGGGTTCTGTTGGCGTACAAATTCCCCCGGACTTTTCCCTTAAAAGTCTGATTACTTTTTTCCTCCAACTAATGGGCATTACCTGGCCTCGTATCCGTGAAGTTTTGGTAAGGGAAATCGGGGAACAAAACGTGGCCCTGCTGGAACAGGTGTGGGAATTGGTTACGGTGCTCATTGAAGAAGGACCCGAGGGTATCTTTAACATGATAGAGCCCTATCTGGATCCCGCTAACATATTGGATATGATTATAGACGCGGCCATTGATTTTTTGGTTGAAGCCTTAGTGGCCAATGTTACGCCTCGTATTATCGCTTTGTTTAATCCGGCAGGGGCGATTGTCCAGGCCATTGAGGCTATCTACAAGGTCCTTAAGTGGATTTTTGAAAATGCCGCGCGCATTTTTTCCTTTGTGGAATCGGTGGTCAATGGCATGGCGGATGTAATGGCTGGTAACATCGCCGGAGTGGCCAATAATGTGGAGTTAGCCCTGAAGAGGTTAATTGTTCCTGTGATTGACTTTGTTGCAGGTTATGTTGGCCTTTCGGGACTGCCGGACTTTATTGCAGAGCAGGTAAAACGTTTGCAGTCCTTTGTATGGCCCTTTGTGGAAAGAGCTGTAGTGGCTGTTGTAAACGTGGGACGGCGAGCCCTGGCGGCCATTGGCCTTGGCGGCGGCGAAGAAGAGGAAGAAGACGATGATGGGGACTACGACGGACAAATCGGTAAAACCGTGCGCTTTTCCGCGGCTGGGGAATCCCACAGGCTCTGGATTGAAACTAATGGCACCGACGCTGTATTGAAGGTGGCCAGTACTCCTAAAACTTTAGACGAGCAATTGGACGAATATACCCGATTGGCCCAGGACTTGGATGAAGAAGAAAAAACAACTGTGACCGGGCATATTAGCACTGCCAGGGATCTGGGGAACCAAATTAACAATCAAGCCGATACTCTTGCTGCCAATGTTCAGAACCCCAATAGCGATCCCGATGCCAATTCTTCGGCGGATGATGCTGTGGAATCCAAGGAGCAGCAATTAGCGGGCGTGCTTCGGCAAATTGAAGAAATCCTGGGATTAGCGGATGAGGAGTGGGGGACTTCAGAGAATCCGCTGGGATTGGATTGGCCCAAGAGGGCAAGTGCCGCTTACCCCACTATGTATTTTGGTCCAAAAGCGGGAAGGACTCAGATTCCCCAATCGGTTTTGGCGGCTGGCGATAAGGAAAAAATTAAGGAAGATTACCTGACAACCAGGCAGGCGACCCGTTGGGAAAATGCAGGAGAGCCTTTGGAATCGTTTTCTCCACATGGACGAAAGCAACTTCCCATGGGAGGGATTACTTTGGGTGTTTCCAGTCCCAATCGGGTTTCCGTGGGAAAAAAATTCAAACTTACTCCCGGGTCCACTGAAGGAGCGGGTTGGTACAACAACAAGTTGAAAGCTTATGGATTTTCCCCTGCGGTAGAATATATGGATGGCGACCATGTTGTGGAAATGCAGGTGGGCGGACGAAATGTTGAGGAAAACCTTTGGCCATTGGATGCCAGCGAGAACCGCTCCAGTGGTTCCACCCTTTCAAGAGCAGATTTTAGAAAAAGTAATGGAGATACAGTGCCCATGAGCGAAGTTAAGACGGAGGCCGCGCAACGTGAGGTGTGGTTTCGTATCGATAGCACTCTTTAATAGAAACTAAGGCAGAATTTTTTTTAACCAGTAGGTATATTATGGCTACCATGACTATCAAAGCCGAAACCCTTTGGGTAAATTCCGATAAAACCCGTTACTTTCTGGCGGCAGATGAGGTGGAGTTTGTCGAGGGAAGTTTTGAAATTGTCCACATATCCGGTACCACCAAACGCCATCAGGGAAAAGTGTTAAAAGTTTCGGAAGTTGAATTGTTAAAATACGAGCTTTCAAAAGCCGCCGCGGACAACTGGGTTAAGGAACAGATGAAGGAAGGCCTCAAGCGGGCCGGAAAAACTGCTTTGCGCTTTGCTGGGCAAAAAATGAAAAAGTGGGCCTCGCAAAAACCTTCGAAACCTCGCAGTGGGAGCAGCTCAAACGAGGAAGCTAGCAAAAAAGGCTTTGATGCTTTTAGCCGTGCCAGCAAACGCTTTAAACAAAAACTGGACGGCTCTACGGGGCTTAACAGCGACCCTAAAGAACTCGGTAAAAAGCTTGAGGAAATGCTGGGACTGGATAAACTTTCAACTGAAGACCGGGCAGGTTTTCAGAAAAAAATGAATGAGTTAAAGGGACTTTTAAATTCCATTAAAGGCGATGTGGAAAAGGGAATTAAAAAAAAGAAAAATGAGTGATGTTGATTAATAAAACCTGGCTTGCCATTTAATTCACTAAAAGGCTAACCAAGTAAAGGATTTATTATGACCCGTTTTTTCCATTTATGGCTAATTTTACTTTTTGCTTTCAGTAGTTCTTTTTCGCAAAATCAGGGATTGGTCAAAAAATCCCGCCAACCTCCCAAATCGGCAAGGTCCGTCTTACCACCTCCGAAAATTGATGTATTAAATAAGCCTATCCCCGGATTTTCCAAGGGTATTAATTTGGGAAACGGCTTTGATGCGCCCAGCGAGGGGGAATGGGGGGTTATCATTGAAGAGAACCATTTTAAATATTCTGCGGCCAATGGTTTTGATTATGTAAGGCTTCCTATAAGATTTTCAGCCTACGCCATGGAAAAAGCTCCATTTACCATTGAAGAAAAGTTTTTCAAAAAAATAGACTGGGCCATAAACATGGCTCTTAAATACAAATTATCCATTATAGTAGACCTCCATCACTATGAGGAAATAATGAAGGACCCCTCGGAGCACCACCAGAAGCGTTTTATGGCCATGTGGGCTCAAATTGCCGAGAGATATAAAGATCAACCCCCGCAGGTTGCCTTTGAACTGATAAACGAGCCTTGTGATAAGCTGGTGCCTTCTATTTTAAACCCGCTGTTGGAAAAAACCTTTAAACTGGTTCGAAAGACAAATCCCTCACGACTTATTATTGTGGAAGGCTATTTTTGGAGCGCAACCACATACCTGGACAGTATTGATGTATCGTATATGGACAGCAATACTATTGTTACCTTTCATATGTACCAACCTATTCTGTTTACCCATCAGGGCGCATCCTGGATGCCTATTGATTTTCAGACGCGAGGTATTCAATACCCAGGTCCCCCGGAAAAACCTGTGGAACCCATTAGCGAAAAGGTGGCCGACTGGGTTAAAAACTGGATTAAAGACTACAATACATTGCCTGCTGCACAAAATCCAAGCGGGCCTAAAACCCTTTATGAGGAATTTGACCGGGCTACAGCTTTTATTAAAAGAACAGGCCTGCGTACATTATTAGGAGAGTTTGGAGCTGTTGATTTGGCAGATGAAACTAGCCGCTTGCGGTTTTTATCTGCTGTGAGAATAGAATCGGAACGCCGTGGCATACCCTGGTGTTATTGGGATGACGGAGGCCGCAACAAGGGACTTATTATTGAATCGGGTAAAATGGTACCGGTGGTTAAAAAGTCGCTGTTTGGGAGATAGAGCGGCCTTTAAAAGTTTTGAGTAAAACAACATAAATCAAAACGCTAATCTAACCCGCTTATAAAGCTCCCCTGAAGAAGGGTTAACTCCGAACAGGGTTTGCCCTCAGCGGCAGCGCCTCCTTCATCGGTCCAGCATATTCCTTCCGCATCGGCTTCGAAAAAAGCTTCATGATATCTGGATTCCAACTCCAGCTCATTGCTGCTAGTATTTTTTATTAAGGTTAAATCTTCCCGACCGCCTTTGCAGCCGTTTTCCACCCAAGCTCCATTAACATACTCCATATTGCTGCCTGCTTTTTCGATTTTGCTTTTGTAACCCAAGGCATCTGTACCGTAAAATAAACTAAAGGAAAAATCAAAAAAACCGCTTTGCTCGGATACCATTTTGAGGTATTTTTCCCTGCAATCCGTTTCATTTTCGCAGGAGATGATTTGTAGGTATTGCTGGCCTAAAAAGCTCTGTTTAAAAAGGGCGAAATATCCATCGGCAGAAATAGGCCGGTTGTCTGTTCCGGCTTCATCGCAGCCATTTAAATTTCTGGAGAAATGGGTTATCTGGTATATGCCTCGCCACGCAGATTCACCGGATACGGCAGGTCCCAAATTATTATTCGGATTGGAATTGTTATCGGGTCCGGTGCCGTTATTTCCAGATTTTTTGCATCCCAAAAGGGCCCAAAGGCAAATAACCAGAGAAATAAATAAAATTTTTCTTTTCATGTGTTCTCCTAATCATTTAAGGAAACCGAAAGCTTGGTTACTCAATCCTGAGCCGGAGCAACTAAATCAATATAAAAAAATATTAGGACGATGGAGGCCGCAGCATGGAATTTATTATTGAACCTGGTAAAATGCTGGCTGTAGCTTATATTTACTTTGTTTTAGAATACATATAATCATAATAGCGGTCTTCAAGGTATTTAAATTCTTGAGGAAAATTTGTTTTTAAAATGTTTGTATAATAGGATACCACTGAATCTTGAGACGTGAGCCTTGTATATGCCATATATTGAGTTGATAGAATACCGCTGTTTAAGGCTTTAAATGTTTTAGCAGAATTTTCTAGTGCACTATCCCTTGACTCTTTACTTAAGTTTAAATCATATGTTATCATATTGTTTAGAAGTTCTATTGCCGGAATTTCTCCATAATTTGGTTTAATATCAAGGGCGCGCTTGCAGGCTTCAAAACTTTTTTGTTTTGAAACATCTTTTTTACTTTCGGCATATAAATAGAAATTGGCAATTGCAATATTTGCCCAGGTTATATAGGAAAATTTATACCCTTCCTTTTCAAATTCAGTACTTATTTCATCAAGTAATTCATATTTTAGAGCGGAAAATGCGAATCGTGTATAAACGTCTACGTATCTTTGTATTAAATATTCATCTTTAGTATTGAGTGCATCGTTTTTTATGCGAGCAATTTTTTCCAAAGCTTGCTCATAGTCATCATTCTTTCTATGGATATCATCTTCAATTTCTTTAATTTCAAATCGAATATTAAATGCTGACTGCTTTTTTGCTTGTTCTGCATAATTTAGCTCCACAGTTTTTTGAACAATATTATTCACATATTGTTGGATTCCGATAAAACCTAAGATACCAACGATAACTGTCAGCCAAGAACCCCAAAGAGAAACCATTGCATATAATTGTTTGCGGATTTCTTGTGGGCGATATTTTTCTTTTGCTTGTGCATCCTTCTCTAAGAGGGCGATTTCTTTTTTTAATAAATCTATTTCAAGAATAGTGCGGTTTTTGAATTCAGCAATTGACTCGGAATCTTCAGAAGGGTTTTGTTTATTATCCATAGTTCCTCCAGGTATCATTAAAATTTATTTCAAAATTTGCTTCATTTAAATAAAAATTTTAAAAAAAGTGTTTGTCCCTTTGCGGAGGGTCAACTAAAGGTCAATCTGGAATTAAAATAATATTGGAATGAAAAAAACTCCATTTAACTATGGATGATGAACGCCTTGCAAAACTGGTCGCTCTAAAACAGAAACCCAATCTTATTAGAATCGAACATACTGGGGGAACTGGAAATTTGTTTTTGAAGGTAAGTCCTAGTAATTCTAAGGTTGCATAATTTGCAGCTCTATTCGTCTCAAGAATAGGTAGCCCTGAAAAAGAGGCGTTTTAAGCCTTTAGATGGGCAAATTTATTTTTGAAAACTGAGGAGTTTGTATGTTTCGCCTATTTTCCATATTTTCGTTTGTTCCAATGGCATTAGTTTTTATGCATTGCTCTGAAACCCCCTTAGACCCAGAGGACCCGAATAAATCCAATGCTGTTACAATAGATGCTGATATTTCCTCTGACAGAATTTTAGAGGATATCTTTGAGGATCCTACACTTTCCGATTATATAGTGACCACAGCGGTTGATATTTCTGCAAAAGTCACAGTAAATCCGGGCGTTGTTATTGAATTTAGGGAAAATACTTCCTTTCAAGTTGGCTCAGGAGGTTCCCTGGATGCAACTGGCTTGCCTGATAAGGCGATTCAATTCAAGGGAAAAGAAAATGTTGAGGGTTATTGGTATGGATTACAGTTTGAAAGCAATTCGGCTAGCAATATCTTGAAATATGTTAGCGTAACAAATGCGGGTTCAAAGGCATTTTCTGGCTACGATAGTCCGGCTGCCATTGCCCTTGGAGGTAACGGGAGGTTAGTACTGCAAAACTCAACCATTTCCAAGAGTGGGGGAGTGGGAATTTTGAGTGATGGACCTTCTTCAAAATTAGAGGAGTTTTCTAACAATATTATTACCGAAAACCTTGGGGCACCCATTTATGTGGATATTCAACATATATCAGATTTTGATGTTGCGAGCCAATTCACAGGAAATTCGGTTAATTACATTCGAATCCATGAATTTTATTCCTCTAATGATGTGGAAGCAGATGTTCATTTTAAAGATTTGGGAGTACCATACCAAATTGATAAAAGCATTAAAGCCTCCGCAGCTCTTATTATTGATCCAGGTGTTGAACTGGTATTTACCCAAAATGCGGGGATAACCACAGAAACTGGAGGTTCGGTGCAAGCCATAGGTACCCCAGAAAAACCAATTAAATTTTCTGGTATGGAAGATATTATAGGCTCTTGGAAGGGAGTTTGGATAACTACCGCCAGCAGTAACAATAAATTTTCATATGTGACCTTTACTGGAGGAGGTGCTTCCAGTTTCAATGGTAATTCTGCACTTAAGGCATGTCTTTTTTTAAATTCTGATGGCTTAGTGGAGGTAACTTACTCCAACTTTGATAAATGTGGTGGGCATGGTCTAAGGACATATAGCAGTACTGCTCAGATTGCAGAATTTTCAACTAATGTGTTTACTGGTAATGAAATTGCACCCGTGTATCTATCCACATCTCAATATGCGGTTTTAGATACTCTATCCAGTTATACCGGCAATGGCAATGATTACATTGATGGTTATTCCTCAGACCTGGAAAATGCTGCAACTTGGCATAACTTGGGTGTGCCTTACACATTGGGTGCAAACACTGATTTTGATGTTATGGCGGATTTAACATTGATGCCTGGTGTTTCGATCTTAGCTAGGGAAGGGGCCTTAATAGATGTTCAATCAGATGGATCATTAAAAGCCATTGGAAACAATGCTAAACCAATTTCTATAATCGGCTTAGAACCCAATACCGCTGGATATTGGGTAGGCATTTACATTCGTTCTCCATCTATGAATAATCAAATGGATTATGTTACTATTTCGGGAGGAGGCAACCCCCGACATGGCGCACTTATAAAGCCCCTCCAGAATATTTTAGTGGAAGATGGTGGTACTCTGACCATTAAAAATTCTACGGTGAAAAACTCCGCAGATGCTGGTATCCGCCAGGAAAACGATGGAACTGTGACTCAAGAGGCGGTGGTGTTTGAAAATAATGTTTCCGACATGGTGGTAGAACCTTAGAGGGTCTGCCTTTTTACATAACGCTTGTAATGAGAAGTATATAATGCCTCAAGTTGGGACAGGATGTTTTCATAATCAGATTGAAACTTCTCTTTGGTTTCAATTTATTTAGGCATAATAAAACATGGGAAAAGCCCGGAACTGTGTGGAAAGCCATAAATTTGAACAGTTAGCCTATGGATGGGCCTGGAAAGGCTATGTTTTTATGGAAACCGCAATAAATTCTGAATTTTTTGTGTGATTTTTCAATATCCGGTACTAAATTTTTTAGTTATTAATTCGGACTAAAATGTAATAGCAACTGCTCAATTGAAATTTACACCCACCTAAGCACCCAAGGCCTTCAAAATATTAAAAGCCCATTGGATTCCTTTATAAAAAAAAACTACTCCAAGCCAACATTTTTAGGGAACTTTATTAAACATCGTTACATAAATAAATAAGTCTAACAAAGGATGAAATATGGAAAATCAGAATGACAAATGGGCGAGAACTTTTAAGAAACGATTGCCCATGTTGGCGTTAGTTGCGCCATTATTCTTTTTTATTGCATCGGTAGTAAGGGCACTGGGAATTGGAACGCTTCCAGGAGACCTCAATTGGGTAAGTGGATATGAAGGTCTGATTATGGGGATTGGTGTTCCTTTTTTTGTTGCCACCTTCATTTTCATGGGGCAGAGGATCGCAGAGCGGTCTCCTAACACAGGAATCGTGGTAACGGTCCTGGGTGTTTTGGGTACAGCCTTTATTGCCTTTATATCTGGTTTTCGAGGTTTAGCCGCAGGCTTTGTGGCTTCAGGGATGGACCCAAAGGCAATCAATGATGGACTTGAATCGGAAACTTCTTTAATTTGTTTATCGGGAATATTACTGTATAATTTTTGCTTTATGTTAGCCTGGATTATTGCGGGTGTCGCAATAATGAGAAATAAAATAGCGCCCTGGTGGGTGGGATTGGCTTGCATATTATCTATCCCATCTCTTATAACTGCCCAAGCCTTATATTTCAAATTGGAAATATTCTGGCCGCTTGCTATGGGACTATGGCTATTAGGAGTTTGGGGAATGGTAAAGTTTGGGGAAAAGTAAGAAAATTAAAAGACCTTTTGTTTAAAAAACCCAACCCTTTCAGGTTGGGCCCACTGGTTACAAACCCGGGTTATTCCACAGGTTTTTGTTCACCAGATTCTGTAGGTTGGTTTGTTTGCTTTTGCCTTTTTACATAACGCTTGTAATGAGAAGTATATCCTGCAAGGCGCAAGTTATTCCCAAAAAAGCTGTACTGGCCGCAACTGCGGATTTCGTTGATGGCCAATTGTAAAAAGGTGTAGGCGCGATTTCGCATTTCCAAAGAATGAGATTGGAAACTGGATATTCGGTAATCGGCCAATAATTCACCCAAATGCTTCGCTGAAGTCCTGGCTGTTTCCAGTAGACTGAAATCAAAGCCAATGGCTTCCAGTTTGTCGCGATGTTGCTCACCCAATACGGCCAGACTGTTTAAATCAAGGACCATATCGGATTGGCGTTTGCCTTCGGATATAGGTTTAACCTGTTCCAAGGCCTCGGGTGAATTTTTAAAGGCATACCTAAAAGTGCGAAGTAAGAAGTGGCGCAATTCAAAACCCTCGGGGGACTGGGCTTCCCATTGCGTACTTGCCTCTTTGGTTCGACTTTTATCGGCAATGTAAATAGATTCGGCCTGACGCAATGCACCTGCCCGCTGGGGCAGGGATTCTACCAGGCTCCAATCTAATCCATTGGCCGTGAGTATGTCCTTATCCGGCCCGGCCCATTTAAAAAGACTTTCGCCTTCCAGGGCTATAACATCAATTGGAGCACGGGGTCTCCAAATGTTGTTTACATCCAACGCCTCAAGTTGGGGCAGGATGCTTTCATAATCGGATTGATAATTCATAATTATCTCCTTGTTAAGGTTAAACAGATAACCATCTTTTATACCAATAAATAAAGGCCTTGTGAGTCAATGTTATTGGAGTTTAAAATGTTTATCCATATTTTAACATAGGGCTGACTTTTGCAAATAATGTCATATTTATGTCACTAATAAAAACCTCTTTTGTTTCAATTTGTTCATGCCTAAAAAAAATGGGGGAAAAGCCCGGAACTGTGTGGAAAGCCCTAAATTTGAACAGGCAGCCTATGGAAGTGCTCCGGCACGGCCTCAGAACGCAGTGGCAGGGGCTCAGAATGGAGTGGCAAGCCTTTAGATTGGCCGGGCAAGCCTTAGAATGCAGATGCACGGCCCCAGGACAGAGTGGCAGAGTTATAGACTGGCCTGGCAGGGCATGGTTAGCTGTGACAGGGCTAGGGAAGGGTATGGGAGGGCTTAGTTACTTGCGGCAGGGCTAGGGGGGAGCTGGAAAAGACTTAGTTTCTATGGAAATCTCTATAATGCCCGTATTTTTTATGGGATTTTCCGAAACAGGGTACTAAATTTTTTAGTAATAATTCGGATAAGAAAAAATACTGATGAATTTAACCTATGCTACTGTTGCGCACAGACCGAATCCTAAAAGTGGGTATGGAACCCGAACGGAAATAAGGGTGCAGCCAATATTGCATCTAAATAATAAAGTGCTTGGTTTATTTTTTCCCTATAATCAAAAGTTGATAACCGTGGCCCGTAAACTGGGATGCCGATGGAGTATTACGCAAAAATGCTGGTATTTATCCGATAATTCTGAAAGTTTAAACGCGATTTTCGACGCATTTGAAGGGTTAGCGCGAATTGAGACCATGTCCATTTCCAACCGCAATAACTTTTTTTCAAACAATTCAGAGAAAAATGATAAAAAAAGAAGAAGCCGAAGTCGGAATTTGGAAAAATTGGGAGACTATGCCAATCAAAAACTGAAAAAATTTGAGACCTGGTTGCTGAGCAAACGCTACAGCCAAAGTACGATAAAGACATACACTGACGTTGTTTCTGTTTTCCTAAGGTTTTTTACTGAAAAACAAATTGACCAGATCACAAATGAAGATGTTATTGAATTTAATTACCACTACATCCTGAAAAACAACTATTCTTCCTCCTATCAAAATCAGGTATTAAATGGCATAAAACTTTTTTTCAATATTGTGGACAACAAAAACCTGGAATTAAAAGCGTTACATCGTCCAAGAAGAGAAAGAAAATTACCGAATGTACTGAGCAAGGAAGATGTGAAAGCAATATTGGAGGCGCACGGAAATATAAAACACAGGACCATGTTGAGTTTAATATACGCCTGTGGACTGCGAAGAAGTGAACTGCTGAATCTGAAACCAGCCGACATAGACAATAAGAGAGGCGTGTTGCTAATTAAGCAGGGCAAGGGAAAAAAAGACCGTATAGCGCCGATTTCAACGAAGATTATTGAAATGTTGCGTGACTACTACAAAGCGTACAGACCGGCGGTATGGTTGTTTGAGGGACAGCGAAAAGCTGAACAGTATACAGCGGAGAGTCTTCAAAATGTATTAAAGCAAGCACTGAAAAAGGCGAATATAAAAAAGCCTGTAAGTTTGCATTGGCTTAGGCATAGTTATGCCACACATCTTTTGGAAAATGGTACAGACCTAAGGTACATTCAAACTCTTTTAGGGCATAACAGCAGCCGCACCACCGAAATTTACACCCACGTTAGCACCCGAAGCCTTCAAAATATTAAAAGCCCATTCGATTCTTTATGAAAGAAAAACTACACAAAGCCAACATTTTTTGGGAGATAAGTTAAATTTTGTTACATATATAAACAAGTTAGGGTGCATTAAAACAAAATGAGAAACAAAAATTGAACATTAAATAAATATATTATGGAAATATTTTATTGGATATTGTTTATACTAAGTATTTTAGGACTCATAATTGCAACAATTGCTGTTATTGTCGAAATAGACATGGAAGAAAGTTGGTGGATTTTTCTATTCCCTGTTGGATTTATCATTACGTCGTTTGTTTATATGTCCAGTAGAGAAATATTTCCAACAAGTACTTCTACAATGATATGGAAAATAGGAAATGCTATATTCTTCATAACATTTTTATTTGTCTTATTCAGTTTCAGAAAATCGATAAGAAAAGATTACAAACCTCAAATAATCAGTATTCCTATTTTTATATCCATCTTTTTTGGAGTTGTACCTTTTGTTCTAAAAATGAATCTCCATGATTCTGATACATTATCGTATTTGAATGAGTTTAATAATTCATACCCAAAAATTGTTTTTAGTTTTTGGGTGCCTTTGCTGTTTATCCTTATCATTTCCATAATTGTTTACAGAATATTCTCAAGTAGTTCAAAAAGAGAACAACAAAGATTTATACGATATGTGTTGGATAGATTAAGTAATAAAGAAACAAGATATAGAGATGAGTATGAGTTAGAAAATGAGAGGATAAGATATCGTGAATTCGACAGCAAATATTATAGAAGTATGAATGAAGAAATGCGATATCTATTCGAAAAGAACATGAAAATGTTCGAAGAACTTAATTATAAGCAAAAAGATTATTTAGAGCATTATGTAAATAAGATATTAGTTAATACTAGTGGCACTAGCAAATCACAGTCTATTGATAGCAAAAGTTTAGTATCAATAAATGAATCGATAAATGAACTTAAGAAAGAGCTACAAGATATAAAGCTAAAAGATGATAATTTAAGCATTTCTCAATATAATAATTCGAATAACCAACTATTTATAAGGGAACTATATCATTTCTTAATCACTCCGCTTTCACAAATAGAAACAAAAACAATAATATTTGATGAGAATTATAATGAAATAAGCAAGGATGAAAAAAAGTTTAAAAAAACATTATCAACTATAAAAACAAGTGTTGATATATGCAAATCCGTTTTGGCTGCTTACCGTGAATTAGCATTTGTAACATCTTCATCAGACTGGTCTCCTGAATCTTTAAAAAGAAGCATTATTGCTGCAGCTCATTTGTATCAAGAAAGCCTTGAAAAACAAGTTGAGTTTATAGTAGATTTAGAAGATGAATTCTCTGCATATACTAATAATTATCTTTTAGCAATTCTTTTACCCTTACTTGAAAATGCAATCAAAGCGTCACCACCAAGCGCTAAGATTAGTTTAATTAATAAACGTAGTGATTCTGAAATAGTACTTGTGATTCAAAATGAATCTATTAATACCCCATCAGTAAAGCAACTAAACACACCAGGCTATTCATCGAAGAGAAACCACAAAGGAACTGGTTTGCAAATTGTAAGACATTTAGTCAAAGAGCAAAATAAAGGTTCAATTGAATTTGATGTTGATGGTGTGAATATTACAACGACAGTGAAACTTCCTAATAGAAAGACCAATGAATAAAAATCCGGAAATATTAATTGTTGATGATGTGCCAAATGCTGCAGAAGATTTTGCGGAGTTAATATCGGCGAAGTATAAATTTGGAATATTGACAACAGACAATCCTTTGGAGGCAATAAACATTATCAAAAGCAATCCTATTAAAGTAGTTGTGCTAGACCAGAAAATGCCACAGATGAAAGGTACTGACCTTTTTAAGAAACTGATAGAAATAAATCCTTTGATAAAAGCTGTAATGCTTAGTGCAGAAGCAGAAAGGCAAGAAGTTGGTGATGCTTATGAATTAGGCTATGAATCATTTTTAGAGAAAACGAAGATAAGGGAATTGCCAGACAAAGTTTTTAAACTATATACAAAATTTGAAATAGATTTTCAAAAACAATTTCAAATAAAAGACTTTCCTGTCATTTTATCTGAAAGGAAGGGGTTGTTCACTGAGAGCACAATTGATTTTCATTTACTTGGAGTACAGAAGATAAATGAAAATTTTCTTTTCGAGGATAAATGGATGACTACAGTAGAGGTATTAGCTGGACAAAACATCGAATATGAAGAGGAGTTAAGTCTTGAAGAATCAATTACTATAAATGAAGATATTTCACATAAGCTAAAAACTGAGTTTAATTTATCAGAAAAAAAACTTGATCTGCTAAAGCTTAAAATAAATGGCGAGATTAATCGTAAATTTGCAATAACTTCAGTTGATAAGAAATTTCTAAAAAAGAAGCGGAAAGTAAATTACAGCTTACCTGAGCAACCTGTAGAAATTAATAAGGTATATATTGTAAAAAGAACCTTTGAAATAAATCCAGTATTTATTGAATTCAGAGGTATAATTTGTAAGAACTGCTCTCTTTGCAATAATTTTCAACCAGTTCCGATTGTTTTCTATAAACAAAGTAAAAAAATTGCTACACGGCAACAAAACATTCTAAGTGATAGTAAAAAAGAGACAATAGATACAGGAACCAATCTCTATTTTTAACAATAACGCACCCTAACATTTTGTATAAGTAATGGCAGGCAAAGTGCTAAATTTCAAGGTTTGTAGCCCGCTCAAACTGCGTAGTGGTTTGACAGGAAAGTACCACGCAATCTGCCACTACTCATACAATTTACCGTTACCTGCAACCTTTTGGGACAGTGCAAACTTGACATAACAGACTTCAAATAAACGGAAACGACAATGACGCCTGGACAACTGAAAGGAACATTACTTGAATATCTTGTAAGACAACTCTTGCAAAATTGCGGCTTCGGTTCGGTTAGGCCTGACGGACATTATATCTATGAGCAAAACGGAACTGGGCTGTTTTTTATTAATGGCAAAGGAGCTGCTCATGATGCTGATGTTTTAATGGAGCCACCGATTCAACTACCTTTTTCCTATCCTTCTCGGCTTCTCTTTGAGTGCAAAGCATATCAAAAAACAGTTGGGCTTAATGTTGTTAGAAATGCTCTTGGACTTCGCTACGACATTAACGAATTTGAAATTGTTACAGATGCTTCAATTCAACAACGGAAAAACAACAGACGAGCAAACTATGCTATCTCAGACCGAAAACGTTTCAACTATCAAGTAGGCGTAGCCTCAGTTGAACATTTTAGTGCATCAGCAATTGAGTTCGCAGCAAACAACAAAATACCACTTTTATCAATGAGGTGGTTTCTTCCTAATCACATTTGTAATTTGTTCCATAATATTTTACTTCCGTATGTTAACTCAATTCCACAACCAATTCGCAACAGAATTTATTCTACACTTAAAGACAAAAGAAAAGATGCAAGCGATCAACATGAAGGGGTAAGGGACTTTATTCAAAGCGACAATATCATTGGGCGAATAATTCGTGAGTTTGAAAATAAGATTGATACAAGTTTTATCGGACTAATAGAAACAGGAGATTTGATTTTTCTTTTTGCTGAAGGAGAGAACAGTATCAACTTCCTTTCCCAACAATCAAGGTTTGAAGGGGTGAGAGCACAAATTCATTATTACAGACAACAGCCAAATGTTTGGACACTTGATTTAGTTGACAGTAATAGACATTCAGAATTTAAATTTTTCGTCCCAGACAGAATAATGAAAATGTGGGGAGAGTATAGCCTAGACAAAGCAGTAGCAATAAATTTAAAGGAGCAATTCTTTTCAAGGATTTTTATTTTCACAAGACAGCAAGGAAACAGGCAACTTCCTTTCTTTGTTGTAAATATTGATAGGGAGTGGCTTGACAATATTCGGGAGCAATAACACGATAATGACAGAGCATCACTTTATGGAAAACAGTAAGGCAGTAGGTAACAGCAGCTACCCAAAGGGCGGGTTTTTGTGTTCCAAAGACAGTTTTGTGGTTAATCGAACATTAGTTTTTCAAATGAAGTTTTGTGGTAAAAACCCCGCCCTTTGGGTAGCTGCCAACCGTTAGATGTAATTCTTTTGTGACCATTGAAAAAAGTAATTCTGACATCTGCACCATATAGCTATGGACCGACAAGTAAAATCATTTCCATAGCGACAGAACTTAAAGACAAATTGAGCTTTTTCTATGTCGGAATGGAGCCAGGACTTTCACTGGTTCAAAAATGTGATTTCATTCAAACAATTGAAATTACGCACAGAAATGAATGGAATATCAAAGCTGTAGAACAACTCAAAAAATCTGAATTACTAATCACAGGATTAGACTACAGGTGTTTGAAAATTTCAAACGAATACAAAGTTAAATCTGTATTTGTTGATACTTTATTTTGGCTAAGAGATGAAATGCCGCCTTATTCAAACTTAGCTTCTGTGTACTTAATACAAAAGTTCTTTAAAGCAGACTTCATTGAGCAGTTAGAAATGCCACACAATGGACAACTAATTGAAACAATTTTACCCTTTAATCTTATCCATTCTAAAATAAGAAACCAAAAGCACGATATACTTGTAAATTTTGGAGGGTTAAAATCACCAATGTGCCTTCCTGATTCAGATTTGAACTACATTCTTTTGGTATCAAACATTCTAAATCAATCAGAGGTCTTTTCTTCACTTAAAAGTAAAATCTGTTTGCCCTCATATTTAATTCAAAACAAAGAATATTTTGAAAATATTTTTCCAATAAGTCAAATAGAATTCCCGTCAATTGAACTGTTTGCAGATTTGCTTTCAAATTCTAATATACTATTGACTTCTCCAGGACTTGAAACAGTTTTAGAAGGATTATTCACTAATACTGAAATTTTTTTTCTCTTACCATACAATGGAACACAGTTGTTTCAGTCTATTATTTATCAAAAAGAATTTAACTCCTACAAATCACTTTGGTGCCAGGAATATGAAAAAATATTTTATGAAACACAAAATAAAAAACTTGAAATTGTTACAAAGAGGATTCAAAACTTTAATCAATCAATAACAATAAATGAAAAGTCAATCACTAATTTTTCACGAGCTCTTGATAAATATTTGAATGAAAAGCTAACCATTTTACATTCAAACAATAGAAGTAATCACTCGTTACAATTAAAAAAAATAGGAACAAAAGGTAGAGAACAAGCGGCAAAAATCATTATGAATCTACTTAAATAATCAGATGCAAAATTTCCCAAAATATATTGAGATAGAAACTTCAAGATTCTGTAACAGACATTGTAGTTGGTGTCCCAACGGTTCTTTTGATTTTCGTAGCGACCAACAGCTAATGCCGTGGTTCTTATTTGAAAAATTCTTGATTGAATTGAAATCACTGGAATACTCTGGATGGTTAGCATTTCATAATTACAATGAGCCTTTAGCTAATAAAAGAATTATTGAAGAGGTAAGGTTTGCAAAATCACTTCTCCCTTCTGTGCGACCAAGCGTTTTTACGAATGGTGATTATTTAAACCAATCTCTTTTACGATATTTATTGGATGCAGGTGTATCATATATTCGTACAACATTGTATCCTTCATTAAAGGATTCCTCAAAAGGATACGATAAAATCAATGAATGGATTGAGAAAAAAAAGTTAAAAGAAATAACTTGGGAAGCGAAAAATGTTAGACAGGGTTTAGCTATGGCAGCAGTTCTGAATAAATGTGAAATTGAAATAATCAATCCTAATATTGAGGCTTACAATTGGCGGGGTGGCACAACACATGATTTCCTTGAAGAAAAAAGAATTGTAAAATGTTTAATGACGTATCATTCAGCCTCTATTGATTATTTGGGCAATTTAAAAATGTGTTGCAATGTGTTTCCTGAATTCAAAGGACATGAAGAATATATTATTGGAAACATTTCCAATAATTCGTTTTTGGACTTATGGAATTCAGAAATAATTAACCAATACAGAGAACATCATCAAAAAGCAGACTGGAGCTTTAGTCCGGTTTGTGTCAAGTGCAAACATTATTTACCAGAATCACAAACAACTGAATTGAATACAGTATGACTAATGTAAGAATTCTTTTAATAGGTACGCCTGCATCTGGGAAAAGTTCAATAATCAAAGAGCTATTGAAAGTTAGTGAGTATAAATTTGTGCATTATAATTTGGACGATTTTATTATTGAAACAGCAAAAAAACTAAATCAAACAGGCATATTGACAGACGATTTTATTGCAAATGTTACCGATACTTTTTTATCTAAAGGAATTGAATCATCTAAGAAGAATAACTCAATTATTGAATTTCCTCACCACGATTACCTTTCATTACTTAAAACAAAACAGCTAAACTTAGATGATTTTCATTTAATCGTTTTATCAAATTGTCCTCTTAAATCCTTATTAGAACGCAACAAGAAAAGAACTTATCAAGTGCCTGAAAATTATATTGCTCGGTGTTATGGAAGTATATCTGCACTTGAAGAATGGTTAGAGATAAGCAGATTTACAAAATGGTTCAAAATAGACACGGAAATTATTAAACCCATTGAAGCAAATAATCTCATTCTTGATTTTTTGAAAAGAAGTAAACCTCAAAGCAGAATAAATTTAATTGAGAACTTTCCTGTTTCAAGTAAGCCGTATTTAGGCGGGCATTTTAAAAATGCAATTGAGTGGGATGAAGAACTCGTTAAACATTTAAAAGCAACCTTTGAAGTAAAAACCGCATTAGATGTTGGTTGCGGATTGGGTTTATCAATTGGATTGTTTAAAGAGTTCGGAATTGATTGTTGGGGATTAGAAGGGAATCAAGCTATTTTCAAAAATGATATTCCTAACAAGGAACAAATTATTCAGATTGATTTTATTTATCAATGGTTGAATCTACCTGCAAAATTTGATTTGGTTTGGAGCGTAGAGGTATGTGAGCATATTCCTTCGGAGTTTGAGGATAATGTAATAAAGACAATAATATCAAATTGCAAAAAAGTGATCTTCTTTTCCGCTGCAACACCTGAACAAATAGGATATTTCCATGTCAATTGCAGACCAAAAGAATACTGGATTGAGAAATTTAAAAGTCTAGGTTGGAGCTTATTTGAGAAGAGTGATTCTCTTTTGAATTCTTTAGGTAACAGTGGGGAATTTGGTAAAAACTATTTGAAGGAAAACGGACTTGTATTGATACCATCATAACAATGACAACATCAAGGATAACAAATGAAATAATTGATTTAACAAAGTATGTTACCATACAAGGGAAATCGCATATTGCTTATGATGGATTGAGAATTTTTCAACATAGCGACAGGCTTCTACAATTTATTACAGGTAATAATCATGCGATCAATCCTGTTACAGTAGAATTATGGCCAAGCCTATCATGCAATGCAAGGTGTCCGCTATGTCCAAACCGTTTATCAGGTGCAAGAGATGAAGCGGACTCAACGAACGAACTAAAATTATTTAAACTTAACGATTGCAAAAGGATAGTTCATGAGTTAAAAGAGGCAAAAGTAAAATCAATTATTTTAACTGGTGGTGGAGAACCTTTACTTCATCCTCAAATAGTTCAGATTACTCAAATTATAAATAATTATTCTTTAAAGTGGGCTTTATTCACTAACGGATTGTTACTTACTCCTAAACTTGCAAAAGAATTATTTCTTAGAAACCCTGACTTTTTTCGTATTAGTTTAGATGCTGGAACAGCAGAGCAATATTCAAAAACTTATCTTCTTGAAGAATCTGAATTTAAAACTGTTTCAGAAAATATAATAAATGCAGCTATTGTCGCAAAGTCAATTTCTTATACGGGGTTTGGAGTTGGCTTCACACTTAGTGCAAATCTTCCAGATACAGAGATTACTGCAATTTATAAAAAATTAGATTACCTAATTGACAAATCACAGGGAGGTATTTCTTTCATTTCATTTCGTCCAAGACTTGCGCATTTTAAAGACAATTACCCTTTAGTTCCTCAACCACATGCTTCGTTCTTTCCTGAACTTGCTGACAAAATAAACAGTAAAATAATTTTACCACTAAAACTAAAGTACGGGAACAATATAAACTTAGATATAAAAGAGGGATTGTTTATTCAAGCAGCGAAATTAGAACTGAACAATTCATCATTAAGTTCACCTTGGATGACAAACATTGACCATACAGGAAAAGGATACAGCATTACGGAACTCACTGGAACAAACAATACCGCCATTACTTGGGGTCATTTGACAGAACAAAATAGTTTTCAAAATGAATGGGGTTCATCATCAAGAAAAAATATTTTACAATTACTTGCGGATGGTTTAACAAGAACTCCAATAGTTCATAGAACAAGTTCTTTAGATTTTATCTTACTTAACTTAAAAAAAATCATCCAAGATAAGGTTGAAAAAGAATTAGCTCTTGAAATAATAAATAAATTAAAGTATACAGAATTCTACAGGACAAAAAATCCTGACTTCGTGTGACATTTGGGGATGAGAACTACAGCTAACAGCGGGTTTAAGAAATGCGGAGTGAAGTGGGTAATTGAACAATTGTGCATCTATCAAACTTTTGTGCTGGGGGACAAGTTTGTGCTCCGAATTCCCGCACTTCTAAAACCCGCAAAACGTTAGCGGTATTGTAGAGCGACATGAATACATACATTAAAAAATTGAATAAATGAAAGAACATATAAAACATTTCAACCCTGACAAACTTTTCAGAAATCCTGCTTTTTCTCAAGTTGTGACAACATAAGGAAATGGAACAACAATCTATATCGGTGGACAAGATTCAGTAAATGCACAAGGAGAAATAGTTGGTAAGGGAGACATTGGAAGACAGACAGAGCAGGTAATGGAGAATTTACGAACTGCACTATCAGCATGTGGGGCGACCTTTGACAATATTATAAAACTAACTATATATATGGTTCAAGGACAGGATTTATATATCGGTTTTCAGGCTTCTCAAAAATATCTTGGACAGATGGAAAATTCACCTGCAATTTCTGTTCTTATTGTTGCGGGTTTGGCAAACCCAGATTTTTTAGTTGAGATTGATGCAACGGCATTCATTCCTGAAAAATAGCAGTTTTAATTATGAAAAATCAAGATAAACAGGTTGGATTTACTAAAGATGTTGGTTGGCAGTTTGGACTGAGAAAAACGTTTCCGTATTCACAGGAATACTTATGGGACTTTATGTTTTCAGATAAAGGTTTAAAACTTTGGCTTGGAAAACTTGAAGGTGAATTGGAAATCAAAAAAGCCTATAAAACTAAAGACGGAATTGAAGGACTTGTGAGAGTCTTTACGCCGAATTCTCATATACGCATGACTTGGAAAAAGAAAAATTGGGGTAATATATCAACTGTTCAAGTTCGTGTAATTGGCAATAGTGAAAAAGCAACAATTATTTTTCATCAAGAAAAACTTATAGACGAAAACCAGAGAAAAGAAATGAAATCGTATTGGAATAGAATAATGATTGAAATAGAAAAAGCTATAATGACTGAGGAAAAACAACGAACCGCCAACATTTTGTATAAGTAATGGCAGGTAAAGTACTTAATTTCAAGGTTTGTATCCCGCTCAAACTGCGTAGCGGTTTGACAGTAAAGATGCCCGCAACCCCTTACGACACCTTACAATAAACGTTGTAATACATTAAATGAAAAATCTAATAAAGGACATAAAGGCAACCATTGATGTAAATGACGTTGATTTAGAGAAAGTAATTGCTCAATTTCATTCCAAAACCTTCAGCAAATCAAATTTCATTCCTTGCATTGGAAAAGCATCTAATCACCTTCGGTTTATAGAAGAAGGGCTCGTTAGGGTTTACACCATTGATAAACATGGAAAAGAGGTGACGACACAAATAGGAATTGAAAAAATGTGGGTTAATGACCTTTATAGCTATTACACACAGACTCCTAGTGAAAACCATATTGAGACGTTAGAAAATACAACCATACTCCAGATTCACCGGAATGATTTTGAAAATCTTTTTAAAGAAGTTCCTTCAATAGAGAGGTTTGCTCGTATAAAGCTAGAGCAGTCTTACACAAGATTGTACAATAGAGCTTTTAGACAACTTAACCAATCAGCAGAAGAACGTTATTTGGAATTTAGGAGGAAATATGGACATATTGAAAATCGTGTTCCTCAATATATAATTGCTTCTTATCTTAATCTTAGCCCCGAACATCTAAGTAAGGTGAGAAATCAGCTAGTCAAAAAATGATTTCTTAATCCAGATTAAGGAAATCGGCCAAATCAATTCATACCTTTGTCATATGAATGGCAAAGAGATTCGTTTCATTGAATTTATTGTATTAATAGCATTACTTATGGCATTGGTATCTGTTACCATTAATATGCTCTTACCCGCTTTTCAGAGTATTTCCACAGACTTTCAATTAAAGGACAAAAACCAAATACATTCGAGTATCTCTTTGTTATATCTGGGGTTAGGAATAAGCCAATTATTATATGGTTCATTTTCTGATAGCATTGGACGCAAACCTACCATTTATATTGGGTTAGTGCTATTTGTTATAGGCTGTATTATCTCCTGGCAATCAAGCAACCTGACTGTTTTGCTAGTAGGCCAAGTTATGCAGGGTCTTGGTTTAGGAGCTCCAAGGGTAATAAGTTTGGCAATAGTGAGGGATAAGTTTGAAGGCGTTCAAATGGCAAGGGCCGTTTCCTTTATAATGGTGATTTATATGGTGACTCCAATAGTGTCCCCGATCTTTGGAAGATCCATCATAAGCGCATTGAACTGGAGAGCCCTATTTGCGATTTATATCGGTTTTGCAGTCCTAATATTTCTGTTGTTCAAATTCAGGATGCCTGAGACTTTGCCAAAAGTAAAACGAAAGAAATTCACCTTAAAACATTTAAGAGAGGCCACTGAGGAAATCCTTAAAAATAAATCATCACTGAGCTATATCTTGGTTCTTGGGCTTTATTCGGGAGTATTTATTGCCTATCTAAATCTTTCGCAGGTTGTATTTGAATTTCAATATCATTTAGGGGAACAATATCCTTATTATTTTGCATTTTTAGCATTAAGCATTGGTTTAGCATCATACATCAACGGGAAATTAGTCAATCGTTTGGGAGTAAAAACAATAACTCGATTGGCTATTATCGGTAGCATAAGTTTTACCATCCCCCTATTACTTATCAATTATTTTATGACTATTCCATTTTGGATATTTGTGGTTTTTATGTTCGTCCAGCTTTTCAGTTATGGGCTTTTAATAGGCAATTTAAATGCTATGGCAATGAAGCCATTGGGGCATATTGCGGGATTGGGTGCATCTGTGGTAGGAGCAATATCCACGATTATCTCGGTGCCTTTATCTATTTTTATTGGAAGTTTTTATACAGACTCAATAGTACCTATCGTCATAGCTTTTTTGGCAGTAGGAGTTGTTTCCATACTAATGATTAATTCTTCGAATTACACATTAAATATGAAAGATCACATCATCGACAATCTATTTGAATTATGGCAGCATATCGGCTCTAATGGTCAATTTCTGCACGTTAAAGAACAATACTGCTATGTTAAACCAGATAATTATTCCTGGCCAAGCAAGGTTTTTAAACTAAAGGAATCAGAAATAAATTTTAAGGAATTATATCAGAAAATAAAAAATGGAAACATCCCTGATTCTATCTCCATTCTTGAAAATGAAGTTTTAGAAACTCAATTATTAGCACACAACTTTAAATTAAAATCTATTGTAAAGGGGATGTACTTAAACTTAACGAAAAAGAACAAACCCATTCATGATTTTGCTTCTATTGGGAAAGTTGACAATGAAGTTAAAGCTATTGAGTTCGCCAAAATAGCTTCACTTTCTTTTGGCTATGAAATTCTTTCATCTACCATTATTTCTTTAATTAATTCCTCTCAACTAAAATTATTTATTGGGAAGCATCGTAACAATTATGCAAGTTGCGGAATGGTATTACTGGACAAAAAAGGAATTTCCGGATTACATATGATTGGAACTACTCCAGAATACAGGGGGCTTGGCTTGGGCAAAATCATGACTAATAAGTTACTGTTTGAATCGTTCGAAAATAAAAGTAAACAGGTCGTATTAGTTGCCTCAGAGTCAGGCGAACATATTTACTCTAAATTAGGGTTCATAACACACGGAAACCTAAAAAGCTATTCGGTTAGTAATTTAATGTGATGTGTAGTATTACTTTTGAACCTTAAATATTTAATAAACTGTATTGTGATTTGATAAGTTGGAACTTCGAAATCCCGGCCTCCGCATATTGCCATCCGTTAGTGGCAAACAAAACAACGAACTGCTAAATTGATACTATGAAAACAACAAATTATTATAATACATTTATCGAGATTGCGGATGATTGCCCAGCAACAAAATCTGAGATTCCTCCTCAAAAAGGAGAAAAGTTGACAGTTGCAAACATACAGTTCGATTTGATTAGTCAGAATCCATATAAGTTCACATCGGATGAGGTTCTATTTCAAGTTTTTGCAATAAAAAACGGAATTAATCAAGCTGATATGGACTTAGAAAAAGAGAAATTCTTTTCCAAAGGACAACCTTGCTTTCGTTCATCCCCGCTGACAAAAAGGTATGGATGGGGTGTGCATAGTGATAATGATGGTCGGATAGCCTTGATAGCTCAAAACTCAGATGATTATTTAAGACTTAAAGACGATAAAAAAATAAAGGTTTTGAAAGCAATGAGGTCTAAAAAAGCATAGATTTGATAAAAAATGGAATTATGGCAATAAATTTTTTTGACTTAAACTGGCTTGGGATTATTATCGCTTCGATAGTATATTTTATATTTGGCGGACTTTGGTTTTCACCAGTAACACCGAAAATGAGTAATCCAAAATTATATGGATTAATAACAGGATTGTATCATACAATAGGATTTGTAATGATTTCGATTATAATATGTTTAATATGAAATTGGTGCACGGAAATTGTCAGCGGCTACGCAATATACGTAAGCCGGGGGATGTGGGTAATTTAAACCTTTGTACATTTAATAAAAATTGTAACGGTTTGACAAGTTGAAGCTCCGAAATCGCTAACTGCGGCAACACGCAAACCGTTAGCGGTCATTGCAAACCATCACTAAAATCATCAGGAACTTGAAATATGAACATGCAAGAGCAAATCAAAAAATATATTGACAGCCAGCCTGAACCAAAACATGCTGAAATTGAAGAGTTGCATAAACGCATACTTAAAATAATGCCAAAATGTAAATTATGGTTCTTAGACGGAAAAGATGAAAAAGGTAAAATAGTAACTAATCCTCAAATAGGATATGGACTTCAGGCCACAAAATATGCAAACGGAAAAACCAAAGACTATTATCAAATTGGTGTTAGTGGAAATACAACAGGAATTTCGGTTTATATTATGGGTATAAAAGACAAAAAATATTTACCAGAAACCTATGGAAAAGCAATAGGCAAAGCGAGTGTAACAGGCTACTGCATTAAATTTAAAACGCTGAAAGGCATAAATATTGACATACTTGAAGCAGCCATAAAAGATGGAGTTAAGCGGACAACTTGACTGACAAAGATTAAAAAAAGTATTGCAATGAAAAACAAACAAAAAAAACAACAAACCGCTAACAATGGCTATAAGTAATTGCTTGTTCTCACCTACTTCTGAAAATCCGCAAGGATTTTCAGTTTGGTGTGTACCTGCCAAAGTAAGTGCTAACCCACGCAACTACTCATAACCGAGATCGTTGGCGGTCAGGTAAAAATTGTCATCTGGGAAGAATAGAAAAGAATAAAAAATGGGTCCAAGAAAACTAATTGACCAAACTTTTGCAGAGCATTTTGTGGAAGAATGGATTGCAGGTTGGAACGAACACGACCTTGAAAAAATACTATCGCATTACACAGAAGACTTTTCTGTGGACACACCACTGGCAATGAAAAGATTGCCCGAAACAAAAGGTTTTATACAAGGTAAAGACAACATTCGTGCATATTGGGGAAAAGCATTAGAAAATAACCCTGACCTTCAATTCAGAATAATAAACATTTTTTACGGAATAAATTGTTTGACGATTTATTACGAAAGTTTGTCAATACAGAAACAAGTAGTAGAAAATTTGTTTTTCAATGACGAGATGAAGGTTGAAAAAGCAGTAATGATGTATTCAAAATAATAAATCAAACACAATGAGCAAGTAAAGGTTTATTACAGAAAAAACAAAACGAAAGAATTGAACCAAATGACAAAAATTATTTCAAGCCCTAATTGTGGAAACTCTCCAAAAATGGAGTTTCTAAAAAAATTCAATATTGCCTTTGCAAAAGGAGAGGTTAAATTTATTACCGGAAGTGTAACAGATGAAATTGTTTGGAATATAATTGGCGACAAAAACATTGAGGGAAAAGAAAAATTTACAGAAGAATTGGAAAAAATGAAATCCGAAAAGGTTGCTGAGTTAACAATTGACCAAATCTTATCGCACGGGAAAGAAGGCGCAACAAACGGAATAATGAAAATGCAAAACGGAAAGAAATATGCCTTTTCGGACTTTTATAAATTTAAAGGAGCAAAAGCTGAGAAAATACAATCGATAACATCATATGTAATCGGAATTTAATCAAAAATGGAAAAAGTCAGTTGCCAATATCGATCGCCAAGCACGATGTGTGTAAACTAAAAAATGTCTATAATTGAAATTATCGCTTAGGTCAGAATGCAAAACCAAATAACAATCCGAAAAGCGAACCAAACCGATTTTGATTCTATTTATCAGTTTGTGAATGAATTAGAGGGGACTACTTTCAGACTTGAAAGTCAAAAAAAAGCTTTTGTTCAGAATATAAAGAACAAAAATAATATCTATCTGATTGCGGAAGTAAATAACAAACCTATTGGATTTGTAAGTTGCCACTCTCAAAATTTGCTACATCACGCTGGGCAAAAAATTGCGGAAATCCAAGAGGTGTATGTGACTCCGGAAAATAGGAAAACCGGAATCGGAAAAAAAATGATTGACGAACTAAAACGTGTTGCTAAATACAATGGAATTATGCAACTGGAAGTAACATGCAACAAAAAACGGACTGAAGCATATCGCTTTTATCAAAGAGAAAAATTTATTAATACACACGAAAAATTCACATTAGAGCTGAAATAAAAATAAAGTTGAACAAAATAAAGCCAGCACACAACAATGGCCATATGTAAGATAAGGCTAATGGAGGACTACACAGCCACCAGTGTGCTGAAGTTGGTTAAATATGGGTAGTTAGCTATAATACTGACATGCAATTTGTAAACAGCTATTTAGACTTGGGCGAAGTATTTTACCAGCGAACCTTTCCTGTTCCGGTAGAGAGTCCTGCACTGTTTTTGTGGAATAGTCCTCTTGCCGATGAGTTATTAATCCCCCAGCCATTACAAAATGATGTAAGCGCCCTAGCCCGGATATTTTCCGGCAATGAACCCCTAGCAGGATCGGAACCGGTGGCCCTGGCCTATGCCGGGCATCAATTTGGTAATTTTGTTCCCCAACTGGGGGATGGGCGAGCCCATTTGCTGGGCGAAGTATTGGATAAAACGGGTGGTCGGTTCGACATACAGCTCAAAGGATCAGGCCCCACGCATTTTTCCCGAGGGGGCGATGGGCGCTGTGCATTGGGACCCGCTATTCGTGAATATATTATGAGTGAGGCCATGGCGGCACTGGGCGTGCCTACGTCTCGTTGTTTGGCGGTGGTAACTACCGGGGAAGATGTCTATCGGGACATTGTGTTGTCCGGTGCTGTGGTTACCCGAGTGGCCAGTAGCCATTTACGAGTGGGTAGCTTTGAATACTTTAGCGCACAAGAAAATAGTGAGGCTTTGCAAAACTTATTAGATTACAGTATAGAGCGTCATTACCCTGCCATCAATAACCAAGAGGGGAATAGAATTGTTTTATTTTTAGAACATGTATTCGAGAAGCAAATCAAATTAATAGTGGAGTGGATGAGAGTGGGGTTTATTCATGGGGTAATGAATACGGATAATACCACTATTTCGGGAGATACCATAGACTACGGCCCTTGTGCCATGATGGGGCATTACGATCCACAAACGGTATTTAGTTCCATTGATCGCTATGGCCGATATGCCTACGGTAACCAACCTAATATCGCAAAGTGGAACATGGGACAGTTAGCTCAAAGTTTGATGTTGCTGGTTAAACCCGACGATTCAAAAACCATTGAAAGCGTACGTTCTTTATATGCTGGCTTTGCAGAAAAATTTGAGAGAGCTTATACAAAAATGCTTTCCCAAAAATTTGGCCTGGACAGCAGCCACCCAGACACAGTTAAGTTTATGCATGAATTTCTAGAGCATATGAAACTTTCTCAAATGGATTTTACCCAAACTTTTGACAAGCTCACGCGTTCACTTGAAGCAGAAGAACCTGTACTGGAATTAAAAACCGAACTGAAAGGATTTTATGATAGCTGGCGTGATAAAATCACAAACCAGAAAAACGAGCCGGAAGATATTTATAAGCGCATGCGGCAGGCAAACCCAGTGGTTATTCCCCGAAACCACCATATAGAAGCCGTCCTTAAAACTTGTCAAGACACGGGCAGTCCCGATTCAGCCCTTAAAATTCTTAAGGTGCTGAAAAGCCCTTATAAAGAGATACCAGGCACATCTGACTACCAGGATACCCCAATAGATAAAGACCGTTCTCACCAGACCTTTTGTGGTACATAATCCATTTATGCAAACCCAATGTGTGATTAAAAAGATGATAGCCTGATCAATCACATAAGCAATAGTTTTTTTTATTGCCAAACATTAAGGAGAATAATATGTCAAAATCTAAAAACATAACTGGAATAGGCGGCTTTTTTTTCCGTTCCAAAAATCCTAAAGAATTAAAAGACTGGTATATCAACACGCTTGGTATAGATATTCAAGATATGGTTTGGATGCAACAGGCAGGGGCAACTGTTTTTGAGCCCTTTCCTCAAAACTCTGATTATTTCAACGATAAAAAAGAATGGATGATTAACTTCCGAGTGATGGACCTAAAAAAATTAATTGCAGAACTACAGGAAAAGGGGACTGAAGTTATACAAAAAGACGAGTGGAATTCTATGCCAGAAATAGGAACATTCGCCCGTATTCATGATCCCGAAGGAAATCCAATTGAGCTTTGGGAGCCGGCAAAGAAATAATTTAGGCCGGTACTAAGCAGATTATTTATACTTTACACTAATGGATAATTCTTACATAGAAGGAAAAAGATTTGAGAATATTGATTTCACATCTTCTCCTTTTGAAGTAGGGGAATATGAGAACTGCACATTTGTGGGTTGTGGTTTTTCAAAATTGGACTTATCCAATTGTAAATTTTCAGATTCGAATTTCGAGGATTGCAATCTATCCCTGGTAAAGGTTGAACACAGCTCCTTTCAAGATGTATGTTTTTTAAATTCGAAAATTTTGGGAGTTAATTTTGAAACCTGCAATGATTTAAGCTTTTCCGTAATTTTTAATGGCTGCAATTTAAGTAATTCCACATTTTTTAAAATGAATTTAAAGGGTTCTGTATTTAGCAATTGTCAATTACACGGTGTAGATTTTACAGATTGCAACTTGTCTAATTTTGTTTTTCCTAATTGTGATTTCTTAGACGCTATTTTTGAAAATGTAAATTTAGAAAAGGCCGACTTTACAAAATCTATTAACTACATAATTGATCCCAATCTTAACAGAATAAAAAACGCAAAATTTGGGCTCAAAGGTTTACCCGGTCTGTTGCATTCTTATAACATTAAGGTTATTGAATAAATGTTTTAAATTATGTTTATGAAAAAGAGGCCATTTTTATATACATTCCTTTTCTTTGTGGTAGGATTATTAATCCAAAGCTGTAACATGGGGGATAGGGGAAGTGGACCAGAATTTCCATTAGAGCAAGCAGATGTAATTTCAGAAGAGAATTATAATATTTATTCTTTAGTTATTGAAGAAAAATATTCTTCTGAAAAAATTGTTATCGTACAAGCTACAAAAAAAAATATTGGCTTAAGTTATGGGAGCCAATACTATGAGTATCTAATTGAAAATTACCCAGAATTTGACACAACCTTAGTTAAAGCCCATGAAGAATTAAATAAAGATTCGGTGCATTTTGGAAAATATTTTCATTTTGAATCAAAAGAAATTATTTTGATAACATCAGAAAAATTATCAAACATTTTTGACCGCCAAGATTTAGATGCCGATTGGGAGGAATTTTATAACGACTATGAAAATGCAAATGGCATAATTTGGCTTTCGAGAATTGCTTTTAATGAGGATAAAACACAAGCTGTTTTTGAAATAGATTACTCCTATGGGAGTTTGGGGGGCGGAGGAAACTTTATATGGCTTAGGAAAGAAAATGGTTCCTGGACCATAATTAATTCTCTTCTAACTTGGATATCATAAATACTATATGGCTACTGATAAAAACCACACTAAACGATTGTTGATTTATGAGTCTTCAAATACGTCAAGCTGAAGAAAACGATAAAATTCAAATATTTGAATTGGTTAAAAGATTCGCAACATCCTTTAACCCAGTACAGGTGAAATTTAATGAATCATTTGATTATTTGATGAAATCTGATTCTTCTAAAATATTTCTAGCAATTGATAGGACTCGAGTTATTGGATATTTATTAGGATTTGAACATTATTCATTTTATGCAAATGGACGAGTTGGTTGGGTTGAAGAAATTATGGTAAGTGAGGATTATAGGCGACAGGGCGTCGGACAAAAATTAATGCGCGAATTTGAGAAATGGGTAGAAAACAAGAATGGTAAATTGATTGGATTGGCAACAAGACGAGCATCTGATTTTTATAAAGCTATTGGATATGAGGAATCTGCAATATTTTTTCGGAAATTAATAGGGGGAGAACCGGAATTTAAATTTGAAGAGTAGCATTCAAAATGTTGTTTCTTACTCCTTGGGCGTAACACGAGATAGGGGGGAGCATTCATTTGAAGTTAATCCAGCTGGGCTTACAGCACCAAGTGGAGATTACCAAAGCAATACAGTGAGGGCTAGATTCTGCGCTACCTCCACTCAAAGCTAACTTCGTTTTTGTGACATTTGTTGCAATTTGAGAATTATGAGTTACAATAACACAAAGAATATTAAATTAAACACTATGAAAAACAACATAACAATATTACTAACCACCTTCTGTTTTCTTACCAAACTATTAGCTCAAGGTCAGAGTCAAATTAATATTGATGTTCCAGATGAAATTCGATTCGGCGAGGAGTTCGTGGTAAAATATACCATAAACCAAAAAGCAGAGCTTCTAGAATTTAAAGAGCCAAGTGAAAACTTCTCGGTTGTAAAAAAGCCAACCAAATCATCTTCTCAAAGTACAACAATTAAAAATGGGGAGGTAGTTCGTAATTACTCCACAACATTCAGTAGCTATTTTATGGCAAAAAAAACCGGGATTCGTTTTTTGCCCAAAGCTACTATAACTGCAAATGGTAAACAATACAGTCCGGAAGCAAAGGCAATCCAGGTTTTGAAAAAAAGCAGCTCTACAGGCAAAATAACTCAACCTGATAAATCGGAATCTTTTGCCAAAATATCATTTAATAAAATAAAAGCAAAAGATTTCAACCTTCAATCGAAAAAATATCAGGAAATTTTCTCAGCTGCAATAATATTGGATATAAAGAAAAAATAGATAGTGCTTATAAATGGTCATACTCAAATTTTCCACAGAAAAACAGTTTTGAAACAATTAGGATTTACATAAATGAAGACAAAGAAAGAGCTTAAGGACGAATACAAACAAATGGAATTTCCTATGGGAGTTTTTCAAATAAAATGTATTGTGAATGAAAAATTCTTTATTGATAACAGCGTTGATATGAAATCAAAGTGGAATCGTCATAAAATGGAACTCAAATTTGGAAACCATAGAAACAAGGACTTACAAAAAGATTGGAATCAATATGGGGAAAACAAATTTGTTTTTGAGGTTTTATCCGAGTTTAAGAAAACGGAAAAAGAAAATATAAATTACAAGAAGGAATTAAAGACGCTTCAAGATATGATCTTCGAAGAACTAGAAACGGATAACATGTATTGGAAAAATTAAAAAATGAAACAGAAAAATTTGCCAATAGGGTATTGGATAAAACGAGCAGATGAAACACTGACCAAAGGTATTAATGAAATACATGCTCAATTCGGGTTAACAAGAACTGATTGGCAGATATTAAATTGCTTAAAAGAAAATAATGAGATTTCTAAAACAGAATTATTAAACATCATGCAACCATTTGCAGATGAGTTACTTGTCCAAAAAATATTGAATAATTTAATGAACGAAAAAATATTAGATGGGCAAAACTCAAAATTAAAGCTGACACAAAAAGGACTCGAAATTCATCACCAATGTTTTGAACGGCAAAATATATTTAGGAATAGAAGCATGGATGGAATTTCTGAAAAGGAATACCAGATAACCTATGATACCTTAAAAAGGTTGGTAAGCAATATCGAGCCTTAAACAAAAGTTAAGGTGGAAAATGGCTAAGTAGGAAAACCATTAGCAACAAACATCCACTAGGAGTTCAACCACATGACAAAAATTGTTTCAAACCCTGATTGCGAAAACTCTCCATGAAAATCAAAAATCCTATTATTCCAGGTTTTAATCCCGATCCCTCTATCCTCAGGGTCAATGAGGACTTTTATATCGCCACTTCCACTTTCGAATGGTTTCCCGGTGTGCAGATTCATCATTCTAAAGATCTTATAAATTGGAAGCTTATAACACGTCCTTTAAACAGAACCGCTCAACTCGATTTGACCGGAACTCCCAATTCATGTGGAATCTGGGCACCTTGTCTCAGTTACAGCAAGGGCAAATTTTACCTGATTTATACCGATGTGAAAACCTTCCGCAGCGAATTTAAAGATGTGAATAATTATCTCGTGACAACCGATGATATTACCGGAGAATGGTCTGATCCCATTTATTTGAATAGCTCAGGTTTTGACCCTTCCTTATTTCACGATACAGATGGAAAAAAATGGCTGCTAAATGTGATTTGGGATCACCGGAAAAATAAACATCCATTTGGAGGTATATTACTGCAAGAATATTCCGAAAGAGAAAAGAAATTGATTGGCCCTGTTAGCAATGTTTTTAAAGGCACAGAAATAGCATTGGTAGAAGGCCCTCATTTATATAAGCACAATGGTTATTATTACCTATTGACAGCCGAGGGGGGAACAGAACTAAGGCATTCGGTAACCATGGCCAGGTCTGAAAACATATTGGGTCCCTATGAGGTTGACCCGCAGAATCCTATTTTAACTTCATTCAACAATCCTGAGCTTAAACTTCAGAGAGCAGGTCACGCTTCCCTGGTTGAAACGCAAAATGGGGAATGGTACATGGCTCATTTATGCGGAAGGCATATCCCTTCAAGAGGAAGGTGTACCATGGGAAGAGAAACCGGCATTCAAAAAATGGCTTGGACTGACGATGGCTGGTTGAGGTTAGCATGTGGCGGAAATGAACCTCAGGAGGAAGTACCCGCTCCAAACTTAGCATTACACCAGTGGGATAAAGAAACGGCACGTGATGACTTTAACAGCGATAAGCTGAATATTAATTTCCAGTTTCTTAGAAAAAAACTTGGTGAAGATACTTTTTCGTTAACCGAAAGGCCTGGATTCCTACGGCTGAAAGGGAAGGAATCGCTAAACTCACATCATACTCAGGCTTTAATAGCAAGAAGACAGCAATCGTTCTTTTATACCGCAGAAACATGTCTAGATTTTCAGCCAAATACATTTCAGCATATGGCCGGATTAATTTGTATGTATGACAACCGTAATTTTTATTACATCTATATTACTTGGGAAGAAGATAAAGGACGTTGTATTGATATTATTTCGAGTAAAAATGCCGTTGCAGAATTTCTTTTGGATGAAAAATTAAGTATTCCAAACGAAGGCCTCTATTATTTAAAAGCCCAGGTTGATTATGACAAACTTGTGTTTTACCATTCGGCAAATGGAATAGACTGGGGACAATTGGGGCCAACCTATGATTACAGCACTCTTTCTGATGAATTTGAAGAATTTGGCGCCGGTGCCCATTTTACCGGTTCTTTTGTTGGAATTTGCTGTCAGGATTTATTAGGAAGAGCAAAATTCGCAGACTTTGATTATTTTGAATATAAAGAAAGGCAATAAAATATGTTTACAATAGAACAAATACACGAAGCGTTCGGGAAAGTTAAAAGTGGCGGGGACTTTCCTCAATTTGTCCAAGATTTAAAAAAAATAGGAGTAACACACTACGACAACTTTGTATCAGACGGACGAACAAAATATTATGGAAAGAATGGTTTTATGCTTGAAGGAAAATCAAAATATCCAAAAATGGAAGTGAATAACATAAGTTCAGCGGATAAACTGAAACATGCAATTTCAATCCATCAACAAGGGCAGACGGATTACCTGACGTTTTGCCAACATGCCTCAGAGGCAGGAGTTGAAAAATGGACAACCCATATGATTGAAATGACAGTAACCTATCTGGACAAAGAAGAACGTAAACTGACTATTGAACCGATACCGAATCCTTAAGGAATCACTAAAATTCAATACATAGTGCTGCAACTATGCTAAGGGAAATTGAAGTAAAATCCGTATTAAATAAAACAAAACGGAGAGACCCTTGGTTTTTGGATGACTATACATTGAATTTATATAGTAGTTGTTCTTTTAATTGTCTGTATTGTTATATCAGAGGTAGCAAATACGGTACGAATCTTGAAAAAAGTTTAAGTATAAAAACAAATGCCATTGAGGTTCTCGATAGACAACTTTTTAACCGAGCTAAGAAACAGCAATACGGCTTTATTGTGCTTTCCTCGGCTACCGACCCCTATTTGCAAGTTGAGAAAAAATATGAAATGACGCGACAGGCATTGAAGGTTATTGCCAAACATAAATTTCCAGTTCACATCATTACAAAGTCAGATTTAATTGAGCGGGATTTTGATGTACTTCACCAAATAGATGAAAATGCGGTTTTGCCAAAGGACCTAAACAAAACATTGGGCAGAGGGGTAATCGCTTCATTTTCCTTTTCCACCCTTGATGATGCCCTAGCTAAAATATTTGAAAAAGGTGCAACGCCACCCTCTTTGCGACTGCAAGCAGTGGAGAAAACCATAACGGAAAAATTTCATACAGGTATCAGCTTAATGCCATTGTTGCCATTCATTTCAGATACAACAGAGCATTTGGAACGCTTGTTCAAAACTTTTTCTGCTCTAAATGTTAACTATATACTCCCTGCCAGTTTAACCTTGTTTGGCAATGGGGAAGCTGACAGTAAAACACTGGTGATGAAGGCAATAAAGACTCATTTTCCTGAACTAGAAACTAAATACCAAAAGTATTTTCAAAATAGCTCTGAAATGCCGGGATATTACAAAAAAGCATTTTATAAAAAAATGAAGGAGTTGAGTTTGGAGTATAAAATCCACGACAGGATAGAAATGGCTACAGCCAGGATTGCATAAACACTATGCGGGCTAATTTACCACAGGTGAAAATATTCGGCCCGAAAAATCGCAATTTTAGGGTAAAAGGGAAAAATATGTCGGAAAATATTGACGTGTCGGATATTTCCGACGTATATTTATGCTATGGTTGAGAATCTTGCATTTGCTGCGTTAGCAAACCCCACCAGGCGTCGACTTCTGGAAATTTTGGTTCAAGGGCCTCGAACAGCGGGAGAATTGGCACAAGAGTTTGAACTGAGCCGACCAGCTGTTTCAGAGCACCTTGGTATTCTTCGTCAGGCTGAGCTAGTACAAGATACCCCCAATGGGCGGAAACGCCATTATCAGCTTTCCCGGCAAAAATTTCAGGAATTTAATGACTGGTTAGAGCCGTTTAGACAGTATTGGGGTAAACGTCTGCATGTTCTGGGCGAGGTTCTCGATGATATTAAAGAACCTAAAACTTAAGGAGATATTATATGGATAAAACGGAGAATAAAAAGACTGAGGCCATCCGAGTTGAACGGTTCTATCCGCATTCACGAAGTAAGGTTTGGCGAGCTTTAACAGAGCCCAAACTTTTGGCTCGTTGGTGGGCTGCAGGTAATATTGCCCCGACTGTGGGCCATGATTTCACCTTGGATATGGGAAACTGGGGGATGGTACCCTGTAAGGTGCTTGAGGTTGAGCCTGAGAAAAAGCTTTTGTTTTCATTTAATAAATGGACCATTTCTTGGCGCCTTGAAGAAGAGGACAATGGTACAAGGCTGTATCTGGAGCAGCATGGCCTTGATCCCACTAATCCACAGGATCGGAACGCAATTGAAAATATGGGTCCGGGTTGGAGGGATGTGGTTCTTCCGAGGTTAGGTGAACTCCTTGATAATGGCGAAAGTCGGTCTTAAAAATATGGGTTGACTACTCTTTTGGTATTAGACTAGAACCTGTCAAATAGGGATAAAAACACATTATGATAATAGAAACAACTACATACAAACCGGCGGAAGGAGTCACGCATAAGGAATTAATGCGAGCCTCTGAAGAGTTTAACAAAAATTACTGTGCGCGATGCAAAGGACTTGTCAGCCGCCAATTTCTCAAAACTGAAGAAGGCTATATGGATATTTTCCTATGGGAAAGCAAAGAGGATGTTGAACATGTACAGGCAACATTTATGCAGGATGCTGATGCTCTTGCATTTGCGAAATACCTTGACCCGCAAACGCTAACAATGAACAGCTATGAAGTCCTGGATACATTTGAAATTAAAAAATAAAATGCAACTTGTGGTAAAGTTGTAGAAAAGGTGAAATATGACGGAAGAAGAATTAAAAAAATATTTTCAAAAAATTGAAGACAACTTCAATGTTGCGGTAATTTCCAATAGTGTTGAAGAAATTAAAAAGTGCATTACATCCGACTGGGTTCTCATTGACAGTCAAGGCGGAATAATTCCCCAGGAAAGATTTTTCAATGTGCTTGAACAAGGACTGCTTTCACATTCCACAATGACGAAAGAAGTTATGAGAGTAAAAGTGTATGGTGACATAGCCTTGGTAACTGGTCGTGGACAAAATACCGGGGCTTGGCAGGGACAACCCCTGGAGGCCGACGAATGGGTAACAGATGTTTATAAAAAAGAAAATAATGAATGGTTTTGTGTGTTGACCCATTTAACCCCTGTAAAGAAATAAAACAGACCCCATGAAAACGACAGCCGAACACAATGAACGAATGGCAAAAATGACTTTTGCATCCGTATATCCACACTATGTTACAAAAGTTGAGAGAAAAGGCAGGAATAAGAAAGAGCTGCATCAAGTCATAGAGTGGTTGACCGGCTTCAATGACAAAAAACTGCAGGAACTCATCGACAAAAAAGTGACTTTTGAAACCTTCTTCAAGAGAGCAAAGTTAAACCCCAATGCTAATTTGATAACTGGAATGATATGCGGGTACAGGATAGAAGAAATTGAAAATCCAATCACCAAACAAATCAGGTACCTTGATAAGTTGGTGGACGAACTAGCGAAGGGCAGGAAAATGGAAAAGATTTTAAGGGCAGCAAAATCATAAGGAAAAAAGGAAAAAGTATGGGTAAACAATTCAAACCGATGGGGTATAATTCAGTTTCGCCTTATTTCATTGTGAACGGCGCTCAAAAATTTATCGATTTGATGAAACAAATTTTTGATGCTAAGGAATTAAGGCGTTATGATAAGGAAGATGGGACAATTATGCATGCTGAGATTCAAATTGACGATTCCGTGATTATGCTTGGCGATTCTTCCGACAAGTTTCCTCCGGTTTCTTTGGTTATGCATGTTTATGTTCCCAATGTTGAGGAAACTTTTAATAAAGCAGTAAAAGCAGGGTGTGAAATTTTAAAAGTACCCGAAGAACGTGAAGGGGATCCAGACAGGAGAGCAACATTTAAGGATTTTGCCGGAAATATGTGGTCCGTGGGAACACAATTGAACAAATAAATATGGATCCAATAGACAGCTACATAAATGACTTTCCAGACGAGGTGCAGACAATTTTGCAAAAAATACGCAAGATTATCAAAGACACTGCACTTGAAGCAGACGAGAAAATAGCCTATGGTATGCCCGCTTACAAAACATTTGGAAAACCATTGGTCTATTTTGCGGGCTACAAAAATCATATAGGATTTTATGCAACGCCAACCGGTCACGAAAAATTTAAAAAGGAACTTTCAGTTTACAAACGGGGGAAAGGCTCTGTGCAGTTTTCTTTAGATAAACCAATACCTTATGATCTAATTAAAAAAGTCGTCAAATTCAGAGTGAAAGAAAATGAAACAAAATGGGGCAAAAAATAAAATGAATAAAAGAAAGCACTGATAATTCCAAAATAATAGGTGTTGATATTGAAAAGGAAGTAAGTGAAATTATAAATGAACCAGGTGAAAATAATTGGGATATGTGGAAGTGCCAGCAAGAATTCAGGAAATTTATCGATACTGAAATTTATTTCAGAATCAGAAAAGTCCGAATTTGATTTTGAGATAATAGATGATTTAACTGAATTTCCACATTTCAAGACAGAACTTACCGATATAAATGTGCCTGACAAGGTTTTTGACTTTCGGAATAAAATCTTTAAGGCTGATGGAATTATAATCTGTACTCCAGAATATGTTTTCAGTATTCCAAGCGGACTAAAAAATATTATTGAATGGTGTGTGTCGACAACTGTATTTTCTGACAAGCCAACTGGACTAATAACCGCCTCTGCTCATGGGAAAAAAGGCCACGAAGAACTAAAACTAATTATGAAAACCGTACAAGCCAATTTTACGGATAAAACAACACTACTTATTCAAGGAATAAAAGCTAAAGCTTCTCTTGAGGGAAAAATAACTGACGAGAAAACAGAAGCTGAATTAAGAAAATTTATTCAATCATATAGAGAGCTAATAAGTACCCCTTTTAAAAACAATGAAAAGCAATAGGAAGAGCTGGAATTCAAATTTAAAGTACAGCTAACAAAAATGGCAAAAGTGACCAAATTAGTAAAAGGTATAACCGAAAAGGAATTCGATAAAGGTTATTGGTTTTCTGACGAAATAAAAACCTTCGCAAAAGAAATTGGAATTACCAATAGTAACAAACTTAGAAAAGATGAATTAGAGCAACTTATTAAGCACTACATAAGGACGGGGCAAGTTAAACAGTCAGAAAGAAGGAATATTGTAAAAACAGGAACAAAGGATCTTGAAAAAGGATTGACTGCATCGCTTCCTGTTGTCAATTACACTAGTAATAAACGGACAAAAAATTTTATTCAGACCGAAGCAAACAAACTTGTTCCTGAATTAAAGGTTAAATCGGGCGTGTGGTACAGGCTAAACCGTTGGCGGGACGAACAAATTACAAAAGGAAAGAAAATAACATACGGTGATTTGGTTAATCGATTTATCAAACTCAATCAAGCTGACAAATTTGAAAAGATACTGGTAGGACGTTATATTAATTTCCTTTCCGATTTTTTGGAAAATGAAAAGGGCTCGACCCGAGAACAAGCGATTAAAGAATGGAAAAAACTCAAAGTAATGGATGTTAAAAAGGACTATAAATCCTGGAAACAAAACAGGAAGAAATAAGATTATTTAAAATGATTTACATAACACAATTGGTCTTTGTAAAAGAAGGGAAAGAAAAAATTTTTCTGGAATTCGAAAGTTTTGCTATTCCATTGATGGAAAAGTACAAGGGAAAAATCATTTACCGGGTAAGACCGAGTAAAGAAAATTTTATTGACAATCACCAAAGTGAATTACCGTATGAGATTCATTTTATTTCATTTGATTCTGAGCAGGATTTGCAGGATTTTATGAACGATGGCGAGAGATTGAATTTTATTCATCTGAAAGAAGAATCGGTAAAAACAATGCTGCTGATAAAAGGAGAAAAAATAGGATAGTTATTGAAGGGGCTGGTATCCAAATTTAAACGCAATATGGGCTAAAATTCTATATTTACTGATATATGGAGAAACTCAAGAAAATCGCGGTCTTTAGTTCGAAGCCCTATGATAAAGAATATTTGGAATCCGCAAATAACCGCTATAATTTTCAAATTATTTATTTTGAAGCCTCATTAAATTCCAGTACAATTGAATTAGCCAAGGGCTTTGACGCAGTCTGCATATTTGTTAACGATGTTTTAGATAGAGAAGTAATTGAAAAATTATCGGAATTAAATATCGCTGTTGTAGCGTTAAGATGTGCGGGTTTTAATAATGTTGATTTGGATAGTGCGAAATCGCGCAATATAAAAATTGTTAGAGTTCCTTCTTATTCTCCCGAATCAGTGGCAGAACACGCAGTTGCCCTTGTTTTAACCCTAAACCGAAAAACCCATAAAGCTTATAATAGGATTCGTGAATGCAACTTTTCACTTGATAGGTTAACTGGTTTTAATCTTTACAAAAAGGTTGTAGGCGTTATTGGAACAGGTCAAATTGGAAAAGCATTTTGCCGGATTATGTTGGGGTTCGGATGTGAAGTTTTAGCGTATGATGTGTCCGAATCAGATGACGTTAAAAAAATGGGGGTACACTATTGCTCATTAGAAGAATTGTATAAGAAATCTGACATTATTTCATTACATTGCCCTTTAAATTCTCAGACCCAATATATTATAAACGAAAAGTCCTTTTTGTTAATGAAGGCTGGCGTGATGATCATCAACACCAGCAGGGGAAAGTTAATAAATACAGATGATGTGATAAAAGCGTTGAAATTAAAAAAAATTGGTTATTTGGGTATAGATGTATATGAACAGGAGGAAAATTTGTTTTTTAATGACTTATCTGAGAGTATTATAGAGGACGAGTTGATTTTAAGATTAATGACATTTCCAAATGTTCTAATTACATCCCATCAGGCATTTTTAACTCATGAGGCGTTAACACGCATTGCTGAGACAACTTTATTGAATATTCAGAGCTATTTTTTAGGCAACCCATTGGTAAATGAAATTTGCAGGAAGGATTGACCTTCTTAATATCTCAACATTTTAGCTTTAGTGAAGGAGCTGGTTTACTTTTTGAACCAGTAGCTCCATTTTTATGGGTTTAACCAGAACTTCGGTTATACCCAATTCCAGGACTTTCTGGAGGGAGGGTCTGTCCACAGATCCAGATACTACCATAATTGGGAGGTCTTTTAGCCCCAGTATGTGTCGGATATTTTTAATGGTTTCAAAACCGTTCATCCGGGGCATTTCTAAATCCATTAACACTAAGTCAACATCGACTTCCCTAAGTTTTTCCAGGCCCTCTGTGCCGGATTTAGCTTCGAAAGTAAGAACCTTAAGATAGCCCAATGCCATTGAAAGCAATTCGCGTTGTTCCGCATTGTCATCTATAATTAGAATTTTTCGTTTCAAACTAACAGCCGGAATAAAGGCTTTCCTCGATTAGTATACCCCTTTTAAGAAATGGATGCCAATATAAATTTCTCAATATTTACTGGATTAAAAAAAACTTCGGTTCTCCCACATGCCGATTTTGGAATAAATTTTACGGCTAATAACAAAATCAATTCGCTGTAAATGTGGAATAGTTATACTACTTTATGAAGGAACCAATTATTTGTTATGATTAGAGGCAATCACTAAATTAGCCACAAACCTTAACCAATAAATACCATGAAAAAAATACAATTCAAAAAAGCCATTAAGGCATCTGCTGAGCAGGTCTACAATACTATGCTTGGCATTAATGATATTGAAACATACAAGCATTGGACCTTCGAATTCAACCCAACCTCAACTTATGAAGGAAGCTGGGAAAAGGGTTCAAAGATGTATTTTATTGGAGTGGATGAAAATGGCAAACGGGGTGGAATGGTATCTGAAATTGCAGATAACATTCCATATAAGTTTGTTTCTATCCGTCATTATGGTCTTTTAGACGGTGAAAAAGAAATTACTGAGGGACCAGAAGTTGAAAAATGGGTAGGTGGGTTAGAAAACTATTCATTTCAAGAAAATGATGAGGCGACAGTGGTAACGGTGGAAATCGATGTTACCGAAGACTTCTTGGATTATTTTAACGCAATTTGGCCGAAGGCATTAAATAAGCTCAAAGAGATTGTGGAAAAATAAAACATGGACAAAGACCCACACTAAGAAACTTAAACATCTCAGGAAATACAGGTGGACTTCCTTTTATCAGAAATAAAAAAATGCACCATTTGTTTGCCGCATTTAGAGCATGGGGTAAATCCCGTTGTGTCTGCGAGTCCTAACAGTAAAGTTATAATCATTGGCCAAGCGCCAGGAAGTGTTGTTCACAAAACAGGAATTCCATGGAATGATAAGAGCGGTGATAGATTAAGGACATGGTTGGGTGTTTCGAAAAGTGATTTTTATAACAAAGATTTATTCGCATTAGTGCCAATGGGTTTTTGTTATCCGGGTAGGGGAAAAAGTGGCGATTTAGCTCCCAGGCCTGAATGTGCCCCTAAGTGGCATGACTTAGTATTGAACCAAATCAAAAATTTGGAGTTAATTATTTTGGTTGGGAATTATGCTCAGAGGTATTATTTAGAAAGTAAAATTAAGCAGACGTTAACCGAGACTGTAAAAAATTACCTTGAATACTTGCCTAAATACTTCCCATTACCTCATCCCTCGCCAAGAAATAATATTTGGTTAAAGAAAAATCCCTGGTTTGAAGCTACCGCTATCCCGGAATTAAGAAAGCAATTAAAAACTATTTTCTAGCTTAACAAGGGTAATTTAATTGACAACATTAGTAGTAGGAGCAAGCAGTTCCTGAAAACTTTTTCTTAATTCACTCGTTTCCTGTTCACCAAACTATACAAGACTGGTAGTACAAACAAAGTTAAAATAGTTGAAGAAAGTATTCCACCTATAACCACCGTGGCAAGGGGCCTTTGCACTTCGCTTCCGGTACCTGTATTCAGTGCCATAGGAACAAAACCAAGCGAAGCTACCAATGCTGTCATTAACACAGGTCTTAGCCTGGAACTTGGACCTTCTAAAATGGCCATTTCAACAGCTTTTCCCTCTATACATAAAGAACGGATTCGGGTTATCATCACAAGTCCGTTTAAAACGGCGACCCCAGATAAGGCGATAAAACCGACACTGGCAGATATGGAAAGAGGAATATCTCTAAGCCAAAGTAAAAATATTCCACCCGTTAAAGCCAGGGGAATGCCCGAAAAAACCAGAAGTGAATCTTTAAAACTACCAAGACTTAAAAATAAAAGCAGCATAATTAACATGAGGGCCAGGGGAGTGACCAGTTTTAGGCGTTGGCTGGCTACCAATAAATTTTCAAATTGTCCCCCCCAGGTTATCCAGTAGCCTTCGGGTAATTTTTCTTTAGAAATAAGGAGTTGGGCTTCTTTTACAAAACTTCCCAAATCCCTATTGCGTACATTGGCAGTTACTACAATCCGGCGCTTTCCATTTTCCCGGCTCACCTGGTTGGGTCCTGGGTTGTATGTTATGTTTGCTAATGCCGAAAGTGGCAGGTAATTGGAGGAGATAGATTTGGGAAGAACGCCTTCTTTTTCGTGGGTATTGCGTTTGGCATTGGGAATCGCAATGGGGAGTTGTTTGATACTTTCCAAATTATTTCTCAGGTTTTCGGGAAGACGCACTATAATATCGAACCTTTTGTCTCCTTCAAAAACCTCTCCGGCTTTAACACCTCCAATAGCCAGAGAAACTGCGTTTTGAACTTCGGAGCGGTTGAGCCCGTATCTATCTAGCCAAACCTGTTTGAATTCTACCTCAATCATAGGCAAGCCGGAGACCTGTTCTACTTTCACATCACTAGCACCAGTTATGGGTCGTAGTTTATCGGCTATCTTGTTGGCGGTGCTTATCAGGGTATCCATATTGTCTCCGAATATTTTTACGGCAACATCGCTTCTGACTCCTGAAATAAGTTCATTAAAGCGCATTTCAATGGGTTGGGTAAATTCATAATTATTCCCCGGCAATAAATTTAATTTCTCCTGAATTTCCTCAATTAAGGCTGATTTGTATTTGTCTGGGTTAGGCCATTCTTTTTTTGGCTTTAACATCACAAAGCAATCGGCAACATTTGGGGGCATGGGGTCGGTAGCTATTTCAGGAGTTCCTATTTTACTAAAAACTCTTTTTACCTCCGGAAATGTTAGTATTTCTTTTTCCACCAGTTTTTCCATTTCCACAGATTGGCTTAAAGAAGTTCCCGGTATGCGCATAGCGTGAAGAGCAATGTCGCCTTCATCCAGTTTAGGTATAAACTCGCGGCCCATTTTGGTGGCTAACAATAAGCCCAAAATAACAACGGTAATAGCAAAGGTTAGCACAAATATCCTGTTGCTTAAAGCCGATTGAAGCAATGGTCGGTACCCTTTTTTCAAAAACTTAATAGTGGCATTTTCTTTTTCGGAAATTTTTCCCCTAAATAAAATGGCCACGGAGGCTGGAATAAAGGTAACCGATAAAATTAAAGCTCCTGTCAAAGCCAATAATACTGTGATAGCCATTGGCCGAAACATCTTTCCCTCCACACCAACCAGGGTTAGGATAGGTAAATACACTGCCATGATAATAAGAACACCAAAAAAGCTGGGTCGTACCATTTCTTTGGTAGCGGCCATAGTAATTTTAATCCTCTCAGCAAGAGTTAATATTCGGGAAGATTTTTTTTGCGACAGGGTTAATTGCAGCACACAATTTTCAACTATAATTACTGCGCCATCCACAATAATTCCAAAGTCAATGGCGCCAAGGCTCATAAGATTTCCACTAATTTTTCCGCTTACCATGCCGGTTACTGTAAACAACATGGATAGGGGAATTATCATGGCGGTAAGCAAGGCGGCTCTGATATTTCCCAGGAATAAAAGTAAAACCACGATTACCAAAACGGCGCCTTCTACTAAATTTTTCTTAACAGTGGCGATGGTCTTATCGACTAATTGGGTGCGGTTGTACACAGGGCTTGCATGGACGCCTTTGGGCAGAGAACTTTGTAATTGTCGTATACCCTGGTCGACTTTTTGCGAAATCACCCGGCTGTTTTCTCCCATTAACATAAAGGCGGTGCCCAATACCGCTTCTTTTCCATTTATGGTTGCAGCTCCTGTCCTTAGTTCTTTGCCCAAAGATACATTGGCCACCCTTTTTAGGCTTACGGGGAGCCCCTGTTCATTTTTAATCACGATGTTTTTAATGTCTTCAATTTCATAAACCTGTCCTGGAACTCTTACAATATATTGCTCGCCGTTGTTTTCAATGTAACCTGCCCCAATATTTTGGTTGTTTTCCATTAATGCTTGCATAACATCACCAAAATTTAATCCGAATGAAATAAGTTTGTGGGGATCTGGAGTCACATGGAATTGTTTGGTAAATCCTCCAATGGAGTTTACCTCGGTCACCCCTTTAATGTTTCTTATTTGAGGCTTTACAACCCAATCCTGAATGGTTTTGAGGTCTGCAGAGCTGTAGGGTTTCCCTTCTTTAGTAAGAGCTGTGCTGTCGGCTTCTAAAGTCCAACTATAAATTTCCCCCAGTCCGGTTGCAATTGGCCCCATTGAAGTTTCCACAGCTTCGGGCAAAGCTTCACGGATATCCTGAATACGTTCGGCTATTAACTGTCTGGCAAAATAAATATCGGTTCCGTCTTCAAAAATCACGGTGACCTGGGATAGCCCGTAACGGGACAAAGAGCGGGTTTGTTTTAGTTTAGGGATGCCCGCCATGGCTGTTTCAATGGGGAAGGTAATACGTTGCTCCACTTCATAAGGCGAATAACCCTCCGCTTCGCTGTTAATTTGAACCTGGACATTAGTAATATCCGGTACGGCGTCTATAGGCAAATTTTTAAAATTGTAGACTCCAAGAGCGGCCATACATAAGGTGGCAAGAATAATCAGCCAGCGGTTTTTAATGGAAAATGAGATTATACTGTGCATGTAAGCCCCCAGAATGTGCTGTTGCAAATATTAATGTTCATGGGTGGCCTCAGACTTTCCATGTTCAGCTTTTAAAATAAAACTGTTTTCAGATGCATAACGTTCCCCAGCTTCTATGCCGGAAAGAATTTCCACAAACTCCAAACCTTCTTTTCCTATGTGCACTTGCCTGATTTCTATTTTACCTTCCTCTTTTACAAACAGAGACTTTTTGTTTTCTACAGTTTGTATGGCATTCCGTAAAACGGCTACTTTAACTTCTCTTGTGCCAATGGAAATCTTTCCATATACATAAAGACCTAAAGTCCAATTTTTATTTGGGTTGGAAATAGAAGCCCTGGCAACTACCGATTGGGTACCTTCGTTTCCAACAGGAGAGAGGTAATCCAGCTTGCCGTATTGGGGCTCGCTGTTGTCATCTAAATAGATGGACACTTTTTGCCCTTTACTGAGCATGGCAAAATCATCGCGATGTACATTAAATTCTATCCAGACAGTATGCAAATTTACAATGGTATATAAGTGGTCATGTGTTTCAGCAAATTCGCCCAAAGTACTGTTTTTCTCAATAATAATGCCACCAATATATGCCAATAAGGGGTAGGGACTAAGGCTTTCGTTGCTTTCAACTATGGCCAGAGTATCACCCTTACGCACATAATCCCCTAAGTTTTTATACATTTTTTTTATTATTCCTGGAAACCGAGGCGATACTCGGGCCAGGTTATTTTGATTGGGAATAACGGTTCCATGTAAGGTTAGGGTTTTGGAAATTTGTTGTGGGCCCGCAATGGAAAACTCTATTTCGGATTTTTTGAGGGCTTCTTCTGAAAGTTCAAGCTGTTCTGCTTCGTGATCTTTATCTTCCGGATGTTTGCCATGCACTTCGTGATGTTCTTCATCCCCATGATGGTGGTCGTGGCCGGAGGCTATTTTAACAGGTTCCATATTCCAGATTTTTATTCCAAAAAACAAACCGATTACAATGGTAATCCCTATTAATGCAATTTGCTTGTGCTTGATCATTGTTGCTTCCTAATTTTTAAATTCAATAATGGTTGTTCCGCTGAGTAATTCTAATTCGGAGTATACCAGGTATAACATTTTGTAATTTTCAATAAGTTCTTTTTTTACATGTAAAATAATGCGTTGGTTATCCAGAAGATCCATTTGACTTACCTTTCCGGCCATGTAAGCCTCTTGAGCTGTTGAATCACTCACAATGGCGTTGGGAATAATTTCTTCGGACAAATGGTGGATACTTTCTTTGTGATAGGAAACAGCCTTATAAAGGCTGTTAATATGGGTTTCAATGGACAGCCTTGTGGCAATTTTTTCCCTTTGTATTTGTTTTATTTTTAGTTGGACTGCATCCACGGATTTTGAATATTGGTTCCAAACGGGAAGGGGAAGGCTGAGAGATAGCTCTAGCGCATTGCTTTCCGATCCAAAATCCCGTTTGCCCCCAATTTCTATTTCCAGATTTGGGATTGTTTGCGCTTTAGCGAATTCCATTTTTGTTTCATATAGTTTTTCTTCCGCTAGCAATTTTTGCAAGTCCATATTGTTGTACTTGGAATCGGCCGCCAGATTTTCGGGAAATTGGGGTAGATTCTGAATTAAATTTCCCTTAGCTAGGGTAAAACTTTCTGTGTTGGATCCCCATAGGCTTCCCAATTCATTGTTTTTTTTAGATAATTCAAATTTGGTTTCGTCTATTTGGGAATGTATAAGGGATAGCTCAATTTGTCCCCTTAACACTTCTGATTTGGAAACCATTCCGGCTTCAAAGCGTTTTTCCGATTCTTTTAAAATATGTTGCTGAACTCCATAGGCTTGTTCCAAAAGTTTTACTCTTTCTTGCAAGGCCAATATCCTTATGTAATGGCCAAGTACTGTATAACGAAGTTGGCGTTTTTCTTTTTGGTATTCCATGTCAGAAATATTTTTATGAGCTTCGGCGATTTTTTGTTTCTTGTGGATTTTCCCGCCTAAATCTATTTCCTGGTTAATGGAGGCGCTGGCTTCCATGTTTTGATAACCGGAAAACTCATTGCTTCCCAGAAAATTTTCAAACTTCGATTCAAAATTTGGATTACTGGATTTTCCTTCCTGCTCTTTTATCTTATCCAGTCTGTAATATTCCAGAGCCATTGCCTGAAGTTTGGGATTATGTTTATAAGCCAACTCCAAAGCCGCTGCTATATCTATTTGTTGCGGACTTTCGCCGGGATTCCACTCAGATTTTGGTTGCGGTGGGCTGGAATAAATACTAGCGGTCAGATAAGATATGAGGCCGAAATATTTGCAAAATTTTAAATGTCCCTTTAAGGATAAAAAAAACATGTTGTTCTCCAAAAATTAAAATTGAATAAGGACCGGCCGTGGTGCCGATCGAGGGTTAAAACCCTGAAATAATGGAGAGGGAGTGGCTAAAGCCTGAGTACGTTGGTTTTTTTATGTTCCAGGCTTAAAATTGGCCGGAGTAGGGAGAAGTAAGAGGGAGTAATTTTTTGAGAACTACTTGGCAAATAATATTGGAGCGAGGTAAAGCTAGCCGGTTTTGGAAATGACAAGCTGGATTTTTCTTTAACATGAATTTGCTTATTTTCCTTAACATCAAGGTCCTGACAGCCATGGCAATTGTCTTTTTCGCTAATGGAAACATAGGAAGGTATTGCATGGCTGGTTTTGCAACACTTGTCTGCTTTTAAATATTCAATGTTAGTGCTGCCATCGCTTTCAAAGCAAAGAATGTCTTTGTGGGCCGCTATTCCAAAAGAATGCAAAATTGCGAGGACAATCAAAAAACTAAAATATTTGTGATTTAACTTCATAAAGGGTTAATATACAATTTTGGCTTTAAATTTAACCATCAACTCTTTTTTTTAAACCAAAAAGGGTCTTTCCACCCCCAAATAGAACTAAAACAACCGTAAAAACCATCACCAGCGAAGCTCCCATGGGAAAGTCCCACTGGAAACTGGCAGCAATTCCAAGAAAGCTTGAGATAATGCTAAAGACAAATGCAATGGCTATCATTTTGCCCATTTTTTTTGCATACATGCGGGCTGCTACGGCAGGAATAACCAACATAGAAAACACTAATAACACTCCCAGAGTTTTTACAGAAAAAGACACCATTAATCCAAAGGAAAGATAAAAAGTAAAATTAACGGCCTTTATATTGGCTGTTGCCCGGCCAGTAAAATGTTTGTGATATAGGTAATGAAAAAAACCTATTCCCAAATATATGGCTGTAATTTTTCCTATTTCCTTCAACTCTACAGTTAATATGTTTCCCACTAAAAAATTCTTTAGATGTTCGCTTCCTTCCGAAGATTTGTCCAATACTAAAATGGATAGGGCAGAGGCGGCCGCATAGCTGATTCCTATGACAGCTTCAATGGGTATATTGTTATTTTCTGATTTAAACAGGGCAAAAAATATGCTGGTAATTAATGTTAAGACTAAACTAATGCCCAGAGAGACCCCACTTCCCGGTTCAAATCCGGCCAATAAACCAATGGCCGCTCCCATTGCGGCTATTTGCGCAATAGCCAGATCAATAAATATTATTTCTCTTTTCAATACATGGATACCGAACCAGCAATGGGGCAAAGCCGATACCAGGCAGGCCACAAATGGTAAAAGTAAAAGCTCCCAGTACATAGTTTATTTTCCTTTTGACCTTTCAGTGAAACGTTTAATTAATTGAGTGAGGAAGGTACTATACTTTGCGGCGTTGGATTCGGGGTACAGCCCTTCAATGTAATAGGGAACGCCTGTTTTTGATTTTAAAAATTTGGCAAATTTTTCTCTTTGGTAAGGCTCAATAAATATGGCGCTGGCCTTTGCATCTTCTATAGTCTTAATAAGCGAAGCCAGGTGTTTAGGGTTAGGAGGTATTCCGGGTTTTGGCTCCATGTATCCGACAATTTCTGCTCCAATACATTTAGCCAGATATTCGTAGCTTTTATGGAAGCTCACAATTTTGGCTCCCGGGGTGATACTAACCTCATTTAATAATGGGTTTATGAGTTTGGCGAAAGCCTCATAATTGGCGGTGAATTCAGATTTTACTTCAGGTTTAAATTCCATTAACTTGGCCGAAAAATTTTGGGCTACTTTAAGGGCGTTTTGCGGGTAACATAAATAATGGGGATTGCCCGAAGCATGTATATCGCCGTGGCTTCTATCGGGATTTTCTACTATATCTAAAATAAAAACACCGATAGACCCATCAAAATAGCCCCTGGCTCCGGGCTGAATATTTGGATTGGAGCTTTTTTTAAGGAGAGAGGAAAGCCAGGAATCTTCAAGTGCCTTACCTCCTACCATTAATATGTCTGCCTGTCTTAGTTTTACTACAAAACTGGGTTTGGGGTCCATAAAATGGGGATCGCTTTTAGGAGGGACCAGGTTTTCAACCACAACATGAGAGCCGCCTATTTCCCGGGCTAAGGCGGCAAAATCCGAAGTGGTGGTGATTATTTTTATGGGGGATGCGTAAAGCATTCCCGCCATTATGATTATCAGATTGGCGATAAATTTTTTCATATTTATACCCCCTTAAAAATTGTGAGCGCCGTGGGGCCCAATGTTAAATTCAAATTGAAGGTAAATGCTGTGGAGTGTTTCTATTTCCCCTGTGTCCCAATTGTGTTGCAATCTTATTTTTGAATATTCACTGGGAAAGAAACTAACATTCCAACTATAGCGTTCTCGTTGCATTCTTTCAAAATACCGTTCTCCATTTTCAGAGTCCCCATATTCTGCCCGAAGCCCCAGAGCCCAGCGCTCTTTAAACCCCCAAACCAGTTGAGAGATTAAGCCATAATCATATATGTTTAGCCTGTTTGGTCCGGCTTCAAAATCCCGGAAAAGAGCTTCCCATTGAATTTTAAAAAAGGGAAAGCCTAATCTTGCCCTTTGGGATTTCCATTTAATAAAAAAATCTCCGGAATATATTTTGGTTCGGTTCTCAGTTCCCTGATTATTAGGTCCATTAAGATAATCTGCTCCAAATAAAAAACTGGTGCTGGAATTAAAGTCATGGGATAGTTCACTGCGGGCATGCAACACAAAATCTGTTAGCTTTTCGGTATGTCTTTCAATTAGTGGAAAACCTCCGATGCCCTCAGCAACATCATTTTCCATCTGGGTTTCATCAGACTCCTCATGTTCTCCATGTGCGTGTTCGCTGGCTAAAAAGGAGTGAGCTGTTTGCCCTTCGGCTTGTTGCGAACTTAGGCTAACATTCCAGTAAAACGGCAGAGGAATGAGCCAGGAAAGTTGTGCGCCTGGGCCCCGGAGGCCATCAGAGCCGAATATGTAAGTATGAATAAAAGATTGGTCGGCAAAATCCCAGGCATGGGGATGAAGGGAATTAAATCGCCCTGTATTGGTATAAAACTGCCCCAATTTTAAAGTTAAAAACAAGGGCAAGCTGGTGGATTGGGCAAAGGCCTCTTCCAGCTCAAAAATACTTTCCCCATTTTTTATTAAGGCAATTGCGTTTATTTGCGCAAAAAACCAGGGGTCCACATTTTCAGAGAGGACTAATTCCAGGTTTTGAAAATTAAACCCAAGGCTGGATGGATCATGCCCTCCCAGTGAGTAACTTTCATGTTCTGAAAACCAGGCTGCCGACATTAAAACCGAGGCAGAAATATCCGGGTTTAAAAGTTTGCTATTATTCGCCGCAACAATATTTATGAGCAGCAAAGCATAAAGCCATTTATGCATAAAAACTCCAATGTTTATGGTTTAAACCGAGCTTTACCCTATAAGGTAAGCTGTGCAATTAAGATTTGACTGAAGTGGGGTGGCTTAAGCCAGGGGAGGAGCTCTGGGAATCTGGTTTTTAAAAACATGCTCAATAATTACCATATTGGAATTATTGGATGATTTGTTTGATGGCTTTTTGAAATAAAATTTTGAAGCTTTGCTTGACGGGCCAATGATTTTTTGACTGCAATGTAATGTGCACCATTCGCAATCAGGATCAAAAATATGATGGTGTGATTTTGTGAAACTTATCGTGGAATAGTGGTGAAACTGGCCCGTTTTTTCAATATCATGATGTTTAACTTCGAGATGTTCCCAGGAATGGTGGATGGAAAGGGCCGGAAAAAGAATGGCAATGGTAAAAATAAGCGCAAAACTCAATAGTTTAGGAATCGCTTGGTTTTTTTTCTTTTTCATTTCAAACTAAAAATAATTTTTTTTTTCAATTTCTGCTTCGTCAGTTTCTAATTTTCCCCTAAATAACAATCGGGAGGCTCGAATCATGTTTAAAATTCCTTTTAATTTGTCGCGTTCCATTATTATCGAAAAACCAATTGAGGAAGTTTTTAAAGTTGTTTCCGATTTTAAAACTTGGCCAAGTTGGTCCCCCTGGCTTTACATGGAACCCAATTGCCCTGTAGAGGTCAAAAATGAAGCTGGAAAACCTGGCCACTTTCAGGAATGGGCTGGAGATAAAATTGGGGCTGGCAGTATGGAAATTAAATCGCTAGAAGAAAACAAGGCTATCCACTATGATTTGCATTTCTTAAAACCCTGGAAAAGTTATAGCAAGGTAAGTTTTATTTTTAGCCCCAGCGGAGCCCACACTGAATTGACCTGGGATATGCAGGGAACATTGCCCGTCTTTTTATTCTGGATGAAAAAAATGATGAATGCCTGGGTAGGCAATGATTATGTTCGGGGTCTTAACATGCTTAAAGACTTCATTGAAAAAGGTGAAATTTTAAGTTCTTTCAGCGTGGATACCGGAGTAGAGCAAAAAGGCTTTTACTATGTGGGCAAAGAAAGACAAAGTACCCTGGCCGATATTGGTCCAGCCATGCGGGAAGATTTAGCCGCCCTTGGTGTGATGGTAGGTGAAGGCAAACTGGACAAGCCAGAAAAAGTTCTCTCTATTTATAAAAAGTTTGATATGGCCAATAACATATGCCACTACGTCACGGCATTGGGTTATTCAGCCCCCAAAGAAGCTCCGGATTCCACCGTTGTCACAGGTGATATTCCAGAACATAAGGCCCTAAAAATTATTCACAAAGGCGCTTACAAGCATTTAGGTAATGGCTGGTCTACCGGAATGAATTATTTGCGTTGGGCGAAAATCAAACAGAAAAAATCTGTACCTTCCTACGAGGTCTATGTAAGTGATCCTAAAGAAGTGGAAGAAAAAGATTTGGTTACTGAAATATTTTTTCCCAGCAAGTAATAACAGCCTTCAATAAAGCTTGTTGCGGGTACGCGAGCCTGCAACATCAAAAATTATTTTTGAAGATCTTTTTTGCCGGAACCCACATATATCCCGGTTGGTAGGTTGGCGTTTTTTCCAAGCTCGGTATTAGAGACTTTAAGTTGCCCTGAAATGCTGTAAAGCTTTTGGTTGCCCGTATTATTTAGCTGAAAGTTTTGCGGCTTTTGCTCTCCAAATTGAATAGTAGAAGTACCGTCGTAATAGCCCTGCAATTGAGGGGGTTCCCAATTTTGTTCCTTCATATGGGCCAAAGCGCGGCGGGCCCACTCTCCGTATCCATCTGTAGAAGGTCTGAAATGGTGATCGTCCAGCATTTCCACCCCGCCAGATAGAACTAAAACAGAGTTCTCAACTTTAGAGGGAACCAAATTAGATTGGTCGTAAACAATTTTGGGGCCCGGAAGTTCAATGGAAAAGCTTCCGTAGGCGTCTTCTTCGTACTGCCCCATAAAGAAAGGCAGTTTTTCAATGCCCATATCCTCTCTCATGGTAGCTACCATTTCGGCAATATCATCGGAAAATCTCTGTTGCTCATCAGCGGGAACCCGAGTGCCCTCCACGGCGCCTAACATGCACATAAGTCCTCCAAAAGTAGCTTCTGCTTTAACGCGATTAACCGCCGTAATGGTTTCTTCGTAAAGGGGGGTTCCTCGGGTCCAACGGTTTTCTTCGCGGGTAAATTGGGAGGTGTTGTTGCCTGTGTTTACTGCTTTGCAGGTGCTGGAAAGAGAGGCTGTCACAATAACCCCGAAATAGTAATCGGGATATTCTTCCACCATCATTTTTAAAAACCACATTCCCAGACCGCCGTTAGTGCGTCCGGATAGGCCACCAGAAAGGCCTGGCCCTGTTTCTTTAGCTAAAACCCAGTTGTTTTCATCAAACCAGCGAAAGTTCCAGGCGCGGGGATGGGTCACTTCATCCGCATAGGCCGCCGTGCTGCCACCCATATTGGAATGGCCGATAAGAACATATACAATAAATTTATCTTTAGGTACTTCAACGCCATCCAATAAAATAGCCGAAGCATTCAGATACATGAGCGCTGCGAATAAACTTGCGTATATAAATTTCATTTTTTCCTCCCCCGAAAAAAAAGCCCGCTGGAACTAATAAACCACCGATTTGATACCAACTTGCACGGCAAATCCGGTAAAACCGTATCCTGTTTCTTTGTCAAACTCAAAAGGCAGGCTGACTCCCCAAAAAACAGGAAAGCCGTCGTTAAAAATTTCCTGGCCGTAACCTAATGTTATGGATGGCCAAACTTTATAGGATGTTAATTGTCTGTCGGCGAACCAATATCTGATTTCACCGCTGCTGGTTGCCTCAGCATTGGCGAACTGGACATTCTGATATTTTGGCACTCTGTCCCCGTTGCTGTTTTGCGTAGTTGCAGTGTCCAAAAAAGTACGGGCTTCTGCCTCGCTCCATACATTGGGGCCCGGCGAATTTTGAAAAACCAGAAAGGAATCGATTCTGGAATAGGATATGTTGCTGGCGTATTTGTTGGTTCCCTGTAAGGGAATGGAACCTGTTAAATGAAAGGAATGAAATATTCGGTCGCTTTTAATGCCCATTATGGCCTTAAAGCCAAAGTTATCCGAATTTTCTGTGAGCACATCGTTTTGCCAGCCAAATGTATTTGTTCGGGCCGAAGCCAACTCTCTCTTTGAGGCCACAACCCGAACCAAAGTTGAATCGTATGTCCAGTCCACAGCTTTTAAGTACATAAGTCCGGCAGAATAATTTACACCTAGCATAAAAATACCCCAGTCTCGGTCAAAAGTCCGGGTCAATTGGAGGTTTCCCATAAAAACCCCGGACCCCAATTGTCCAGAGTTATCCATAATGTGATGGACCTTGTCATGTATATCGTATCTGCCCGTGGGAAGCCCCAGGCTAAATTGCAGGTTGTATTGGTTGTATGCTCCGAGGTTGCTTCCCAACAAAAGGCTGATGTCTCCAAAGCCAGCAGTGGTGTAATTGCCTTCCTCAAAGGTGACGGATTTAAGGGGCATCTGCAATCCTAAATTTAAGGAGTTCCATTTCGCATAAAAATTAAGGGGCAGAGTAAAAGATTTGGTTTCAACCATTCCGCCATATGTTTCATTTGAATTTACCCCCAGAGAAGGCATTGCCTCAAAGTCGATATAACCGCCGGACACACCTTGACCTACCCATTCCAATGCAGCCCCACCTTTATCACCGGCCCCACCAACTCCACAGCCGCCAATGGCAGACCAAGGAGTCATGGGAAGAAGGGGGTAACCTTCTGTTTTAGGTTTGCTGAGATAATGCCCGGTAAACAGGGCTCCGGCTATGATTAAAGCCAATGCAATGCTGTGTTTATTTTTCAACTTCAGACCCAGGGTAAATTCTATGTGTTACAATGTAAAATATCGGAATCCCTCAATTCCCCGTACCTTTTAATTTAGTCCTGAATCGATTTTGCGCAAGAGGATATCCCGCATTTTGGGCATTAATTAAGGATATTGTGGAAAAGGAAATTCTAAAAAATTTTACTTAAATTGAAACTGGTCCATGTTAAACCATAAGCCTAAAATTCATATTTTTATACCCGCCTACAATGCTCAGAATCATCTGGAAAAAGTGTTGGATAGGATGGATGAGGCCTGCTGGCAAAGGGTTTCCCAGCTTGTGGTTATTAACGACGGCAGCAGCGACGATACGGCCAAGGTTATTTCAAGCTTGGAAAATAAATACCCGAAGCTACAGTGTTTGGAGAACCCAAAAAATCTGGGTTATGGGGAAACCGTTAAAATTGGCTTAAAAAGTGCCTTGGATGGAGAGGGTGATTATATTGTATGCCTCCACGCAGATGGCCAGTATCCGCCGGAGTATATTCTGGAAATGGTGGATTTTGCAGAGGAACACAAGCTGGATATTGTCCAGGGTTCGAGAATGAAAGGCAAAATGGCTCTTCAAGGCGGGATGCCTCTCTATAAATATGTGGCTGGCAAAATTCTTTGCTTGTTGGAAAATTGGGTGTTTAAACTTTCTCTTAGCGATTATCACAGTGGCTTTTTGTGTTACAGTAAAAAAACTCTTCAAGTTATTCCTTTTAAATCACTTAGCCATAGTTTTGATTTTGATTTAGAAATGATAGCAGCCGCGCGCAAAAATGGACTTTCCATCGGAGAAATTGGAATTCCCACTCGCTATGCTGACGAAGAATCCCATTTAAGCCCTATTGGCTATGGAATTCGGGTGCTCAAAGTTCTTTGGGGTTATGTATTTTTTGGGAACAAATACCTGAAGTATGGACCTCCATAATCAACAAATTCTGATTACCGGTGGCACGGGTGCAATGGGGCTTCGGCTTTTTAAACTTTTGCAAACAAGCGGGGCAAGGGTTCGCCTATTGGTAATGGAATTGGACCCGGAACTTGGCCGAATTCAAAATTCAGGCGCGCAAATTTTTAAAGGAGATGTTACCCATCCCAATTCTTTAAACAACGCTTTGGAGGGGGTGAACTGTGTTATCCATATGGCTGCGGTGCTCTTGTCGGCCTTTAATCCCAAAATTTACCAAGAGGTGAACTACCAGGGTACGGTAAATATGCTTGAGGCCAGTGAAAAAGCCGGGGTGCAGCATTTTATCTTTATATCCTCTGCCTCGGTAACATACTCCCTTAGCAATGCCTATTCGCGCTCCAAGCAAATGGCAGAGCAAGCCGTAAAAAACTGGAGCGGCAACTACACCATAATTCGGCCTACTTTGGCTTATAATAAAACCGGCGCAGAGGAGTTTAACCGCTTTTTTAATTATGTTAAGCAGGCAAGCCTATTATTTTTACCTGCTGGGGGCGTGGCTAAAAAATCGCCCGTCCATATTGACGATATACTCGTTGGCCTGGTAAACGTTCCGGCTAATCCCATTTGTTATGGCAAGGTTTACAATTTTAGCGGCGGCGAAAGTTATTCCCTTAAGCAGTTGGCTCAAATATTTCTGAAAGAATTAGGCCTCTCGAAAAAAATAATTCCGGTTCCTGTCTGGGCTGCTAAACTGCTGGTACGAATAATTGAAGCCATGCAACCCGTTGTTAAATTCAATACTAACATTAACTGGCAAACCCTTTCGGGACTAATTCAGGACGCCGATTTAGACAATTCTCTGGCTAAAAAAGAATTGGGATATAACCCTCGAAGTTTTGAAAAATCCCTTTTAGAATTGGATTTGAAAAACAGAGGATTATAGATTTATTCCGGATTCTTTCAGGTAAATCCGGGCGCTATCTTTGATGCCTTTTTTGTTGTATATAAGGCCAAGGTTATACAGTAATTGAGGATCTTTAGGGAAAATACCAAGACCTTTATGAATCAAATGTTGGGCTTTATCCCAGGCTTTTGTCCTGAGATAATATCCTGATAAATTGTGGTATACATCCCTGGAATAGGGGTCTAAAAGATAGGCTTTTTCCAGGCTTTCACCGGCTTTTTCCCATTGGTTGAGCGCAATATATACCAGACCCAAATTTCCCAGGGCTTCGGGGTAATGGGGATACATTTTCAGAGCAGCTTCCAGGTATTTTTTAGCCAGCTCCATTTTATTTTTATCAAAATAAATGCTTCCCAGGTTGTATAAGTAAACTCCAGCAAGTTGGCTGGGTTTTAGATTATCTAGTTTATAAGGGCTTTTAGGGTGAAGCAAATATTTTTGAATATATTCTTCATTTGTATAACTGTACCCATTTCGATTGGGTTCTAAGTTTATTTTGCTAATACTGTCCTGATAGCGCAAAAAAAAGTGTCCAGGTAAAAGCACTCCATAAAGCGGTATATTTAGCTCTTGGCTTAATGCCAAAAGCAACATGGAAGTTCCCATGCAATTTCCCTTTTGCTGCGCCCAAACCTCCTGGGGAAAAGCCTTTTGGAAATCCAATTTGCTGCTATCAAACTGGATTTTTGCCAGCCCATAAACCAAAGATTTTAAAAATTCAGTTTTATCCCTGGCCTTTAGTTTGTGAGCCTCTTTTTTGTAATTTAAAAATTCGCCTGAGTGGGTAAGGCTGTCCCATTGGTTTTTCCAATTTGCGGCCTTTTGTTGAAATGGACCTCCTTTTTCCTTTAGGTATTGCAAATAAAGTCCATTTACCCATTCCAAGAGGCTGGTGGAATCGGGCTCAAATAATAAATGTACGGATTCTTGGCTTTTTGGTAAATTTTCGGAAGCTGGTTTTTCACAAGATACAGATAAAAACACCAGGAAAAGAAGAATACCCCTAAAAAAATAAATTATCATGTTTCAAATTTAACAAAAAGGGGTAAGTTAAAATGGACAATAAGTGTGAATGAATTGAGGGCTAAAAATTTTCTTATTGTTTACTTTATTTTAAAATGAATTTATCAAATATTCCATTTGAAAAAAGCGATTCCTCCAGGGTAATCGGGGTTTGTGGCTGCGGTGGATTTATCGGATCCCATTTGGTTCGCCATATTTTAAATAACACAAATTGGACCGTAATTGGAGTAGATACCGAAAGCGGAAAAATTTCCGATGTTGTGGGCGAAGCTCGTTTTCAATTTATCCAAAACGATTACACTGGAGATTCTGTGCTGCAACATTTGACAGCAAAATGCCATGTAATTTTTTCGCTGGCCTCCCTTTGCAATCCATCACAGTATAATTTGATTCCCCTTGAAGTTATTGAAAGCAATTACAACAAGCCCGTGCGCTTGGTTAACGCCTGTCTTGCCAGTAAAACCTGGTTGGTTCATTTTTCCACCAGTGAAGTTTATGGCAAAACAGCCTCTGCCCTTGGAGTTCATTTTGCTGCCAATGAAGATACGCGCTCAGATTACCTTTTAAAAGAAGACCACAGCCACTTGATTATGGGACCTGCTAATAAGCAGCGCTGGAGTTATGCCAGCGCCAAACAGCTTCTAGAGCGCTACATTATTGCTGCGGGTGAAACTGGCCAAATGCCCTACACTATTTTGCGTCCCTTTAATTTTATCGGACCTAACATGGATTATATCCCCGGTCTGGATGGGGAAGGGGTCCCCAGGGTTTTAGCTTGCTTTATGTCGGCACTGTTAAAAGAGGAGCCTATGATGTTAGTGGATGGCGGGCGGAGCAAACGCTGTTTTACCTATATCGATGATGTAATGGAATTTTGTATGGCCCTTTTACTAAATGGAAAAAAAGGGCACAACGAAATATTCAATGTTGGCGCAGCCCAGAACGAAACTACAATTGCAAATTTAGCTGTCCAAATAAAAGAGCTGGCCTCAACTTATGAAATTACCACGCCAGAAATCCGGCACATCAGCGCGGAAGAGTTTTACGGCCAAGGTTATGACGATTCAGACAGGCGTTATCCGGATGTGGGGAAGGCAAGAGCTTTGCTTAACTGGAAAGCTAATACCAGTTTGAGGGATGCGTTGGAAAAAACTGTAAAGTGGTATTTGAACTACTATCGTTCTAATAACTTTCCCCAATCGGGTTATTCCCATTCTTTAACCAAGTAAGCAATATGATGTTAGGCGTAAATATTATTAAACCATCAAAGTGGAAACATTGGCTTGTTGGACTAGCTTTAGGGTGCCTGTTAATCTCTTTTGCCGATGCCTCTGAGGCAAAAGGCGAAGGCGATATTGTTTTGGAAGCTCGCTTGGTGGAAATACCGGGTACTTTGCCTCCCAATGATTTATATAACTATGTATACATTTTTAAATTTAAAGTGTTAAAAGTGGAAAAGGGCGAACTTGCTCAAAAAGAAATTTTAGTGGGCCAATACAATCCATTAATTCCCCGGGATAAAATTAAAGATAAAATGGATTCCATGGTAAATGGAAATGCCAAAAAGTTTAGCGCCGGCGCAAAATACAAGTTAACCTTAAAATCTCCTTTGGAAGAGATTTGGTCGGGAGCTGTGGAGGACGAGTATTTTGACAGTGAAGATCCCCGTTATTTTGCCACTCATACGGATATTATTCCTTAAAAATAATTCTGAAAAAAAATGGTTTTTTCTTCTCATATTTTTCTGTTTTATTTTTTACCGATTTTTCTAGTAACATATTACGGTTTGTATTGGGGAAGGGCCTCTATTCAATGGCTTAACCTAACCATCACTTTATTCTCTTATTTTTTCTACGGTTGGTTTGAGCCTTGGTTTGTGACGCTTATGTGGGTTTCCACTATTGTGGACTATGGCTGCGGAAAATTAATTGCAGCCCCGGGAGCATCTAAATTTCAAAGAAATACGGGTTTAGTTATATCCCTGATTTCAAATTTGTCGCTGCTTGGCTTTTTTAAATATTACATGTTTGCCATGTCCGGTATAAACAAAGTAGTGGAGTTGTTTGGCGGGGGAGAACACTATTTTTACGTGATGTCTATTATTTTGCCCATTGGAATTTCCTTTTACACTTTTCAGACCTTAAGCTATAGCATTGATGTTTGGCGAGGGGATGCCCCGCCCGTAAAAGATTTGAGAACTTTTTCCTGTTTTGTGGCTTCTTTTCCGCAACTAATAGCGGGTCCCATTATCCGCTACAACACCGTGGCTGAGCAATTGGCCGAGCGCAGCCATAGCATCAATAAATTCACCCGTGGAGCCATCATTTTTAGTTTGGGAATGGGTAAAAAAATTATACTGGCGAACTCCGCTGGCAAAATTGCGGACAATGTATTTGCGGCCCAAGCTCCGGATTGGATTAGCTCCTGGTGGGGCGTTATTGCTTACAGTTTCCAAATATATTTTGATTTTTCTGCCTATTCAGATATGGCTTTCGGGCTGGGTTTGATGTTAGGTTTTTATTTTACGAAAAATTTTAATGCGCCTTACCACGCAGAAAATATAACAGACTTTTGGAGGCGATGGCATATATCACTAACCCGTTGGTTCAGGGACTATTTGTATATATCCCTGGGCGGAAATCGGGTAAAATCTGCGTATCGTTTGTACTTTAACTTATTTGTGGTGATGTTTTTAAGTGGGCTATGGCATGGGGCTCAAATGACTTTTGTGGCCTGGGGATTGTTTCATGCTTTCTTTTTAATTTTAGAGCGTTATTTGGGAAAACCTTTTTTATACAACCGCTTGCCCAAAGTTTTTAGAACGCTAATAACATTTATTCTGGTCTTATTTTCCTGGGTATTGTTTCGGGCGACAGATTTAGGCCATGCCTGGAGTTATTGGGGTTCCATGTTATTTATCAGCGACGCATCGGCTGCGGCCCCTCTGCTCCATTCGGTTATTTTTAAGCCAGCGGATATTTTTTGGATGTTGATTTGCGCCTTTTTTGTGTGGCAACCCTTTCAGGCCTTAGACTGGTCCAGAAAGTTGACTCCTGCCAGGATGCTGGTGTCGCTTTTTGTTTTAATTTTTTCTGTTATGATGATGTTCTCTCAATCCTTTAATCCCTTTTTATACTTCCAATTTTAAATTTCTTTATAATGAATGCCAGAAAATTAAGAACCCTGTTTATTTCAGCTTTTGTGCTCCTCATTGTATCTGTGGGTGGCTACCAGGCCTGGGTGGAATGGAAGTCTCATATTCAGGCGGGCTATTTAATCGTGGATAGTTTTAAAACCCCTTTAACACGCTACAATAACATCAGTGGAAAAATTGCGGAAATAAAAGAACTTTCTGCCAATTCAAACCCGGATTTTGATGAAATGTCTTACCTGTTTAAAGACATGCAAAACCTGCGAAGGCAAATAAATCGCTATGTATCTCTTAATGACGGGCATATAAAAAAGAGCAATCAGCAGAATATTTTTGAAAGCTTAAATAAAAGCATTCAAAACCAGGATAAAAACGGCATTTCTGGAAATATTGAAACTTTAGAAAGTGAATACTCTTCGCTTTCGTTTTTTAAAACCATTTCTCTCTGGTTCCAGGCCATATTTAAAGAAACTTTGTTTAATGCAGAGTATTTGAGGGCCTATGAAAAAGAAATGGAAGACAATTCCAAAATTGCCCTTTGGGCTAGAGAAGGCCTTCAGTACGTTAATTACCATTTGCTGGGAGAAACCGGTGATAAAGCTGTTCCTGGAGAAAAAGATTGGTTTTTTTACAAGCAAGGCGTGGATTATTTAACCAAGCCCTATTTTCGAAACAACAGGTTGGCTTCTTACGGGGAAGAAGGGGCTGTTCTTATGGAAGACCCTATCAAGGCCATAGAACATTTTAAAAACCAATTAGAAGAAAAAGGAATTGAGCTATTAATTGTTATTGCCCCTGGAAAAGCCTCCATATATCCCGATTTATTAAATGACAATCTGAATGGGGATATGCAAAAAATTGCTGCAGTGTCGAAACATACTAAAAAGTTTTTAGCCGAGCTCAAAGAGCGGGGAATTGAAACTGTAAATCTCCATGAGCCTTTTTTGCGAGAGAGGGAGCGCGACAGTGAATTAAATGACTATGTATATTTAGCTCGTGATACCCATTGGAAACCCCGCGGGCTTGAATTGGCGGCTAAGATAGTAGCTGATAAAATTAAAAATTACAGTTGGTTTGAAGAAAATAAAACTAATACGGAATATGCAACTGATAGCATAAGGGTTAGCCGCACGGGGGATATTACCGATATGACCAAACTGGAGTTTCCCACTATTAAGTCATTAAAAATTGAATTTTCCAAAGAAGATGCATTATGTAATCAGGTGTTTAAACTTGTGAGAGACAGTTCCGGGGAGGAAATATCTCGTCAACTTTATAAAGATGACTTTAGAAATTCCCGGATATTAGTTTTGGGAGATAGCTTTTCCAGAATATTTCAAACAGACACGCCTCGAAGCGCCGGTTGGATAAGCCATTTGGCCAAAGAACTTTCGGAGCCGCTTGCATCCATTGTTAACAATGGAGGAGCTTCCACTCTGGTTCGCAAAAAGCTGTCCCGAAAAAAAAATATTTTAAAAGGCAAAAAATTGGTGGTGTGGGAATTTGTGGAAAGAGACATTCAATTTGGAGCAGAAGGTTGGAAAGATGTGGAATTGTAAGCGGGATAAAATACTATGTATAGCTTAGCACACAAATTAGTTCTTTTAACTTTTGGAATGGGGATAGGCCTTTTTGCACATCCTTATAATGAGCTTGTTCCCAAATTTAATCGAAAAAAATCTTTAGTTATGGTGCGTGAAATTGCTTCACCCACTCAGGCGAATTTAGATTACGCGGCCTATAACAATAATCCGGTAAGGCACAATCCCGAAAAATTTAAACCTAAAAAACCAAAAGGAAAAATTTTATGGGACAGTCTGAATTTTAACGGCGCTATTTTGAAAACCGCCTTAACTTTGGAAGCAAGTCCCCTTTCCGATTCGGAAAAGGCAAAGCCCATGGCCTGGCCTGCCCTTAAAAATTTAATTTGGGAAAAAACCAAGACAGAAGATATTGCTCAATTAACAGCTAAGATAAATGCTTACAAATGGGCCGACCCTTCCATATATCCCTCCTATCAAAAAGTGGTAACAGCCTGGATACATCAGGAAGAATCCGGGCCCAGCTTATGGGTGGAAATTGAATTTGCCCATTGGGTCAAGTTTGTTAAAGGGTTAAAGGATTGGGATAATGATGGGTTTGCGGAAATTTATGGAAAATTAAATTTATCGGGAATTCCTGCAGAAAAAACAAAACCTGTTTTTGAATGGATGGAAAAGGAATATCTAAAACAAGAGCTTAGTCGTAGCCAGGTTATGGATTGGGCTCAGTTGTTGGCTTCGTATTGGTATCCATCTTTGAATACAGACCTGGTGCCTGTTGCGGAAGGGGCGGTTTGGCCAAATGAAGACACCGAAAAGAAAATCCGCAAACAGTTAAAAAAAGTTTCCATTAAAAATCCCACCATTGTTATTAGGGGCAATCCTTTGGGAAAACCCATTTACAATGTTTTCCATATACCTCATTTTAAAAAGCCGGATGAAACTTCACAGGCCACTGATGCACAGGAAGCAAGTTCATCTTCCCTCACCGAGGCTTCCGCTCAAATTGAATCCGTAAAAAATTCCCCCAACTATATTGCTAACCAAGATCGATTTAAAAAAGAGTTTGAGACTTATGGAGCGCCTAAAGCCTGGGAAAATTCTTTAGAGCAATTTAGAAATGAGCAAAAGGCAATGCTTGCATCGCTTCCTGATGCTCAAATGGGTATTGAGGGAAAAAACAAATGGCTTTTTTTCAGGAAGTCTTTGGAGTATAGTTTGGCTGAAGATCTATCCGCTCAGGAAGATAGCTATAATCCCACCAAACATATAGTTGAGTTGAAAAATTATTTGGGAAAAAATAACATAGATTTTCTTTTTGTTCCCGTTCCTCCAAAAACAGAAGTCTATCCCGAGCATCTGAAAGGGAAAGCGGAAGTTGCTGAAATCGTAAATCCCTGGGGTAGGTATTATTTAAAGCAGTTACAGGAGAACGGAATTGAGGTCATAGATCTGTTGCCTATATTTTTAGAAGAAAAAAATAAATCCAAAGCTATGGCGGATTCTTTGTACCAACTACAAGACACCCATTGGACCAGTATTGGGCTAAAGCTGGCAGCGCAAAAAATAGCGGAAAGAATAAAGGAATATAAATGGTATTCCAGTATCTCTTCTAATACATCGGTTTACAATGTTTCAGATACCACAATCTTGAAAAGAGGGGATATTGTGGAGCGTCTGCCAGAAGACAGACAGGCAGCGTATCCGGCAGTTCCTATTGCCAATTCCAGGGTTTTAAAAGATGGAAATGGAATAGAGCCTGATAAAAACTCACCTATCCTGTTAATTGGAGATAGTTTTACGGGGGTATTTGAACATATCGATGGGAAATCCGGGGGTGTGGGTTCTCATATTGCTCAAAAAATTGGAAGGGAATTGGATATTATTACAAGTTGGGGCGGAGGGCCATTAGTCCGAAAAAAAATGATGCGGACCCGTTCTAAGAAAATATCCGAGAAAAAATTACTAATATACATGATGGCCGCCAGAGATTTATTCCACTACAGCCAAAAGTGGGAAGATGTAGATTACAAGTAAAAGGTGCTATCTGAATTGAACAAGGCCGAAATCAAAATAGGGCTTGCCGCAGCTTTAACGGGCTTTTTTACATTCTTTACCCTAACCAATACAGATATTTGGTGGCATCTGGCTTCTGCCCGGGAGATGTTAGTTGGTCCTGGCTTTTTGCGGGAAGATCCCTTTAGTTTTACTCCGTCTGTTGAGCCCTGGATAAATGTCCATTGGCTTTACCAATTAATAAATTTTGGATTTTATAACATCGCCGGGGTTTGGGGGGTACTTGTTTTTAAAACTTTAGTTGTTTGCTTTTCCTGTTTTTTTTTGTTAAAAGCTTTTTGCAAAAAATCCATAAACATGCTTTCCCTAAGTTTGTTTGTATTGGTTTTGTTTTCTATTCGTTTTGAATTTTTAGCCCGTCCTGTTTTGATTAGCCTTTTATGTATGTCCTTAAACGTCTTTTTTATGGAACGATGGATTGCGGATAAAAAAGCTAAATGGATTGGGTTGATACTATTAATGCAAGTATTCTGGGCAAACTGTCAAGGGTTGTTTGTGCTGGGACCCTTTTTGAGTTTCGCTTATTTCTCTGGGCATAATCTCTTATCAAATAACCCATTGTTAAATAAAATAAAAGGGATATTTTTTATTCCCGTTCTTCAATTTTTGCTAAGCGCCATAAATCCAAATGGACTTAAATTGCTAGGTTATCCTTTTGGACTGTACGGCAAAATTAACCCTTCCGAATCAAATTTATATTCTCAGAATATTTCGGAAAATATACCTTTAATGGGCCTTTGGAGAAGTTCGCAACAATACATTTTGTTTGTGGTGGTTGGTAGCAGTTTGATTTTGCTTTTGTTTATGTTTTCCAGTTTAAAAAACAATGAGGACAAAAATAATGGCTTAGAAGGTTCTGTAGCCAACCGGCAATTACTTGTAGCGCATCTGATTATTTTATTAGCCTTTAGCCTGCTTGCTTTTATTTCAAAAAGAAATGTTATTCTATTTTTATTTATAAGTTCGGGGTTGTTAGCCTATTACAGCTCTCAATTTGTATTTAAAAAAACAGATAGGAAATACTCTGGTTTAACCTTGTTCCAATGGGGGGGCTTTGCTTTAGCCTTTGCGCTTTTAGGAGCTGGAATAAATCATTTCAGGCTATTAAATAACAGTCCTTTTTCTCCGCCTCTTTCGCCGTTCCGGTATCCGGTAGAATCCGTTCAAATTCTAAAAAAAGAGTCTTTTTCGGGAAATATATTTAATGCCGCACGCTACGGTGGGTATTTAAACTTTCACTTATATCCTTCCAAAAAATCTTTTATAGACGGCCGGTTTGTGATTAAAGAGCCCCAGTTCTTTCAAAACTATTTAAATGTTTTAGACAATCCCCAAACCTTTCCTCAACTTCAACAAAGTTACGAAATTGAAAAGGTGCTTATCCCTCTGGCACTTTTTAGCCGTTACCAAAAATTAGCCCACTGGCTGTACCAACAAAAAAATTGGAGATTATCCTATACCAACGGAACAGAAGCACTGTTTAGCCTGAATTTGGAGGAAAAAGGAGAGGGGCTGAATTTAAAAGACGAGGCCACTGTAAATAATATAGAACTGGAATTAAAAAACAAATGGAAAAATCACCCGCAATTATTGCAAGAATCTCTGTACCATTTGCAACAAAGTATAATGGGTCTCACAAGTCCAAATTAAAACTAATCTGAGACTTTTTATTTTTTAACTTAATATCCGGGTACTGGAATATAAATAAGAGGAAGGACTATGATTAAATTGTTAGCTCTAGCGTTAATGTTTTTTTTGGCAACTACATCTGCAATAGCTCAGGAAGCCCCTATGGGTTCACCGGTAAAAATAAAGAAGAAATTCCAAAAACAAATGGATGCCTTAAAAGGGCAAATTAATGGAAAAATTGTTTGGTCCACTTCAAGGTCTAACTCTAAACATGATTTGTGGATCATGAATGCAGATGGCAGCGATGCCAAAGCCCTAACAAAAAGCGATCATGTGGATTGGTTTCCCCGTATATCACCGGATGGCAAAAAAGTTTTGTTCACCAGGAGCAAAGGGGGATGGGTTCCTGAAACCGATGCAAAATATCCTGATAAATGGGATATATACAGCATTAATATAGATGGCAGCGATTTACAAAAAATAGTTGAAGGAGCTGTTTGGGGAACCTGGCATGATGGGGGAAACAAAATTGTTTACGCCAAAGCTAACAAAGCTTTTATCCGGTCTTTAGAAGCGGGGTCGTCCGAAGAATTACTTTTCGATGGTAATGTACTTAAAGAAGGAACCATAGTTCAGGAGCCCAATTTATCTCCCGACGGCAAATACTTAGCAGCCACTTTGCGGGGAACCTCCCGAGAAACGGGGATTTGGAATATTGAAGCCAAAAAATGGGAGACAACAGGCGGAGGCTGCCAGATAGATTGGTTTCCTGGTGGTAAAAAGATTTACAGGGTAAACCCCACTGGAAATGGAGGGACAGCTGCTCCAAGCGAAATTTTACATATAGAAGTGGAAAACGGAGCTCCTAAAACAAAGGTGAGTAGTTTGAGAGTGCCAAAAGAGATCAGATTTATGGATTTACCCGGAAGGCTTTCCCATGAATATTTCCCTAAATTAGACAATACTGGGAAATACATGGTATGGTGCGCTACTTCAAAAGGGCATGATCATGATATATATGATTATGAAGTGTTTATATGGAAGATTGGAGAAAAGGCCAAAAAGGCCGTCCGTCTCACATTCCACACTGGAAATGACAGGTGGCCGGACTTATATGTTTATGAGTAAAAAATTGGGCGCTTCAGGCTCCCACAGGTTGGAATAGACTATTTACAAGTCTTCTCGGATTCCCTCAGGATTTGATACATCGTTGCTTTCAACCTGAAAGGGGCTTATTTGCTTTGGCCCCTTAAATTAAAAATCTGATTTTTTGGGCTGATTTCCCCTGCCTCTTGCTGATAAAAATATATCCCCGAAGGGCGTATCTCGGAACTTCCTATCAGGCTTTGGATAAACAGCTGCTTAGCTGGACTGGCGTCATTTTTATTTAAGGAATAAGTATCAATGGCCGTGGTAGTGTCGATGGGAGTCCCGTTGGTTAAATCCTGAATGTATATATCCTTAAAAGCGATTTGCACTTGTTCGCCACTGTGCGCCTGCAAGGCAAAATAACCTGTTTCTCCCACGCCCTTAGATTGATGGGCGGAACTATTTATTACACCATCGCCATCCCATTCGTCAACATAAGTGATTCCATTAACAATGGTGGTTACCGTGGTACCAATAACATGTATTTCCAAATCATTCCATTCGGGTTCATAGTTAAAGCTCCATCCATCGGGTGTGCTCTGAGGCGTGATATTCCAGTTTGGCAAGTCTGGCTGCAGCCAGCGTTCATTTCCCCGGGTCATATCCAGGATTAACCCCGTGCGCCAATTATCCCGCGGGTAGATGTCTACCTGGGGCCCGTTAAGATAGCCGCCATCGTCTGCTTCATCGAATTGGCTGCGAAAGTTAACTCCGCTATTGCCGTAGTCTCCATTAGGGGCGGAAAACTTTAACTTCAAAACAAAGTCCGTATACTCTTTTTCAGACATGAGCCACAGCCAACCGTGGCCTCCATCGGAAGTGATGTTAATAGCCCCGTTCTGCACACTAACAAAATCCTTATCATCATCCACAGCGCTAATAACATTCCAGCCAGTTAAATCTTCTCCATTAAAAAGTGTGTCAAATGGGATGACTTGGCTAAAGCCCGAAAGCCATGCAAAAAGCAAACAGGCGCATGTTAATGGTAAAGGCTCACTCTTCATATGTTTCCCCAATGTGAAATAATTTCAATCTGAAATTGAATTAAAACAAAGCTCCTCCAAAGAGAAATTTAGTTAATTGAGTTTTGGATGTGAAGATATGCAGTTATTTTTGTCTTTGGTTTGGAGATTTGGGATAAAAAACGCCATAATCTTTATTTTTTTGCCTATAAGGGGGTGTTGGAATAGACATTTTTATTTGGGTTCAATTTAGAAACACAAAAAAGCGAATTTATTTTAAAAAATATTGTGAGATAGAAGTGACAGGGTTATATAAATATTCTAAATTGCGATTTATAAAATGGATTAAATTTTAATTCATTTAAAAATGCAATGTAATTGCATCTACTCGTATCAACTCTAATTTAACGGTTTGAACGTTTAATTTATTTGATGTTATGTGTTTTAGATACATTTTGTCACAAAATATTTTGTAAAGTTGTGTTTACATTCGATTGGATTATATTAAATTTCTTGTAAAATTTTTAGTTCGCCTTTTAAAATTTTTGTTTTAGAAATCGAGGTTGCTCCGTGAAAAACAGGTTTGATATTAATAAAACATTTATTTCCGCTTTATTTTTATTGTTAGTGGTGTTAAGTGGAAGTCTTTATTCCGGTATTGTATTACAAGCGGATTTTAATTCCAATAGCAACAGTTTTAATTATGTGGATGACCCATTTCGGGCTACGTCCCAACCTAATTATGCTTCAGGTGTCCGAAATGCCAGCGGCGGTTTTGGTGGCAGCGGTGCCCTAACGGTTACGGTGGGCGGGGTCGATGCCACACCCATTAACAATATGTCCGGCGGTTGGACTATCAACTTTTCTTTAGCCTCTGCCGGGAATGTGACCCTTTCCTTAAAATACAACCTTCAAACTGTATCTAATTATGAAGGGGACGAATACAATCAGGTATTGGTCGCTCTAAATGGCAATTTAGTCGGTGTATCCGGAAATGATTATGTAGCCCAATTGTATGGGGGAGGCGGCGATCCATTAGAAACGGGTTGGCAAACCTTTACAGTTTATTTGGGTAATTTAAGTGCCGGCAATCACGGTATTACCATTGGAATGTACAATAACAAAAAAACAGAATTGGCGGAGCAAGCCACGGCATATTTTGATGATTTTGTCATCACCTCCAACCCTGCGGGAGCGAGCGGAATTTTGATGGAAACGTTTACTGGTATTCCAGGGACAACTATTGCTTCATTAACCGGTGCGGCTAATTATCCTGATAACCCCTCAACCAGTCAGGTAATTTCTGTTTTGGATGGTCCGGTTGATGTAGCAGACCAGTTTGGCACAAGAATGAGAGGTTATGTCGAGGCTCCGGCAACTGGTAGCTATACCTTTTGGTTGGCCACCGACGACGATGGTGAGTTATGGCTTAGCTCCGATGAAAGCCCGGCAAATGCTTCACTCATCGCCAATATCATTGGCTGGGCAAACCATTTGGAATGGACTAAATATGCCAGCCAACAATCCAGCCCGGTAAGCTTGGTGGCCGGTCAAAAATATTACATCGAGGTTTTACAAAAAGAAGAAGTAGGTGGTGATAATATTGCAGTGGGTTGGCAAGGTCCTGGAATTACCGGCGAGATGGAAAGACCTATTCCCGGATATCGGTTGACTCCCTGGAATGATGCGGCAACAGCTCCAACTATTGTAACACAACCAGCATCTCAAACCGTTAATGAACTTGAAACAGCAACATTTACCGTTGTGGCAAATGGAACAGCCCCTTTAACTTACCAATGGCAAAGAGATGGTGCAGATATTTCTGGAGCTACCGGAGCCAGTTATACCACTTCAGTTGCAGCTTATTCCGACAATGGCGCCAGTTTTACTGTAGTGGTTTCAAATAGTGAAGGTTCTGTAACAAGTTCAGCTGCTGTTTTAACAGTTATAGCCTTACCTCCAACAATTACAGTACATCCTGTAGATATCACAGTAAATGAGCCTCAAGCGGCTATTTTTAGTGTGACCACAGCGGGAACAACTCCAATTAGCTATCAATGGCAGTTAAATGGAGCAAACATTGCAGGGGCAACGAGTTCAAGCTATAACACTGGTGCAACTAATTACAGTGAAAATGGCGATGTTTACAGGGTGATAGTTACAAATGCCGGGGGAAGTATCACCAGTAACCCGGCTACCTTAACGGTTGTGCCTGCTCCTCCTGTTATTACGACTCATCCTGCCAACCAAACCAGGTTTGAAGGCGAAACGGCAAGCTTTAGCGTGGTTGCTGTAAGTTCGGCCCCATTAACATACCAATGGAGAAGATTTGGAAGCTATGTAGGTGGAAACAGCAACACTTATACCACTCCTGTTTTAACTTATTCAAATAATAATGATGCGTATTCGGTAATTGTTTCCAATGCAGGTGGAAGCACAACTAGCTCCAGCGCTATATTAACTGTAAACCCAGGCCCTCCGGTTATTGTTACCCAACCTGTTTCGCAAACCATTGAAGTAGGGCAAACAGCCAGTTTTTCTGTAGTGGCTTCCGGAACCGCTCCCTTAAGTTACCAATGGCGAAAAGACGGTTTAAACATCCCAAGTGCTAATTCGAGCACTTACGATTTTGTTGGAGCTACCTTAGCGGATAACGGGGCTGTTTTTAGCGTTGTTGTAGATAACCCTGGGGGTACTGTGGTTAGTAACAATGCTGGCTTAACAGTCCAACTGCCTGGCGCAGTTCCAAACTCTCAAAAATTGTCCATTAGCGGAGAACTTTTAGACGATGCAGGAAACCCCATAGGTTACCCTACTCCAGTGGATGTGGAAGCCAGCATTCGCTTATTTACAGATGCCTCGGCAGGTACAGAAGTTTATGCCGAGTCTTTTTTAATTGCGAACTCCCAGGCTATTACTGTGGACGATGGTTTGTTTGTAGCCAGACTCGGAGAAGGCTCTACTGGGGATGATTTGCAAAGTATTTTAAGTACATATGATAACTTATGGGTGGAAATTACCATTGAAGGCAGCCCTCCCGATGTATTATTACCCAGAACTCCATTAACATCATCAGCATATTCAATTCGGTAATTCAAACTACGGGAATTTCTTATGACTTCTTTTATTAGAAAAGTACCGGCAGTTAGATTTCTAGCAGCTGCTTTGCTGCTTGGATTAACAATTCCGGGTTATGGAATAAGGCCTAGCTCCAATCCAGAAAATGTGGCAGACGGACCTGTGAACCCATACAAAAACGGATTCAAAAACCTGCAAGGTCTTTCGAAAGACGACTTGTTAAATGAAGGTGAGAAGGCTATTCAGGGTAAAGTAAAGTTGAGCGGAAATTCCGCCAATGGAATAATTGCCCGCTTAAACAGCAAATGGCGTGGGGATAGCTTCTCAGCTAATTTTTTATCAGAACAACAAGACAAGCTGGGGAATACACATATTCGTCTGCAACAGTTGTATAAAAGCATCCCTGTTGTAGGTTCCGAAATGATAGTACATGTTAATCCTCAAAACGAGATTTATGCTGTAAGCGGAAAATTTGCGGAAGACATATCTTTGGACGTAAACCCAGCTATCACTGCCGCTTCTGCCATAAATTCAGTCAGGCAAAACCTTGGAAAAGGTAATATCCAAAAAGCCGTCAGCAATTTGGTAATATTTGATGGCCATTTGGCCTTTGAAGTAGAAATTCCCGTGGAAGCCCCTGAAACTCCCGCTCTTTGGAAAGCATACATGGATGCTGGAACAGGTGAGCTTTTATTTAAGGAAAATAAATTGATGCACGCCGCTCCTGTGGGGGGCAGTGAAAATAATGTAAGTGGCAACCGTTTGCCCGATGAAGATGGGAGCCTGGTTGATATTAATGGCTGGTTGGACAATACATCCCAATATTTCTTGTGGAATTCCAACAACCTTTGGGGCGTATTTAACGAAGATGCCGCAGATTGGGAACAAAACAATACAGGACTTTGGGCGAATACTGACCCCGCTGCCGTATCCCTGGCCAAAAATATGGAAATTGTCCAGGACTATGTAACTACCGTATTAGGCCAGAGCAGCTTTGATAATGCAGGAGCCTTCGCAACGGCAAATGTCCATGTAAATACCAATTATGTAAATGCCTATTGGGACGGTTCTCAGTTGTATTTTGGAGATGGGGATGGAGTGACCGCGAATGCTTTGACCACTCTTGATATTGCCGCTCATGAATTCGGCCATGCTATTACTGATTATACATCTGACTTGGTTTATTCCTACGAGTCTGGTGCGCTTAATGAATCTTATTCCGATATATTGGGAGCTTTGGTGGAATTTTACGGTCAGCCCGACGCAAGGTCCGCCTATCCTTTGGGAGTGGATGGAGAAGCGGATTGGATGATGGGGGAGGATTCCTGGTTGAGTGATGAAGCTTTAAGGGATTTGCGGGACCCACAGAGATTCGGACAACCCTCATATTATCAAGGAACATATTGGTACACAGGTTCCGGTGATAATGGCGGGGTTCATACCAATAGCGGGGTTCAAAACTTTGTTTTTTATCTGTTATCAGAGGGTGGCACGGGCACTAATGATGGCCACGCCTATTCTATAACTGGTTTAGGCATTGAGCAAGCTGGCGAAATAGCCATGTATGCTAATAGATTTTTGTTAACGGCCAATTCTAATTACAGGGATTCCAGAGATGCCTGGATTTTAGCTGCTACAACTTTGGGCTATAATGCCGCCACAGTTTCAGATGTATGGGCAGCTGCAGGTTTGGCTCCTTTAGTCAAAAACTTAGCAGTAAGCCCCACTTCATTAGACTTTGGAAGTGTTGGTGTAGGCGCTGCTTCCACCCTTGAGCTTACATTGAGCAACTCAGGTGGCGAAGCAACCATAGTGTCTGGGATTAGTACTGATAATGCTGTATTTACAACAGGGGCAAGCCTGCCTTTTCAGGTGCCTGCTGGAGGCAACTTAATTTTAGATGTGGTATTTATTCCAACATCAGAAAGTTCCGAGTCAGGCGCTTTAACCATATCCAGTGACGCGGCAGATAACCCCAGCCTTGGCGTAAACTTAAGTGGAAACGGCGTGCCACCTTCTGCGATTGTTTATAGTCCCGGTGCGATATCTGAAACTGTTGGGGTGGGGGGAAGCGCCACGGCTACACTAACCATTGAAAACAGTGGTGGCGCTGATTTAGCATATAATTTATCTCCAGTGGTTGCTAGTTTTGCGGCTACAATACCTCCAGCAAGTTACTCTCCGGAACATTTCCAAATTTTACCAAAAGGGGCCCCCGACAACCGAATTGGCCAAATAGTTCCTAATGGTTCCGGTGGCCCGGACATGTATGGATATAAATGGTCCGATTCAGATGAACCTTCAGGCCCTACTTATGTTTGGAATAATATCAGCACTACAGGAACCGTAATGTCCACTATTTCTGGGTGTGATGATTGCACCCAATTACAATCTCTAAGCTTCCCCTTTAACTTTTACGGGACTGATTATAGCAGTATGTATGTTAGCTCTAATGGCGTTATTACATTTGGAACTTCATATTCAGGGTATACAAATTACCCTCTACCTTCCACGAGCGCTCCAGCAAATGTTATTGCTGGCTTTTGGGATGATCTTAGGCCCGGCGGTGGAGGCAATGTTTATTTCCAAGACTTTGGGACATATGCTATTGTACAATTTAATGCCGTAGCTTATTACAGTGGCTCCGGCAGTGTGACCTTTCAGTTTGTGCTTCACGACAACGGTAAAATCAACCTTTATTACAACAGTTTAACCGGAACTGTATTGTCCAGTACCGTGGGAATTCAAAATAGTACCCGAGACGATGGACTTGGAGTTGTATACAACGCATCCTATTTGAGAAACTCTCTGGCCGTTGAGTTCAGTGCAGGCCCAGACTGGCTGTCCTTGTCCACTGAATCAGGGACCTTAGCCTCAGGAGAGTCTATAAATATTGATGTGATTTTGGATGCCACTGATTTGTTGGGAGGAAGTTATAATGGAACTATAGAACTGTCCCACAACGACCCTGCTGAGTCCAATCCCATTGTTATTCCTGTCAATTTATATGTGGACGGGATGCGGCGGTTAAATTTCACCGCTACTTCTCATGATTTTGGAAATGTATGGCAGGGAGCATCCTCCACCTATAGAGTTGAAGTTGTAAATGCTGGTGATGAATTAACGACTATTAATGCCATAAATGGCGATAATACCCCTACATTCGATCATGATGGAATTTTACCCCTTACTGTACCGGCTTTTGGCTCTGCCAGCTTTAATGTGAGTTTTAACCCATCGGCTCTCGGTAGCCATTCTGGAAATTTTGATATCCTGAGCGATGCTGAGGACAACCCGAGCCTGACTTTTTCAGCAATTGGGACTGCAACTTCTCCTCCTTCAGCTAGTTTGAGTCCTCTTAGTTTTACTTTGGATTTAAATCCCGCAAGTTCTCCCGTGGATTTGACTTCGGTGTTGGGCAATAGCGGGGGGGATGTGTTGGAATTCCAAATTGTAAGTGTACAGGAAACCAGCTCTCCTACATTTAATAGTAATTCTGGCTATTCTTTGCCGACAATCCAAAATGATAAAATTTACAGCAATGAAAACTATGCAAATGCTTTTGTTCCTGGTAACATAATTGTTGCTTTAAAAAATGGACAAAGTAGTTTCTTCGATACACAGGTGTTAGCTGCAATTAACACTGTAAAAACAGAAGAATTGGCTCTAGCTATTAACCCCAAAACCGGATTGGCGGCGCATCAGGGCCGCAAATTATTTTTGATAACTATTGAATCACAGGAAGCAAATGATGTTATTGCAGCCATTCAAACCCTTATTTTGGATCAAAATGTGGCTTATGCGGAACCCAACTATCTAATTCAACTTGGAGCCATCCCTGATGATGCAAGTTTTTCCCAATTATACGGTATGCACAACATAGGCCAGTCAGGAGGCACGCTAGATGCTGATATAGATGCAGTGGAAGCCTGGGACATCCATACTGGCAATAAATCTGTAACAATTGGAGTAATTGATACAGGCATTGATTATTTACATCCCGATTTAGTGGACAATATATGGGTAAATGCAGCCGAAGCATCTGGCACAGCCGGTGTTGATGATGACGGAAATGGTTTTATAGATGATATCCATGGTTGGGATTTTGCCTATGGAGATGCTAATCCAATGGACGGGCATTACCACGGGACTCACTGTGCTGGAACTATTGCAGGAAGGGGCAATAATGGTATTGGTGTGGCGGGTGTCATGTGGGATGCACAACTTATGGCTATAAAATTTCTGGATGATGGTGGAAGTGGTTCCACAGCCAATGCCATTTCCAGTGTGAATTATGCCAATGCCATGGGCGTTCATATTACCAGTAATAGTTGGGGCGGGGGAGGTTTTTCCCAGGCCTTAATGGATGAAATCGCCTTGGGTGGCTTGTTTGTGGCTGCCGCCGGAAATAGCAATTCTAACAACGATTCAAGCCCCCATTATCCCTCATCTTATGATTTACCTAATGTACTTGCAGTGGCCGCAACAGACAGAAATGATGCTAAAGCATCTTTTTCAAGCTATGGGTTAACAAGTGTAGATTTGGGAGCTCCAGGTGTAGATACATATAGTTGTTCTCCTGGCAATTCCTACAGGCTTTTGAGTGGGACATCCATGGCTACTCCTCATGTATCCGGTGCAGCAGGTTTAATTTGGTCTTTAAACCCTAGTCTAACATTCCAAGAAGTTAAAAATATTTTGATGAACACGGTGGATCAAGTACCTTCCATGAACGGAATAACTGTTACAGGTGGCCGTCTTAATGTAAACAATGCCATTGCCGAAGTTGGGCCTAATTGGCTCACTGCAGGACCTGCAGGAGTTGGGACTGTAAATCCCGGGGGCACTCAAGACTTATTTATAAATGTTAACCCTGCAGAATTGCTGGGAGGGACCTATACAGGGGAAATCTCAGTAGCTACTAACGATCCTTCAAATTCGTCCTTTATCATTGAGGTAACCTTAAATGTGGATGGTTTTAGAAGCTTAACCGCAAACCCCACAAGCCTCGATTTTGGAGATGTATGGAATGGGAGTAGCACGAGCTTGCTCCTGACCCTGGTCAATAATTCTAATGAAGCCACTTCAATCTCCTCCATAACTTCCGATAACTCTGTTTTCACAGTTTCAGGAAGTTTTCCCATTGTCGTGTCAGCTTACTCCAGTGTTGAAGTGAGTGCGAATTTTTCACCAGATGCATTAGGCGCCGAAACTGGAATATTAACCATCAGCAGTAATGCTGAAGATAACCCCTCTCTAACAATCAGTTTAAATGGCAATGGTATAGAGCCTCCAGGTATTGTGGCAAATCCTCTAGCTTATAGTGAAACTGTTTTATATGGCGACAGTTTGAATAGTGTATTGAATATTTCAAATGATGGGGGAGATGTTCTTAATTGGGGTTTGGAATTTGAAACACTTACAAGTCCTACTGTTCAGAATTTAAGCTCATATACTCTTTCCTCTTTTGAGGTTTATCCATTAATATCAGGAAATGACGAACTTCCTGTTTATAATCCAAACAGTGTTGCCGCACCGTCCATTGTAATACAAGCGGCGGATCTAACAGGTAAAACCATTGCCTTCGACTTGGTCCATAGCAGTTCTTCAAGCGCCACATTTTCAGTGGTTTCAGGTGATTTAGCGGCCAGAGGGGCTACAGTAATTGATAATTCTTCACTATATACTGAGGGCATTTTAGCGGGTATCGATGTTATTTATATGCAGGATCCATCCTCAAACTGGAGTGCAGCGGAAGAAGCGGCTATTGATGGCTGGCTTGCAAACGGGGGCGCAATTCTGTATCAAGGAGACCAACCTGGTTCTATGGCACCCTTTTTTAATAAATATGGTATAACTTACACGGGGCCATATTCATCTGGAATTAGTACCAATATTATGGAACACTCCGCAACTGAAGGTGTAGATACGTTAAATATACCTGGTCCAGTGGCTGGGTTAATACTGTCTGGAAACACGGAATTACTCGTTGAGGACATTTCAGGAAACCCGTTTTCAGCAGCGGCAATTATTGGCGCTGGAGCGATTATATCTGTTTGCGATGAAATTTTTACAAACAATAATATGATTAATTATAAAAACAGATTATTTGCAAATACAGCTGTTGACTGGTTAGCAACGGGTGGCAATGGGTCCTGGTTAAAAATCAGCCAATCTGAAGGTAATGTAAACCCTGCCGAAACTGCGAATATACCAGTTTTATTTAATGGGGTTAATGTTACTCCTGGAAATTATACCGGAGAATTAACCATAAACCACAATGTTCCCGCTACCAATGCCATTACAATTCCAGTTAGCTTGTATGTGGATGGGGTACGAAATTTAGATGTTTCGCCTTTGTCCCACGATTTTGGCAATATTTGGATTGGTTCGACTTCCACTTTCGATTTTATTTTGAGTAACCCTGGCAGTGAAGCTACCCAAATCAATAGTATTAATATTTCAGGGGCGGAGTTTACCCATAATTTAACATTACCTGCTACAGTAGCTGCTGATGGAGCATTGGCGCTGACCATTACTTACTCACCAATTGATTTAGATGCTGATGTAACTACAATTACCATTATTAGTGATGCGGAAGATAATCCCAGTTTAACTGTAAACGCAAATGGTGCAGGGGTTGAGCCACCCCAAATCTCCATAACTCCATCTGCTATTTCAGAAGCAGTTGTGGGTGAAGAAATAGTGGATGTGCCATTAACCGTTGAAAATTTAGGTGGTGACGATTTGGTATTTACGGCTAGAGGAGCTGAAAGTTCTCCATTGGCTCCCAGCTTTGGGGCGGTTACCAATATGAATGTGGGGCTTCTTGCTACCAGTACTTCGTTTAGCACTTTGCAATCCCATTTACAGGCAATGTCTCAAGTAGCTAATGTGGAATTTATAAATGGGAATTTGCAAGTACCTCTGTTAGAGAGCCTTTTAAATTTTGATGTGGTTGTGGTCGCTTCAAATACAAGCTGGTATAATCAAATACAAATTGGCGATGTGCTTGCTGACTATGTGGATGCTGGAGGAAGAGTTGTAATTTTGGGTGTAAATTTTCATGGAACAGGCACTTGGGCTCTCCAAGGCCGTATTATGACTCCAGAGTATTCACCCATTGGAACAGCAAGTAACTATAGTAGCTCTACTGCTACCCTTGGAACTCTTATTACTCATCCGATAACGGAAGGAGTTAGCACTCTGAGCTCATCTTACTACGCGCTAGCTATTGCCACTCAAGGCTTAGGGGTGTCACTGGGCAGCTATTCAAATGGGTATCTAGTTGGAGCATATAATCCTGAAAAACCTATAGTCAATTTAAATGTTTACACTGCAAGCAATTCCTATTGGTCTGGAGATTTTTTAATCCTTCTTGAAAATGCAATGCGCTATACAGCCACTCCACCATGGTTAAGTGTTCAAAACCAAGGGACTCCGATTACAGTTCCCGCAGGTAGTTCCACAGACGTTATTGTTTCTTTGGGAGGAGCAGGTGTTTTAGGTGGAGATTATAGCGGAATGGTGGAGTTTAGCCACAATGTTCCAGGTCAAACAAATCCGTTAAGTATCCCTGTAGATTTAAATGTGGATGGAATTAAAAGCTTAACTGTAACGCCAAGTTCCAATGATTTTGGAAATGTGTGGGTTGGTCAAAACTCCGTTTTTGAATTTGAATTAGCAAATAATGGTACTGAGGAAACGCAGGTAAATTCAATAACCATTGATAATGCAGAGTTTAGCTATTCTCTAGGCTTACCAATAGTATTAACTCCAGGAAACTCTCAAACCTTTGAGGTCACATTTAGTCCTGCGGATTTAGGTACGGAATCAGGAACGCTTACGATTAATTCTGATGCCGAGGATAATCCAAGTCTTCCGGTAACCTTAAGTGGAACAGGAGTTGAGCCTCCTCAAATATCCATAACTCCTTCTGCTATTTCAGAAGCAGTTGTGGGTGAAGAAATTGTGGATGTGCCATTAACCGTTGAAAACTTAGGTGGTGACGATTTGGTATTTACGGCGCGTGGAATCAATGCTGCTTCTGTTTTGCCTGGTTTAGGCGCAGTTACTGATATGAATGTGGGATTGCTTGCTACCAGTAACACCACCTATTCTACTTTAGAATCCCAATTGCAAGCAATGACTCAGGTAGCTAATGTGGAGTTAATAAATGGCAGTGTACAAGAACCACAATTAGATAGTCTTTTAAATTTTGATGTAGTTGTAGTGGCTTCAAATAGTAGTTGGTATAATCAAATACAGATTGGTGATGTACTTGCCGATTACGTGGATGCTGGAGGAAGAGTTGTATTGCTGGGTTTAAATTTCCATGGAACAGGCAATTGGGTTCTCCAAGGTAGAATAATGACTCCAGATTACTCTCCGATTTCTGCAGTAACTACCTATTCAAGTTCTTCAGCCAGCCTTGGAACCTTGGTTTCCCATCCTATTACAGAAGGAGTAAGCTCCCTTACATTTTCGTATTATGCCTACGTTACATCTACGCAAGGTCAGGGACAATCACTTGGAACTTTAACAAATGGATATCTTATAGGTGCCTATAATCCAGAAAAGTCCATCGTAAATTTAAATGTTTATGCTGCTAGCAATTCCTATTGGTCTGGTGATTTTTTAATACTTCTTGAAAATGCAATGAGATACACCTCCACTCCACCATGGTTAAATGTTCAAAATCAGGGTACCCCTATTACAGTTCCAGCAGGTGGCTCTACTAATGTGATTGTATCTTTGGGTGGTACGGGTGTTTTAGGTGGAGATTACACAGGAATAGTGGAATTTAACCACAATGTTCCGGGTCATACAAATCCATTAAGTATCCCTGTAGACTTAAATGTGGATGGTATTAAAAGTTTAACTGTAACACCTGGTTCCCATGATTTTGGAAATGTTTGGGCTGGGCAAAATTCAGCTTTTACATTTGTATTAGAAAATAATGGTACGGAACAAACGCAAGTAAACTCAATAACCATTGACAATGCAGAGTTTAGTTATTCTTTAGGCTTACCTATAGTATTGACACCAGGGAACTCTCAATTCTTTGAGGTAACATTTAGTCCTGTGGATTTAGGGACAGAATCTGGAACATTGACTATTAATAGTGATGCTGAGTATAACCCAAGTCTTCCGGTAACTTTAAATGGAACAGGAATAGCGCCACCAGAAATTTCCGTAAGCCCGGCTAACATTAGTGATAATCTGGGGCCAGATGAAATTTCAAACCATATCCTTTCTGTAGATAACCTGGGTGGAGATGTATTGAGTTTTAACTTAGATGTGGATTACCTATCCAATCCCCTTGGTGTTTACCAACTTGAAATACCAGAACAATTTAAAAATGATATTTTGGCCCAATACGGAGATCCTCTGATGGGAAATACTCAGTCTCCAATGGAAAACCCCGGGCCCTTTAATTCAGATTTAAATGTTCCCCTTGCTGGCGAAAACGTGCTATTAATTCGGGATGCTTTGCCCTGGAGTAAAGATGTAACAGAACCCCTTTTGGTAACCCTTGGTGCTATTGTAACTATAATACCTTCTTCTGCGGTAGCTACAACCGACTTTGCACAGTTTGATTTGATAGTAACATCATCTGTCCAGTCAAGTACATACTATTCTAATTTGGATGCAAATATGGCCAGATTCGAAAATTATATAAGTTCTGGAGGAATTGTTTTTTATAATTCCTGCACTTTTTCAGGGATTACACAGTCCATACCAAATTCCGGGACAGTTAGTTATTCCACGTCAGGTACCAATTACATTATGAATAATGAACATCCCATTGTGGAAGGGGTAACAAGCCCAATCACTGGGAATTCTGCAAGCCATAATTTTATATCAGTTGTACCAAATGGGGCGGATACTATTATTACTAATGTTAGCAATCAGCCCACATTAATTGAATATGATATGGGTGCAGGCACGGTGTTAGTATCGACACTGACTTTAGAGTATTATTATCCCTCCGGATTGGCCGAATTTCTATTCCCAAATGCTATGAATTACTTATTACAAGGCGCCGTGGGAAATAATTCCTGGATTTCTGCAGATATTTCATCTGGAACCGTAGACCCTGGTAGTTCCCGGGATATTAGCATTGAGCTAAATTCAAGTAATTTGTTGGCGGGAGAATATACAGCCAATTTAAATTTGATTCACAATTCTCCTCTTGTGACCAATCCATTGAATATCCCCGTAACATTAAACGTTGCTGGAGAGTCGAGACTAAGCGTTAGTCCAACAAATCTTGATTTCGGCAGCATATGGGTTGGAAACAGCTCAACCTTACAAATAGTTTTGGAAAATACTGGCAACCAACCCACTCAAGTTACAAACATCAGCACTTCAAATCCCATTTACACAATTACAGGTGCTTTTCCCATATCTGTGGATGCATTTTCTTCCGTTACTGTGGATGTTTCCTTTAATCCTTCTAGCCCGGGAGTAGAATCTGCCGTATTAACTATCACAAGTAATGCGGATGATAATCCAACTTTAACGGTTTCCTCAAGCGGCGAGGGGGTTGAACCTCCTTCTATTGCTGTGTCTCCTGCTGATATTTCAACCAGCTTAGCTGTGGGAAGTTCAGAAGATCATCAGCTCAGTATTTCCAATGCTGGAGGGGATAATTTAGATTGGTCCATCGACTTTGGTATGCCCACAGCCTGGCCAGGAGTTATAGATATTTTGATTTATACCCGTGGCGCGGACATGACCGGTGAATATCTTAATGTTGTTAGTTCCATAACAAACTATGCACCAAGTCATACTATTACAAATTCTGTTACGACGGATTCTTTGACTTTGGCGGCGGAATTAGCGGACAAAGAAGTTTTCATTATTATGGAACAGGAATCAATTCCAATACCGTCCGGTTTAGGAACTACCTTCGCAACAGTTCTGGATGCTTTTTTACAGAGAGGTGGAACTATAATTTACCACTTTCCTGGACACAGCTATAATCCAGCCAGTTTTTTGTCTGAAGCAGGTTTAATGGATATTAGTTATGCAGGCTTAAACAGCGGCGGTGCTATTGTTATTGAAGATCCAACCAATGAACTATTTACCGGAATTACTTCCACTGTATATATGAATAATGCTTGTGCTTATTACAGTGTTAGTGGTTCAGCAGAAGTATTAGCGAGTTACTCTTCATATGCTGCCATTGCCGAAAATAAAATTCATAGTGGCCGGGTCATTACAATGGCACCTGATTTTTATACTTACAATGCAAATTGGGCGCAAATCCTTTCCAACGCTGTGGCCTTAGGCCCCACAATTCCCCCTTGGTTGCAGTTAAGCCGGCTATCGGGAACAACACCCGCTTCTGGTAGCAGTGATCTGGTAGTTACTATCAATGCAGAGGGCCTTGCTCCGGGAACTTATAATCAAAATATTTTGATCTCCCACAATGCTCCTGGGCAAACATCGCCTCAGGTAGTTTCCGTTAGCCTTACGGTAACAGGAATTCCGGGCTTGGGGCGTTCCAGAATTTTCTCTGTGGGTCCAGCAGCTACTACAGTATCCGCTGGCACGACTTACAACTTATGGAAAGTCCAGATTGGTGGAGTTACCCAAGGTGTTACCCAAGGAACGGGACATAAGTTACTTCTAAAGTGACCTCAGATTTTTTAGGCGCTCCATAAAAGGGGCGCAAATTCAATAACAGCTTTTCCTGACTTTTTTTGTGATACAGAGCCTTTCTCTTATCGAATAAACAACATTTCAGAATATTTAGGCAGGGGCCACAGCTCGTCGGCCACCAAAGTTTCCAATTTATCTGCATAACCACGAATTAATGTCATAAGGCCGATTACTTCCGTAGCCATGAACTCCATATGCTCATCCACACTGGAAAACTCTTCTTTTTCCAGAGCTTCTTCTAATTTTGAAACGGAAGCTAACATTTGGTTCAGGTTTTCTGCGATGCTGGCTGTTAATGTAGAATCCAAAGTCACACCCTGACTTGATAATTCAGCGGTTGTGCTGGAGAGTTTGGAAAGATAACTTAAGGCGGCAGGAGCGATGGTTGTTTTTGCCATGTTAGCCACTAATTTAGCTTCTACTTCTAAAGACAAAATGTATTGTTCTGAATAAACTTCAAAACGGCTTTGCAATTCCTTTGGAGTGAGAACCGCCATGGATTCAAATAATTTGATTACATCTGGATCTTTAAACGCAAGTAGTGCCTCTGCTGTATTGGGTATATTGCGGAGCCCTCTTTCTTCCACTGCCATTCTATGCCAAGCTTCGGAGTAGCCATCTCCGCCAAAAATAACCTTGTCGTGCAGGTTCATTAACTTCTGAAGAACTTTTACTACCGCCTCTGCTTTTGGCAGACCAGAAGCTAATGCCTCTTCCAATTCTCCAGCTATCCAGTCCAGTGAGTCAGCCAAGATGGTGTTCATAGCTACCAAGGGGCCGGAGACAGATTGAGAGGAGCCAACGGCTCTGAACTCAAAGCGGTTTCCAGTAAATGCAAAAGGCGATGTTCTGTTTCTATCCCCTGGGTCTCTATCGAATTTCAAAATTTGGCTAAGGCCCAAATCCATTTCGCCGCCCTCTTTTGTTTTGTTTAACTTTCCGGTTTTAATGTCCTTAAACACAGCTTCAAGTAAATCACCTAGATAAACAGATAGTATGGCAGGAGGAGCTTCGTTGGCTCCCAGCCGGTGGTCATTGCTGGCTGTGGCTACTACTGCCCTTAGTAAGGGTCCAAAAAGATGCACTCCTCGAATTACTGCACCGCAGAAAAGTAAAAAGTTGAGGTTTTGCTCAGGAGTATTCCCTGGGTCGAGCAAATTTCCTTGAGTGGAGTTTCCAATGGACCAGTTAACATGCTTTCCCGATCCGTTAACACCTGCGAATGGTTTTTCATGAAGTAAACATGTGAATCCATGCGCTTTGGCGGTGCTTTTCATCATAGTCATCATCATTTGCTGGTGGTCAGCTGCAACATTTGCCGATTCAAAATAAGGGGCTATTTCAAACTGCCCCGGTGCCACTTCATTGTGATGGGTCTTGGCAGGAATTCCAAGTTTATAAAGTTTGTCTTCGAAATCCTGCATAAAGTTTAGGACACGGGTAGGAATTGAACCGAAGTAATGATCATCGAATTGCTGTCCCTTTGCAGGCGCTGCTCCAAACAAAGTTCGACCAGCAAATAGTAGGTCAGGTCGGGCGTTAGCAAAATTAGTATCCACCAGGAAGTATTCCTGTTCGGCACCGCAGCTGGAATTTAAAGTGGCTATTTCCGTTTCTCCCATGAGGGTTAAAACCTTTCTGGCAGCCCGGTCCACAGCCCGATTGGAGCGCAGCAAGGGAATTTTTTTATCCAGCGACTCCCCCGTCCAGGAGAAAAACACACTGGGAATCATCAAGGTGGCGCCGTTGTCTGTTTCGGTGATATATGCAGGGCTTGTGGGGTCCCAGGCTGTATATCCACGGGCGGCGCTGGTCATTCTAAGGCTTCCATTGGGAAAGGAGGAACCATCTGGTTCGCCTTTAATTAATAAGCTTCCTGTAAACTCTGTGATTGCGTGGCCTTCGGAATTTGTGATAATAAACCCATCGTGTTTTTCCGCCGTGGCATTTGTCATAGGGTAAAAAATATGGGAGAAAAATTTTACACCCTTGTTCATTGCCCATTCTTTCATAGCGGCTGCCACAACATCTGCGGTGGATTTATCCAGTTTTTCACCAGTCTGAACGGTCTTTTTAATAGCCTTAAAAGCATTTTTTGACAATGATTCTTCCATTGTGGCCAGGTCAAAAACATTGCTGGCCCATATTTTCTTTAAAGCTTCGGGTTGACTTACTTTAAATGGAGGCCTATTTGTGATTTCTTTAATGGCCATTAACCGTGCAGCATTCCCGCTCATGTTATTATTCCTTGTTTAAAAAATATGAAGCTATTCGTTGGGCCGAATAGATTTGAAAGATAGAGGAACAAGAATTGTGCCAAGCTGGGAACAGCCCAATTTTTAGTTATTTGCAGGAAGATACATAGGTCTATGCCAATTTAAGCTGGCAATTAATTACAATTTGCAGCATTTTATTTCCCGGGCTTTAGCCGATAAATAAACACGGCTTATTTCAGAACTGTGCTAATTTTTAAGCGAAAAAACTGAATTTAAGGCGTTGCTGCAAAATTTTTATGTCAAATTCCATGAGGAATAATTAATTTTTGATGTGCTCGAATTCCATTCAGCATGTTATTACCAATTTACGGACTTTAAAATAGGGTAGAGCTTGGCTATTTCCTCATTTTTACAATTTACCAATGGAGGCGCCAGTTTTCAATCTGCCATTCAGGTTTTTGAAAAAGAAGGCATGTTTGAAGTTTTCTGTTTTGATCATAATGTTAGCACAGAAAATGGGGAATACGATAGCACAGACCCATTACGCCAACATGGAAGTTTGGTATTTCAAAAAAAGGTGGACCAGTTAACCCCCCTTATGTACCAGGCATTGTCGAGGGGGGATGCCATTGAAGAATTGCAAATTCGATGGTATCAGTATCGGAAAGACCAAAAAAAACAAGTGGAGTACTTTCGCCATATTTTAAACGATGTTACTGTTGTTGGAGTCCGGCAAATTTTGCCTTCCGTTAAAAATCCAAAATTTGAAAAATTTAAAGCCATTGAAGAAGTAAGCCTTCGATACAATCGTATAACCTGGCATTATCTCGATGGCAATATTATGTATTGGGATGAATGGAATCGGAATAACGGGGCGGACAATGATATTGTGGAGGAAGAACAATTTGTTGCAGCGCAACCAGCTAAACAAAAAAAAGTCGCAAAAAATGTAAGGCTTTTATCTGGCAAATTTATAAAACCTGGCCAGGGATTTAAGTTTAACGAGGCCTGTAAGGTTCAAGTTAAGGCTGAATTGCCTCCAGAGAGCAAGAAAAAAATTCAAATCAGTCTTTATTCTAAATATCAGGATGTTGTGGAAGATATGAAATCCAAGGCTGACGGGTTTCTAAATGATGGCGTTGCGGAAGCCGAACTTAAATTATTTCACAATAATAAATATTACTATGATGAAAGCAGCGATAAAAAACCTGTGGAATATTATTTTTTGGCCACCCATCCCGAGGCTTCGAACTCACTGGAAAGCGAACATTTATTAATGCCCCAACAGGATAAGAAAAAAGCCTGTTTTGTGGAAATGCCGGATGTGCTTTTTAATACAAACAGCGCTGTACCATGTTTGGATAAAGAGGGGAGTCTCTTAGGAGCTCTTGCGGCCGCTTATAAACAAGCTGGAGAAAACCCCAGTCAGGAAATGGTTGTATTCGGCCATACCGATACATCGGGAGAATTGGCATATAATTATGATCTTTCAGAATTGAGGTCCATATCCATTAAATCTTTATTAGAGGGAAACGCTTCTGCCTGGTCCGAAGTTGTGGGGAAAAAAAGCAACACTCTTGATTATCAATGTATTCTAAGCTCTTTAACAGAAAGCTATGGGTGGAATTGCGATCCTGGAAAAACAGATGGGGCAGATGGCCCAAAAACTAAGGAAGGAGTGAAGGGTTTCCAGTTGGAATTTAACAACAGGCATAAAGGAGATCTGAAGCCAGATGGAATTGTCGGTCCAAAAACATGGGGAGCCATTTTTGATGTATATCAATTTTTTCTGAAAGATGTTTATGGAGAACAACCGCCAAAATTAAACTTTGGTTATAAGGGCGAAGGAATTTACCCCTGCGGGGAAAGTTTTCCCATTGAAGGAAAAGGAAAGGATGGTTATGTATCTAAAACCAACCGCAGGGTGGAGGTTATTTTTTGGGAAGCTGCGGACGCTCCGGAACTTTTAGGACATTCTGATAAAAACACCAGGGTGACAAGTGAGGAGTGCCCTGTTTATGATGACAGCCAATGGGATAAAGATCCCATTAAAGGGGATAAGAAACTGCCCATAATTGAAAATCCTGAAATTGAATTTGTATTTCCATCTTCGGCGGCCCACATTCAATATGTTAATCAAGCATCTAATGGCAAAGAAATGGGGGATGTGATTACTTTGGTAGTAAAATCCAAAAATGAGTCAGATAACATAGAGATTGAATGGAAAGTTAAAGCTCATAAAGACAACAGCAAACGCACAAAACCTGAAAAAGGATTTTTGGACCCTAATTCTAAAAAAGTGAACCCCTTAAAAAACGGGGAAGGAATAGCAAAAAGCACGGTAAAAAATGGACAATCCGAAATGTCTTTGTCCCTAGGGCTGGCTGGGGGAGATGTGTACGAAGTGGAAGCCAAGCCTGTCGGTGGAAAATCAGCTATCAAAGTAAGCATTACAAACTGGAGAAAGCTTTGGTACCAGTTGACCCATCATAAAGATCTAATTCCGCCTTCCATGAAAACATCAGAAAAGATATTTAGGGAGAACTTTATCGAGTTCCTCTCCGAATCCGCTGCCACACATAATGAATACCCAAATGGTTCCGTCCGGATTGGAAATCACAATGCCAAAAAATTTCATGATATGCTCAGCACAACTCACAAAGGCCAATGTGTGAATATTATATTGTGCGACGAGCAATACGACGGATTAGATGGTGCAGGAAATGTTTTAACCAGCGGAACGGATGAGTTTTTTGAAAAAAATTCCGGCGTAATTGAAATAGATGAGGATAGTAGAGAAGTTATAGACCCACCTATTCAAACGGGTTCAAAACTCATTGTGAATTGCTGGTGGAAAAATGCGAAAACCGGAAAATCTGGCACGCTTTCCCAGGATGCCAAAAACGCCAATGATAATGTTGGCACAATTACTTTCCAAGGGAGCAATAAATTTAAAGTTGATTTGCCAAAAAACGCGACGCCTTCTAAACAACAACCGGTTCAAATTCATCTGGTGGTAACCGTGGCAAGCGGACCCTGGGGAGGGGATGGAGGAACGCCTCCACATAATCTGATTGTAATTGATAACAATGATACAATCCATTCTCAGTGCGTGGCTCACGAAGTAGGACACTTAATTAACATGGTTCCCGGAAAAAATGCCTATGGATTTCCTTCCGGCTTTTCTGCAAGTGATCACAAAGATCAATATACTGGTATGGGAGGGAGCGGCTCTCATTGCAGTTGGGAAATTGACAAGTCAACTTCCACCGCAAGCCATAACGATGATGGAAAATGTATCATGTTTCACCAACTAAATTACAATTGTAAATTAGTTTTTTGTCCCAGTTGTAAGCCCATTGTTATGGCGCAATCAATTAAAAAACTTGGGGAATTATAAAAATGGAGAAGTCAATGTTAGAACTATTTTTCCTAAACTTCGCGGATTCTGTATTTTTTGAGAAGCCGGACTGGAAACCCCCAGCAATGGAGCAAATGGCTCAAAGTGAAAATCTGAATGAATTGTATGTTGCTGGTCCAAAGCTTTTTAAAATCGATGTCCATAAAAATGTGCCATTATTTGTGGCTATAAAAGAAAATAACCGGGATAACATAGAGTATAAGCATCAAAAACAGGGAACTCTTATTTTTAGTTCAAATACAAGCGGAGATGTTAAATTGCAAAAATTAGTGCAACTGGATAAAATGCCTTTACCAGGTGCAGGCGCTAAGACACAAAAAGAAAAAACGCAAGGCGGCAATTTAAAAGTGAATTATGAAGGTCTTTGGAAAGATATTCCAGCGCAGATATTTCCTGAATTTGGTGATTGGAATATAGCCCTCCACAATGGAAATAATATTTCAAATGTTCATAAATTTAAATTAGTATCCCAATATCATTTGATAACACAATCTCAATTTTTAAAAAAGTTAAAAAGCTCCGATGATGGATTAAGCGAAGAGGCTTTGCTTGGTTTTAAAAAGAATGAACAAAGCCCGGATATTCCTGAGTTGGGCTTTTCATTTAAGTGTGTGACAACCAATAAAGAAGAAAATAATTCACCACTTGTGGTGTATGGAAGTTTTAGTCTTGATTATGATATTAGTGATAATATTAAAAATTTTCCCATTAATATTTTTGTCTCCGCCCCGGAATTTGATGAGCCAAAAGTAATTCAAATATTTGCGCCATTAACTTCTCTGAAAATACAGGAAGGAAAAATATCTGGATATTTTCAATTTGACTTAATGAAATTGTTTTTTGCCCCAGGCTTAGATAAATATTTTATGCAGCCTGAAGTGTATGTCTCTGGCGTCTATAAGGATTATTTTTCTAAACCGATTTTGATTAAGTTGGAATAGGGTTTAAGTAGGCTCAATATCTATAGAGCTACTATTTTTATGGCGTGAAATTGGAATTTTTAAGGGTTTCTAGCCCTAATTCTGGTCGTAAATAATTTTTATTGTTTATTTATAGGCGAGAAAGATTAAAAGTGGATTTTATGGCCGCAGAAGATAGTGTTAATATTTTTAATTATACCAATTACATTGAATATTTAAACGATTGGTTTAAAGCCAAAAAAGCAAGTCAGCCCAACTATTCATATCAAATGCTAGCGAATAAAGCTGGATTTAAGTCACGTAGCTTTATGCAATTTGTTATGCGTGCTGAACGCCCTTTAAATCTTAAAACCATTCCTAAGGTAACATTGGCCCTCAATCTTAATAAATCCCAAGCCCAATACTTTGAAGCTATGGTCTTTTTCAAGGAAAGTAAAGATCATGAAACCAGGCTAAGATATTGGGAGGTCATGAAGAAATTGGGGAAGTCTTCCAAAATAATACAACTTCAATCCACCCAATTTGAGTATTTAAAAGACTGGTATTTAGCGCCACTGAGAGAAGTCATTTGTAAAGTGGACTTTAAAAACGATTATGCTTACCTGGGTCGGCTTTTGCTTCCCAGTATCAGTTCCGCAAAGGCTAAGGATGCCGTTCAAACGTTGTCAAAATTAAAACTAGTAAAAAGAAAGGGAGCCATATATAAGGCAATGGATAAACATATTCAGGCTTTTCAATTGGTCCAATCGTTGGCAATTAGAAATTTTCAAAAACAAGCTTTTCTACTGGGTAATTTTGCCCATGAGCGGATTCCCAAAGAACAAAGAGATTTATCTACAATAACATTGAGCAGCTCTGAGGACGGATTTGAAAAAATTAAAAAATTAGCCAAAGAGTTTCGCAAGGATGTATTGAAAATCGTGGAGGAGTCAGATTCGTACAATAGGGTTTTTCAATTAAATCTGCAGTTTTTTCCAGTTTCAGTTAACCTTGATAAACTATGAAAATAAAAATACCACAACAGTTAATTAAGAGTAATTTGCCTCTTGCTCTTATTTCTATTGCGGCTTTAATGTTATGGGCCGCTTGTTCCAAACCAAAACCCGAACCGGTTCCATATAGTCCCCCGCAGCCGGAAATAATACTGGACGACGAGCCTTCTGAGGAAGGTACAAAAGATACTCTGGATACAAACATTCCTGTCCCAGAAGGGGAGAGGGGTGGATCCACCAGCACTGAGAATAATTGAATTTGAACAAATGGATATAGGATTCACAATATAATGGCCACAAATTGTGGCCACTAAATCTCTCTACAAAGCTGAATAAAAGGACTCTTTTCAGCTCCTGAAATATATTAATCAAAGTTAAAAAATTATGTGGAGGTTTAAATGAATGCGTCAATCCTGAAAAATTTAAAACTTATGTTACTGATTATTACTTCTTTGTTTTTTATACATTGTCCGGGTTCCCATCAAAGCAAAGCGAAAGTTAAATTGAATCCATCGAACAACATTGATTCTGATTCAAAGGGGATTGATTCGGATATTTATCAAGCCACGGCTAGTTTAAAAAAGCCAGCGGAAATTAATTTACTGTTGCAGGATGTTATGAAAAACAAAGTGTTTTTTGACTATGACAAGTGGGTCCTAACAGAAGAGGGGCGAAATACTCTTTCCAAAGTCGCTTATATTATCCGTAAAAACCCTAGCCAAAGCATTGTCAATATGACCATTGATGGGCACACCGATAGTTTTGGAACCGAAGATTATAACCTTGCGCTGGGGGAGCGAAGAGCTAAGGCTGTGATGGAGTATTTAATGGCGTTGGGAGTTCCCGAAAACCAGCTCAAAATTAGGAGCTTTGGAGAGGAGTTTGCGATTAATCAAAATGGAAATATTGCGGAGCAGAGTTCGAATCGAAAGGCTGAATTTAAGAGCCAAGTGGAATAAGCCAATAAAATTTCCAGTACCTAAATATTCTCTAAAAGGAGATTGCCTAAAGTTTGAAAAAACTTGTAAATTATTAAAGCCGTATTGTTGAAAATAAGGATAAATATTGGGCAAATTGAAATGGAAAAATCTAAAGAGGGGTAGTCTCATACTCCTTTTTATTTTTATGAATATTGGCTGCGATCAGGCCAGTAAAAAAATTGTTCGTAACAATCTGGAATACCACGAAGTTATTCCGGTTTTAGGTGAAAGTTTTTACCTCACTAAAGTGGAAAATAAAGGGGCTATGTTAAGTTTTGGCGCTGGTTTAAAAGATTCCCACAGGTTAATTTTATTTACTGTGTTCCCAATATTTGCTTTGGTTTTGGGGCTTTTCATTTTGTTAATAAAAAAGAAGATGCCTTTGTTTGAATTGCTTGGATACAGCTTGGTAATTGCTGGTGGAATTGGAAATATAATGGACAGAGTCTTATATAAATCCGTTACTGATTTTATGAACATGGGGATAGGCAGCCTTAGAACTGGAATTTTCAACTATGCTGATGTTGTTATTATGGTTGGAATATTTTTGGTCCTTGGTCAAAATTTACTTTCTAAACTTTTTGCAAAAAAAACCAAAGTCATCGATTTCGCAGGCTAAAACAGCCAGGAAACACCAAACGCCTAAATCCCTCGAAAATCTCCAAAATGGCTTAATAGCCTGTTTTAACTCCGTTTTTTTACATAAATTAGCCAAAGAATTCATATGAGGATATGAGAAAAAGCCTAATTTTACTGTAGCATCTTAGCTCCAATCATATAAACCCAGATTGGAGCTTGCCGAATTGAGGAGTTCAAAAATGAAAAAATTAATTAAAGCCATTTTTATGGTCCCACTATTTATTGCGCTGGCAAATTCAGAATACAGTGGACAGGTTAAAGATTCAAATGGAAATGGCCTGGCAGATGCTGTAGTTTACCTTGCTTCGGACACTGAAATCCGAGACACCACCAGTGCCGGGGGCGCCTTTTCCCTTACAGTTTCGACTTCAATTTTTGGAAAATCTGGAAAAAAAATGGGAAGCTATTTTACTCATTTTCGCCTTAATCAGAGCCAACTGAAGTTCAACTCAAATATTGATGTATCTAATTTAAGCATCAAAATTTCAAATTCACAAGGCCGCAAAGTGATGGATATTAATTTAGCTCAACTCAACTCCGGTGAGCACAGTATTAAAGTTCCCCAATTAAATGAGGCCATTTATCTTGTAACTATTCAAGCAGATGGCCATAAACTTAACGGAAAAATTTTTGCGGCTAATATTAACCACGAGTTTTCAGTAGCCATGAGTCAAGATCTTTTAAAATCAGTTGCCAGTGCAGCCGCTATTGATTCCTTGATAGTTGAAAAGGAAGGTTACAAAACAACCAGCTACGCCTTGGAAGCAGAATCCGAAACTGGAATAGAAATAACGTTGGAAAAAGAATTAACCTTGCCTCCAGTTGAGGATTATTCAGCTATGGGGCCTTATAGTACAGTGGTCGAGAGAAATGTTGGTCCGGGAAATGGCTATATAGTTTTTAGGCCAGAAACAATGGGGGAAAATGGCTTTTTGCATGCTCCTATAGTTTTTGGGCCAGGAATTAACCAAACCGTTGAGCCCATACATAACACTTTGTTAACTCACTTTGCTTCCCATGGTTTTGTGGTGGTTGGTACTCCTGTTTTGAGTGAAGGGCCTTACCCTGGAGATGGGAATACCCGGACCATGGAAACAGGTTTAGAATGGATTTTAGGGCAGAATACAGTCTCTGGGAGTAAATTTGAAGGAAAAATTTGGACAGACCGAGCTGTGGCTATGGGTTTTTCAGTAGGAGGTACTGCGGCAGTAAATTTAGGAGCAAAAGAGGAAATATTTACTACCGTTTCCATACATGGCCATGATTTAGTTCCTGATTTAAAAGGTCCAATGCTACAGCTAAATGGTTCTGCAGATGTTAGTTTTGGACAGCCTACTTTTGATGCTTCAAATGTTCAAACATTTTTAGCCACCAGAGCGAATACAGCGCACACCTATATTGAAAAAGATGGCGGTGGAAGTCACCGGCCTGCTATTATAGCCTGGATGCGTTATTGGATTTATGGAGATGAAGGAGGAAAACATTATTTTTATGGGGATGATTGCGTGCTCTGTAAAGATCCCTATACTAATCCCCAACGTAAAAACTGGGACGAGTAATCCAATCCCGTTTAGCCAATTAGAAATTCTTTGTAAGTAGGGCTAATCTTACAAGAAGATTAACCATTTTTTGAAAGCTTAAGTGCTTGTTGCTACAAGCTTAGTCTTTAATGCATCTGGCGTAATAAGCAGTAAGGCTCGAAAACCAATATTCAATTTGGGGGCCGGCCTCCCGAATGCTCACAGCAAAGGGCGCAGCAGGCCCCGATTGTTGATCGGAAAGCCAATACCACGGAACCCCTGTACCAAAAGATCGACCTTCAATGTAAAAAGTTCCATTCCCCCCCAAATTGATATCCACTGCACTGTTAATTAAAATTCGAAATTCAGTTGTGTCTGGAACATGCCATCCATTAGGGCATATCCCCTGGGATTTTGGGGTAGAATCGTTCGCCATTAATTCCTGCCATACGTAAAAACCTCCATCTGTCTCACATTGGGCAGGTTCGTCATTCCAACAATATTTTTCAACGGTATTATTAGATGGGTCTTGGGTGTATGAGGGGGAGTATAAAAACGTTCCGGCTCTTAAATTTTCCCCCATCCAACATTGGTTCCCGACAGCAACGGTTGAATAGGTTTCTTGCACTAAATTGGGACGGTCGTCCACTAAAGGATCTCCGCAAGCCCATAGTTTTAAAAAATTTGCGGTGGCGGTGCCGTCAAAAGTAACATTGGTTATGCTGGTGGAAGCAGAGTTAGAGTTTGTAATGTTTAATCCACTGGTGGTCCAGTTCTGGAAAACATAACCAGAAGTGGGAGTTGCGGAAATATTTAAGTTGCTACCATGGGCAACTGTTCGCAATCCCGAAGGGCTTACATTGCCTCCAGTGCCTGCCACAACAGTTATGGAATAAGTTTCGGGTAGGTAGGTGGCAGTAACAACTAAGTCAGATGTAACATTGTTAAAACTTTTATCCCAGCCGTCAAATATCCAACCTACATTTCCCTGAACACTTGGAGCGACTGCTGCTTCCCCGTGATTGACGTTTTGGACTAAAGCCCCGCCTCCAGTTCGAGCGCCTTTATTATCCAAATCAAAATTGACGCCATATTGAAGCAGAGTAAAAGTTGCGCTTATGGTGTGGTTTTGAGTGATATTTTGAAAGGTATATGATGCATTGGCAATAGCTTCCGCATTTGAAACCCCGTCAATTAAGACATTGGACAGGCTATTTCCAATGTCTGCTGTGAAAATAAACTCTTTCGAAGAACCGTAACCAACATTGATGGTTTGCTGGGCCAAATTGCCATCTGCATAAATACCGCCTCCTGTGCCTTGGTTTACAGTAATGGTAAATATTTCCATGGAATAATTTGCAGTTAGCTCAATGTTTTCACCGGTCAGGACAATATTGGCATTTTCACTGGAGGCTGTTGTTCCGTTAACATAAGTGATAAGAGTGGAGCTGGATACATTTACTTCCCAACCCGTAAATTGCCAGCCTTCTTCGCTATTGGGGTTTGCCGATATATTTATAGTATCTCCCCAATAAAAATCTGAATTGTTGGTTTCTGGATTTCCCGGGTTATTGCTGCCACCAGGACTGCTGAAAAAGGTTAAGGTCACAGGAATTCGTTCAAAATTTGCAGCTCCGATGATATTTTCGTCTTGTATTGTAACTTGTAAGCTGTCACTTGAATTGGAAAACTCTGGAGAATTCCCGCTCCAATCCTTGAATTGATAACCTTCATTGGGCACCGCTTTAAGGCTTACTACCGAATTGGTAGCATAATCTGTATTGTCTGGCGTTTTATTTACGCTACCAGCATTCAGATCTGGATTTATCGAAATAGTTAGGGAATATTGCGCTTTTCCAAATAAAACCTCGATACTGTGATTTTGATCAATATCATTAAATGTATACTCTGCTTCTTCTAAAGCACTTGCATTTTCCACATCATCAATTAATACTTGAGTAATAACATATCCCTCATCTGGTTCAAAATTAAAGGTTGAGGATGAACCTTCGGCTGCGGTTACTGTAGTTACAGAATTACCAGCTTGGGTGATTTTCCCATTTTCTCCAGCTAAGAGGCTTATAGTATATGTGGCTGGTGCACTTACCGTTAAGTAAAAACTATCAGATAATGTTTCCGACTCCCAATTTACATTTAAAATATATTGGCCTGCATCTAGTTCAGATACATTACTTAATATGAACTTGGAGGAATCAGAAAGCATGGTTCCATCTTTAGTCCAGGAGTATCCCACAGTTTTCAATTTATTCACTATAGTTGAAAACAGGACAGAAGACCCATTAACCAACACGGTATCAGCTTGAAATTTTAAAAATGCAAGGGGAGCGGCAGGGTCTGATACCCACAGTATTGAGCTGGAAAGGATACTTGTATCCCCGTTGTAAATTTCAACAGAAATTTGCGCCCCATTTAAATTTGCAGTGATACTAGGAAGAGTAAAAGCGGACTGTGTCGCTAGTTCTTGTTCGATATTATTCAGGAACCATTTGTATTGGAGGTTTTGTCCCTCGGCTAAGACTGAAAAATCCACATCGTCCCCTATATTAACCAAGGTATCTTTTAATCCTGAAATAAGTGAGATTGGATTGGGATTCTCTGAGGAAGAAAGGACAGTAACAAACACGCTATCTTTTAAAGTTTCTCCTACACTGGCAATGATTAAAGTCTGACCGGGAGAAACGGGGTCTAGTATTCCTTCTGATGTGATTTTGGCAATAGTGCTATCAGAGCTTTCCCAGGTTATTGATAAATTTAAGGTTGAAGGAAATAATTTTGCATTAATTTGGATTGGATTTCCCCCTTCTACCAACTCCACGCTTGCAGGATGAAGCTCTAATTTATTCTGAATTTTAAGAGTTCCATTTTGAAAAGAATATGAGTAGGTTTCACTAACCAACTCCGTCCCCAGGCTATCAAATTGGGATATTATTAAATCCATATTGCTTTTTTTAACAGTCCCTTTCCAGGGGCCTTTAGTAATTGGGCCCTGGTACAAAATGAGGGAATCCCCATTTGGGTAAACTACTTTGACTTTTACCGAATGGGTTTCTGACGTTATAGCTTCTTCGTTTGGGTGTGAGAAATTCACCACTACCTCGTCGGAAGACTTCGAATTAAATAGGCAGCCGTTTAAGCTGAAGAAAAGGCATAAAGCGATTAAAACTGGCCACAGCCATTTTTTCTGGAAGAAAGAATTTATCATAGACACTACTATTTTTTTAAGAACAACTGAATATAAAGATAGTAAACCTTTATAAAATCGCTAAATTAGAGATGCAGGAATATTCCCGGCTTTAGCCGATAAAAACAGGACTGGGTTTTTAACCGGCCAAAAAAAGAATAAAAGGCTAAATTTGAAATTCTTTAGAATCACGAGTTAAAAGCTTATTGAAAAAAGTCTCATAAATCTTTAAATTTCAAGCTGATAGGACAGGAGTTGTTGGGAAGGGGCGGCTCTGCTAACCATTGGGGGAACTATGTTTTTAAGCAGAAATTTTAGCCTTAAATTCGCCATAATTTTGAGTTGTTTTTTAGCATCGGCAACTGTAATCCAGGCCAAATGGCTCACATTACATAATGATTTTTTTATGTATGACTTGGATGGTAATAAAATCAATACCCGTAGCGGCGCCATGCGAAAATTTGGCGATACCTACTATTGGTATGGCAGCGCAAATCGTTTTACCGATCAGACATGCTATAGTTCCAAAGATCTGCTTCATTGGACTTATGAAGGAGTAGCCTTGGAAGCCCCTAGTACCAACCGTGTGGATGTTATATACAACGAGGATACGGAACAATACGTGATGTTTTTAAAAACCGGAGCAAGCGATGGGGCTGAGCTGGGGATAGCCACTTCTGATGCTCCTGAAGGCCCCTTTACACTCATTGATAATTATAAAGTTTATGGATATAACATTGGAGACATGTCTGTTTATCAGGACACAGATGGACAAGCTTATTTAGCCTATGTTTGGGACAGTATTCCAGGCGCCAACTCAGGCGGTATTTCCCAACATGCTTTATCGCGCTTATCTTCTGACTATTTGAGTGTGGGGGAGAGAATACATCTTTGGGATAGGGGCCAACGGGAAGCCAACCTGGTTATGAAGGGCAATGGGTTATATTATTATCTCACTTCTCTCACCTTATGGACCGAATCCACCGCCACTCAATATTATACAGCTCCAAGTATTGACGGTCCCTGGACTGACCGCCTGATACCTGTAATGGTTCCGGGAAACACGGCTAATAACAGTTGGGATACCCAATGTGATTTCGTATTCAATTTTAACGGCCCGCAGGATACGGTGCGCATGTATGTGGGAGACCGATGGGAAAAACCAGACCCTGCCCGGCTAGGTGATTATGTATTTTTGCCCGTTTCATTCACTCCAAATGATTCCCTGGTGCTGAATTACTATCAGGATTGGGAAGTAGATCCCGATGCAGGCATTTGGCGGCCTATTGAGGAAGAACGAAATCTTGCATTAAACAAAACTGTAACTGCTTCTTCTTCACTTGGCAGCATGGGGGAGGATGTTATTGTTAGCTCCAAAACTTGGCGCAATTATATGAATGGAAAATGGACCAGTTCAAATTCAGATGAGGAATGGATTCAGGTGGACTTGGGATCCGAAATGGAATTTAATCGGGTAATTTTAAAATGGGATTCCAGTTATGCCCAATCTTTTAAGATACAGGTATCTTCTGATGAAAGTGAATGGGCAGATGTATTTAGCACTTCTGCGGGAGGCGCGCGCTCCATAACTGATGAAACTTTTGAAAAAACCAATGCCCGTTATGTAAGGATGCAGGGTGTTGAACGGGGAACAAACAGCGGATACAGCCTATATCAATTTATGGTATTGAATGATTCAGTTGATATTGTCTCCAATAAAAAGCCCTATGTCGGGAAGGTTAATGGAAATCAATTATTGGCCCAAAATGGGAAATGGCTGAGCTTCAATTTGGACAAAGGCCGTTTCGTAAAGCTTGAAATATTGGATTCAAAAGGCAAAATTAAAACAACTCTTCATGCAGGCTATAAACATTCGGGGTTTCACCAAATTAAGTTGCCTCATTATTTAAGCTCTGGGCATTATTTGGCAAGATTGAAAATCGGAGCCAGTACTGCAAGTACCATTAACATCCAGTTGTAATTCAATATAAAGGATTGTTAAAATAATCCATGCTTTCTTTTTCCAAAGGAATTTTGGAGCATGGAAAAAAACCGTACTTTTGGATTTTCTCAACAATTGTGGCCTTGCGGACGGGTTTCGTAATATATTCCTGGCAATCATAAATAAAAGATTGAAGCACAGTATCCGCATCGTCCAGAGCTGAAACCATCATTACAATGGATTTAGGAGAATTGTTTTCGTTCTCAGTTTTCCGCAATCTTTGCAGCAATTCATGGCCATCCAGGTTTGGCATCATAATATCCAAAAAGATAATATCAAAGTGGCTCTCGGCTTTTATTTCATTTTCAATTTCGGTTAATGCTTCTTCGCCCGAGTTCGCACTTATACATTCTCCAAAATTTGCAAGAATCTTTTCCAACAATAATGTGTTCACAATTTCATCATCTACAATCAGAAATTTGGGCATGTGAGCCTCCTGAATAAAAGCAACTGAGCACAGTAACTTCTTTCTTTTTAATTTTAATAGCGCCTAACTGCTGTAAATAACGGAATTAATATTCGATTATTTTACCATTCTCTTCAATTTTAACTGTATTAAAGAAGGAAAAAAAGCTGTTCCATAGCTTTACAAGGATTGCCTTGAAAATTTGAGTTTTTTGATACCCAGCAATAATTATTTTGAGCTTTTTAAAGCTGAAATTGGAAAGCCGTCTTTTCGTATGCCTTTTTAATGTCTTCTCCCAGGCCGGTAATGGAAAAGTCATCTACACCGTTTTTTTCATTGTATAAAAAATGAAATTGAATGCGGGCATCCGCGGCAATTATCTCTAAGGCTTCCTTATACCAAACCGCTTTACTTTCTACACTTTTTCGATTTGTGCCAAATTCTCCAAGGCCAAAAGGTTTTATGGTGGAATCTCCTTTTGCCCACTGCTCTTCATAAAAAAGGCCCATTTCGTTGTAAAAGTATCCTAAGGCATCCCTAAGATTTTGGGTCCCATTTTCCTCATGTTCATATACATCTGTTGCAATTAGATCCACATAATCATGGCCAGGGTAATATTTAAAAGGCCGGTTCCAGTTTTGGGCTGGATAATCGTGTGCAGCCGGGCAAAATACCCAGAGAGTATTTTCTACTCCCTGGTTTTCAAACAATTGATATACATATCTCCAGGTTTGAATAAATACATCTGGACCATCAGCCTTTCCATCGGCATTGGCATCGCCTCCGCCAAAATAGGGGTACCAATTTCCATTCATCTCGTGGCCAAAACGCAGTAAAACCAATTTGGAGAAGTTTTTTATTGTTTCGGCAAAGGTTATTAATTGGCTGTCAAACTGGCCTGCTAAAATCAAGCTCAAAAAGGTTTTTTGGTAGGCTATATCAGGTTCGTCCCAATCTTTAGGGTCCAGGCTAATGTATGGGATAGTGCGGTAGCTATCCAGGCTGTTTAGGAAAACTTCCAGGTTTTCTGCCTTGCTGGACAAATCAAAATAGGCCCCTGCCATAGCTGGTAAGCGATTCGTTTCATTGTTAAAGCGCGCCATGTTGCTGTCTGTTTCCGCAACATAATCTGTACTTCTAAACGCAAATTTCAGACCCACCAGACTTTTATTATAGGGATAAGGTCGCCAGCTTCGAATGGGGTTTTCTGCATTAACCAACAGCTGTAAATTAAAATTGCTTTGGGGAATATCTTCCCCTTGTTCATTCAATATACATGCGCTAAATAAAAGGGTTAAACCCATTAGGCCCCAACAGTAAATGTTTTGGCTAAGTTTCGAAGGCAAAGTTTGATTCCCTTGTTTAAAAAGGCCTTTTTTTGGTTAAGGGGTGTATCCACTAAACCCAAAAACAAACTATTAGTTTATTCATATAAAGCCAATTTCTGCAGCTTTAAATTATATTAGCCCTCTTATGCAAAATTTTACAGAAACAGAATATCCAAATAATTCAAAAACTGGTTTTTGGAAAGATTTAGTTGCAGCTATCCGGGGAACAGAAGCAGACTACACAAAAATCCCCTTGGGTAGGGCTATTTTCCTTTTAGCCATACCCATGATTTTGGAATTGGTTATGGAGTCCAGTTTTGCAGTAGTAGACATATTCTTTGTGGGGAAGCTTGGCCCATCCGCAGTGGCGACAGTGGGTATAACCGAAACCTTTATGTTTTTGCTGTATTCTGTGGCTATGGGTTTAGCTACGGCAGTTACTGCTCTGGTTTCCAGGCGTATTGGTGAAAATAATAGGGCTGAGGCCGGTGTTACAGCCGTCCAGGCGATTGTGTACGCAATATTAGCTTCCATCCCCTTTGCTCTGGTGGGCCTGTTTTTTTCTCAGGACTTGTTACGGCTAATGGGGGCTGATGCCTGGGCGGTGGATGTGGGTTATAAATATACCCTCTGGATGTTAGGGGGGAACGCGGTTATTATTTGCATCTTTGTTATTAATGCCATTTTCAGAGGGGCAGGGGACGCTGCCATTGCTATGAAGGTGCTTTGGGTAGCCAATGGCTTAAATATAGTTTTGGACCCTCTGCTTATTTTTGGATTTGGTCCCATTCCTGCTTTTGGAATCGAGGGCGCTGCTATGGCCACTAATATCGGACGTGGGGTCGGAGTCGTTATGCAGCTCTGGATTTTATTTAAAGGTGGGAAACACATAAGAGTAAAAAGGGAGCATCTAAAATGGGATGGTAAGATTCTTTTAAACTTGTTTAAGACATCTTTGGGCGGAATGGGACAAATGATGCTGGCGACCACTTCCTGGGTTTTTCTAATGCGGATTTTAGCTAGTTTGGGAAGTTCCGCCGTGGCTGGAGCAACCATTTCTGTTAGGATTATGATGTTTACATTGATGCCCGCCTGGGGGCTTTCCAATGCGGCTGCAACTCTAGTGGGTCAAAACTTAGGGGCGAAAAATGCTCAAAGGGCTGAGTCTTCCGTGTGGATAATTGGCTTTATAAATATGTTGTTTTTGCTGGTTGTATCTCTTGTATACTTCCTATTTAACCGGGAACTGATTTTTATCTTTTCCCAGGATGAAGCTGTCATTAAAATAGGAGCCGAGTGGCTGAAAATTCTTTCTTATTCCTATTTTGTATATGGATGGTGGATGGTATCCGTTCAAGCTTTTAATGGAGCGGGAGATACAAAAACCCCAACCTTAATTAACCTGGTTTTTTTCTGGATTATTCAAATTCCTCTTTCCTATACATTAGCCATGCATTTTGGTTGGGAACATTTGGGAGTCTTTTGGGGATGTTTCATTTCTGAAACATCTGTGGGCTTGTTTACCCTATGGCTTTTTTCCCGTGGGGGATGGAAGAAAATGGAAGTTTAAATGCTGCCCGTGCTATTAGGAAATTATAAATAGTTGTGGTTTTAAAATTAAATGGTGGTTGTGTTTTCATTACCATTAAAATTGATTCTAAAAAAATTCCCCTTTTCAGAACTCTCCACCCAAATCTTATCCCTGTGTTCTTCCACCACCATTTTGCAGAAAAAAAGTCCCAGACCTTTGGAATAATGTGAACTTCCCTTTTCTACTTTGTAGTACCTTTCAAAAATTAAATCCTTCTTGTCTTCTGGAATAGGTGAGCCGGAGTTAAAGATGCTTAAAGTTGGTTGAGAATTATCAAAGCTAAACAGAACTTTAATGTTCCCCCCTTTTGGGGTATATTTAAAGGCGTTGTTGAGTAGGTTTTGTACAACCCTTTTGAGAAGATATGCGTCCCAACATATTTCAAATTTTTTGTCTGGAGGAACTAATTCAAAATCAAGCTCCATTTCATCAAGTAGGTATCCATTGGCTGTTTGCTTTATGACATCAACCAGCCTAGCTGAAGTGATACGGGTTCGATTGATTTCCAGCTTTCCCTCGTCTATCTTATTTACATCAAGTAAGTTTGACGCCATGGAAATGATTTCTGTACATCCTTGTGTAGCAATATTTGCGTGGTATTGCGCATCTGGAATATTTTTAGTTTTGTTCTTTATAATTCTAAGATTTGCCTCAATTACAGCATCGAGGTTTTTAATGTCATGTAATATCATACTCGAGAGGAGTTCTCTCATGCGTTCAGATTGAGAGAGCTTGGTATACATATCTTGAATTTTTTGTTTTTGGGACGACTCTATATCCAATTTCTGGATTGCGAGGGACTTTTCCAGACGGAGTTGTACGAATTTTTCAGAAAAAACCCAGGTGATCAGTAATCCAAATATGGATACTCCAAAAATCGCAAAACTTGGTAAATCGGGGTTTGTTCTCAGAACCACCACCAGTAAATCTGCAATACCTGAAATAAAAAGGAGAGAAATTCCGGCAATGTGATATAAAATTATTTTTCTATCAAAAGCTAAGGCATTGTTTAAACTTTTAATCAGTAAAACGATGAAAAAAAAGAAAATATAAATGATATACGATGAAAAAAAGAAATCATAAATAATGTTAGTATAAACTATAAAGTCGTCTCCCATTTCTCCCATTTTTCCTGAAACAAATAACACTCCAAAAAGACTGGATAAAAAAACATGTGTCCTTAAATGCAGTTTTGATGCTGTTTTAGTCAACATGAGAATGTATTTGATTTGAAAAGGGATTAACATGCACACAATAATATGCTGAAAATTAAAATTGAAAAAATACAATTGAGTGTTTCCTATTTCTTTAAAATAGGGCAGAAACCAAAAATCCACGCTAAGGAACATACCAAGGAATAATAAAGTAATACCAACGAAAATAAAACTCCTGTCATATTTTACCTTTAGCTCAATAAAAACAAAAAGGATTCCTATGACCATGATCATAGCGCAAATAACTTTAAAAATTTCTAATAGCATGAGCTGATTTTGAACTTTGGTTTATTGAAGGATTAGTAATTCCTATAACTGAGGTAGTTTGGAGAAATAATATTCAGATGAAGCCATTTTGTCTAAGTTGGAGTTTGACGCTCATTAGCTCGCCATGTCTATCCGTTGCTATCGTGGTTTTATATGGCCTTAAGCGGTTTAAATGTGTAAGACTCCCACTCTTACTTCCCCAAATGATGAAATTTGGCTAAAAATAGCACTAAAACCCTCAAAAACCATTAATGGAGCAGCTACTATACAATCTCCTTATTTTATTCAGATTTTTGCTATTTTTTGCTGATCTCTAAAGAAAATTAAAATGGGAAATTTTTCTAACAAGTCTGTTGTAACTGTGGCCATGGCGGAAGACAATAAATACTTCTGCCTAACCGTGGAGAAAGTGATTTCGGAGCAGGAAAACATCAAGTTTTTAGGCTATGCCAACTCGGTAGAAGGATTTAAGCAGTTAATCGAAAAACAGGTTCCTGATATCGCCTTATTGGATTTGGAATTAACCAATCCAAAGGATGGAATAGAGCTTCTTCGCTGGCTAAATGATAAACATGAGAGTGTTAAATCAATCATTATGACAGTTAATGAAGATGAAATTTCCGATTGTTATATGTTGGGTGCCATGGGATATATTCTTAAATCAAATCTGGATAATTTTGGAGACATTATTAAGGATGTCCATAATGGCAAGGTAATAATTCCCCCTACTGTAGGTAAATTGTTTATTGATCAAATTAAAGTCAAGTCTACCCAGGATAAACTACGCTTAGAAATAAAACAGATGTCTGAGCGTGAATTAGAAATTTTAAGAATGTTGAAAAAGAATTTTTCCCGCCAGGAAATCGCAAATAAGCTATGTATTTCGATTTTTACCATTAAACGCCATGTGGAAAATATCCTCAAAAAAAACTCCTCAAAAACTATGAAAGAGGTGTTAAACAAGTTTGACGAAGTACTATAACTTGTTTAACGCTTATGGTCTTGCTCCGGCCTTATCCTTTTCTTTGCAATAAAGATGTTGCATATATAGGTTTTGTAGGTAAACCAAATAAAAGCCCATTTTTAATGGGCTTTTACGGCCCAAGATAATTGGTTCTTGGGAATTCCTGAGATAGCGTTAAATTTTATGTCAATAAGAATCCATTGTTGGTATTGCCATGAATAGATTTGTGGGGAAAATGAAATAGGAGTTCTAACAAGGGTAGTTTTTAAAAATCTTTAAACTATAAGGAATATTTATGTTAAAATTATCGAAAATAGTTGCAGCATTATTCATATGCGTGGGTTGTTTCTCGATTGCAAGTGCGGAAATATATACAGACCCAGTTTCTGTCAAATCAATAAGAGTATATCAAAATTGGAATGTTGTGTTTTTTGAAATTGAAGGAAGTGCTGGTTCAGGATGCCAGACAATGTATCGGGTAAATTTATACGATACAAATGGGAAAGATTTTTACGTAATGTTAATGACTGCAATGACAGATGACAGAGATGTCTCATTTAATATGAAATCTGGCCAATCTTGCAGTTTATGGGGTTCGATAGTTGATGATATAGTGCTTCATTAATAGAAATTTCAGTCTGGAGATAATATGACATACACTACATTAATGAAGTTATTCCTAAGTCCCTTAATTATAATCTCTCTTGGAATTTCACAATGGCAGCAAGATGAATTTATGATTGGTTGCCATTGGGATCCAAATTTTACCAACGATGTTACACAAGATATAACTGCTTTAAATAAATATTATGAGGCAGGTTTTAATTTGTTAACAGGGTCTAGTACAAATAATAGTTATTGGCCCGAGGTTCGGGATGTGAATAATCAATACATACTAGAACGTGTAGCGGACTTTAATACTAGTAAAGGCTATTTAGCCCTGAGAATGGTAGTAAATGATGAATTTGTTAGGACAAATCCTACCTTGCCCTTCTATGGTTTAAATCGAAGTATGAGTATATATACAGGGTTAACTGGCAGTATGAGTGATGCACTATATGGTTATTACAATACTCATGAGCCAAACGGGGTTAATTTGGAAGCTGATCTTAATTTTAGCTTGAATATAGCAAGTTTAATAAAAAACATTGATCCAACCCGTATGGTGTTTGGGACTTTAGGCGCTTCTTGGGTTGTTGATGGGACTGCGAATCAAAATTGGGCAGGATATGTTTCACATGTGCACGCCTATGCTAGCGACCCAAATACAAATATTCTTAATTTTGATTACTATGTATTAAACTACAAAATGCAGACTAATACGATAAGGGAACTTCCGTTAACAACGTCATATTTTGCGATGCCAAATGCTGAAGATAATACCGTTTCTTTTTACAGACATTTGGAATTGTTTGCCGGTGAAGCGCAAAAAACTGGAAAGCAGATGTGGGGTTCTTTTGGATCATCAGTGGAGGAAGATATTATTTTTATTGACCCAAATACGGGTCTATCCGATATAAGATGGAGTGTTCGCCCAACGCTTGAAAGTCTTCAATACTATGCATATTCTAACCTAATTTATGGTGCTAAAGCATTGCTTTGGTATGTATATGAAAAACCCAATGACAATAATGATGCTATTTTTTATGGGACACCTAGCTCTGATGGCTCTATATATAATTTACTGAAGACCGTAAATAACAATGTGAAATCAATGGGTCCCACTTTAATGAAGCTAACCTGGATAACAACGGTTCACGGCAGTGATATTGACCCAAATAGCCTTGAACAAGGTTTACCCACACCAAATATAAATACCCCTGCAATTGGAAACCTTGCACTAGATGATAATATAGCCATTGGAGTTTTTAATGACAAAACGGTTAACTACATAATGGTATTGAATAAAAATTTATCGAATACTAAAACACAAAATTTGCTGGTAAATGGAAAAATAGTTCCGTTGGTTTTGTCTCAAGATATTACTAAGAGTGGGACATGGTCGAAAGTGACTGGATCCAGTTACAATGCAACAACAAATAAAACTAGTTTTAGTTTAACTCTAGGTCCGACAGAATTATCTCTAATTCGATTAGATCATGGAACGAAGTCACATATCCTTAAATATTCGTTAGGAAAAGATATTAGGTTTTAAAATTTTTGGAATAATCGCAAAAAATGCATAGCAAACCAACAATGAATCAAGGAATGAACAAATCCTTTCTGGTGTCTCAATGATTAACGTTGTTTAACAACACTAAAAAATTTGAACATAACCATTGAATTAATTTCAGCTTAAAACATAAAAAAACATAAAGGAAACAACATGTTAAAGATATGCACAATATTTTTGTTATTGGGTATTGGGGGCTCGGCCAGTTTTGGCCAGGGAAACTCCATCCGAAAAAGCAATCCTCATCATAATGGCCAGGAAATACTAGAACAGGCCCTAATTATTAAAGAAAGAATTGCGGAACGTAAATTGACTGAACCTAGGGACAATAGCCATGCCCGTCAGGTGAATCAGCCGCAGAGGGCAGAATCATCGGAAGATGTTATTTATCTGGAATTATTTTCTGGAGAAGTGATTCCTTTTGTTGTAGACCATGTTAAAGAGAAAAAGGCTAAGCAAATTGTTAGTGACAAGGAAGAAAGAGAGCTAACCGATTGGGAGAAGTTTGAGTATACCTCTGTAAGGGGGCATGTTGAGGGGGAAGCTGGTTCCAGTGTGGTGCTGGTTTTTAGCGGAGGAAAGATGAGTGGGTCTGTATCCATACCTGGGCAAAATCCGATTCAAGTATTACCGTCTCAAGATGATAATTATGTAGTGTCAGAAATGGAACCTGCCTCAAATGCCTTAGAATGTGGTATGGACCATACAAGTAATGGAGGGGAAAAATGAGAAAATGGTTTTTACTTTTTGTTATTGTAGGAATTGTTTCCAACGGCTGGTCACAATTCAATAAATTAAAAGTTGCATACATTTGGTCTAAAAATTTAGGGGATGTTTTGAGGACTCAAATGGATCCAACAGCCATAGGGACCTTTTTAATGGCTGAACAAGAAGGACAATTTAACCAAGCTCTTTTTAACAGTCATATTCCAAATTTGGAAATGGAAATAGTATATGCCCAAGAGCTAGATTTTAAAGATGAATTAAATCAAGACTGTTTTAGGGATATCTTAGATGATATGAAAGCTCCGGGATCTATTTTTCAAAATATTCGAATAAATCAGGGAGTTGACGTAGTATTTTTCGGAAGGTTGCACAGGTATAGCCAATCTGATGACGAAGGGGTAGCGGGTTGCGCAGAACTAGCCTGTAAAGGGGAGGAAGGAATTTGTGATCCGTCTATTGCGTTTGCCACTGGCCAATATCGTGGAGGAGTTGATTTTGTCTTTACTCATGAAGTAGGTCACGTTTTAGGGCTGCATCACACGGGACTTTCATCCTCAGGGTTATTTGATTTTGCCTACGGATACCAATACGAAGTTAACGGGCAACAGTGGGGTACAATGATGGACTTTGAAATTGAGTATCCAAATAGAGTTCACGGATTTTCCAACCCAAACGTAGATCATGGCTCTTTTGTGGGCAGAGGAGGGCATGTTGGAATACCTATTGGCAATGCCACTAATGCAAATGCTTCACTTGCTTTAGAATTAATTGCACCCCTTGCCGCTGAAATGAAGTTAACCAAGCCAGATTTACATGAAAATATGATTCATGAAAATTTAGCAAGAGGAACAGGTGGGGTTGCTTGGTTTAAATTTGAGATTCCTGGCTTCCACCAAAATTTACGAATTATTCTTGAAGGAGGGACCGGAGATGCTGATTTATATATTGGTAAAGAACAGCTCCCGGTAATTGGTGATGGCAGTACTATAGCTTGCCAAGGTACCGGAGGAACTAATAATGAAGTTTGCCCGTTGTACCCCAATTGGTCAGAACCAACAACGTATTATATTATGGTAAAAGCATATAATTCATTTCAAGGAGTGACTTTAAGAGCAGAAGTGGATCCACCCAAAAAAATAGGGAAGTATTATCCGGCAACCAATTTGTCTGGCTATTCGGACTATTTTATTGCGGAAATTGATCACTATACTTCCAATGTGGAGTTTAGACTTACTGGGCAAAATGGAAACTATGGAAATGCCGATTTAAATATTTGGTATTTTGATGATAATGGCAATAGACATGATTGTGTGAGCCAAACCTCTGGAAACAATGAGATATGTTCGTTTTATGATGGAAGAATATATTATATAAATGTGATTGGGGCTTCAAATTATGGGGGTGTCACTTTATCAGTTGACTATGATGCTGGTCCACCTGTTGGAAATCTAACTAGAGATGTCTGGAATGGAATTTCGGGATCATCTGTTTCTGATCTTGAAATTTCCCCAGATTGGGAGGAAGAATATTCCTCAACAAATTTGGTTTCCCAATTTGAAGCTCCCACCAATATACAGGGTGAATCTGGAGATAACTACGGTACTCAAATTCATGGTTATTATTACCCCCCAATGTCTGGATATTATCGGTTTTATGTGGCTGGAGATGATAACGTACAGCTTTGGCTGAGTTCTGATGACAATCCAGATAATTCCAAACTAGTTGCCGATCATTTGGGGTGGACAAATACAAGGCAGTGGAATAAATATGCTTCCCAAGTTTCCGATTGGGTTTATTTACGAGCAAATAAGAAATATTATATACGAGGGCTCCACAAAGAGGGTACTGGAGGAGATAACTTTGCTGCAGCTATTGAGTCTGAATATTTTCCTTTGGAAATAATTCAAGGGCATTCGACAGAAGCCTATATTGATACAAAAGGACCTAATATCCCATCAGTTATGGTTTTAGATAATTTGACATTCAATCCTGGTATTCAAATTGCTTCTCAAGGTGGTGGGATAGGTACTTTTTTAATTGAAGATAAATTTGGTACAGTTACTAGGAATTACACCACTACTTCATCAACATTTAGAGTTGAAACATTCGTAGGGGAACACAGACTTAAAATTTGGGAAATAGATAGAGTTGGAAATGTATCAGAACCTATGGAGACAGGGGTAAATGTATTAGGTACTATCCAAAAAGATATACCTATCCAAAATATTGTAAGCAATGATTTTTCCAAAACAACGTATTTATTGGAAGTTCCATCAAATTATACTCCAGGCTCCCTGGTAGTTAATGTTATTTTTCAGAATAGCGGTGGTTCAATGTTCTGGGTCAATTATAATGTAAAAGATAGGGACGGTCCTGCCGCATCATGCTGGAGTAACTCACCTCCTTATGTATGTGATATTAATACACCTGAAATTAATATTGGGGATTGGCAACAAAGTGGAAATTGGTATCTCACTGTGTATTCTTATGATAATCCAGCCACATTAACCGCCACTTACCAAACGGGCGGCGGCACCCCCGGCATCTCCGGAACCCCAGGCCTGCATTATGGCACAGTTGCCGGTAACATTAATACCACTGCAGCAAACCCCAAAACCTCTATTACTACTAGCTTAAGTGAAACAGAAAATAGTATTGCTGGAAACACCACGGAAATATATACAGGCATGATCTATGATGCCGATGGCAATATTTCTTTTACAGAAGACATTGATGACAAAGTTCGCTTGTATATTGATGATGTCCTGAGGCTCAGTTCAGACAATTGGAACGACAGAACCTCTACAGGTAACCTTAATTTAACTCCTGGATACCATAAATTTGAGCTGCGCATAAGCAATGGAAGTGGAGGAAGTGGCCCTCGTACTTTCCCAGGCTTTGGTTATGATCCTAATGGTGGAACAAATTGGGTTCATCCTTCAGACCCTGGAGATGGCAGCTTATTTCATATTCCAGATGGTCCTCAACCAGGAGTGCCCTACCAGGTACAATATGTGCACAGCGGAAAATGTTTGGGTGTTGTAAATGGAAGCACAGCCAATGCTGCTAATGTCGAGCAACAAACATGCAATGACAGTTATAATCATCAAAAGCTGACTTTAAATCCGGAACCGGATGGGTTTTACAGTTTAAAGTTTGAGCATAGTGGGCAGGTTGTTGATATTAATAATGGAAGTTCGGCTAATGGTGCCTCGGTTATCCAATGGCCCTTAAAACCCCTCCAAGATAGAAACAACCAAATGTTTGAGTTAGTAGATCACAATAATGGTACCTATAGCTTTAAGTTTAAACACAGCCAACGCTGCGTGGATATTTATAACGTTCAAACCAATGACGGTGCCAATGTGATTCAATGGGATTGCCATTATAGAGAAAACCAGCGGTTTAGGTTTGTGGAATCCAATAATCAGAATTGAAATTATGGAATTGGTTTAATGGCAATTTCGCGCAACCAATAATTAATCTAAGGCCTTTCTTCGGAAAGGCCTTCTTTTATTGGGGGAAAACAGCTTCGCTAACAGTCCAACCCGAATCGGAAAGAACAGTGTCTTTGTCAAGAGTAATATTTTTAAGAACTAATTCGCCGCCCCGAATCCAAAGGGCATAAATGGCTTCTGATCTTTCATATACTCTGGGGTTAGTGTAGCTATCCCGTGATTGGGTTAAGTTAGTAGCCTTTTGGTTTTCCATATCCATATGGTACACTTCTTGTTCATCATCAAGCCGAGCTAACCAAACAAGTTGGTTTCCATGTAAATAAGGGTTAGTGCCGGATTCAGGAGAATTGTCCAACCCCGATACCTCCAAAATTTCATCCTGAATACCATCCCAGAAAAATATTTCTTGTTTGTTGCCATCCTGGTAATAACCTGCCGCTTTTCCATCCCAAACTGAGAGATTGCGGATAACCAGGTTTGTACCGGATATAAAAGTGTTATAAGTTGAATCCTCGCTATGGTTCCATTTGCTCAATTGTGCGTTGTAAAACCAGAATACATTATCGAGAGAGGCCTGGGGTGCTTCATTATAGTCTCTACCCAGTTTCACTGGATTGTTGTTTAGTGAATCCCGGTGTTTTACAAAAATGGTGGAAATGTAGGAACTGGTTTGGGTTTCGATTTTTTCACCCCAGGTAATAAGTTCATCAGAGGCGGAAGGGTTGTATACATCCAAGTCGCTGCGATGGATAATTTCCACAGGTTCATTCCCTTCCTGTAACCGTACCTGGAATTCTGCCCCATCTTCTACTGTCCAGGCTAGAAGCTCGTCCCATTGCATGAGATCTCGCTCTTCCAGGGAATTGGAAGTGGCTGGTGCATAAGTTTGATTTTCATATGCATACACTTCGCCTGATGTACCAGATCCCCTGAGCCATACTAGTCTGGTTTCAGACAATCTAAGATTTCTATCAGAATCAAATTCGGAGGTCAGCCTGATTACAGAATCTCCATTCCAAAAGTACACCAGAGGAGCTTCAATATTCGCCGCAGGTGCGGCAAGCCAAGCCACCTGAATGTTAAAGGGGTTATCAATGCTATCTTTTTGCAAAGAGGCAATAGCCTCCGCATCCCAGGTGGAAGTAAGTTCTATTTCTTCCTGGCTAGGATCCCACCCCACGCTGCCAGAGCTAATAACAACATCGCCAGACCAGATTTCAAAATTAAGGGTGCCGGGGTTTTCTGGAATAGGATCCCAATTGCCTTTATAGGAATTGTCCGACACTTTAGTGAATACCAAACGATTTGAACCCGGTTCTAAAACTCCCACCACGCTGTCCACTGTTACATTCGAAGGCGGTGCTTCAAGTCGTATGCTTAATTTTTCTACGGTTCCATTTCCTGAATCAGACAGGCAGCCCATGAAAGCTGCTAGTAGCGCAAAACTCAAAAAGAGTTGGAGTTTATATCTCATTGGGGTACCGGCCAACTAATAGTTACTTCGGCAGACTTCGAGGTCTCGGGTTCAGGATCTCCTCCGCTAGTCAGCAAAAAGGTTGTTGCCACAGCAACCACAGCACCTGCTCCTGCTGTCCACCAAACCCAGCTTTTATTTTTGTCAGCACTAGAACTTTGTTCCTGATTCTTACCATTGTCAGATGGTTTTACCATGCTGGATGAATTTGACAGGTCGTTTGAATTGGACGAGGCTGCAATACTCGAAGTAGATGTTGATTTGTTGGAAGATTTTTGAACTGTTTCATAATCTTGTTTCTGCTGTTCAAAAATTTCTCTAATTTTTTCGGATACAAATAAGTCGGCAATTTGAGGGTTGGGGTCCAGACTAATCCATTGGTATATAAACGCTTCGCCCTTTTTTTCTGTGTCGGGCTTCGATGCATAAACAACACCCAGGTATTTGTTCCAAATTATTTTGTCATCGGTGGATGCTTCGGGCTGGGATTTACGATAGTTCTCCAGTTCTGTTATTAAGTTATCAAAATCTGCATTAAAATAAAGGGCTTTGACTTTTTCCACATCAAGGCCGCCTTCAGCATTTAGTACTCCGGTGGAGTCGCTCCAAACGGGAATGGTTGCACACAACAAAAACATGAAAAGGGTAATAGTTTTCATAATAGGCTTTCTGAAAAGATTAATTATCCCTATCTAATATAGGTTTACCGGGTTCTACTCCCAAATCTTCTAAACCTCTGGAAGTCAGTAGCTTTGCAAAGTGGTGTATTTTGGTAAAACTCCACAATTATTTCTAACCTGGGTTTAAATAAACAAGGGTGAGAAACTGATATAAGAAATCAGAACTACCACCACAATAATTAATGCCGCAAGTTTAGCGTGCTTCCAGGGAGTGAGGTCCACATCGCCGGAATGTTGGTGCACCCAGGCAGTTTCGCGTTTTACAAAAAAGCCAATGACCAGCATAAGAACTATGTTAAACACAAAAAAGAAACCCATTAAATGCAAGTAGTGTATATTAGGCTTCATGTATATGGCTGTAGCTGAGTAAAAAACGACTCCAGTAATAAGACCAATTTTAGCAGCGATAGGGGGGACCCGCCGGGCAAAAAATCCCACTAATATCACAGAAAAAATGGGAATGGCATAGGCCCCATTGACGGTTTGCAAATATCCAAATAGCCCTTCGGGAGCATTGGCAATAAGGGGGGCTGTGGACATAGCAAAAATGGCTAAAAATATTCCGAATATTTTTCCCGATTTCACCGTTTGATGTTCATTGGCTTCTTTTTTAATTATTCCCTTGTAAACTCCCAAACCATAGAGCGTACAGGCGGAATTGAGCCCGCTGTTAAAGGAGCTTAATATGGCACCTGCCAGCACTGCGGCAAAAAAGCCTACCAACCAGCCAGGCAGAACTTCTTTCACTAACATACCATAAGCCATATCCGGGCGTTCCAGAGTATTTCCGAATATGTGAAAGGCTATCATTCCCGGGACAACTAAAATAAGGGGACCTAAGGTTTTTAAAAAACCGGCAAGCAATACTCCCTTTTGCCCTTCCACCAAATTTTTTGCGCCAAAGGTCCGCTGGATAATTTGCTGGTTGCCGCACCAATAGAACAACTGGACCAAAACCATGCCTGTAAATAAAGTGCCAAAAGGCACAGATTGATCTGCTCGACCCACTGAATTGAGCAGCTCTGGGTGATTGTTTTTTAAAGCAGAAATTCCCGCAGCAAAACTTCCTTCTCCCAGATACAATACTCCAAAAAAAGGAATGGCTAAACCACCTATGATTAGTCCAATCCCATTAATGGTATCGGAAATGGCCACGGTACGTAACCCGCCAATAATAGCATACAAGGAACCCGCTATTCCAATAGCCCAAACGCAAAGCCACACTGAGGCGGTATGGCTAATGCCTAGTGTATGAGGCAAATCAAACATGCCTGTAAAAGCCAAGGCACCTGAATATAAAACCATTGGCAAGAGCACTATGGCGTACCCGGAAAGGAAAAGAAAAGTGGCAATAGTTCTGGTGGTGTGATCGAAGCGCTCTTCCATAAACTGGGGAATTGTGGTTATGCCACTTTTTAAATATCTCGGCAAAAATACCAGGGCCATGACCACAAGGGCTAAACCCGCGAGAGTTTCCCAGGCAATGCAAACCATACCCTCTAAATAAGAGACTCCGTTTAGTCCAACCAATTGCTCAGTTGATAAATTGGTCAGCATTAGTGAACCAGCTATGACCCCACCAGTCAGCCGTCGGCCTCCGAGAAAATACCCAACATTGGAATCGTGGTCGTCGTTTTTTGTAAGAATAAAAGAGAGGATGGCTACTAGCAAAGTGCAGCCAGCAAAGGTTATAAGGTTAATTATTTCCATAGAAAAATCAGAACTCTATTTTAAAGGTGGATAACCCAGAGAGTTTACCGAAGAAAACTCTTTTTTGACAAAATTTCAAAGTAATAAAAATGCAGTGCTGGGCTTGGTATTTTCTCAGACCACCACAAATATAGGCGAAATTGGAGCAATTCCGCCTATATTTTTCATTGGGAATGGAGGGAAATTATTTGGTAGCCAGCAAGTCTGTGGCAAATTTAAGGGATTTATATTTTTCTTCAATGGCCATTTGGGCTTTTTCGATATGAGACATTTTTAAATTTTGTTTCGCAAGAACTATGCGTCTTTCTTCATCCAAATCAGAAGGTATCTTTGATAGCTCTATTTCGCCATTTTCCATGGCCATTTTAATTTCTTCATCAGTATATCCTTCGATTTCCTGCTCTATGTTTTTAAAAATTAAATTCCTGGTGCCCATATCTATATAAATTTTTTCTCTTAGCAGGCTGTCTTCGGGAGAAATGTTGGCGTAGCTTGGCTGAAAAATTTTGTCGTCAGGAATTATTTTCTGCAAAATTTCAGCCTTAACATGGGAATAGGGAACCTTCAGTCTTCCTTTTTTTACCTCAAGAATTTTCACCAACATTTGCCCAAATTTGTGATTATAAATTTGTAATTCGTGAGTTTTATTGTTTATTGCGTATTTGTCAATCATAGAAAATGGTAAATCTGTGTCTCTTTTTATTAAAGGAAGTATTGAATTGGTATCTTTAGTAAAGGCTTCAACAGAAGAGTAGCTGTTTTTGGGAGCGAGCCAAAATTGGTATAAAACAGTATCTGGGGTTACATAAGAAGACTTGTTTTTTTGATAATAATCGAAGGCCTTTTCATTTATTACTGAATCATAATTTAAAAACTTATCCCTTGTGGCAAGATAGATGCATTTACTATGGGCATCCTTAAATTCAATTTTTGGTATCGAAACAATTTTTTCCAACCTCACTAAAAAATATCCCGAATTTGTTTGTATGGGTTTTGTGATTTGCCCTTCATAAAAGGTATCGGTTGGGGCCACCAATTCTAAGGGCAATTCCCATTCATTGAATTTTAGCCAGGCTAAGGAATCTATGGTACTGTTGTTATGCGGCTGATTATTTGATATGGCTTTGTTTACTGGCTCTGCATAATTGTTGTATAAGGATTTTATATAATTAGAATCGCTGGATGCAAGTACCTTCATCAGAACACTATCTCTTCCTGAAAAATATTGTTTGTAATATTTTTGATAGGTATAAAACAAAATTTTGGGGTCCGTAACGGGTCTACCCATTCCCAAAAGAGCTTTCCTGGTTTCGTAATATTCAATTCCCTCTTTAACTTTTTTCAATAATTCATCTTTATCTATATCCGGATTGAGTTCCTGACTTTTTTTTGCTTTTAATTTTTGGAAGGCGTAATTTTCAAGAATGTTTTTTCTGGCTTCTTCGAGGGTAAAGTTTCTTTGTTCTCCAGCTAAGGGAAGGTAGTTGTTAAATTCTTTAACGGTTATAAAACAGTCCTTCGATTGAAAACTAGCCACGCATCCATCAGGATTGGCTTTAATTCTTAATTCAGCAATGGTCAAAGCGGGATGAGCTTCATCTTCTTCGGCCTGATTTTTTATTAATTCCATTTCCATTTGATTTTGGGCTTCTGATATATTTTGTGGGTCTGAAAAGTACAAATGGGAGCGTAATGCCTGCCGTATTAGTAACTCTTGAGTATCAGTAACATTGTTGATATTCAGAGAGTTATATGCTTCTTCCACTTTCCAATCGGGAACTGAGTTAGAAATTTTATTGCTGAATTTCTTCTCTAGCTGCAATAAGCTTTCGCAAATATGCTGAGCAGGCTGATTATTAAGCAATAATTGATAAATACTTTGACGCTCTGCAATTGCCTTTTCACTGATATTTATTTGCTCCTTAGCTTCCAGATAAATTTTAAAATTTGCCTGGTTATCCATTAGACCAGCTATTGATAAGGGGTTAGAGGCAGGTTTTGGACTTGCCGATAGAAGGACTGGAAGTAAGGAACTTATAATAACAATATGTTTTATGAAATTTCTCATGATTTGAATTTTGGCTGCTTAAATTTTAAAAAGTCTGCCTTACATATAAGGCAGACACCATGGTTAATTATAATTCATAAATATTACTTTTATATTTTCGGATGTTTTCGATGGATGTATTGTTGAGGTAAACGGCAGGAACATTTGTAACATACAAATCATACATATTGGTATAAGTGAGACTAGTACCATTTAAATAAAATAAATTTTTGTTGCCGATGCCTAAAATGCCAATATCCTTTCCATAAATATTTCCCTTATAGTCATAAAACTGGGAATAGTATATCTGAACTCCCCGTCCTTCACGAGCCGGAATATTATGGGCTTCTAAGTCATAGGTATATGTATAAGTATCATAACTTGCGTATATATTTCTCACATCATAATAATTATTAGGCATATTTGAACCTTCCATTTGTTTTCCAGTTATTACTAATTTGGAATTATCGTTTTCGACTCCAACAAAACAATTGCGCACTTGAATATTCCTTAAATTTGAAGTTCCTGCATTCTTAAAAAATGCCCCATAGGTTTTTGTTTTGCAATCAATAAACACATCTTGAACAGTCACATTTTGTCCCGTTACTTTAATAATAGTATTGCTTTCATTCACGGTATTTCCATTAACAGAATAACCATTGCCATCAAAAGTGAGATTTGAGCCTACAATTTCAAAGCAGCCTGCTTTGTGTGCGGTCATTGTGTAACTGGAATAGATTTTGGTACAGGCTGCACCAAATGAGTTTAGGCCACTACCCAGCATTAGGATGGCCGCACATTTTAATAATCCAAACTTTTTCATTTTTCCTCCCTATTTTTATTGCTAAGTGAAATATTGGATATAAATAAGACGGGGAGGAGTAGGTAAAATGCAACCAGTTTTTAAAAAGATTTTGGAGCCCAAAGTCAAAAATTAAACTTTAACCCAAGCTCTGGACTCAGATTAAAATTTACAGTCCAATTTTTCTGCTGATAGAAGTCAAGATTGAGATTTACCCCAGATACAATTGATATTGAGGAGACAAAGTGTAGCTCCAGGGTCAAAGGCATGTATCCAGAAAAATAAAGTGAATAATTCGTTTCAGGGGGAGTTTTCTTAGCTAATTGGGTTAAACGGTTATCCCAAAGTTTTTGGTTCACTAGTCCTATTTTACTACCCAACCCATAAAGCGCTTGGCCAAAATTATTTTTATAAAGCGTTAACATAGAGTTTGCAAATAGAGAGGACAGCCATACCTCTTTATTAAAATATATCCCTTGGGTGTTGTAAGTGCTTAACGCCAGGCCGAGCTGGTTTTTTAAAAAAACACCTTGGTAGTCATAGGCAGCTTGAATTGAGCTATGGTTTTTTTCTTTAAATGAATTTTGAAATCTCGCACTAATTTGAAACCCATGAGGATTTAAGATTAATCTTTTTAATCCCTTTTTAATTACGGGATTCCGGCGGTTTTCTTTAAAGTTTTTAGGAGAAATTTCCACTTTCGGATCACTTAAGGCATCCAAATTTATATTTGACGAATAAGTTCTTTCACCAGTATGATATGTTAAGACGTATTTTCCGATGGGTACCACAAGGTTTATATTTTTTTTACCTGACAAATAAATTTTTGAATAGTATTCTGCGGTAAGTTTATTGTAAACCTCGATGGTTGCCGGGGGCATTTCTTTAAATAAAATACCGCCAACTTTTGTGGGTAATTGAGTTAATACTATGCCCTCCTTGCCAACTACATCCATATCAAAGCCGGGATTTTGCCGAGGAGCGCCTTCCGAAATGTTTTCCATATGAGTTGCCAATTGGGCGTATTGGTAAGCCTCAATTAAACTTACCTGGTTATCTTCATTATAGTCTGCCAAGCCTTTTAATCCATTAATCAAATGATGGGAAAAAATAGAACCTTTATAATTGATTGATTCATGGGAGGATTCATTGGTTGAACTTGAGGTAATAATAACAGTTCCTTCCGAAGCTAAATCTTCTTTTTTATTTATAATTTGCTTGTCAACAACATATCCTCCTTTTTTTCTCAAAAAACTACCAGACTCACATGCGTCTATTAAAAGAATTTTCATGTCGGCAGGAAAATCAGATAGTTTATCCATCAAATAACTTTTATTTAAGGATTTACCATGTATGTGAAGGGAGGAAAGACTACCATGGCCGGAGTAGTAAAATAAGAATATAACTTTATCACCCTTCGCTTTAAGGCTATTTATCTTATTCTGTATTTTATTTAACGAAGTTGTAAATGACGAGTAACTTTCATTTTTTAATAACATTAAATTATCGGGTTCAAATTTCCCATATTTTTTTAGCACATCGAACATTTTGTTTGCATCATTATCCGCATAAGAAAGTTTTTCTTCATTTTTTAAACCTTTATTTGCTCCAATAATAATCCCAACCCGGGATACTTTTCCCGATACCAGAGATACAGTTAAAATTAAACTAAGGTTTATAATCCAAATTGCGGATTTCATACTTTTGAACCAATACTTTGTCATGAGGGTTTTGAATTGCGTTAAGGGCTTCGTTCTTATTAAGATGATTTTGAGAAAGGATTACCCATATAGTTTCAAATTGCCAGGAATGCCCTTGAATCACAATTGATTTTGGAACCCAATTCCAATTATTATCCGGATTAATTTTAATTGAGGGCGCTATGTAGGGTAAAGGTGGTTCTTGATCATCCTTATACCATATTTGAAGAAAAGGATAGCTAAGGTTGCGATGTCTGATATGAATAGTGTCTCCATGGTGAACATCTTTTATTTGGTTTTTTAACAATGGTTCGTTATTAATTATTAATTGGAGGCCATCACTTCCTTTTGAAGCGTATATCAATTTTTTTTGAGGGTTTTCAATAATTAAAATCGCGCATACTAGTATGAACATGGAGACTGCAAAAGCCAAAATAGGCTGCCTTTTTTTAGAAAACAGCGATATCATTGAGAAACTCCTGAAACCAGCGGGCTTTGTTATATTTTTGCGATTTTTATAAACGGTTTTGGCAGCAAGCTCCTGGAAATTTTTTTGGCTATCATACTGATTTAAATCCAATAGTTTTTCTTTCAAATCCGGATTGGATTCCAAAACTTTTTCATAGTTTTTTTTCTCAGCGGGATCCATTAACCCGGCTGCGTACTTAAAAAAACTAAGAGATGAATCCATATTATTGGTATTCATGATTCTCCTGGGTAGGTTCCAATTTTTCCCCAAAATTCGGGTCAAATGGTTGGACGAATTGGCTCAATAATAATGCAACCCAAACTAGAATGGACTGAAATTGCTTTAAAAGTGGAGTTTTAATTTTTTGAAATTTATCAAGGTGTTTTTTTACTGCCTGTCGGGAAATTCCTATAAGTTCGGCTATTTCAACTTGATTTAATTTTTCAAAAAAATATAAAAACAGAATTTCTCTGGATGTCGAATTTACTTGAGTAAGCATTTTCTCAAAAGACAGTTTTGTTAACACATTTTGTTCTAAATTTTCCTGGCATTCCGAGCTTAAAAATTCAAGTTGCTTGGGGTCTAAATAATTTGGTTTTTTTTTGCGTAAATAATCTATTCCATAATTTACCGCCACTCTGTAAAGCCAGGTTGAAACTTTAGAATCTCCACGGAAATTCTCAAAATTCTCATAGCATTTGATAAAAACATCGTGGGTTAAATCTTTCGCATCCAGGGGGTTTTTGCTATACCTCAATAGAATCCCATAAATTAGTGAAAAATATTGGTTGTAATGTTGTTCAAACTCCCCCGAGGTCCAATATTTTTTTGTGGAATTAAAGGACATGAATTAAATACTTTTTAAAATGACTAGTTGAGCTAAACTAAATTGTGTGGTTCGACCATACCTAGGTTCAATTTTAATTCGGTAATAATATGGCGAAGAATAAGTTTCCAGGGGGCGAAATTCAATTAGGCTTCCATCTTTAGATAATTGATAATCGTTCTCATCCGCATGGATATTTACAATGCTGTCTGGATGGGTCCCTCCCATAAGTGAGAGCGCTACAGTTGAACTAGAAGAATCCGGGCAAACCTGTAATTCAATTCCAGCCATTTTATTTTCAGTATTAACCTCTAGAATTATTTCGGAATTATTTGTGAAAATCAAAGGCTCGTTCTCACTGGATTCTACAAAGGAAGAGCGAACAATGGGGTATTGAGCTGTACCAATAAATTTGGATTTATTGCAGTTAAACAATTTTAATGAGGGCGTATCTCCAACTAAAGAACTTCTTGAAATTCCATTCATGGAATGAACGGTCATTTCATGTGCGCCTCTAATTTGGTAATCTTCTTTGGCGGCACAAAATGGCGTAAACATATTACTGGAAAAATGCGCTTTAAAAACTTGCCCCAATTCGTTTTCTTTGATATCCACCCGAAAATCTAAATCCGGTGAAACATAGGAACCTAAGCCTATTTGAAGCAAAGACAATTCATTTAAATCCGGCTTAGAAAAATTATATGGCAGGCTTAATATAAGATTGTTGGCCTCATCGGTTTTTAAGAATGCCGTTTGGGTTGGTGTAATGGCATATCCTCCCAAAATTTTTTTAGGTAATTCTTCGGATACTGTGAAATTAGAAGTCCATATTGGAATGCTATCTAAATAATGGAGCTGCTCTTGAGGAAAATTGCCTTCTACCCTAATTGCATTTGCTTCCTGGAAAAAATTAAACTTGAGGTTGTCCATATCATCAGCATCCCAATCTGGAATTTCTATGGAAATATTATCAATAATTGGAGACACCAATATTGAGTCCGTGTTGAGTTGTAATCGAATGGGTCCGGTGTTTTGCAATCCCACAAAATTTAAAACCTCAGGAGGGATAAATAACCATATGCTCTTTTCTCTATGCGTTAAATAAAAATCAAAGGGAGGTTTATTAATATGGAATTTTCCAGGCAACTTGCTAAAACCATTTAGTTCGGTATCCAATAATTCACGGTTTGTTGTTTTTACGGACGGGGGGGTTAAATTGTTTAAGCAGTCTAATCCCTCGCAAAGATTGACTTTTATTTCGTGATTTTCCGGCGCAAATACGCAATCCAGGTCGCTTTCACAATGAACCAGTTGATATCCTGGTTGTAAACCCTTTAAGCTGTTTACATAAACTGTGGATGTGTTAATGGCTTCTTTGAGTTCGCTTATTTCTGCTTCGTCCTTAAAAAACAAAAGCGTTGATTTGGCGCTCGCCCCTGCAATCCAATCTTTATTTAGGGTATGGTCAAATGGATAATCTTCCCAGTGCTTTTCTTTTTTGTCCTTTATGTATTGTATATATGTTGAATAATATTTGTTAAACTCCTTAATGTAATTGCTAAAAATAGTTCGAAATTCCTCAAAATTTTCCTTTAATATTTTGTATTGAGAGGTTATTTGATATTGATGACGAACTATTCCATTGGACAGTGTGTCGGAATAATAGGGCCATTTGATTTTGAACGGGGTTCGCCTGTCCAAAAGCTTTTTCCAACTTGTAGAAGGGGCATAGAAGTCTAAAATTCCATGGGTACATGCTTCCAAACTAATGCTTTGCCCCGAATATTCCTGCTCTAATTTCCCTGAAGAAGCTTCTAACCAAATTTTTTTGTTGGTGTTGTCTTCCATAATAGTGATTGTGGCAGTAGTTCCGGCCTTTAATTTTTCAGACAAATTATGGAGTTGTATTAATTTTTCATGTAGCCTTACTCTTGTTTTTTTCATCCACTCCAGAGTTTGTATAGATTCTTCAGGGATTAAATCAGATGTCAAAATTTTTTCATCTCCATTTACATCGGAATACATCACTATTTTACCGGCAATAATAAATGGCTCCTGTAAAAGATCGGAGCGTGGGAGATTTTTGACTTCAAAGTTAAATGGGTAGGGAACATCACTATCCACTGGACCTAAATCCATTGGTTCCCAGCTTTCAAAGCGATGGGAGTAAACTTGCCAAATTATAGCCCAGCGTTTATTTGTGAGAGACTTTAATTTTTCGCTGCTGAAATTAGGATCCTCTTGAACATCGGTAATGCCATTTAACTTTGCCAGAGGCTTAGCAAAATCAGAATCATTGCCGTCGATTATTTCCATGGGAAATTGACAGCCTGTTATAACGAGCATAAAAATGCCCACAGCTATGGAACTATAAAAAAAGTATCTGTTCATTGCCTGCCCGAAAAATTGTCCCTGGCTAAGGCCAAGGGAATATTACTATAACTTAATATTTATTAAAAAAAAGTCAAAGGGAAAGTTGAAGAGGGTATCACCGAATTATTTTTATAAAAAAAACTACCCGTTTTCTTATTGGAAAACGGGTAGCTCCTTTAACAATCGGAGGACTGTTAAATTCCTGAATATTTTTTTTGTTTTATTTCGAATCCAAAAAATTAACTGCTGCTTTTGCGATGGATCCCAGGTCAAAAATATCCAGGTTTTCTATTTGATGGACTTCCTTATTTATAACTATGTAAAAATGCAATGCTAAGTCCCGGTTATTTTTAATAAAGCCAACCCGACTCACTTTAAAATCCATTTCTACTTCATTTAAAATTCCATTCCTTAATTTTTGTAAATCTTCTTCTGAAGGAAGTTTGTCCAATAAATCTTGGGCCTTTATTACATCGTTGCTAGTTTCTGGAATGCTTTTCATATTGTCCGCAGCCAATAAAAGGTCATTCACATTATCTTCGGATATTACGGTCAAACTAACTTTTACAGTCCTGGATTGAGAGCTGGTAATACCGCAGCCAGTAATAGTGCTGCCAACTTTTACAGTAAATTTTTTGGATGTGTTGATCTTATTCATAGAAGCTAGTTTTCGCAAGGCGGCTTCCAATTGAACTCGTGCCATTTCATTGTCTTCCAATAAGGTTGCAGATTTCAGATTTCTCAGCGCATTTTTATAAGGATTAACAATTTCAGCCACTTTACTGCTAATGTTATCACTGCAATATTTTGCAGGTGAGGAAATGGAATTTTTAGCACTTTTTCTTGCACTGGCTATGGTGCTGCTAACTTTGCTGTCAATGAATTTAATGCTGTTATCCACAAGAGGGGGCAAAGTGCTGCGTAGGCCCCTCAGGCTGCGCTCAAATTCATAGTTGGCCAAAGATGTCTCCAGGTTTTTCTTAGCTTCAGAAATTTCCATTAAACTGGAATCCACAGATTTAGTAGCCGTTTGTTTAATATGTTCTTCTAATAAGTCTGTCATGTTGTTTACAATTCCACCTTCTTCAGGAAATTCTGTATATACATCAGCTTGCCGGGCCTCCAACACAGCCCCTAAAGTGTAGCGGAGCCCTTCACTTTCCACCGAACTGCTAATGGTGAAGCTTTCGGGAGTCAGTTTGCCAATGGCTTCGATAGAAGTGCTGCGATTGGGAAGCTCCAATTCCATTTTACCTTCCAAGCTCAAATCAAAGTCTCCGGTTTCATCCAAATAGCCCTTTAATCTCATTTGTGCTGCCGGTTTAACAGGTACGAACTCGGGCCACCAACTGTTATCGGGTTTCGCTAGTCCATTTAGAAACATTTGCATGTATGCCCCGCTGGTGCCAACATCCACAGTTAACCCGGCACTTGCTTCTCCCAAGGGAATACCAAATTCAAGCCAACCTTTTATAGGAAGTCCTAAATCAAATTCCCCATTTATGCCTGCGTAATAATTAACATCAAAGGATAATGGCAAAGGATTTTCAGATGTTAGCTCAGCGGAAAATCCCTGGTTTTGAATAATGGATCCTTTAACAGTTACTCCATTGAAGAGGGGAAAACTCCCACAGCGAAAGCTGGTCCCATTAAAGCTTTGGAATTTTTCGTGAGGCTGTAATGGTTCGAAAGGAATAACAGGATTCACGGAACCTCCAAAACAAAGCTCACCAATTAAGTCCTGGGATGCTGAGAAAAAGAAAAAGGGTTCTTCCAAATCAATGATTTCAATAATATGCCCGCCCAGTGGTGGTTTTAGTGAAATAGGCTTGGTGTCTTCATTGTTGTTGTTAAAACCCATTTTTACTTCTGTATTTAGTGCCAATTTGAAGGCCATATAATATCGGTTTGGGTTAAGGGGGATGGATACCTCCCATTCCGTGTTTAAATAATCTCCTTTAAAATAGCCCACGGCCGCTTCTAGTGGGTTTTCAATATTTATGTAATTCGTAGGGCTGGGAATCGTTGCTGTACCTTCAATGGATTGAATAGTTCCATCTTCGTTATAGGCAATATCCAAGTCCGACTTTTCAAGCACAAGCTCATTGTCCGGCGTATTAATTACAACGCTGCCATCCTCTTTTTTAATAATATCGCTATGATCCAGTTTTCCTTCTATTGGGTCTGTATCTGGCACCTGATTCGTATCTTCCTTTTGGACTAAATCAAGGCTATCTTTTGCGGCCAGACTGTCTTTAATGTTTATAATTTCTTTTCTGGGTATGCTGTCTGCAACTTGGCTTGAATCCAGAGTGGATAAAGAATCTGTTGGATTCTCCTCTCTGCTTTCATGACTGTATACCGGGGGCTCTGTACTGGTTATACATCCGCTAATAATTAAAGCCATAAATGCTAAAACTATAAGAAGTGTTTTGTTTGTATTTAATTGGGTAACCTTTATCATTTTTATTTCCTCCGATTGATGTTAATGAATGATGATATAAAGGTACCGTCATTTAGGGGAGAAAGATAGGGGGGCACTGTGCATAGCTCGTGCACAGTAGGGACTCCTAAAAATAGCCCTCGCAACATGATACATCGTTGCACTCATCGAGAAAACCCTCAAAATTCGGGTAAAAAAGAGGTTTTTGGCTTAAAAAACGCTGGCTTTTTCGGTTACAGGCCTTCGACTATGGCGGAAAACTCGGGGAGAGTTAAAGTTTTTTCGCCCAGCAGGTTCAAGAGAGAATCCACCTCTAATAATTTTATGCTGGCATTAAATTGGCCGCTGCCAATTTTAAAATCCAAATTTGCGTGGCTGCTGTCGCTAAACCCCGCTTCTCCCGGATGGGGTAGGGCTATACGCACAAATTCTAATTGAGGGAAATCTTCACCAGAAGTGTTCACTTCATCCCACTGAACATCTTGCAGTTCTTCCAAATCAATGCCAACTGTTTCCAGCAAGTCCAATAATTCCAGCGCTTCATCCACTAGTTCGGCTCCCCGGGCTAATTCAGCTCTTTGGCTGCTGGAAAAAACGGTAGCTGTATAGCTGTAATTTACAGTGTAATTGATAGTCTTAACGCAAACAATAATGTATTGGGCGCAAAAACTTCCATTGACCTTTCCGCTAATAGTAATGGTTTCATCCTTTGAAATATCAATTAACTGTGATTGTAAACTCTGTAAAAACTCTCTGGTTTTAAGAGGGGATTCCGCCAAACGAATTAAATTATTTAAATCAGCTAAATGTATTTTTAACTCGCCTTCAATATCTTTGGCCACTTGTTTTTTCACTGTTGGCTTGTAAGATGTAGGTGCCCCCGATGGCCAATGGGCATCAACCTCCTCATTTCCCCGTTTATAGGCTTCTGTTTCAATGGTGGATTTTATGGAACTGGCCCAACTGGCGGCATCCTCCCGTATACCTTCTAAAGTTAAAGCATCCTCAAAAAGCCCGCTCAATTCATTTAGCCTGTTGGTTAAAGAATCTACGGTTGCCAAACCTTCGGAAACCCGGGCTTTAATACTCTGTTGAAACAACTGAACAACATCTGAATCTATGTTCAGAAAAACAACAGTAGAGTCATAATCCATCCGCCCGGTGAAGGATGCAAATTTTTCCTGGAATAAGTTGCCCTGAAAACTGATGGAATCGTATTCCATGTTTATGTTGCCTTCAAAGGGCAGAGTCCCGCCAGGGAAATCCAGAACCCCTTTCCCGGATATTTTTATTTGCGGCCTAAAATAAGATGTATCTGAATTGTTGTTTAAAGAAAAACTACCTTCGATATCGGTAGGCCTAATGGAGTAACCCATTGGCCATTTGGAGCTAAACCCGTTATTCAAATACAAATCCAGGGTTTCACTGGTCTGGCTGCGCTCCCAATAACCAGCTATTTTCAGGCTGTCAAAATATAAGGGTCCTACGCCATATATTGGAATATTTAAATTAATTTGACCTTCAAATCCGGCTATTTGGCCAAGTTGAGGTAATGGATATATATCTCCGTGGACAGGAGTTCCGTCCATATTTCTTATGGTTAGGTTTCCGGAAGCCTCGTAATTGCTGTCCCAAAGCAAATAGCTCCCGTGGTAATATCTACTCCCGGAAAGGGGGGAACCGCGCAGGGGAATATTTAATTCTGGCTCAAAAGGTATTCCATTTTGAGGAGCATAGGCAAAAGCTCCTTTTGCGCCCAGGGGATCAAAATCAGCCTCAATGTATAACAGTTCTTCATCCAGACCCTGGAGCATTTTAAAAGGAACGGATAGGCTGGGAGAAAGGCTATAGCTGTTGCTGTCTAATGTTAAAGATATGGGGTTTACCGATTCTACCCAAAGAAAATAATGCAGATGGTTTAAGCTAAAAGGAATTTCTCCGCTTTCATTTAGTTGAATCCCTGTTTTTAAATAGCCGGTAAATTCAATTGGGTTGTTTATACGGGCCAGCTTGCTGAAATTGGGAACAGTGGCGACCCCTTCTATTTTTTGGAAATTGCCCATCGAGTCCACCAGAACCGTTAGGCTGGCCTGCTCAAAATCAATTTGCCCAAAGGGAAAAGAAAGACTAACATTTCCCGTGAGCCTAAGTCCATTTTCAAGATCCTGGATACTGCCATCCGAAGTCGCGAGCCCAATAGTATTACTAAAACCATTAAAGAGACTGATTAGCCTTTCTAACTCCTGGTTTACCCGAGCTCCTAGCCAAAGGGGAACTACAGTAGCTCTGGGCACATCCACCTCTACAGAATCTGGAAGTTCGGGGATGGGCAACTGGGTTTCAATTTCAAGTTGATATATATATTCAGGAAGTTTCTCTAAGAAAAAGCTGCCGTCTTCGTTTACCAGAACCTCCCTATCCAAAATAGGAATAAAAACCGATATGTTATTGCCTGGGAGTAACAGGTCTGGATCTACCTGGCCTTCAATAGCGCCGTATTCAAATAGGGTATCCACAATCAGGCTATCCTCTGTTCGCAAGGCTAATTTTTGCAATGAGCCCAAGGAATCGCCAAAATTGAGTAGCGTATAATTCCCTGCCGGAATCCGGTCAAAAACTATTCGGCCCGAGCTATCCGCTTTTCCAGAATAACTAATCCCCGAGGGATCTTCGGGTTTTAGTGAAACTTGCCCGTATGGAACCACAGCTCCGTTGCCGTCCACACTTTCAATAACCACAGCAATATCGCCCACTTCGGTTTCTGAAGAGGTGCCCGCTGTTTTTTCCAGGCAGCTGAGACTTAACATGGCTAGCAACATGGGGCCATATAGTCTTACAGGAAGATATAAGAAATGGCCGAATACCTTCATTTAGATTTTTCCCCGAGAGTGGATTGTGGAAACAACTGAAAATTAAACTGGTAAACTCTGTCTGCCGGATCTTTTTCTTTGTTCACTATGGACCGTATTTCTGATTTGAAGGTTTGTAATTTGGACAAAATTTTATGGAGGGTTTTTTCGGACATACTCAAGGTCATTGTGCTTAAATTTCGTTTTTGCCCAATTTCCTCATAAATAGAATTTTTCCCCAATTCAAAACATTGGGCCGTGTAGTGTTTGACCATTTCGTTTTTGATATTCGAGTCGGAACTAATGGCGGGGTGGGAGGGCTTCCAGTTGCCATTTTCGTCCTGGTCAATAAGCCCGAGTCTGGCCATAAGCTGGATGGACTCCCGAACTTGTTTACCACTTAAAGGAGGATGTATGTGTTTTGCAAATTCGCTGTAATTTTTTTTAAGGTTATGTATATCCAAATGGGCGCGGATGGTAGAATGTTGCCAGCTGCGGTAATAGCCATACAGTTTTTTATCTAATATTTTTTTAGGTGTTTTGTTGAGTTCCACCAACTTGTCGAATAAAAGGGATCTGTCCAGAGAATTTTGGCATTGGTTGTATTTTACTAAAACCCTGAAATAGGCCTCCTCATCCATGTTAATATCCAGCACGGAGCTTAAAAGGCGTTCTTCAAAGGTGGGGGTGAGCTCTCGTCCGTTTAAAATTTCCGAAAAAAAACTGCGGCTGTTGGGAACGCCAAGCAACTTACATATTTTGGATTTTGTAATGCTCCCATCCTGGGATTGCATCCACAGAAAATAGCTCTCAAGATATTTTCTAAAATCTGTAAATTCGTAAATATTAACAGGGTTCAAAAGCGGAGTATCCCGGTTTAAAACCCCAAAAATATAAACTATTAGCCCATCACCGCAGATTTTTCTGCGGAAGGGCTACTTTTCAGTGAATTTTTGGATTATTCAGTCCATTCTGTGATTTCAAAAGTTTTTTGAGTCACATCTTTTAGAATGAACAAGTCTCCAGTGTCTTCGCAACTGCCATCATCTACTTCAATAGTACTGGAAGCTGTTTTGGCAGGTGAAGCATGGACAGAAGTCATAAGCACATCCCCATAACCGGCATCGCCAAACAAGTCTTTGGTTACGGTCATGCGGTAGGCCACCCGGAATTCCCATTCAGGAAAATCGGGATTAGGTGTATATAGGGAATCGGTGGCTGGAGAATTAATATGAAGTTCATTTCCAACAACATCGTATCCGTATTCATTTAAGTTATCGTGGGTAGTGGTGCCAAAAGAAAGAATATCTTCCAATTCACCCACATTGTTAGGGCCTCCGATATAGCCGTCTTCGCCATTAGGACCAAGAGTAATCCAAGTGCTGTCGTTAATCTGAGACAGCAAATCTAATTTGACGTCCATAACTATTTTTTGGTTAGCGTCCCGTAGATTCAAAATAACATGGTCGCTCTTATGGACAGAACTAAAGGGACGGTTTTTAACCTTGTAGCTTGAAGTGCCCACAACATTTTCTCCCCAGCTGTTGTCCACAAAATCAGGGCTAAAAATAACCACAATGTCCACCAAATCATCGCTTACCGCATGGATGATTTTAACCAGGGGTACTTCTTGTCCAGAACCGTTATCCCCCCAGTAACATTGGTCTTTGCCCAATCTTTTGATTCTGTCCTGGGAGCCATCTTCGATTGAGGAAGAACCTCCGGTGGTATCGGTAATAGGTTTGTCGGGCACCACATTCCCGGTGTCGTTTTTATTGTCTGTGTTGTTGCTATTGGTGATTAAATCTTTTCCGAAGCCAAAATTAAAATCTTCTCCATTTGGATATCCATCTCCGTCAATGTCATCGTCCTCTTTATTGCTGATTCCATCCCCGTCAATATCCGGGTCTATTTGATTGTCTATTCCATCGCCATCTAAATCTCCTGGCTTAATAACAATTCCATTGATAATGGTGTTCTCGCCGCCAATGGTGTTGTCCGCAGAGTTTACAATTCCATCCCCATCCATGTCATTATCCGCATCATTGGCGATTCCGTCACCGTCTATATCGGGGTCCACGTCATTTTCTATCCCATCTCCATCCAAATCACTGTCCAGGGAGTTTAAAATTCCATCCCCATCCATATCGGCATCTACCACATTGAGGTAACCATCGCCATCCATATCCAAATCATCTTCATTTCTTTTTCCATCCCCATCCATATCTGAGTCTTGGGTATTGGGAATGCCATCCCCATCAATATCATTGTCAGAAAGGTCGGCAATACCGTCATTATCGGTGTCGATGATAAATTGATCCGCCGAATCCAGCACATCTTCCAACTGGGTGGTGGTTTTATCTGGATCTAAATCTTCTTTTTCATTTTTAGGGTTTGTGCCTTTCTCACAAGCCAGATAAAGGCTGGACAATAATCCCAGGCATAGTAATAAAAAGAGATTTTTTACCGTTTTTTCCATAGTTTTTCCTCAAGGGACTTCCCCGTTATACCTATTATACGCTAAAGGAGAATACCCGGTTACAATGAAAAACTAAAGGGAGGCCATTTATCCTAAATAACGGGCTAATTCCTTATTTTTTTAAAAAATAGAGCCTCTTTTAGCTTTTTAAAGTTTTTTTCGGCCAGTTGTAACCGTTGGGGAGGACCATTCGTATAGAATGTGGTAAAATAAGAAAAACCGAATAGAGGATTTGAAAATTGAAGGCCCTAAAAATCAACTTCGTTAAAACTGCTATGCCGGCCTTTCTAGGCCTTTTTCTTTTTTTGCCCCAAATATTATTTGCCCAAGGCGAGGGAAGTATTATCTGCGAAGTAGAACCTAATTCCGGATGTTATTCTCCTAATGTTCCGGTAGACTCCCTTTTTATCGTGCAGTCCTATGTGGTTGGCATTCGACAAAACGGATTGAATATTTGTAATGAATCCGAAGTGAGTACTGGATCAAAGGACATTGTTTTAATTATGGATAACACCGGCTCCATGGCGAATGAGTGGGTGGATAATGATGGAATAGCGCATTACTGTGATAGAAATACCGAGTACGGGCAGCCTGATTATCCAGATCCTCAGAACCCCGATCCAAATTGTATTTCCGGCGACCCCGATGGCCTTCGGGCGCCTGCCTTTCATGAATTTTTAGACAGCGCTTTGGTAAAGTCCGGCGGCCTGGCCAATGTAGGCGTGGTGCTGTTTAATGAATCGGTAACATATTCCTCGGGAGATCTACAACCCCTTACTTCTGAAACTATTGATGACATTAAAATGACAATAGTGAATGATGCAGAGCGTTCCACTAATTATTACGCGGCTATGGCCGAGGCTATGAATATTCTATCGGGTTCTTCCCGGCCTAAAAGCGAACAGGTGATTATCTTCCTCTCAGACGGCAGGCCTAACCGCCCATTGGGAGATCCATACATTTATAAAAACATCTGGGATAGCTGGCCCACCACCCATACCATTTTTTTGGGAGCTAACGTTTTAAACCAACAGGATTTATTTGATATTTCGGAAAAAACCGGGGGTACATTTTATCCCGTTTCAGATGTAAGCACTTTGGCCTCATTACTGACCGAGGATATTATTGATTTAATTTTTGTGGGTGGCGTGCCCAATATGACTTTAGTCACCAATTTGGCTACTAACCGCAATTACGACGTTCCCGCCTCCGGGCATAATTTTAATAACGGAGATTCGGGGATGTATACCCTGGAATTGCCCGGACCTATTTACTTGGATACCGGTTTAAATGAAATTCGCATTATCACTTCCTATACCAATGGTTTGGAAAACGACACCACCTCTTTTAAAGTACATAGGGGAGAAGTGGAGGGAGAAGAATTTTCCTGGTTAGAAGAGCCGCCGGTTTGCAGAAGTATGCCCTATTTCACCTTGTATAACGATGATGACAGGCCCATTAGCTCTTATCTCGAATCTTACCAGCAGGGAGATGAAGCTCTGACATATCATTTACATACCAAGGCGGATGTGGACGAATTTTCGGTAAACATTACAACCACCCAAGGCGATGAAGAAGATCAGGAAAATACCAAGGATGTGAACCAGGTAAACGATTCGCTTTGGGTAAACAATATCATGTTTGATCACCAAGCCGATGAGGCTATTCCCGATGATTTAAAAGTGCAGGGCGAAGATGGGATGACCATCACTTTATTTTACCAAAACCCCTATATACCAATGGATAGCGCCAGCATCAGCATTCAGTTAAAATACGGTCCGGGAGTTAAAAATTCCGTGGCTTATGACCTGGATGAAGATGGCAGAATGGAAACTATTGTCATTAATTTTGATGAAAGCATAGAGGAGCTCCCGGATCAGTTGCGATTTGTGGTTTTGGATAACGGCATAGAGCACGAAAGATTGGCTCAGGAATCAGAGGGTGAGATTGAATTTTCGGGAAGCAACAAAAGCCAGATTACGGTAACTTTAAACAATCCCTTTCCCTTCGGAGTGACCGATATTGAGTACCCTGATGACTATGGCCAAACCTTTCGTCAGGATAATGTTCCGATATCTGCAAGCACATTTCCCATGTTAGATTCGGTTCCCCCGGTTATTAGCCATGTGGAAGCTGAAGATCCTGGAACAGGTAGCACGCAAATAATAACAGTGACTTTTTCCGAAGCTGTTGATGTTAAGGACGAAGCGAAAAATCCCATTACCATTTTCAGGAAAGACACCAATCTAACCGATAACCTTATTGATATATTGGGCATTGTGGAGGTTGAAGGAAAAGAGAACCAGTATGAAATAGAAATATCCTCTTCGGATGGGTATTATGTTATTGAAGGGGATTCGGTTGCCATTACTCCCAATGGCGAAATCGGCGATAAAAAAGGCAATGTTCCCAAGTCTCTTATTTTTACCACCACAAAAGGCGAAGCTCCCTTGCAGGAAATTGGAAAATATACTGTGAGCCATCCGGAAGACCAAGCCAGAAATGTGGATCCGGATTTAGTTAAAAACAATTCGGAAAATTTTATATTAGTGGATTCCCGCGGTATTCCCATTTCCGGGAGTAAAAACGGCAAGTGCGATGACTGCACAGTCCAGACCGGAGACGGGGATTTTATAGGGCCAGTTATTAAGTTTGTGACGGAGTTTCCCGTAAGTTACACCTTTGTAGTGTACAGTAACCTGGGCCATTATCTCACCACATCATCTGGCAAAATAACCACAGATGACTTTGTCCAAATGCGGGATGTATCAGGCGCAGATGCCTTGCGCCCTCGCTATGAAGCCAGAGTAGTTTGGGATGGAATGATAGACGATGGAATCAAAGTGGGAAGCGGTGTGTATATACTCAAGGCTATTTTTAAATACGACCCCGATGAAACCCTGGGCGCGGCCAAGAATGAGTATGATTTTGTGAGCCGGGTAGGCTTTGTAAACTGAAAATTCGCACGCCCCGTCTAAATCCACGATAATAAATTTTTTAAAAATTTTTCTCGCAGCTTGGAATAAGGTTGTTCTCTATTTTTGGCTGGCTAGTTTATTTTGTTCCCACCAAGTGCTAATATTAACGCTATCCAATGGGTTAATAATTTCTCCAATCTTGGGTGCAATAAGGTTAACGTCTCCATTTAAATGGCGGTCAAATAAAAATTTAATGGGCTCATCCCATTCGTGGAGGGCCAATTCAAACATGCCCCAATGCACAGGAAAATATTTTTTGGCCTTAAGATCCTGGTAAGCTGAAATGAAATTTTTTGGCATAAGGTGGACGGCTTCCCAGCGGGAATTGTATTGGCCGCTTTCTATAAAAGCAAGATCAAAAGGGCCGTACTTATTTCCGATATCCTTAAAATGAATATCATAGCCTGAATCTCCGCTAAAATAGATGTTATGATTTTTGGTTCGTACCACCCAGGAACACCACAAAGTAATATCGTTATGAATGCCGTCCCGGCCGGAAAAGTGTTGGGCTGGGGTCGAAATAAATTCGATGTTATCCACAGTGTGGTTTTCCCACCAATCCTTTTCGGTGATTCTGCTTTTTTCAATTCCCCAGCCTTCCAAGTGGGAGCCTACTCCCAAAGGTGCAATGAATTTGGTTTTTTTATCCACAAAAAATTTGATGGTATGCATATCCAGATGGTCATAATGATCATGGGAAATTAATATGTAATCGATTTCGGGCAATTCGGATAGTTCCACAACGGGTTTTTGAAAGCGCTTAACCATAAAGCTCACAGGGGCCACACTGCCTGAAAATACAGGGTCTACCAAAATGCTGGTTCCTTCCATATTGACCAAGAAGCTTGAATGGCCAAACCAGATAATTTTGAGTTGGTTATCGCCTTCCATAAATTTTGTAAAATCGGGTTTTTCTTCAGGAAGTTTAAACTCAGGGGTTCGGTTGGGCCCACCTTTAAACCAGTCTTTTATCATACCCCAGCTCTTGGTGTTTTTTTTCATTTCTTCAATGAGTTGGGGCTGACGATTTTGAAATATGCGCTTTTCCAGATTGAAGTTTTTGGATTTTATAAAGGATTCTATTCTGTCCTTGGAGGGAGAAGTTCCAAAAGCCGCACAACCGCTAATCATATATCCTCCCAAAAGCATCGCCAGGATTAGGCTTACCCCAATTTTCTTTTTTTTATGTTTCATTTCTAATATTTTCCTGCCACCTCAGTATTCTAAAATTAAAATGACCAAGGCCCAAGAAAAGAAGGCCTAAAATGCCATTTAGTTATAAGGAGCTTTTTAAATTGCGAATTGAAGCGCAAGCTTCTAGTTTATTAGGGAATATTAGTGGAGTTTAACCCAAAAATCAGATGATTAATTTAGGAACACCGGCATTATTATTTGGAGCCATTGCTTTAATTATGCTTGCATACACTAACCGCTTTGTAGTACTGGCTAAACTTGTAAGGGATATGCATGCGGGAAAAAGCGGGGAACATCGCAAATTGGAACTTTTACAAATTCCCATACTGCGCCTTCGCATTAAGCTCATAAAAATAATGCAGGCTTTGGGTGTGGGAAGTTTTCTTCTGTGTACTTTTTCCATGTTTCTAATTTTTATCGATAAAGTGGGTATAGGCAAATTGTTTTTTGGAGGAAGTGTTATAACATTAATGCTTTCTCTTTGTTTTTCTTTTTGGGAAATTCTGATTTCAACTCGCGCCTTGGATATGGTATTGGATGATCTTTCCGAACGAAGGGTGAAATAGAACTGGACATACTTATTTTAGAATGGCAACGGCTGTCCGATAATCTGGTAACCAAAAAAATAAGAGAATTACGGTGATTTTTTATTTAAAAAGCTAAAATTAGCTAAATTAAGCAATTTAAGCTTAAATTCGTTAACCAAAAGATAACGAAATTTGCATCCAATCTGTTGTTTGCCAGGAATGGATTCCATATATTGGATATATGGAAACAAACATTTTTAAATACACAAATTACAGAAAGTTTTTAGCTGACTTCTATGAATATCAAAAAAGCCAGCGCAAAAATTTTTCGTATCAGGAGTTTGCATCTAGATGCGGATTCAAAACCAAGACCTTTCTCTATAATGTTATTAAGGGAAAGAAGGCATTGCCAAAATCGGGTCTTTTTAGTCTTTGCCAGGGACTAAAGCTTAAAGGAAAGGAGGCGGAGTATTTCGAGACCCTGGTGTTCTTCAATGAAGCAAAAAACAGCAAAGAAAAAGAATACTATTTTGAAAAACTGCAAAGCTTTAATAAAAATGGGAGCTCAAAGTTAATCCGTGAAAATCAATTTGAATTTTATTCTAATTGGTATCATCTTGCCATTCGGGAAATTATTCAAATTCAAAATTTTTCAGGGGATTATAATAAATTGGCTAAGGCGGTATTTCCACCAATCACTGTTGGGCAGGCTAAAAAGGCTGTTCAATTATTGCTGGAGATGGGTTTTATAAAAAAACTGGCCTCAGGGAGGTTTGCCCAAAGCGATTCTGCCCTGAGTACAGGCAATGAAGTGAAAGCCCTGGCCATTCAAAAGTTTCACAAAAAAAATCTGGAGCTGGCTGCTGAATCCATCGATACAGTTAACCAGGAATTCAGAGACATCTCCTCTCTGACATTTGGGATAAGCCAGGAAGCCACCCAAAAAATCAAACAGGAGATTCAATTATTTAGAAAGAAAATGGTTTCTATTATTGAAAAAGAAAAAAATCCAGATAGAGTTTATCAATTAGGTTTTCAATTATTTCCAATTAGTTTACATGGTAGTAAAGGGGTTAAAATATGATCAACAAAAGTCACTTAAAAAACAATAAGCTATGGTTTTATATATTTTTAATAATCCCCCTTTATATAGGTTGTATGCCTTTTGGCAAAGATGATGATTCGGCAAGTGGGGTTGTGGAAACAGGCAACGCCATTGTAATTGCAGGCCGTGTTATTAATGAGGCTAATGAACCCATGCCTGGTATTACTGTTCGACTTCATAAAAAAGGGCTTTCGGATGTTACAGATTCTGAAGGAAATTACAAATTGGAAGGCGATTTAAATTCTCTTGCGAAAATATCTGGAAGTGAAGATGAGGTTTTAGACACGGTGATATTTGAAAAGGCGGACCAAAAGCTGGCAAAACGATACATCACCAAGTGGGTGGATAATCTACCGGATGTTAAAATAATACAGAGGGACTTTTCGGGTTCCATATTCACAGACAGAGATGAATTAGGGAAAGTGGAAGCTGTTTTACTGGCTGGAGAAGGTGAAAAGGAAATATTACTAGTTAAAGAGTTCTTTTACAATACTTCAGTGGAGGAATACAGCGGCTATATATTCTTTGCGAATTCAAATTCTGTGAATTCCTACGATATTTATATAAATGTTTACGATGTTAATGAGGAATTACTTGGGCGTAGTGATACCGTACATTTTAATGACAACGCCGGGGATGTTAAAATTCCCAATATCAGAATTATGAATTCACTTCCGATAGCTTATGCTGACTTATATAATAGGTCAGCCTCGGATTCAGTTTACTTGTACGGTGGTGGCAGCGATAAAGATGGCGAAATTGTTAAAAAAGAATGGAAAATTGGCGATGGAGAATTTGAGGAAACATTGGATAGCATAATAGCCATTTATCCACCTGAATACTGTTGTGAACCATTACTTTGTATTTTCAGGGTCACCGATGACGATGGCAATATAGCTTTGGATAGCATATATATTGAAACAGAATCGAACTTGCCTCCATTAGTATCAATTAAAGTGAAATATGGAGAACCAGGATCAGATTCGGTTTATTTATACGGTGAAGCCAGTGATGAAGATGGCGAGATTGTTAAGAAGGAATGGAAAATCGGCGATGGAGAGTTTGAATTGACATCGGATGGTACAATATCAGTTTCTGTGCCAGAAAATTGTTGCGAACCCTTACTTTGCATATTCAGAGCCATGGATGATGATGGCAACCTAGCCTACGACAGTGTTTATATCAAAGATAACCCTGAAGATCCTGATGTTATTGATAATAACTCCGGTGCGCTTAAAAAAGTCTTATTATATTTAAAAGCTGGAGGGTGGAACAACCAGGACCCTGCTCGGGGACTTACGGGTGCTTTGGAAAAACTAACCGTCAAATACCAATTCGAATTTTACGGAACTAATGATGAAAGCGTCTTGTCTGATTTGGATTCCTACGATTTAGTTATTTATTTCAGCGCTAACGCAGACCAATCCGCAATTGAAGAAAGTTCAAAACAGGCCCTTATAGATTATATCAACAATGGAGGAGCTTGGCTAGGGCTCTACATGGCCAGTGATCACGGCGGCAATTGGGGTTGGTATGGGGATACTTTGTTGAGCGGGGCGCAGTTCGACATGTATGAGGAAAAGACAGTTACTCTTGCGGTCGATGAAGAGGCCATGTCAGACCCTGCGTTAAGTAACATGTGGAGTGACTCTGAAAGCGACAGCACAATGTCCTGGAAAGGAAAGATATTTGAATTTATTCAGGATGAGGATTTTGATTTAAGGAATGATCCCGATGTAACGGTCATTCAAAAAGTGATGCCCGAAGATGAAGCCTACCCGGACCAAATTTTAACCTGGACCAAAAAAATTGGAAATGGCAGAATGCTCTATACTTCACTGGGGGCTAATGAAGAGGATTACTTGCAGAACGATGAATGGCTCACCAACATGCTTTGGTATTATATGAATTATTTAATCGGAGAATATTAACCCAATCCTTACTCACCTAACCGGGCAATTTATCCAAAACTGCCCGGTTATTTTTTCCCATTTAAAGGCCGGGGTAAAGCTCCACCTACTCAAAAAAGCCGAATTTAAACAAGTTTCCCACTAATTTCCTAAGGACTTTCGCCCCCCTCTGGGATATAATGGGAGTAGGGGGAAGTGTTTATGGCGCAAATCAAATTACGCCCAGTTTTTTTATGGACTCGTTTTTTATTCCATTTTTGCTGCGGGTTATCCGTCTTATTTTCCCAGACTACGGATAAAATAAAAGTTGCGGTGCTCACAGGCGGGCATGACTACGACATAGAAAAGTTTAACGCTATTTGGGATTCCATGGAAAAGGTGGAGTGGACCCATAAACCCCAAGCCACGGGGGCTGAAATTTTTGAGGATGTATCTGATTGGACGTACCATGTAATTGCTTTTTACAACCACCAAAACCCTGGAAATAATTTAACGGAAACCCACAAACAAAATTTTTTAAGTTTGCTTGAAAAAGGAGTTGGGGTTATGGTGTTGCATCATTCTGTGGCGGCTTATCCTTTTTGGCCGGAGTTTGAAAAAATTGCCGGGGTAAAATACCGCAGCGCAAATTATTACAGCGATGGGATAATATCAAAGTACTACTTTGGCAACATCCCCCTGGAATTAGTGGATAGTGGCCATCCTCTGGCAGCGGATATGCCCGCCACCCTTAGCTTGGGGGATGAACTGTACTACGATATGGATTGGGGACAAAGTGAGGGTAATGAATACATTTATAAATCCACCCATGAGCTGGCTGAAAATGGTATTTCCTGGACCAGAACATACCAAAAATCCAATGTATATACAAATATATTGGGAAATGGTTCTGGAATTTTTGACAATGTCACTTTTCAAAAAATGTGGGAAAAGGCGGTGGATTATGTATCTGCTCCTTTGGCCAAAGGATGTATGGATTCAAGCAAGTCAAATTACAATCCTATGGCTATTGAAGATGATGGGAGTTGCGAACCCATGAAAATTAGAGAGCCACATAACCTGGAGGTTAAGTGGTTTAAACGGGCGGGGAAATTGTATTTGGCCCAAAATGGGAATGGGGTCAAGGATTTTATATTGCTTAGCCCAATGGGAAAGGTTTTAACTAAGGGCAAGTTTAATTCTCTGGGACTGGCTATTGTTAATTTGGATAAGATTCCGCCAGGGCTGTGTTTTCTCAAAATAAATGGGCGTGAAGGCTGGTGGAGCAAAGCTATTATTCCCCGGTTTTAGTTTTTTAGGCTTACTAAAAATTACATTGCCTAATGCTAAAAATTACCTGTAAATGGCTAGATACTAGGAATTTTTAAGGGAAAAACAAAAGCTTGCAAAAAACCGCTTAAAATTTACATCAAAAATTCCAAATTTCGAATAAATATTTATATACAGCTATAAGGTTTGGAATCTTGTTTCGCAAATCGGGGCAAGCAGATAGGGCCAATTAAATAGGATTGGTTAAAGACTTCAAATTTGAATCTTAACTCATTCCTGCTTTATTTGGTGAGATTCCAGGCACCCGGAGTTATCCGGGTGCCAATTTTTTCTAATTTCTTTCCAGCATTGCCACACATTCCAGATGTTCTGTATGTGGGAACATATCAAAGCCTTTTAGCTTTGAAAGCCTGTAGTGGGCTTTTAAAAAACCCGCATCCCTGGCTAATGTTTCTGGGTTACAACTAACATAGACCAACTTTTTAAAACTGGAGTTTTTGATGGCATCCACCATAGATTGATGCAGTCCCTTACGGGGAGGGTCAAAAATAGCTATATCAAAGTCTTCCTTGGAAAATTGCGCTATTTTTTCCTCTGCTTTTCCTGCCACAAAAGTAACATTTGCAACCTGGTTTTTTTCGGCTGCTTTACGGGCTGCGCTAACAGATTGGGGATTTTCTTCAATGGCCACAACCTTTTGTGCATGTTGGGATATCCAAAGAGAAATAGATCCAATGCCGCTATAAAATTCCAGGCATGTGGGTTTTCCTTCCAAATGGCTGGCCACTTCATTGTATAAATTCGGAGTTTGATAGGGGTTTACTTGAAAAAAATTGGAAAGCCCCAGAGCAAAACGGTATTGGCCTATGGTTTCAAATAAAAATGGGCGTCCCCACCAACATTGTTCCTTTTGTCCCAATACCACTTTGGTTTGTCTCAGATTGATATTCTGCACAATGCCCACAATGTTTGGTTTGCTGCCCTTAAATTTTTTTTCGATATCCTGGAGTAAAGATCGCCCCAGGTTCCGAATACCGGGTATTCTATCAAAATTGCATACAAGGCCAATTAAAATTTCACCTGTGCCCCAACCTTTTTTCAGCAGAATATGCCTCAAATTGCCCTGGCCCGTTTTGGGGTTATAGGCGCTGAAATGGTTTTTTTGGGCCCAACTTCTAATGATGTATGCGATTTGAGAAAGAGAATTTTCCTGGATAACGCACTCTTGCTGGTTTACAACTTTTCGAAAGCGGTTGTCATGGCAACCCAATTGCAATGGCGCGGTTTTTGAAGGGGAAGAAACACCAAAAGGCAATTGCAATTTATGCCGGTAAAAACTGTATTCAGGGCTGGCCACAATTTCCGGAATTTTTAATTTGGGTAAAAAGGAAAATGTTTCCTCAAGCTTTTTTCTTTTTAATCGCAATTGTTCCTTATAATTAACATCAAGATATTGGCAGCCGCCGCATTCGCCAAAATGTTGGCATTGTAATTGGGATAATGGGCTATTTGCTGTCATGAAATGTAGACTCTGAAAAAGAAAACTGGAAAAATGAAAAGGCAATATAACTCAAAAAAGGGGGAATATGGAGGTGAAAATACCCTCTAACTATACACGGGGCTTTGATTTCGATTTTTCCAACCTTTTAGCTGTCTGCCCCGTAGAATGAGTAAAACAAACAGGAGGCCCCGTGTCTTTTTTCCAGATTTATCAGAAACAGTTTATCCCCACCAGCCCCGAAAAACTTTGGGATTTTATCAGTTCGCCCCTCAACCTCAAAAAAATCACGCCCCCCAACATGGGTTTTGATATCACAACCGGCAACGGCCAGGTAAAAATGTATAAGGGAATGATAATCGGTTACAAACTGAAAATAATGGGCCTTTTTCCCAGCAACTGGGTTACAGAAATTACTCAAGTTGTGAATGGCGAATTTTTTGTGGATGAGCAACGCCACGGACCTTACAAAATGTGGCATCATGAGCATTCCATTTACCCCAAAGATTCCGGCTGCTTGATGGTGGATAAAATCACATACATTCCGCCACTGGGTGTGTTTGGCCGTTTATTAAACAAGCTGTTTATCAAAGAGCAACTTGCAGTAATTTTCGAATTCCGGCGTACCATGTTGCAGGAAATTTTTCCGGAGAAAAAGGCCGACAACCAAGAGCAACTGCAAATCAGCCAAAATGTTTAGCCAAATTAAACCAAATTAGAACAGTCTATTCCATTTTTCTCCTCTAGCAGACGAGAAATTGTATACTGTAAGCGATACCCCCCTTGTTTGAGTTTAATTTTTGAGGTTTGTTATGGTTCGTAAATTAGCCCTGCTGTTTTTATCTGTCTGTTTTATTTGGTCCTGCCAATCAGAGGACAAAGGAACCGGAATTATTCTGGAGGTTCCCGACCCAGAATGCGGTGATGGCACAATAGCTTTGGATCCTGGGGTCAGCTCAGGCTATGGCAGAATGGCCATGACCAATCGTGTAACAGGCGGTCCTACGGATATAGCCTTTATTCCAAACAGCAGTGACTATCTGGTTACCACCCAAATAGGCGATATCCATTATTTTACCGGAGGTTGCGAGGCAGCCAATGTGGTAAATTTGCCTGATTTGGAGCTGCCCGTTCGTTCGGGTGGCGAGCAGGGTCTGTTAAACATAGAGCTTCATCCCGATTGGCTTAGCAATAAATTAGCTTTTGTATACCATACCAGTTCAAGTTCCCCCACAAATTCCATTTCCCGTATTCGGCTCGATATTGTAAACGGGGAATTGCAAATTTCCAATCCTGTGCGCGTTATTGATTTTAGAAAAACCTCCAGTGCCGGGAATCACAACGGCGGAGGCTTGGTATTTGCCCCTGACAAATCGCTTTTAGCTTCCGTAGGGGATGGGGGCAACGCCGAAAACGGCCAAACTGACAATGACCTACTGGGGGCGGTTATCCGCATTATGCCCGATTTAACCTCAAACACTGAATACAGCTATACCATACCTTCGGGCAATATGTTTAATTCAGACAACCCTAAATGTTATGATACATCAGACAGCCCGCAACCCTGTCCCGAACTTTTGGCCATCGGCCTTCGCAACCCTTTTAGGATGTCCATAGATGGAAACACGGTGTATTTAGGCGAGGTGGGAACTTCCTTTGAAGAAATCAACCGTTTCAACTATAGGGACAACGATATTAATTTCGGCTGGAGCAGCCAGGATGGTCCTGGGGGTGGAAGCGGTTTTACAGATCCCATTTTATCTTATGAACGATCCCGCTCTCCGGCTACCAGTTTCAGAGATGCTGATCCCGCTTGCGGAAGTTGCAATGCCGAATCAGCCAGCATAATGACAGGGCCCATTTACAGGGGAAGCCGCTATGGCGGTAAATTGAGTGGGCATTTAATCTGGGGAGAGTTTTACCAGGGCTTTGTGCGTTCTGTGGACGGAGCCGGAGTATCCAATGGGCTTGGAAACCATTTAATCCATCAAAATCAGGTGAGCTCTTATGTTACAGGTCCCGATGGCTATATTTATTTTGCAGCCATGTCCGATGGAATTATTTACCGATTAATGGAACCCTAATTTATATTTGGGCAATGGCTAAAGATATCCACCAAAGTCAATTTGCCGGTTTATTTGAACCCAAGTTATTAGAAGAAATTGAAGCGGTTTCTGTGTACCAAAAAAAAAAGGCGGGCACAGAAATGATTCAAATGGGCGAGGAAATCCGCAACATGCCTCTTATTGTAAAGGGCGTTGTAAAAATTTCCCGTTTGGATGAAGAAGGCCGGGAGCTCCTGCTTTACTATGTAAACGCCCATGAGAGCTGTGCCATGACTTTTACCTGCTGTATGCAAGGTAAAATCAGCGAGATACATGCGGTGGCCGAAGAAGATGTTGAATTTTTTAGCGTCCCTATAAAATTTATGGATATATGGATGGGCAAATACCCAAGCTGGAAAGCCTTTGTGATGCGCACTATCCAGGCCCGTTTTGAAGAGTTGCTTCAAACTATTGACCAGGTGGCTTTTCAAAAGTTGGACGACAGGTTGGTGAAATACCTGGCGGAAAAATCCAAAGTCACAGGCTCAAGCCTGCTCAATCTATCCCACGAACAGGTGGCCAGGGAATTGGGTTCCTCCCGCGTGGTGGTATCGCGCCTGCTTAAAAAGCTTGAAAACAGTGAAAAACTGCTGTTATACCGCAACCAGATAAAAATTCTCGCCCCCTTTGAATCGTAAATAGGCTCCTGAGAGAAATGTAACCTAGGTTACTGAAGAACTCTTCGCCAAGACCTATACTAATTGAAGAACAGTGGGAAACAAATAATTTCCCGGTAGGAGTATAAGGAATGTCTTTGGCAATTATCGGAATCATCAGCGGGCTACTGGGCGGCATGTTGGGCCTGGGAGGGGCAATCATTATTATTCCCGCCTTGGTTTTTACCATGGGCTTTTCGCAACAACTGGCTCAGGGAACCACTTTGTTAATGATGGTTATGCCGGTTGGCGCATTAGCTGCCTTCCAATATTACAAGGCTGGTAACATTAATATTAAAGCTGCCATAATATTGGGAGCGGCTTTTTTTATCAGCAGTTATTTTGGCGCCAAAATAGCAAACCTTCTGCCGGAGGAAATTTTAAAAAGGGCCTTTGCCCTTATGTTAATTGTCCTGGCCGTTAAAATGCTGTTTTTTGACGGCGCTATAAAAACCCATCTCTAAACTTTTTATTTAACCAAGGAACTGGTCTTATGTTAATTCAGCAATTTAAAGATGAAAACCTGGCTCAATACTCCTATTCTATAAGCGATGGAGGCCGGATGTTGGTTATAGATCCCGCCCGAAATATAGAGCCTTATTTAGAATATGCCAAAAAAGAAAATGTTAAAATTGCGGGAGTAGCCTTAACCCATAGCCATGCGGATTTTGTGGCTGGACATGTGGAGCTCAGTCAAAAGACCAAAGCCCCCATATTGGCAGGTCCAGGGACTGAAGCCCAGTTTGATTGGAACAAACTAAAGGATGGGGACAGGGTACAATTAGGCAGTTATTTGCTGGATGTATGGCATACTCCGGGCCACACCGCCAACAGTATTAGCCTTCTGTTGATGGATTTTCAGGAGAACCCCATAGCCATTTTTACCGGGGACACGCTTTTTATCGGCGACTGCGGGAGGCCAGATTTGGCTTCTGCGGGGGAGGATTCCAGCGACCAATCGGAAGTGCAGGCCAAACAGCTGTTTGATTCCTTGCAAAAATTCCGTTCTTTGCCCACTGAAGTTATTGTGTATCCGGGCCATGGGGCAGGCAGTCTTTGCGGAAAGAACTTATCCAAAGCCAATAGCAGCAGCATGGCCGAGGAATTTAACCGCAACTGGGCTTTAAAGGAAAAAGACAAAGAAATTTTTGCCCGGCGGATTTTAAGAGGCCAGCCTTATGTCCCCGAATATTTTTTCCACTGCGTGGAGCTCAATGGAAAAGTCATAGACAGCTTGGAACATGAATATAAAAGAATAAAAAATATTCAAATTTCCAGTCCAAAAGAAATGGCGGAATTAGAAGAGGGTGCGCTAATAGTGGATACCCGGCCAGAAGATCTCTTTAAAAAAGGTCATTTGGAAGGGGCCATTAATATTCCAGACAGCAGCAGTTTTGAATCCTGGTTAGGGAGCTTGATTTCTCCCTTGGAAAAATTCGTGTTGGTTTTAGAAGAAAAGGCCGATGTGGCAAGCCTGTTAAAGCGCATTGGCAAATTGGGTTACCTGTCCAATGTGAAAGCCACTTATAGGGGCAATGTGGGAGAAGTCAAATCCGCCTATGCCGCTCCAGGATTATTAATAGAACAACCCCGGATGTTTCACATTTTGGATGTTCGCAGCCAATTGGAAAGCTATGATAAAAAATTTCCTGAGGCTTTTAATATTCCCTTACAGGAGCTTAGAAAAAGAGTAGGCGAAATCCCAAACCACAAGCCGGTGGTGGTCCACTGTGCAGGGGGCTATAGGAGCGCCTTAGGGGCAAGTATTGTGGAGTCCATGCGCCCCGAACTCGATGTATTGGATTTAAGTACCGCAGTAACTCAGTTTGGAAGCCAAAGCGCGGTTGCTTGCAGTGCAAAATAATTTTATTAACTAAAGGAGAAAAAATGGGATTCTTGGATTTCTTAATGGGTATGGGCGGCAATAATGGCGCTGTCAATGAATATCTGGAAAAAGGGGCTGTTGTTATTGATGTGCGAACTCCTGCTGAGTACCAGGGTGGGCATGTTTCCGGGTCGAAAAACTATCCACTGAATTTAATTCGGGAAAAAATTTCCGAGCTCAAAGCTCTGAAAAAGCCTCTTATTTTATGTTGTGCTTCCGGAGCCCGCAGCGGCTCTGCTACGCAAATTTTGCAGGCAAAGGGTATTGATTGCGTCAATGGCGGAAGTTGGATGTCGGTGAATGGACTGGTTGAGGCTTAGGCCTTTTCCAATCTAATAATCACAAATTGCAAAAATGCCAAAAGCTTTGTGTTGACCCGAGACTGATTTATTATAAATTCAAGTCTCGGGGACCAATAGCTAATGTTATGGCATAAATCCTATAAAGTTAAAAACGGCATGTGCGAGCATTATGTTGTTTGCAGTGCAACCCAACTAAAAATTCCCGAGAGAAAAATAGCCCGGTTTTTAAAATCCCAAAATCTGGAAGGGGCCGATTTGGTTTTTACCAGGGTGTTTTTAAAGACTCCCGCAGATTGTGAGCTTCTAAAACAACAAAAGGGCTGGTCTTATATTTCCAAAGGAGCTCATTCACTGGTTGTGCAGGCGCCGTTGGGAAGGACCAGAATTAGCTTCTTGTTTTATTTCTTGCAGTCTCCGAAAGCTCCGAAAAAAAAACCAGTCAAACTTTCCCTAGGTGCAAATGCCTTAACTCTAAACTTTGAGAATTTCAGATTTGGGTATTTTTGCAATGTATGGGAACCAAGCCGTAAGTCAATAGAACAGCAAACATTGGGATTGCTTAGAAGAATGCAGAGGCATTTGGGAAAACAACAATTTCAATTTAAAAAAGATGCCATGCGGCTTTGGTATTACGTGCCTGATATTGACAGGAACTACGAGGCCATGGTCCAATCCCGGAAAAAACTCTACGGCCAATGGGGGCTTAATAAAAAAACAGGTTATAAAGCTAGTACGGGTATTGAAGCAAACAATCCCTACATGCCAAATAGCCTTTCCATGGATTGTTTGTGTTATACATTGCCCGGGAAAAATCAAGTGTCGAGGCTGCGCGCTCTGGGTAATATGAACGAGGCTATTGATTATGGCGTGACTTTTGACAGGGGTACAAAAATTGAGTGGAAAGACAGGACCCATTATTATATATCTGGTACGGCAAGCATAGATTCCTTGGGCAAAGTAGTATACCCAAAAGATGTGGTTCGGCAAACCGCAAGAAGTTTGAAAAATATAAAGACGCTGCTTAAACCCCATGGAGTGGGACTTAAAGAAGTGGCTTATTTTATCGTGTATTTGAGGAACAAAAAAGACTATGGGAAAGTGCTGGCTGCTTTGAACAAGGTTGTTTCTAAAAATACCCCAATGTTATTGGTTGAAGCTAAAGTTTGCCGCAAAAATTGGTTGGTGGAAATAGAAGCAATTGCTATTGGAGCTGGCAATAAGCTGTCGCCAGAGTTTATTTGATAGGGTCCGTTTATAACAAATCAAGCTTATTTTGTTTTATGAGCCAGGGCTAAAAAACTCACATTCTTCCGGTAAGCGTTTAATTCATTTTCTATTTTTTGCGCCTGGTCCACATTCTTTTTTTCCTGGGCTCTTTGAAGGCCCAATTCCCCATATTCAACGGCCTTTGAAAAATCTCCCAGCACCGAATACACACGGGCCAGATTTTGTAATGGGTATTCCAATTGGAAATAGGTTAGTTCATTGGCCTTAGTGATATATGTTAAAGCTAGTTTTAAATCCTTGTTTTTTGGTTTGTCAGGGAACATGTGGATTTTGCAAAGCTGAATCATGGAAAAATAATTGTTGGGGTTTATTTTCAAGCTCCGGTGGTAGGCCGCTATAGCTTTGTCTTCCTTTCCTAATTCCGAGTAGGCAATTCCCAGATTCATCCAGCCTTGGGTATAATTGGGGTCAATTTCTACAGCTTGTTGATACATTTTTAGAGATTCGCTTTTATCTTCCAATAAATCCCCTATGGTGGACATCACCTCAGCCCGAATCATTTTGTCCTTTTTTTCTTCCTCCAGAATTTTTCTTAAATAGTGAAGGGCCTTGGGACGGTTGCCGGCATCAATGTTTTTCCCGGCTTCCAATCTGTAACGAAAGTGGCTTACCGCTGGAGTTTCAATAGTGTCCAAATCTTCGTATTTAATGTTTGCAAATTCAGGCAAGTTGGAAGCCCGGTTGTGGGCGGTGGAATTAGGAATCAAAATAGCGGGACTATCTTTGCCATTTGGATCGATGTGTGTTAAAAACATTTGAGTATACATGCTATACTTCTTGGAAGTGAAGACCAGCCAACGGCTGTTGGGAGAGAAACTGTGCCAGGAGTTCATGTTATTGGAATTGCAATCAAGCTCCCTGGGTGTTCCTCCATCTATGGGGAGAATCCATAATTTGCTATCGGGCCGCATTAAAAGGCCGTTTCTGGCCTGAACCCAAACAACGTACTTGCCGTCGGGGGAAACCTTGGCAAAGCTGTTGCTCTTCCCGTTAAAAGAGGCTCCTTGTATCGGAATTGCTTTCCCTCCCTTTCCATTATTAAATGGTATTCGATAAAGAGAGTATTGGATGGGAGTTTCTTCAGGATCATTGGCTTTAGCGGGCATTTTTTGATTGGGGGTATATGGGTCTTTGGCCTTGGCGCGGCTGAAAATAATGGTTTTACCATCTGGCGTCCAAGTGGGGGAGCAGTGAACATATGCCGTGTCATCCGCGCCGGGCAAAGGGTAGGCTTTTTTATCTTTGGGGTTGTACCAGGCCAAAATCCCTCGGGTAGGATAAAACACTTGAGAGTATTCCTTATCGATGTATCCCACCACAAATAATTTTTCGTTAATAGTCGTAACTGCTGTGCTTCCATCCGGAGAAAGACTGGATAAAAATCCAAAGGTTAGGTTAGTGGTCTTTTCCCCCACATAATCGTGGTTCCAGCTCACAATATTTTCCCGGTTGTATACCATTTTTTTGGAAAGAGATTGAATGCCATAGGCCCCTTTGTCTCCCTGGGTTCCATCAATGTCCATTCCCAGTTTTTGCCCATCTTTGGAGAAGGTATGGCAATTAGCGCAGGTGGGCATATCGCTCATGACTACTTTTGATTCGGGTCGCGCTAAATCCCGAAGCCGCCAATTGATAAATTTCATGTTAAAATCATCCAATGGCAGGATGGCGCTTTTTTTCTGATTTAGTACAGGCATAAAAGGAACATCCCGGTAAAAAACAGGGGCACCCACGGAATCCGATGAAATGGAAAATGTTCTGGTATTTTGAATAAGGGGCTTATTCTTGTTATCAAAGCCTGTGATTCGGATGTTAATGGCTGAATTTTTAGGCCAGCTTTTAATTACATCCCAGATGTTATTGGGTATTGGGTAATATTCTGTTCCTGTCTCGGGTTTTAACCGAAAAGGGGCGTTGTCGGGAATAGCCCCCGAATCTATTTGGAGTGGGGGCGGGCCGCTTAAACTTTTGGCCACCAGAATTTTTTCGGTTTCCCCAAACTCAATGGTCCAGCCCGCAATATCCCCATTTGAATTTTTCCACTTTATGGTAGGCGGAACCATGTCAGGCGGAAACAAAGAGTTGTCTTCGGGGTAGATAACTTCTGCGGTCGATAAATTTGTATAGTCTTTGGTTGTTAATATAGAATGCAATTTACGGGCTTTTTCTAAAGCTAAGTTGCTGAGCAAGGAATGTTGAAAACTATAAATCAAGCCGTGTTTGGGAAGCTTATGAAACCCAATTTTTTGTTCATGGTTGCAACAAATAAAAAAAAGTCCAAAACAGAAGAAAACATAGGGCAACGAATAACAGACCCAAAATTTAGCGAAAAATTTATACAATGGACTCATCAAACAATTTTTTTAAGGTCAAATTAAACTTAAGCTCAAGGTCTAAATTTTAACAACCTAATTGTTTGTCGTTTTGGCAAAAACCCGAATAATTCGGGACATAATACAAGTTAGGGATTTAATGGAAAAACTATTTTAAAACAGGTTCCCCTGGGTGAAGAACTGAAATTAATGCTTCCGTTAAGACTGTCCACATGCTTTTTGACAAGCGCTAAACCCAATCCGGTTCCGGAATTGTTGATGGAAGCGCATCTGAAAAACATGGAAAACACCTTGTTATGGGAATCTTCGGGAATTCCGATTCCATTATCTTTAACTGAAATTTCAATTTGGTTTTTTTTCAAATTTTTGGTGGCTACTTCAATGTATGGTTTTTTTTGGTTCGGGTTGTAATATTTGTAACTGTTTGAAATTAAATTGCTAAGAATTTGAAAAACCCTCACCTTTTGAGAATAGAATTTTTTGCTGTGATTAAATTTTGTTCTCAAGTCTATGTTATTACCGCTATACCTCAGCAGGCTATTGCAAGTGATGTCTTCCATCAATTGGTTAAAGTCTATATGGACTAGCTTTTCGTGCTGGGTTCGCGCCTTGGTGTATTCAAATATATCTAAAATCAATTTGTCCAGCCTGTCAATACCTCTTTTTACCTGATTGTTAAATGTAATGGCTAGGTTAATATTGTTATCCTTTAATTCTTCATCGATGGCTTCGGATAATCCCTGTATAGTTTTTAGGGGAGACCTTAAGTCATGAGAGGTGCTGTAGGCGAACTGTTCCAATTCCTTATTCGTTTTTAGCAGATCCCGGCGTTGTTGCAGTAATTTTTTCTCGGTGGCTTTTCTTTTGGATATATCCGTTAAAATGGCTATCAGGTATCTTTGTTCCTTGAGAAAAAAAGGCGCCAGACAGATTTCCACGGGGATGACATTGCTGTGTTTTCCAATGGAATTCAGATTGAAGACAATAAAGTTTTCGTTCGCGGGGGCATTCCTGTCTTGACTATTATGATTGAGTTCTCGAAATTTTTTGCGGGAACCTGTTATCACTGTGTCAATTGGTTTTCCAATCAGCTCATCCGCCGCATACCCTAACATGGCACATAATGCCTGATTATATCTTATAATTTTGAATCGTGAGTCCAGTATAACGAAACTTTTCGGGGCGGAATCAAACACAGTTTTAAATACTTCGTCATTTTCATTAAAGCTTCCGGAATGCCTATCCTGTTTCATGAAGCTGACAATCAAGTCCCCCAACTTTGAGCTTGTTCTGAAAGCAGGAGAAATTAAAGTCCAAAAATATTTTGCGTCATCTGTCTTTATGGTCAATTGAACCGAAGAACGGGATAAGAGAGCATTTTTAATGCTGGATATAAATTGCTTTTTTGATATTTTCGAAAATTTACTGGTAAAATTTTCTAAGGAACCATTTAGTTCGCTGTTCTTTAAAGAAAATTGGTCAATAACAGAGCTACTGTATTCGCGAATAGTAAGATTTTGAGTGATTAGAACAGTCCCTATATCATCGTTACTTATCATCTAATAATTTCCTGACTTTTAACATAAGGTCATCCAGATTGAACGGCTTTAACATTAACTCTACCTTTTCATTTAAAATTCCGTGATGGGCTATTATGTTTTCGTCGTACCCTGAGATATAAAGGACCTTAAAGCCTTTTCTAATTGAGCTCATTTTTTCCACCAGCTGTCTGCCGTTCATGTGGGGCATTATAACATCTGTAATTAACAAGTGGATTTGGGTATTATTCTCTTTGATAAATTGTAAGGCTTCCAGGGGATTATTTTTAGAGATGACCTTATAGCCATTTAAAACCAGATGTTTTTTAATTAACTCCCTGACGGCATTTTCATCCTCTACCAATAATAGGGTTTCGGTTCCGGTTATGTCGTATGTTTCGTTTTTGGTTTTGGCAGAGGGTAAATTCCCGGATGAAACAATTGGAAAAAGAATTCTGAATGTGCTTCCTTTTCCTAGTTCACTATACACAGATATAAAACCTTTACTTTGTTTTACGATTCCATAAACTGTCGCCAGGCCAAGTCCGGTTCCTTTGCCACTTCCTTTAGTGGTATAAAAAGGTTCAAAAATCTGCGACAAGGTTTGTTTGTCCATCCCGGTACCTGTATCGCTTACAGACAACTCTACAAATGTGCCTGGAGTAATATCACTGTCCAGATTGATGTTTTCCTTTTTGATTTCCTTAACCAGGGTATTTATAACCAATTTTCCGCCAGTCGGCATGGCGTCCCTGGAATTAATGGCCAAATTCAACAGTACTTGATGAAGTTGATTTGGATCCACTTTAATATTGGGAAGTTGGGGGTCAAGGGAAGTTATGAATTGAATATCCTCTCCAATTATTCTTTTGAGCATTTTTTCAACTTCAGTAACAACTGCGTTGATATTTAAAATAGATGGTTTTAGTATTTGCCGTCTGCTAAATGCCAGCAACTGGTGGGTAACGGAGCTTGCTCTTTGGGAGGCCTTTAATATTTCTGCAACGGGTTCCTGGATTTCCGAAGCTTCGGGAATGGCTCTCCTCAGCAGTTGCGCGTAGCCTGATACAACCATTAACATGTTGTTCAAGTCGTGGGCAACTCCACCGGCCAGTCTTCCTATTGCTTCCATTTTTTGAGCCTGGCGCAATTGTATTTCTAAAAGCTTTCTTTCGGTAAAGTCTATAAAAGCCGTAATGGAAGAGACAATGTTGCTATCATCGTCATAAATGGGGGAGGACCACACTTCAAAAAAACGTTTTTTTCGCTTTCCGCGAATTTCCATATCTGATATAAAAGATTTTTTCCCGGCTAAGGCTTTTAACATTGGTAATTTATCTGCTGGGTACTTTGTTTCGGTTTCAGCTATATAGGCATTAAATGTATCGGAAAAATCATTTACATGT
>JBNKOC010000006.1:0-24174 GCA_050294405.1 Fibrobacteria bacterium | reverse complement strand
CATTTCCTATCCTTTGAGTTTTTTTCTTCATGGGGGAGGGGAAAGAGGAAGCGATAACCAACTCCAGGTAACAGGACAAACAGCCGGTCCTTTTGCCTTAGCAAGGGAAGAAATACAAACAGAATTTCCATCCTTTGTTGCAGTGCCTCAAATGGACAATTTTCCGGCTGGTTGGGTTAATTCCAATGTGCATGGTGATGTGCTGGACATAATTCATGCTTTGTCCCAGGAATTTAATATTGATTCCAACCGAATCCATGTAACTGGAAATTCTATGGGTGGAGCAGGCACTGTATATTACATGCAAAACGATGGGAACATTTTTGCTACGGGGGTCCCTGTTTGTCCTTGGTTTGAGGGTGGGAATCCTGATGATGTATCCAATGCCATGGATAAACCCATGTGGTTTTTTCACGGAGGGGCGGACCAAGTAGCAAGTCCCGGCAACTCTAAAAATTTGGTGGATGAAATCAGAAATGCCGGATATTTTGTGAACCACAGTGTGTTTCCAAATGTAAACCACGATTCCTGGAATATGGCCTACGGTGATCCAGATTACCCGCGCTGGGTATTGACAAAATCGCTGGAATGGGAGTGGCCTGTTAAGGACGGTAAATTGTATAGGATTATTAATGTAAACAGCGAACATGCCCTGGAGCTGGAAAATAATTCTGAACTAATTCAAAGGGACTTGGACTTAAATAATCCCAATCAAATATGGAATCTGGAAAACCAAGAGAACGGTTATTACAAAATAGTAAATGAAAATTCTGGACTGTTGCTTGAAAGTGATGGGGATAATGTCAGCGCCGGGAATTCAAATAACAATGAGTCACAGTTGTGGCTGATGTGGGAAATAGGAAACCGATTTAAAATTGTTCCTAAACTTTCTCACATGCAAAACCAAAACCGGACTTTAGGTTTTCCAGGCGATTCAAAGCTTTCCGGTGAACAATGTATCTTATCTGAATACATGGGGCAAGACAGCCAAAGATTTAGTCTAATGGAAGTAAAAGAGGAAGTTTATGTTGAGAATCGGGCTTCATCAAACAACCTAATTGGAAAATTGAGTTATATGCCTATGGTTGGTGGAGCAGGGCAACATTTTTTCAAAAAGATACTAGATGAAAGCAAGGTTGGAAAAATTTTTGATCTCAATGGACGTTCTGTCTCTATTGAAAATTTGAAGTTGGATGGCCTAAAAAGCGGAGTCTATATTCTGAAAACATCTCCCTGATTCCAGCAAAATTGAAAAATAGAAACAGCCTTTCCAGGCACTCCCTCATTTTTAGCAAAAAAATGGATAAAGTTGCCTTAATTTTACAAAGTCCTCCTTTGGTTTTGGCATTATATTAAAAGGGCAAGTTTCCAGGAATTCCTGCATTTGGGAACGTTGGAGACACAAATTCCGGGAAAATAGGGCTTTTACCTTATTTTAATAATTTGGGGGACTTTTTCATGAACAGATTTGATGGGCTCTTTGGGGAGCCAGGCAAAAATTGTTTTGCGGGTATTTTATTTTTGATTTTGATGGGCCAAACTGGCTTGTTTGGGCAGTCAAGTTGTCCAGCCCCATCCGGAAGTGATTTTCGGGTGGTGGACTTAACAATGTCCGATTTATCCAGCCCCTCAGATATGGAATTAGCACCAGATGGGCGTATTTTTATTTCGGAAATTTACCGGGGAGAAATAAAAATTTTCAGAGATGGCGGCAGCCCCAGAATGGTGACGGCCGGTAGAATTTCCGTTGCAAACAGCAATGAACATGGTTTGCAAAGTTTTACGCTTGACCCAAATTTTGAAGAAAATGGATGGATATATATACGTTATTCGCCCCCAGGGAGGGATGCGGATGATGAGGTGGCCCGATTTACCATGAATGGAGATGTATTGGATGTGGATTCCAGAAAGATATTACTCACAATTCCTAAGGAAACCAATGCCCATTTAGGGGCCGGCATGGCTTTTGACAGCCAGGGCAATTTGTTAATAACCACCGGTTGTGATACCTCGCCCCGCTCCAACCAGGCTTATGGCGCCTTTGATTATCGCACTCCTACTACGGATGGGGGACGCTCTGCAGCTAACACTATGGACTTTAGAGGAAAAATTTTGAGAATTAAACCCATTCCCTTTTCAGATAGCGAAACCCCTTCCCCCGGAATTGGTTCTACCTATGAAATTCCAGCTAAAAATCTCTGGGAAACCATTGAAGCAACTATGCCTGAAACAGATATGTCTCTTGTAAAGAAGGAAATATTAGCCATGGGTTTCCGCAATCCCTATAGAATAGCTGTTAAACCCAATACAGATTGGATATATACCGCTGAAGTCGGTCCGGATGCGGGAAGAGACAGTGATACCAGAGGCCGAGCCGGGCATGATGAAATTAATTTAACGAAGCCGGGCGGTGGGTTTTATGGATGGCCCTATTGCAATGGAAATAACTACGCCTACAACATCGTGGATTATTCCGGAGGAAGTGACAATCCTACCGATGAAAAATGGGATTGCGACGCTCCGGTAAATACTTCTCCCCTCAATACGGGGATCACTAACCTACCTCCGGCCATTCCTCCTATTATTTGGTATGCAGGGTCTAACATGGAAGACTTTCAGGAGTTGGGTAGCGGTCAGGAAACTGCAATGGTGGGTCCGTTTTACCAATACGACCCAGATCTTGATTCGGATGTTAAGTTCCCTCCTTTTTATCATAACACAATGATTTTTTGGGATTGGGCCAGATTTACCCACAAAATGATTCGTGTGAATTCTGAAGGAGGCCTGGATAAAATTGAAGACTTCCCAGTAAATGGCCATGAATGGGGAAGCGATATCGATATAATTTTTGGCGCCAACGGGGCTATGTATGTATTGCAGTGGAGTGAAAATGGCTATGGCGGCGGCCCAAAGGCGTTTTATAAGGTAGAGTATACAGGCTCTTTAAATGAAGAATCCTGCCCTTTAAGTTTGGCAAGTTCTGAGTTTTCAGCGACTAGTCAGAATATGTTTTCGGCCATAATGGGAGTATCCCGTATACAGTTGCCCGAGGGAGCCTTGGGATTAGAGGCTTATAACATCGATGGACAAAAAATCTGGTCTTATAGCAGAAATAATAATTTTGCACAGTCTGAATGGATTTCCCTTCCTGGGATTAAAGGAACAGGAATAGTTCAAATTCGAATTATCCAGTAAAATCAATTTTTATTCATATTATTATTAGCGGAATTTTTTTTGATTTTCCGCTTTTAACTTATTCCATAAGTTGTTCGATTTTTTCCCAAGTACATACTAAAATGGAGGGGCGCTCTTTTCAATCTGGTTCCACTCGTATGATGTATCGATTGTTCATCCCAAAGGACTATAATCCCAATAATAAATATCCCTTTTTAGTGGCTATGCATGGGGTAGGTGAAAAAGGGGATGATAATAATATTCAGGTTGACTGGGAAGATTTGGCCAGCACCTGGATTGCAGATAGTTTGCAAGACAGAGTCCCGCATTTTGTGATGGCTCCCCAGTGCCCCATAGATTTATCCTGGGGATCTAGTGCGGCTATCCAAATAGTGCATGATATTATCGACTCTTTAAAAAATGAATTTTCTTTAGATACAAATCGTTTATATACCGTTGGTCTATCTATGGGTGCTCGCGGGACTTTTAATTTAGTTGAAATGAGGCCTGGCTATTTCGCTGCTGCGCTGGCATGTGCTGGGGCGGGGAATAATAATGGGGCCGATAAAATAGCCCAAACACCACTTTGGGCTTTTCATGCCGAAGGAGATGGCATAGTGGATGTAAGTGGAACCCGGACAATGGTTGAAGCCATTGAGGCCACGGGAAAAGAATTTGTGCGTTTTATAAGCGATAGCTGGCACAACAGCCCCGGCCTTAATACATATAGTGATGCCATTATAAATGGAACAGATCCTCTGGAAATTGTGGCAAAGAACCCTTCCTCCATTTCCTATGACTCGCTAAAAGCTGCCGTGGATAGGGGAGCCGAATATTTATACTCAGAAGTTATTGGAGGAGATCACCGTACCGGATGGATGGTGGCTTTTCATCACCCTTTAGTTCCCCAATGGATTTTTTCTAAAACCAAGGAAGAAGAGCAAGTGTCTGTCACTTTTTCCAAAGAACTCAATCATTTTGATAAAAGTGGAAGGGGCATGTTTGTTTGGGAAAAAAAATCAAATCACATGCCAGGACCAATTTACTCTGTTACTGGGAAAAAAATATTTGGGACAAATTTTTTGGTCAACCGGCAGATTATAATTAAATAGTGTTGCGCTTGAAAGGCCTAGCCATTGTTGAGAATGGGAAAAAGCCAAAATTTTTATTGCAGCTATGTAAGGAGCCTTTTCCCGTCTCCCTCTGAATTTTCCTTTGAGAGATATACTATGGTAATTATTGACTAATAGAATTTAAGAGGCTCAGCTCTTCTTTTTATTAACCGCCAGGTATTTTTTATAACCTATTTTATTCAGTTTTTCAATTTTTTCGGTAACTGAATTTTTAAGAGATTCTTTAAAGGCTTGAACTTTTTTTAGAAGTTGCGGCTCGTGAGCTCCCAGGATTTGAGCTGCTAATATTCCGGCGTTTCGAGCACCATCCAATGCAACCGTTGCCACTGGAATTCCCGGAGGCATTTGCAATATGGAAAGCACCGAGTCCCAGCCATCAATGGATACTCTGCTTCGCAAAGGTACGCCGATAACAGGCAGAGGAGTAAGGGAAGCTATCATACCAGGCAAATGAGCAGCCCCGCCAGCACCAGCTATGATTACTTTAACGGAGCTTAGGTGGGTATTTTTTCCGAAAGAAAAAAGCAGCTCCGGCGTTCTGTGGGCAGAGACAATTTGGATATCAAATTCAACTCCTAATTCTTCTAATACCATTGCGGCCTGACTCATTACAGGCAAATCCGAATCAGATCCCATTACTATACTGACGGCAGGTTTTTTTGAATTTTTCAAGAGACTACCTTTACCTTTGTTTTAACATTATGGATAATTTGCAATAACTCTTCATAATCTTCATTTAAAATAGTAACATGGCCCATTTTTCGAAAAGGGCTGACTTTCGGTTTTCCATATATATGTATTTTTACGCCTCGAACGGCCATACATTCGTTCAGTCCCTGGTATTTTACATTGCCCTCAGCCTCGGGCTCTCCCAAAAGGTTTATCATGGCCGCGTGCATTTTGGGCTCGCAGCTTCCAAGGGGCAAGTTAAAAATGCCTCTTAAATGGTTTTCATACTGGGAGGTAAAAGACCCTTCGATAGTCTGGTGCCCACTGTTGTGAGGGCGGGGAGAACATTCATTGACCAATATTTTGCCTTTATCAGTTAAAAACAATTCAACCGCTAATATACCTTCGAGCTTAAAGGCCTCGGCTAATTTACTTGCAATACTTTGGGCCTCTGTCTGTATTTTTCCATCTATCTTAGCGGGGGATATTAAATAGTCTACAATGTAGGCGGAAGGTTTCATAAAAAATTCAATTAAAGGATAACAAAGCATTTCCCCATTTTTATTTCTGACAACTATAACAGCTAGTTCTTTTTTGATGTTGACCTTTTCTTCGTATAGAAGGGGAACATCTGGGAGCTCTTCCAACTCAGTGGAATCCTTCATTAAAAAAACACCTTTGCCATCATAACCGGCTTTTCGAGTTTTAATTATGCAAGGGAATTGAATGGCGGAATCTTGTAAAAGATCTGATTTGCTTGAATAAATTTTATACTCAGGTATTGGAATATCATGATCATGGCAAAATTTTCTTTGCAGGCCCTTGTCTTGAATAACTCTTAATATGGAAGAACTAGGAGAAACTTTTTTGCCCATTTTTTCAAGTTGCTCTAATGCATCGGCATTAACATTGTCCGATTCAACGGTAATCATATCTACGTTCTTACCAAATTCCAAAACATCGTCAAAGTTTGTTATGGAACCTTCGTAAAATTTTTCGCAAATAATATGTGCTGGTGCTAATTTATTTTTATCGAGGCAGTGGGTCATAATGTCCCAATTTGCCGCTTGCAGAGCCAACATCCTGCCCAATTGGCCACCGCCAGCTATTCCTAACCTAAAAGAAGAGGTTACCAATTTTTCCATTTATTTCCTTATGTTTTAGGCCAAAACCACTGATTACAGAATGTCGTAAAATATAATTTCTCATTTTTTTTAATCAATTTGGGGCAAAATTCCCACATTTTTGGAAGGATTGGGGAGTTGGGTGGCTTAAAATTTGAGGTTTTTCAAATGAGCTAAGCTGGAAAAGAGGAGTTAAACCAATTTGGGACAGCGACTTAAACAGGCGACCTGGTAAAAAAATCTGGGTCAACTTCTATTTAGCTGGTTTATATACTCATATTTTTGCTGCTTCTGCTTCCATTTTTCGCGGGCATATTTTTGCATATCGGTGACTTCATCGTTTTCATCCACGATTTCCAAACCCAACAAAGTTTCAAAAATATCCTCCAGGGTGATTATTCCATCCATACCGCCAAATTCATCTACAATTAGGGCTATATGCTGTTTTTCCTCCAGCATTTTTTCCCACAAGGAATACAACATTAAAGACCCTGGAAAAGCAATAATGTTTCTTTTGATATGTTTTAATTTTTTATTGAAATTTTGTTCAGCCAAGTGTTCAAACACTTCGTTTCGAACAACATAGCCTGTGATGTTCTCTTTCTTTTTTTCGTAAATTGGAATCCTTGAAAATTTTAAATTTTCCTTGTGTTCCAAAAAATCTTTCATGGTCAGGTTTTCGTCTGCTTTGGCAACTACAACTCTGGGCGTCATTATTTCAGTTATCTTAATCTTTTTTAATTTTAGTATATTTTGAATTATCTTATTCTCTTTATCTGAGAATAACCCTTCGCTTTTACCAATATTTGCTAAAACTGAAATTTCTTCACGGCTTATTGTATTCTCTTTGTTATTTCCCGATATGGCCTTGGTCATAACTGAAGATAATATAATAAGGGGGTAGGTTATCCAAATCATTCCCCGGATAATATAGTAGGAAATTCTTGATAATCCTCTCCAGTAATTAGCACCCAAGGTTTTAGGGATTATTTCAGTTATTATTAAAATAAGAATCGTTAATATGGCAGAAACTATTCCAAAAGCAGCTTCTCCAAAAATTTTTACAGCCTGAGCTCCTACACCTGCCGCCCCAATGGTATGGGCTACTGTGTTTAAAGAAAGGATGGCTGAAAGCGGTTTTTCAATGTTGGCTTTTAGTTCTAAAAAACCTTTAGCCCAGGGCTTTTTCTTCTTTTCGAGAGAAACAAGATAAGATGGAGGAACAGAAAGCAATGTGGACTCTGCAATAGAACAGAGAAAAGAAACGAATAGCGCCAGGAAGAGGTAGGCTATTAAAGTAATCATATTCCATTAATATATAATTTTCCAAATTTACTTTTTGGAATCGCTTTTTTTTTCAAATTTGAAATGGATTGCGGATATAATTTTTTTCCATTAATGGATACTTAGAGCGGATATGTATATCCTAATGGAAAAATGGAAGTGAGAAAAATAATATTCCCGAATAAGCAAATGGAAAGATCGCCCCGGGAGCTAACTAGGAAATTTTAGAAAAGTATGCATTTTAGGGCTCGGTAAGGGGCACACCCGCTCCATCACAGGAGTAGAAAACGTTGTAATCGGGATCAACTGGGAGGCCCTTTTCCTGCACCCAATTGGCGGCTGCACAAGAGGGGCGACAGCAGTCTTCCATGGTAGTTGTTTCGTACATTTTGCCGTTTGAGCCTTGCTTCCAAAAAGAGTTATCGCTGGCAGCCTGTTCGGCAGTAATAAGGCCATTTACCTCTGGCAAACCCTGATTTTGTAATCTGCACCCAGTGACTCTGGTGAGAGCGTCAGGGCACTCCACAGGCCGCACATAGATAGACCAGTTGGCATGGTGTAGAGATTCTGGTTGGTTGGTGGCAATACATGAGTTTCGGGCATATTGCGTTATTTCAGGGTTTGAATGGGTAATCTGGTTACATGTTTCTGTAACTCTTGCCTGACAGGCAGCGGAACCTAAGCTTTCTTCGGTAACCCAGGAGTATTGGTTTTTACATTCGCTCCAGTGGGTGATTGGTTTTACTCCACCAGATATTCCACCTTCTTGAGGATAAGCCTCATAAAGATATTGACCGGAGGTTGAAGTTTGACCCAGGCCCGGACCACAGCCATTGTGGGCTCCAAACCCGCCCCCACCCATATATATATCAAATGTATTTTTGGTCGCGGCGGTATTAAAACTTTGTGCGATAATAGGTTTTGGAATGGGAACAGCAGAGGCGGGGTTGCTCACATCATCAGGATTTAATTGAACTTGCTTTTCATTGTCCGGGCTTGGCCAGGCATAAACTATTTGATAACATTGACAACATGTGCTTCCCGCGTTTCCGTCAATAAAACCCTGGTCGGCATCGTGGCCAACTATGGCATAGAGATATTCGTCGTTTCCATCGTCCTTGGCGGCCTGTATCATATCGGGGCTGTGGAGCATAAACCTTGGGCAAATAAAGGTTACCTCCGCTCCCGGCTTAGAAGTTTCGCTTTCACTACAAGCATTGATTGTATTGCATACACCACCGCATGCGGAGGTGGCGTCGCCCGGAGTACAATCGGGTACATAGTCCCACGCATTACAGTAACTCGGAGGAGGTAAAAGATAGGATGCGTTTCCCGCTTGCAAAACAAAGTGATGTGGACCGGAGACATAGGATTCAATGGCAAGAAGGGCATTAGCATACCCGCTTTTCGAAACTCTAATGGTATCGATTACAGCGGCTGCTTTGGCTAAAGCTATTGTACTTCCTTTTGATTTTCCGGAAGATAACGAATTATATAAACCATCCGTAATGGGCAGTTTAAAATTGGTTACCACCCTTCCAATGTTAGCTCTTACAATAACAATTTGAGCGGTTAAGGATTGCCGGATGAGTTCTATACTGTAATTCCCGGAAGAAAGCGTTTTATCGACAACCCAATCAATTAGAGTTCCATCCAGTTGATGGAGGCTCAGCTGAACAGGAAGATTAGGCCTATATATGGTTAGTGAAACGGAATTATTTTGGATGGAAATGGAAAAGGAGCCTTTCTCGACACGCTGGTTATTAATTGAGGATGACATATCAAATTGCCAATTGCCTGCTGCATCTGTAAGAGTTGATTTATTGGCTAGAACAAGTTCAACTTTTGCCCCTTCGATATTGTTGCCGGAAACATCTTTTACGGTGCCTGAAAGAGTTTGACCGGATAAATGAAAAGGGGATAATAGCGTTAAAATAAATCCATATGTAATAAATACTATTTTCACTTGTACCTCAATGAGCCTATGACAACCCTGGCTTCGTATAAGCCAAATTTTACATCCAACTTTTAATATAATATTGGAAATTTGGAATGTACACTAAGGAGTTTATGCAACCGAATAATTTTGCTTCATTTAGCATTATTTTAGAAGTTTTAGAATAAAAATTCCTGGATATTTTGAATTTATTCCAAATATGACTAAAATACTCCATTTTTCTCTGTGTTTCTGCTAAGGCGCCGAATTTTCTTTTTAAGCCTTTGGTCGCTTTAAAAAAATCACCTTTTGAATACAAAAGAATATAAAATATTTATTTTTTTGAAGCTAGATTTTCGGTAACTACAATACTATCCGGTAGGAGACTCTGTGGGTGTACAAGTGGGATGTTTTTGAGGGAATTTTGATAAATTTTAAATAGTTCTCCATTTTTTTTAAAATTCTTTACAACCTCTATAAATTTGTCTCGTATTTGATAGGCTCCTTCTCGAAACATTAATCCACTGGGTAATTCCGAAACAATAAATTTAACCGGCCTAAAATGTGAATACTTTGGGTTCATAAAAATATTTATCGCGCCGCCTAGAATTCCAGTATGCGCAAAATCTGTTTTACCTGCTAATATTAATTGCAAAACTTTTTCTTCTTCATCAACAGCTGTAATTATGCCACCGGAACTTTTGATTATATTTTCATAAAACCCTGTCCCTCTCATTACAGAAACGGTCTTATTTTTTGTTTGATTGATGTCTGTAAATTTTCCGTACTCAGGGTGATGTTTTGAATTGTAGAAGTAAGTCGTGGGGAAGTTCGTATAAAGGACTTCTGTGATGTTTAAGGATTGGTAATTAGGAACTCCCATAAACATACCCATCATAATGGCATTTTCATTTGAAAACAATTCTTCTACAGCTTTTGGGTATGTTAGAATCTTAAAATTGGTTTGATAACCAGCTGCTTTGAATATTTCTTGAGCAGTTTCACAACTTACTCCCTTTACGTTGTTTGCGCTGTCCATTACAACATATGGCGGGTAAAGGGAGGTGATGATAGTAACTGTACTATTATTTGAAAAAACAATGGAATGGCTAATGAAAACCATCCATAACGCATACCATAAAAATTTCATAACTAAGTTTGGACTAGTGATAAAGCAATACTATTTACAAATAATCAAATTTTAAAATAAATTCAAAACAGAAATTCTTGAAAATTTACTGCAATAATTATCCACAAACTAAGTTTTTAAGGCAAGCAAAAATGCTTTTTTTTAATACTCAATTACTCGATATCTGTAAATATGATGACAAATCGGCCATCTAACTTAACGTCCACTCTTCGGAATTTTTGCTCGTACTTATGTCGGGTTGCTCCATTGGCTATAGCCTCTTCCTCACCCTTTCCTATGGGCGAAAGGACTTTGCAGCGTAAATCCGCTCCTAACGAATCTTTGATGGACTGAAGCACATTTTTTGCCCTGGAAAGAGAAAGGTCCTTATTTTTTTCAGTTGTACCTGTTAAATCCGTGTGGCCAATAATTTCCAATTCAATGACTTTTGTGCGAAATAAAGAAAGCTCGCTGGCTAAAAAATATCGTATGGCTTCTCTTCCAGCTTCGCTTACAACCGAAGAACCAGGAATTTTAAAGTGTACTTTTTGGCTCAATTGTGCCTGGCGGATAATATTCAGGTTGTTGGTCTGGTATGTAGCCTCAGCCTTTGCTTTATCCAAGGAGCTATATATTCTTCCTGTCCAAAATTTGCATTCTATACCAATTCCAAAATCGATCATATTAGTATCTATTTGAATTTCCAAAGGTGGAAAAACTCTGTTTCCAAATAATATGCCGCCTCTTCTTGCGGATTCTGGCCCTAAAGAAGCAAATTTTGCTTCTATTGATAACTCTCTTAATTCAAACATACCTAAAAAGTCATCGAACTCTCTTTTGTAATATGTTGAGCCGGTCCCTGTAATTATTCCTCCACCAAAAGTTCCGCCAGGGCTGCCAATACCTACTCCAATTTCAATCATCCAGAATCCAAATTTTTTCTTGGGTTTTGTTGTCTCTGTGCTGGATGTTTCCGTAATAGTAACATTTCCAATAAACCCGCCTGCTCCGAAACCGGCCTTAACTCCGGTAGAGGCGCCAACCATCTCAAACTTAATTTTATATGTAGTCTCTTCCTTATCAATTTGGCTTTCAATGGATTGATCGCCAAAAACAATTTGCTTGGTTTTAATATCAAACTTTTCTTTAAGTGTGGGGAAAGGGTTTTGGGAGTTTCTTACTCTTGGACTTAAGGAGGAAGACTCTAAAACCATTCTTTCTAACCATTGCATTAGAGTTCTTTCTTTTACCCCAATTTTTAAAAATTTGTTATGTAAAAAGGTTCGAGCTAATTCTACGAAAATTTCCAAATTGGAAGAGTGAAACGCATCGTCTAAGTTCGTTTTAAGTAGGTTGTCAATTAGAAAAATATTTTCGGCCTTTTTATCGTTTACAATATTTTGATTTCTCCCACCAGTAACAGTATGGTAGTCAATTATTAATTGGGAAATTCCTTCTAAATTCGTTATTAATTCATTTTTTTGTTGTAAGGTTGGAGGAAACCAGGACCTTGAAAGTATGAATGGGAGGGATTCTTGCAAACCATCTATAAAAAATTCAGACAGTGTTGAGCTTCTATCTAGTTTTTTTGTTATGGATTGAGATATTAGCTGTTTTTCACCAGTAACGAGTGAAGGCAAAAAACTTCCAGTGAATTTAGTCGTAATATGTTCAGGTTCAATGTTTCCAGATTCCTTACTAAGTGAAATAACCCCGCAAGGGCTTTGGTTTTCATCGTTTAGGCTAATTTGTTTGGCCTGAGTGAAATCGCCGCCAAATCGAAACACACCGAATGTTGAATGATTGGAGTTTTTCGCAGAAATACTAACATTCTCTCCTTTTCTTCTCGATAGCGCTAGCCAACATTCAATATGAATTCCAGATTGGTTAATGTGCAGGGTAAATAAACCATTTTTTTCCTGATACCTTCCTGTAATATTAGGGGCGGTTTCCGGAGAAGGAGGCGAATTTATTATTTCGTATGAGTGCAATCCAACGGCTTGGTTGTTTCTGTCGGATTGCTGAGGTGCTGGTTTGTTGACAAGTACGGCTTTTTCTTCGGACATAATTAAGCTGAAAATAAATTGGTGATTTGGGGAAATGGAATATTTTGAAATATTATATCGGAATCATTGGTAGTTGAATTAATTGACTTTAGGGTATATGTTTCTTTTTTATCCAGATTTTGGAAAATAACATCAACTTCTTGGTCGGAGCTTACTCCTTCCACTTTGGGGTCCAATATTTGGTTAATTGATTGCGATGTTAATCGATAAACCAGATTGGTCTTTTGAACGAACTCTTCTCTTATTCCGGTCATTACGCGGAGGGTTCCTGGGACCTTTGCCGACTCCGGAGGTTGAATGGGCGTTCTAATTAGTTCGTCGTTTCCATAAATTTCATCTCCACTGGGATTAGTTTCTACCTCTTCGAGATTAATATTTTCGTTGGAATCAAAATACAGGATTTCAACACGTCTATTTTTAAGCGATTTAAAATTGTCTCTTTCAGACTCTTCAATTGGATGATATTCGCCAAACCCTATTGTTTTTATGTTTGAGTTCATGTAATTAATTTCATTCCTAATGTTATTAATTATTTCTATACTTTCATCCATTTCTTTTTGTAGTGCAATCTCATACATATCAAATATTGCTCCCCAGGTATCTTCCCCCATTGATCCGTCAACATCAAGTATTATGGATTCCTCTCTCTTAACTGTATTGAAATTAATATTGTAAGCTCTTTGAAACTCCTTTATGGGTTCAATTCCGGCAAACTCATTTTCATCGATTTGTCCCGGATTGCAGTTGAATCCGAGATGGCTGAATTCTTTTGAACACCAGGATAATATTTGTTTATAATCGGAAATTAAATGCCGGTTGTGGCATAGAGTTTTAAACAAAGCTCTGTTTCCTTCCAGCAAGGCTAAAATATTTTGTGCTCGTTCATTGCTCAATGTTACATTAAATTCGTCTTGACCTGTTGTGTCGGTATGTCCAGCTATGAGCAATTTTTTAGCAACTTGGAATTTTTCAACATATCTTAAAGATGTTGCTATAAGCCCAACAGATGTTAAACTCGTATGACCAGTTGTATCCGGATTTTCCCCCTCGGGCATCGGAACACAACTATTCGTTCTAAATAAAACATCTTGAAATTCCAATATTTCAATAGTATTGGATTTTTCACTTTGAACAATTAACGGCTCGTTAAAGTCCTTTAAATCAGTTATGGGTAATTCAACTTTTAGAGCGGGGTTTGCGGAATCAAATTCAATTTCAAACAATTTTCCCTCTGTAATTTTAACTAGTAATTCTCCTTTCGAATCAGTGGTACCAGCCATAACCTGAGACCCATTAATAAAAAATCGGTACGGGACATTTGCCAATGGAGTAAATTCATTTTTACGGTGTTGAATTATTAATTCGTCTTGTTCTTTTTTGATAGCTCTGTTTTCTGAATTTATGGAATGTAATTCAAATACTCCATCCGCATATATGGCTTTTGCAGGGGGCGATGTATTTAAATCAACTTCTTCATCTTCATCAAAAAAGAGAATATCAACTCTTCTATTTTGCCTGTCTTCTTCAGCTCCTTTCAAATCAATAAAATCAACAGGAAAATTCTCTCCGCAACCGACTCCGGCCGGGTCACTGAAGTTAAGGCCATCTTTTTTCCGCTGAAGTTCAGGCTTGGAAATGCCCATTGTTTCAGCAAGTTTAAAATCATACAAATAGTAGAAGGCAGCAAAGTCTACTTCGGAAGGCTCTCCAATTTCCAAATCTTGTTCTTCATATAAAATGGAACCAAATTGCTGGAAAAACCCTTTCCGAAATCCCTTAAGGGCTTCTTTGTCGGACTCTCTGAATACATCTGAATTGATTTCTTCAATTTTACAATTGTACCCAAATTCGGTATATGCCCATATCAAAATTATTTGAATGTCATCAGGGCTATGCATGGCAAAACCATGCCTGGCCCATGAAATTTTATCTCCAGCTAAGAACAAGAGAACGCTTATGGCCCTCTCAGCAGATAATTCATCATTATGCGATTCGGAACCTGATGTATCTGTATGTCCAGCTACTAAAATCGCCTTTCCCTTATTTGCATAAAAAAATTCTATGGCCGACTTAAAGGCGTTATTTGCTAGTAAGCCTGTTTCAATGCCCTCAGGGTTGTCTAAAATAATATCAGGTAACAGGACTTTTCTGTCGGTTTCAAAAGTAACATTGGCCATTTCAAGAATAAAAACAGGGTTTTTCTTAATAACAATTTCAAATTTACGACCACTAATTAAATTCAGCCCCTTTTGCAGTTCCTTAAAATTTGTTTCAATAGGTTTAGTCAAATCAGCACTCACTGGTGGAGAAAAATAAATGGAGCCTAATAGAATTTTATCTGGCTTCAAACACTTAAAACGGATGATTTATATTTTAAAATAAACTGCTAAATTTAAATTGGAAAGCTAGTTGAAATGGGGTTTAGGGACGAAATGCTATAAATAGGGACGAAATGCACTTCTAAATAGCAGGAGGAGGGGTTATAGCTGGTTTGTTTCAATGTTAAAGGACTGGGTTTTTGGTAATTAAAATATTTGATTTTTGTTTGGTTCTACCTTTTAAAGGAAATTTTTGATAAAGTCAATAATGGGATTTTATTTACATGTTAAAGTCTCTACACATTATGGAACCACCAATTTCTGATTCATCCTTAAGATCAAAAAGTTTGAGGTATTCCATTTGGGATGGAATATTTTATTTCCTAATGGTTGGGTGCGGGGAATCTTTTTTTATTCCTTTTGGATTGTTTCTAGGGGCTAACATTTTTCAGATAGGTCTCTTAAGCTCTTTTCCACTTTTGCTTGGAGCTTTAGCGCAAATTTTAAGCCAGCGAATAGCCAAGCTCTTTAAATCGAGAAAAAAATTTGTAGTCACTGGCGCTAGTTTACAAGCATGTATATTGCCGGTTGTCGTTATTCTTTTATTTAATCAGCAATTGGACACAGCCTTATTTATCGGATTAATATGTTTTTATCAAGTTTGTGGTTTGGTGATTGTCCCGTCCTGGACAAGCTGGATGGGAGATTTGGTTCCGGAAGATAGCAGAGGAAGGTATTTTGGATTTCGTAACCGCATTACCGGTTTGTTTTCAATTGTTTCCATGGTTTTGGCCGGGTATTTATTGAGTGATTGGGATGCCAACCCTGAAAAGAAAATTTGGGGCTTTTCTATTCTTTTTTTTAGTGCGTTTATTTTCAGATTGATATCATGTTGGTTTTTACAACTTAAATGGGAACCTAATGCCGGGGACCAAGCAGGTCAATATTTTAAAGGCTGGGCTATTCTTACTCAAAGAGAATTTAAGAACTTCAGGGTTATGGCAAGTTTTATTTCAGGTAAGAGTTTTTTAGTATACTTAGCATCTCCATTTTTCATTCCATATATGTTTGATGTTTTAAAAATGTCATACATGGAATTTACATTGACCCAGATTGCTATAATGGCTGCAAAATATTCTTCTATGACATTTTGGGGCCGACTTTGTGACAAATACGGAAACAAAAAAGTATTGATTTTAGGATCCTCAGGACTACCATTGGTACCTCTTTTGTGGATAACAACCAATAATTTTTATGTAATTTTGGTTATTCAGGTATTTTCAGGAATAATTTGGAGTGCAATTGAGCTGTCGAGTTTTAATGTTACGATGGACAATACACCTCCTAAGTCGAGAGTATCAGGTGTCGGGATGCTAAATGCCTTAAATGGAACAGCAATTTTTTTCGGAGCCTTAATAGGGTCTTTTCTTATTGAATTGGGTTCAATTTTTATGGATGGTTATATATTTATTTTTGCTATAAGTGGGGTCCTTAGAATAATACCCTTGTTTTATTTTATCAGGAATTACAAAGAAGTGAGGGAGGTAACTCAGTTAAGCTACCTTGGTCTTATGCTTCGCCCATTTGCCAGTTTAAACCTTAGAATATTAGCTTATCCCTTTCTTCCCTTATTTAAAAAAGATAATATGTAAATGAATTAACAAATTTTCTAAATGGAGTCCTGAAATAACTATGTTTTACAATGGCTTCATCAGGCTCAGCTTTTAACTAAGTTGGGAAGTGGGGAGGGGTTTTATATGAAAAATTCATTAATTGTATTTTCAGCCGGCTGTTTAGGAGCTTTGGCAAACAGTCTCTTTGTGTGGTTTTTTGGGTTGTTAAATATCACCGCCATGTTTGGGGTGGCTATTTCCCCGTCATTAACTCCTTCCTGGATATATCCTCGCATTGTATGGGGGGGTATATGGGGACTTTTGTTTTTACTTCCATTTTTTCAATCCAAAGTTGTGATTAAGGCCAGTATTTTAAGTTTGTTTCCAACAGCGGTCCAATTATTTGTGGTGTTTCCTTTTAAGGCTCACAAAGGTATAGCTGGTTTGGAGTTGGGAATATTGACACCCATATTTGTATTGCTTTTTAACTGGGTCTGGGGTGTTGTTACTGTGCTAGCAATTAAATATTCTAAGTGAATTTCCAAATTTGTTTTTTAATTTTACGTTAGCGACTAAAAAATACATTTAAATCCAGTCCAAAAGGAGTATGGTTTAGGCAGTTTCAGGTCACAGCTGTAAGTTATGATTGTTCAGGTATCCATTCTCTTTTTGCTAAGGATATTTGATTTTATTCATGTTACAGCTAAATTTGCTACATGTGTATTGATATTATTAGTTTCATTATTTTTTCTTTCTTGTGTAGATGATCCCGAAGAAGAGGAAAAGATCCCAAATCTTGACTACAAACAAAAAATGCGGGAGTTTGTGCAAGATATAAGCTCATATGCCAGAAACATTGATAGCGACTTTGTAGTCATTCCCCAGAACGGCCACGAGCTTCTAACTTCAAACGGGGATGAGGGTGGCAATATATCCGCAGATTATATAAATGCTATTGATGGGATTGGACGGGAGGATCTATTCTACGGGTATAATGATGACAACCAGTTGACTCCATCTAATGACCGCGATTATATGTTGGCCTTTATGGATATTGCAAGGGAAAATGGACTGCGGGTGCTCGTTACTGATTATTGCTGGGACCATAGCAAAATGGATTCATCTTATTCCTGGAATGCGGCAAAGAGATATATTTCTTTTGCCGCAGATAAACGGGAGTTGAATAATATACCTAATTATCCTTCGATGCCTTTTAAGGAAAATGATGACGAAATTACCTCATTAAAGGAAGCGAAGAATTTTCTTTACTTACTTGATCCTTCCCTTTTTACAAACAAACAAGCTTTTATTACTGCAGTGCAAGCCACCAATTATGATGTTATTATTATAGATATGTTTGATTCTGATGACGTTCAGTTTACAAAATCCGATATAAGTGCTTTAACTCGTAAACAAAACGGAGGTACCCGATTGGTAATTTCCTATATGAGTATAGGCGAGGCTGAAAATTATCGATATTACTGGAATTCTAAATGGAAAGTTGGAACTCCTTCCTGGATTGGAAAAGAAAACCCCGACTGGTCCGGCAATTATAAAGTCCGCTATTGGGACTCTGAATGGAAAAATATAATATACGGAAATGATGAGTCTTATTTGAAGAAAATTTTAGAAGCGGGATTCGATGGAGTTTACCTGGATATAATTGATGCTTTTGAATATTTCGAATAGCGGAAATTTTCAGTATAGAAATTTCGGCGCACTTTATGATGCCCAGCCCTGCTGCAATGAATTGTTGTAAAATCTAGAGACCTCGTTTACACTTCACATTAAATTTTGCCTCAAAAGGAGGTCAAAGTGCCATGGAGTGAAAATAGCAAAATGCCTCAAAGGTTCGCTGCAATAAAAGAGTTTCATACTGGAAATTACTCAAAAAGCGCCATTTGCGACATATACGGGGTGTCCAGACCCACTTTTGACAAGTGGTTAAATCGCTTAGATTTGAGCGAGTGGAAAGGGTTAGAAGACAGGTCTAGCCATCCCCTTACCTCTCCTTTCAGGACTTCTGATAAGGTGCGAAACTTTATACTAGAGCTTAATGAACATAAAGGTTGGCACAATAAGAAAATCCATGGACACCTCGAATTAAAATATCCACATCTACAAATACCCAGCCCCTCCACCATCCATAACATTTTAAAAGAACATGGTCGTATTGCGAAGTATAACCAGTTCAGGCGTTGGAAACATCCTGGTCCACCTGTAGTCCCCCCGAAAAACCAGCGGAGTTATAAGTAGAAAATTCTTGTTAAATTTAACAAAGGAGATTCTATGAAAAAATCAAAATATTCGGAAAGCCAGATAATGGCTATTCTCAAAAAAAATGAAGCGGGTGTATCTGTAGCAGATCTTTGTCGGGAACATGGAATGAGTACGGCCCTATTTTACCGATGGCGCTCCAAATTTGGTGGGATGGATGCTTCAATGATAAAGCGGCTTAAAGAATTGGAAATTGAAAATACCCGTCTTAAGAAAATGTATGCTGAGGAAAAGCTTAAGGCAGAGATTGTGCAGGAGATAATTGAAAAAAAGTGGTAAGGCTGTCTCAGCGTCGTGAGGTCGCCCTTAAAACTGTTTCAAAAAAAGGTATTAGTATCAAAATGGCCTGTGAAATTTGTAGCATCAGTGAATCCTGCTATCGGTACTCAAAAATAAATAGTACTGAAAATGAAACTATTGCCAACTGGCTCATCCAACTGGTGAACGAGCCTTTTAAACATCGCTGGGGCTTTGGACTTTGCTTTGATTATTTGCGCAATGTAAAGCAGTTCATATGGAATCATAAGCGTGTCTATCGCATATACCGTGAACTAGAGCTGAACCTTAGAATTAAGCCCAAAAGGAGAATAAAAAGGGACAAGCCCGATGCATTGGCAACACCAACTTCTCAAAACCAGGTGTGGTCCATGGACTTTATGAGCGACAGCCTTTCCAATGGAAGAACTATTCGAACCTTTAATGTAATAGATGATTTTAAAAGAGAGGGGCTAGGTATTGATGTTGATTTTTCTCTCCCATTTGAACGAGTTATTTGAAGTTTGGAACAAATCATAGAATGGAGGGGTAAGCAAACAGCCATTAGATGCGACAACGTACTAAGTTAGATGTCAAGGTATATTTTGATATTTTTTAAGCGGCTCCCACCCTTTGAGGGTGTAATTTTCTTTGTGTAAACGACCGTATACATATTTAATTAATTGTCACCGTTCCTTCAAATTTAATCGCAAACTGATTGATGGCAGCACCCCAGTCCCGGATTGGCATAGTCCATTTTTTCTTGATGTTCTTAAGCGCTAAGTATAACATTTTTAATGCGGAATCATCATTGGGAAAGGAACTGCAGTTTTTTATGACCTTTCTCAGAGTTATATTTAGGGACTCTATCGCATTCGTTGTATAAATGACCTTGCGGAGTTCTTCCGGAAAATCCATAAAAACTGTAATCTTATCCCAGTTCGACCTCCAGGACTTAGAAATGGTTGGATATTTCTTGTCCCACTTTTTTTCGAATGATGTAAGGGCCAGTTCGGCTTGCCTTACATTGACAGATTTGTAAATAGCCTTAAGGTCAGTTGCTAGAATTTTTCTGTCTTTGAACGGTACGAACTTGAGAGAATTTCTTACCATATGGACTATACATATTTGGACAGAGGTATTTTTAAATACAGACTCAATGGCCTCTGGAAAGCCTTTTAATCCGTCCACACTGGCAATGAGAATATCGTTCACACCTCGATTTTTGATTTCAGTGACTACCTGGAGCCAGAATTTAGCACCCTCAGTTTGTGCTATCCAAAGGCCCAAGACCTCTTTCATTCCCTCCATATTGATGCCGATGGCGAGGTAAATGGCTTTATTGATGACTGTTCTTTCATGTCGGATTTTATCCCTGAGGGCATCTAGGAATACAATGGGGTATATATTATCAAGCGGCCGGTTTTGCCAGGCTACTACTTCTTCCATGACTTCGTTTGTAACTGTGGAAATTAAATCAGCACTCACATCTGTGCCGTAAATTTCTTCAAGGTGGGCTTGTATGTCCCTTACAGTCATTCCCCTGGCATACATGGAAATGATTTTTTCATCGAAACCATCTAAGCGTCTTTGACCCTTTTTTACAAATTTGGGCTCAAATTCACCCCTTCTGTCTCTGGGGACTTTTATAGTATACTCACCATTTTTATCCTTTAGGGTTTTAGGAAATTTACCGTTTCGTGAATTTCCAGAATTATTGCCATGGGGTGAATGCTTTTCATAGCCCAGATGGTGGTCCATTTCTCCTTCAAGAGCTTTTTCAACCAGGGCACGTTTAAGTTGGTGTAAGAGTCCCTTTGGACCAAACATATCTTCTGGAGTTTTGCAGTCTTTGAGCAGTTCTTCAAGAATCTCTTGCTTGATTGCCATAATTATTCCTTTCTATTTTAGAAATTAATCTTTCAATTATGGCCGTTTACACAATCTTTTTTACACCCTCCACCCTTTTGATATTTACTCTAACCATAGTAACAAAAAGTCATTCCAAATTGGAAGCTATAACATCACTTAAAACAGAATTAAATTCAGGCGGAAGAACCAAACATTATCTACGAGGTCTATGCCTCAACGGCCCGTACCAGAACAGTTTCATCCGCTTATTAAATTTGAACCATAATATCGCTGATAGGGTTTTCCAGATTTAATAATTCCATGAGCTACCCTTGCCACTTTTGCTGATACAGCAGTATAGACCTTTCTTTTTAAATCCTTATTTTTTGGATCAGATTTAATATACCTTGTGAACTTATCTCGAAATGAATTTTCTTCTAACCTTATTGCAGTTGTAGCGGCGAGCCAAAAAACAGTCCGTAATCGTGCGTTTCCTCTTTTTGAAAGTTTTGATACTCCTCTATACATTCCAGACCTTTGAGTTGATAAATCGAATCCACAAAACTTTAAAAATTGTTTATAATGACGAAACCTCCTTAAATCACCCGCTTCGGCAAGAACTGAAAGTGCGCTTACAGATCCCATTCCTGGTATAGATTTTAAAAGTTTATAATCTGGATTGTCCATCAATAAATTATCTGCATTTTTTTCTAAATTTCTACGAGTAATTGATAAATCAAGGTGTTCTTTTAGTATTGTTCGAAACATATTAACTGATTCAGAATTTTCTGGAACAGGTAAACCCACGCTCTTTGAAGCTACTTCATATATATTAACTAAAAGACTATCCTTCCGGGCTTTGCTTGGAATTAAGCTCCAAGCCTTTTCCTTAAATTCTTTGAATGAGAATTTCGAAATCATTTTAGGTAAGGGGAATTCTATTAGTAAGTTTCCAAACCAATAAGCTCTATTCGAATTCAAAAACTTCTCCATTTCTGGAAAATATAGAGGTAAATAATGGTTTAAGATACTATGCTGAACTTTCATTTTCCGTTGTGCAATTTGTGTGTAAGTCTTAGAAATTTCTTGAATATCATTAGTTCCTTCGAGCACCGGATCAAAATAATACTGAGTCTGATTTTGTTTTAATAAATGTAAAATGACGCTGGCATCTTTGGGGTCATTTTTATCCCAAGAATTATGAATAACCTCTCTTGTTCTGGCTAAGGCCACCGAGGAAATATTAACAACCTTAATCCCAGATTTTTGAAGGAAATATGCAAGCGCTCTGTGGTAATTTCCTGTAGGCTCTAAGTCTGCAATAGCAATTTTACCGAATCGGAAAATTTCATCTTTCAGCCGGTTAAAACCTTCCATAGTATTGGAAATTTTAAATACTCGTTTTTTATTATTTTCAGAAGAAACAAGTATTTGATGGAAGTGTTTGGATATATCTATTGCTACCCAAACAGTTGAATTTGATGTATTTTTTTTCTTATCCATAGTCGGACCTCCAAATTTGAGATTAAATAGGTAAACTCAAAATACGTCCAGGTCCGGCTTTGGACCCACTAAAAATATCCTTTCTAAGGTACTATGGTCCCGAATACATCAGTGCGAAATTGGTGAGGTGGGCAACGGATAACGAAATAACAATTCAATATATTCAGCCTGGAAAGCCAACTCAGAATTCATATGTGGAAAGGTTCAATAAAACAGCACGTCATAAATGACTAGATTTAAATATATTTCAAACCATTCAGCAAGCTCAAGATATTGCCACAAAATTGTTATGGAGTTATAATAATGAACGCCCTCATAAGGCAAATGGAGGACTACCCCCAAGAATGGCATTGGAAATAGCTTAAATTCTACCTATAACTTCGATTAAAAATGAGGGGACTACAAATTGAGCTGGCGGAATTCAGAGTCCAAGCCCAAATTTCTAAATTTTACCATAGAAATTTGGGCGAAATCTATGACACCCAGCTCAACTCCAATGAATTGTTATTCAAATTTAATTTCCAAATTTTAGTTTATATATTTCTTTAAAAATTATTAACATTTAGAATTTCAATATTTCTAAAGGGGTTCATTGATAATAAATTTTTATCTCCAGAAATAATTATGCTTGAATCGGCTGCTATTGCGCATTCTAAAAACATATTGTCTTTTGGATCTCTACATTCTTTAATTTTTTCAGTAGGTTCTACTAGTGAAAAAACATCAAGAAGAAACATTTTCCACTGATTGATCAGAGAGGGGTTGTTTTTTTCAATTTCTCTAAAATTCTAAAATATTCGTGCATCATATTTTCGGTAGCGAAAACTTCCAAATTTGCTTCTATTGTTAATTCGATTACTTCTCCTGGTTTTCCGCCCCAAACTAAACCGGAAACCAAAACATTAGTGTCAATTATGATTTTCACGCCTGACCTTTTTAATTAGCTTGGGTAAGTCTGACTTTTTAATTCCAAGTTGTTTTGTAATTGCTTGAGATTTTTTTTGAAGATCCTTGAATTGTTCAATTTTTGGCTTTTGAATGGGTTTTAACAATATGTTTTTACCATCCGTCAACACAACAAATTTTGAACCAGACGCTACGCTAAGTTCTTTCCTTATCTCGTTTGGAATTACAATTTGCCCTTTTGTGGTCATACTGGTTATCTGTAAGCTTGAAGACATTTAAACCTCCGATAAGAAATTCCTACTAAAAATATACGAAAAAATGTAGGAATTTCCTACTTTTTTTTTGATAATGCGATTTTTGAAAAACTGGTTGTTTGTTGACTTTTAAGATATGGACTGTCATCCAATTCTTTCGAATTTTTTTGAAAATAGGCTCGAATAAATTTTTGTGGATAACACGGAATTGAGCTGGTGGAATTCAGAGTCCAAGCCCAAATTTCTAAATTTTACCATAGAAATTTGGGTGTAATTTTTGACGCCCAGCTCAGCTCCAATGAATTGTTAAATTCGAATTTTTATTATTTAAGGTTTTAAGGCTCATTTTATATACAAGAGTTATAGCCTTAAAAATAATTTCAAAATATGATTCTGGAAGTTTTTAAATCCAGCAATTCTTGATAATTGTTGTTTTAGGATAAAAATCCGTTATTTTTTACGTTTTTTGGCAGTTTTCTTTACTTTTTTAGGTGAGGAAGTGACCGCTTTTTTTGGGCTTAACTTTTCCACACTTATATAATGTATTGTGATCGTTATTACCTGACACAAGTCTCCAAGAGTTAAAGATACATATTAGGCGGCTTGTTTCAAAGGCTCCTTTTTCTTAATGGACTTTTTTATACCTGTAGTAAACATCTGTAACGGTGTTTTTCCATTCATA
>JBNKOC010000005.1:0-14893 GCA_050294405.1 Fibrobacteria bacterium | reverse complement strand
GTTCATCTTCCCTGGCAGATTCTTGTTTTTGGGCCAAATTTGGATTCACAGCTATTAGACAACTCCAAAAGGAAAAGGTTCCCTTTTATTTTAGGAAAAAAAATGGCTTAGACGACGCGATCTTTGCTACCCCTCACCCTCCCTTAGGGATTTGCGGATGCGGGAGAGTTGGACGGGGGTGATACCCAGGTGCGAAGCGATGTGATAGAGGGGAATGCGCTCCTCTAAGCCTGGGAATTCGGTCTTGAAGTCCTGGTATAATTCCGCGGCTTGTTTAGTGCCAATAGACACCTCGCGGCGTTCCTTGCGAATCCATTCTATTTCGATGAGCTTGCGTATAAGGGTTTCGATGGCGGGATAGTTTGAAAAAAGACCCATGAGCTGGCCGTAGTCGGCCAACAGATAGGATGTATCGGTTAAAGCCTGGAAATAAAAAGGACTTGGAACTTTTTGAATGGCCGAGGCCAGGGACACTGCAAAGCTATTTTCCGTAAAAAATATTTTGTTGTATTCCTCTCCCTTGGGCGTGAGGTAATAAGAGCGCAGCACCCCGCTCAAAACAAAAGCCAGCTTTTGGTTGACCTCTCCCTCGCGGCACAAAAAACCCCCTCGAGGCAAAGTACTGGGGCGAAAAAGAACTGCCATGGCTTCCCAGGATTTGAGGTCCAGGGGCTGCACATAGGAAATCACCTTTTGCATGCGGTAGAGAGCGTTTTTCCACTCCGCGGGTTTTTTGTCAGTGGCCATCTCTTAGCTTTCCCAAGTTTTATCGAAAATATAATTGGGAAAGAGCCTCAGCAAAAGGGGGTAGATGCGCCCGATACCAGAGCGGGAACTGGTGCGGCTCCCCTCCAGATCCTTCAGCAGGGTCTCTACACATGCCTGGACTCCGGTTGCATCCACTTCCCGTCCCGAAAGACCGGTAGCCAGCGCAGGGGGAATAAATTCCACCACCCGCAACGAGCCCTTAAAAGTACGTCGCAGGTAATCCGTATACATATGCAGTCCAGCTTTGGATGCGGAGTAAGCGCCGTGGTTTTGTTTGGGGGCATATTGCAATAGGGTGCCCGTGTGCACCAGAGTTCCCCGATTAGCCAGCAACAAGGGAAGCAGCCGCAAGGTCAAGTGAAGCGTGCCCACCAGGTTCACTTCCATTTCCTGGCGCAGTGCGGCAACCGGGTTGGTGTGAGAGAGCAAGTCCACGTACTTTTGAATACCCGAGCACTGGATAACTGTTTCCAATTCCGGAAATCGGTTTTCGACATCCCGAGCGGCGTCTTCCAGCGAGGCCGGTTTAGACATATCCAACCGGACTGGGATAACACCCGCAATTTCTCCCAAGTGTGTGAGACGCTGCTCATTTCGCCCGCAAGCTATCACACGAGCCCCTTGCTTCGATAAAGACCGGACAATTTGGGAGCCGATGGCTCCGGTAGCACCGGTGACCAGCACAGTTTTAGTTTGGGTGATTTTATTCATTCCAGTACCCCGCAAAATTCCAGGCTATACCCAGGTTAAAGACATGGTAGCGATTGTGAAAGTTGTCCTGATAGGCTTTTACCAGGTTCGGTGTTTCTTTTTCCAGAGCTTCCTGTTGGGTGGTGGTGCCTTCTATAAGCTTAAACTCCGGCTTTGCGATGTCACTGAACCAGGCCATGGTAAAATCAGTGTAGGCGGAAAGGCGATGGCTAAAGTCGTACTGATAACCTATGCCTAGGCCGGGGCCGCTTCCACGAGGTCGAGTCTGCGCCAGGATGAGCTTTTCACCCCAGGTCTGACTGTCTCCCTGGGGATGAAATTCCATGGTCTCCACATCGGGGTTATTCCACACCCAGCCAGTTGATATATAGGGCAGATGTTTCATAGGTGTAATCCGCAGCTGAGCTAAAAAGCGCTCTCCCACTGTTTCCCTGGATTTGTGTAAGCCTGATATACCTGTATTTTTTGCGTTAAAGGATTCCTGATCCCGTTTGAGATAATCCTTTGCCTGTAGTACCCCCCCGATATACAAATATTCATTAATATGGTAACCCAAACTCACACCAGGTTTAAAACTGCCCGAGAGAATGGGAATTTCCCCAAAGGTGAGACCCATCTGAAAGGTGCCAAACTCTGCCGACCGGGCTTCAGTACCCAGCACCAGTGCCGTGGCCACTATTGCTACCACCCAGCTGCGGGAGATCAGCCCCACCCCCTGCACGAGGAATTTTAAAATCAATCCGCCTACCGCATTGGCCAAAATTAACAGGTTCCAAGCTCCGTACAGGCCCAATTTGTGTACAGCCAAAGTGTTGGGTCTGTCTCCACCAAACAAATGGCGCAGCATGGCCCAGGCGTTGAGATGCTCGGCTTCTGCCCCAAGCCGAAAATCTATGATGGTCATAATTCCCAGGGAAATAAGGAACCAGGGAAGAAAGTTGATTGCTTTAGTTGTGATATTCATTTTAGAACTCCTTACTTGGGTTGAAAGATGTTCTAAAATTATCAGGAAGGCACAAACTTCTCCTTAACATAGGTTAATGAAACCAGGTGTTTTTCACCTACTAGCAACACGTCAGGTCACCCAAAACATGATCTGAACAAACTTCAGCTTTTACGATATTGGCTTTCTTCCATTCACACAATTGCCGCTAAAAAAAAAGACTACCATCTTTCGATAGTAGTCTTTTTAGTAAGTGCTATGGGATTAAACTTATTTGATAAGCTTTAGTTCTACCCGTCTATTTTTTTCTCGGCCCTCTGCAGAGTCATTTTCAGCTACAGGATCCGTAGAACCATATCCTACGGCATTTAACCTTTCAGCTGCTATTCCTCGCATTACGATATAATCTTTTACAGATTCAGCTCTCTGTTGAGACAGCTTTTTATTAACAGCTTCACTACCAACATTATCGGTATGACCTTGAATTTCAAGCTTTACCTCTTCGTGATCCTTGAGTGATTCAATTACATGATCTAATACGGTGTATGAATTGCTAGTAAGTTTTGCGCTGCCAGTCTGAAAAGTCACTCCACTTAGAATTAACTTACCCTTGATTTCTCCGATGGGGCATCCTTCATTTTGGGCAAGACCTTTGTCATTAGGGCAACGGTCTTCCGAGTCAACAAATCCATCCCCATCGTTGTCAAGTTCCGGACATCCATCTTCGTCTTCGAAACCGTCCATGTCCTCGGCTTGTTGAGGGCATTTATCAGCCGTATCGAATATTTTATCCTGGTCATTATCGGGATCAGGACATCCATCGCTGTCTTCAAAACCATCATAGTCTTCGGCTTCTTTTGGACATTTATCAGCTTCATCCAAAACGCCATCTTTATCTGCATCAAAGGCAGGACAACCGTTAACCTTTGCCACTTGCATGGGACATTCATCGAAGCTATCCAAAACGCCATCCTTATCGTTATCAATATCAGGACATCCATCTTCGTCTTCAAAATCGTCTTTATCTTCAGGTTCTTGCGGGCACTTGTCTAATTTGTTTATGATACCATCTTTATCGCTATCCAATTGTTTAGCCATGCCAGACCAACCTACGGTTAGCTGAACGCCAAAAGTGGGGTTACCCTTGGTTGAAAATTCAAACCCTCTTTGTTGCCACTGGCTTCGGGCATCCCAGTCAGAAATACCCAGATCAAAGGCCAAGGTTGTATGCAATCCATTGGAAAATTGCATCTTAACACCCGGGGTAATAAGAAAAACATCGTCATTCCAGGATTCAAAGGAAAAATCTGTTGTGTAATGCAAAACTCTTGATTCTCCGCTGATTTCCAAAAACAGGCTAAACATATCTGTAGGTTGGTAATTTATAGCAAGTCCGGCAATGATGGCTCCGGTACTATGTATGGCACCGCCAAAATTGGCGTGAATCTCAAGGGGCAAATTTGGATTAAGCCGGTTGAAGTAAGCGGACCAAATCATTTGAGGGATAATAACAAATTGATCCGATGTATATCTGTCTTTGCTAGGCTCTTCTATATCCTTGATATAATAAACGTGTCTGGGGAAAAATCCAGAGCCCTTGGAACCTGTAGGCAAAATCACATTAAGATAATAGGCCTGATTAATAAACTGGTCTTCTTGTTTAAAGGGGTAACGGATTTTATTGCTAATTTCAAGGTTGCCAATATCCGAATGGTCTTCACCCCAGCCGGTTCTATCGTGATACATGGGCAGGTCTAACCCTATATCCCAAAAATTTGCCAGGCCATAGGTTAGAAATAAATCCCCGGAAAATAAATGGGAATAATCACGAGGTACAGTAAGATTGGTTCTGTTGTTTAAGACCAGTTCACTGGTTCCAGGTCCTAAGGCGTATTCATCATCCACATCATATTTAAAAGAACCTCCAATATTTATTCCGCCAACCCCATTTGTTTCCACAGTTTTGGTTCGGACAATCCCTTTTTGGCCACCAGAATTGATGTTATTTGCAAAAACAGGGTTTATAAATATGGAGCCCAGTAGTACTAACAAGGAAATGTTTTTTTTGTTTAACATGGGCAATCTCCAGTAAAGTTTTATTAAAAATCAAAGGTAATTTGGGTGAAATTATTATTCAACAAAAAACCTCAAGTTAAATATTTGTGGGTAGTTGAAAGCGGCTAAAAGAGCCCTTTTTGCAAAATCAAGGCAAAATAAAATGTGGGAAGTAATCAAAGTCTTCTGGTTTATGGAATTGCCAGCTTAATCAATTGGATCTCATTTACCCACAACATGTATATGCCCTGAGAATTAGGGCTAAATTTAAAGTTTTTAGTCACAGCTTTCCGCTCCTCTAAAATTTTGCCCCGGGAATCCAAAATGCGTACCCGGGCCGATTGCAAATCTTGATTTAAATAAATTGTTCCGGAAGAGTAGAATGCCGAAAGGAAATTTTTACCAGTTGCTGCCTTGATAGATGTTGAGGCTGAGTCAGTCAGGGTGAATTGCTGGAAAAAAGCCCAGGCTTCGTCGGCTTGATTTACAGAGGTTCTGGAATCGGTGGGCCAGCCGTGGCCGCCATTGTGGATGGAATCAGCGATGACATAGGTTCCTTCGGCACAGGGACCATAGCTGATGCGGGTTACCACAGATTGGGTATTGGAAGCGGGGTAAGGGCTTGTGATTTCAGAATTCAATGGGCATTCATTCAATTCGGCCCACCGCTCAGCACTTTCCATAAACCTGTCTGTTGGGTATATATCCTGGGTTCCAAATGTGAGCAAAACAGGAATCTTATTTTCGGGCTCACAAACCGTTCCCGCAGACGAAACAGGGGCGATGGCCGCAAAGACATCGGAATAATTACAGGCCAAGGCAAAAGTCATACCTCCACCCATGGAAAAACCGGCAACATAGATTCTTTCCCTATCAATTTGATACCGGTTGTCCAGGCTGTCAATGAGGGCTAAAATAAAGGTAAAATCGTTAGAACCGTCGCCATAGTCCCAATTTCCACCTATTCCGCTGGGATACACGGCAATAAATTTTTCTCTATCAGAAACGGCATCCCCCTTGGTATCATTTGCGAATCCGGGGCCATTACCGCCCGCACCATGAAGAAAAAAGACTACAGGAGGATTTTCTATTTGATCCGGGACATGAATTTGGCATTCCCGGTTGGCGCCAGCAAAAGAAAAATTTAAGGATTCCGTGGTTTGGGCCCAGGCAAATTGGCCTACCCCAAAAAACAGCAACGGTAAAAACAGCTTAATCATCCACTTCCTCCGCAAAAACTTCCCTCTGGAATAATTTACTTAAAAAGGGAAAAATTGTATTCCAAATCTCTTGAAATTTATTTTGCTTAACCTGCCGGAAAAAATATACTTGCTTTTAACGGTCATACACTTTTTTATTGGGCAATCTGATGGCATGTACATCTAACTGATTTACCAGTTCAACCAGAGTTTTATTTCCCTGGGTGAAATCAATGCCGCTTGGGCATCGGAGTCACTGGGAGATGCCTATTTTTTATATCACAGCGATTTGGTACGAACTCTAAGCAAAAATTAGGTTTTTTGTCTGCATTGAGTCAAGGCCATTTAAATTTCCCCACCCCACCCCAAATAAAAATCCAGCGCAGTGCGCTGGCCGGGGCTTAAAGCAAAGGCTATTAGAACTTTATACCAGGACTAGGCAAACAACAAGGATGTAATTTTAAGTCACATCCCTTAAGACAAACTAAGCGTTACCCCCATACATCAGCTATTATGTATATGTTACTTCCAGTGGCCCTAACAAAATTATTTATATTCTGGTAACGTTGTGCAAAGATTTGCGCAGATATAAAATTGATACTTATTTTGGTGTTTTTTATGGGGTTGGGATTATGGCCCCGAATTTGCATCTTATTTCCTCCAGGTATTTGACTTGAACCTAACTACAATAGCAGGCCATTATGATTCATTGGAAAAGCATTTTTTTGACTACCTCCTTAATGGCTTTCAACGGCTGCATACTTTTTAACACAAAACTCGATGACGAAATTAATTTTCCCCCCGAAGCCTTACACTTGCCCGCCGGGACTTCTATTAAGGAAGATATCCACAGCATAGCCTGGCGCATTAATGACCAGGGGCGTCTGATTGGCTGGACCAACTCCCATAATCGCCCCTTGTACCGGTTTTATGACGGAGCCAGTGAGGGCTTTGCTATCGATACCAACCGACAGAATTTCACCCATTTGCAAATACAAGGAGCCCATTCGGTATGGCCCATGGGCATTAACAACGCAGGAACCATTGTGGGAACCGCCATGTTGAGTGAACATGTAAAACCTCTGAGCCCAAGTATCGAAGCCCAGATTGCCACCCCTTGTTTTGCCTTTAAAATAAATGGCAATGGCGAGGGTTACCTGCCCCTTAAACAAAACTCCGCCGCCGCCACTTCGGCCACGCACATCAACGAAGCCGGTGTCATCGGCGGATTTTATGTGGACTCCATTGTGGACCCCTTTGCCGTAGAAAAAGCCTGCATCTGGATGTCCGATACCTCGGAGTATATTTCGCTACATCCCGAAGGCATGCAGTCATCACGCGTTAAGGCCATGAACGAAAATTATGTGGTCACCCAGGTGACCGGGACCGACAGCTCCTATATCGTGCTCACCACTCTGCCCGAATTGGCGCAATCCGTTATTTTGACCTCTCCTGGTATTGAATTCCTGGATGCCGAAGATATCAACGACCAAGATGTTTTAGTAGGGTCCAAATTAAAATCCTTTACAAGCCAGATCGGGTATGTATATAATGTGCAAACATCGGAAATCCAGTGGATAGAGGGATCCGTAATCAAGGGTAAATGGGAGTACAGGGAATTTAAACCCCACGCCATTTCCAATGACGGCACTATTGTTGGCATTGCCCGCAGAAAGCCAGTGGATACGCCCGGCCTACAAAACCGGGCGGCCATTTTAAATCTGGATATCAGCCAAATGGTAGATGTCACACCGTCCAATAGAAACACCTATGCAGAGGCGTATTCCATAAACGAACATGGCTCCATTGTTGGCTATGCCGGGTTTTCAGCCCCCAGCGGGTATGTGGAAAACAAGGCATTTATATTGCCCTAAAAAATATGCGGTAATGGCTTATTTCATCAACAAAAGGCCTTTAGCTTTTTGCTTAATATCCTGGGTCCTGTCGCGGCCTTTCATATCATATAACTTGTGCTGCTTTTTAGGTAGCTGAGGCGAATCAAGTTTACTTTGTTGAGGCTTGGCTATGTTCACCACATCATCCGAGGGGCCATCCAGCTCCACCCCGGTAGAAACAGGGCTTCCAAATAAGGGGAAATCGTTTTCGTCCCAGCTGAATTTCTGCATGCGAACATTTCTATCCCAACCAGAGCCCTGGGACTTGGCTGCGTGGTACACTATCCAGTCTTCCGAAAGGTCCGGCGATTTTACAAAGGAAGCATGCCCGGGACCGAATACATCATCGGTAGGCAAAAAAACGGACTCGCTTTTTTTGGTCCAGGAAGCCGAGTCCATAAAATTTTCATTAATGCATGTAAGTTGACCCAGGCAATAATCATCGGTCCAGGATCCGCTGGCAGAGTAGATAACATGTACGCTGTTATTCTTAACAAGAATTTGTGGCCCTTCGTTAATGCTGGGCGGACTGCCCTTTACCTCCCAGCTATATTGAGGAGAAGAAATCCGAATTCGATCCTGACCCTTAAAAAATAATTCAAAATAGTCGAGCTCCGCATAGGAGTCGCCTTTGGCAATGCGAATTGTATGGCTCCCCTCCCCTAGCTCAAGGGCAATAGTAGCTGCATTCCAGTTGTCCCAGCCCGCCGGAGGATAATAAAGAAAATCCTTAGCTTCTCCGTCCACCAGCACTTCATGGCTGCTTATGGCCAAATTAGTTTCGCTGCCGTACCAGGCTTTAAGTAAATAGGGGCCTGCCGATGTTATGTCCACTGTAAATTCCAAATAGCTGTCTTCAAAATCGATTTTACCCACGCAGCTATCCCCTGAAGCCCCTTGGGCCTCCCGCAAAATGGCGTTGTTTAAAACGGCGCTCTCCACTTCGATAGTGTGAGTGAGTTCCCCCGTTTCCATAGTCCAGGGGTTTTCCATGGGGGCTATGTAGATATCTTGCTGTACGTCTTTAAAACCGAACCAACCCGACCAGATAAAATAAAGCTTTCCATCTTTAGCTTCCAGGACTGTTCCATCAATGGCCCAGCGGTCGCTGTGGGAGGCCAATTTTCCTTTAAACTCAAAGGGGTCTTGGGGGTCCTGGCTGCTGCCTTCTAAAACATACATGCGGTGGTTGGCGTTTTCGCCGTCATCAGCAGCCACATATACATACCATTTTCCTTTTAAATAATGAAGTTCAGGAGCCCATAGTTCCTCGGAATACATAGTCCCGGCAGGAGCTGTCCAAACCCGGGTACCCTGGCTGGCGCAGATATTTTCAATGCGCTCGGACTTGGCAATATTAATTCCCCCGCCGCCCGAATAGCAGTAGTAATAAAAACCCTCGTGCTGAACAACCCAGGGGTCATTTCCATTAGCACAGATGGGATTGGTAAAGGGTTCAGCGGAAAAGCTTAGGGATACAACCAACACGGAAAACAACAAAACTAACATAAATTTTATATATTTATTTTCTGACCACCATCCAATTATTATGGAACTTATTTACACCAATAGCCATTCAAAAGTTCGCGGAGAAAACGGTGGGAAAGCAATAAATTCTTTATTTAACTAAAAGGAACCTATCTCATGCCAAATAAAATCGGCCTTTGTTTATCTGGTGGAGGATATAGAGCCACCCTTTTTTCTTTAGGCAGCCTAATACGGCTTAATGAATTAGGAATTTTATCAAAAATAAATAGAATATCTTCGGTTTCAGGAGGTTCAATCACTAATGCCGTACTGGCAATGAATTGGAGAAAATTAAAATGCAATTCTGATGGCATTATTTCAAATTTTGATGAATTTGTTACCAATCCTCTTGTGAAATTTTGTTCAAAAGATTTTGATATAAAAACAATTATTAAGGGCATGTTAAACCCATTTAAAGATATCCCAGAAAAAGTAGTTGATAATTATAATAAAGAGCTTTTTAAGGGGTTAAAATTTGACAGTATAATCCAGGAAATAAACGATGGGGATATTAAATCTCCTCAATTTTTATTTTATGGAACAAGTCTGCAAACCGGATCCGGGATAAGGATGGTGGACGGAATATATTATGATTGGAAAATTGGCGCCATTAGCATATCAGATTGGGAATTGGCAAGAGTCGTTGGTATTTCAAGTGCGTTTCCACCATGGTTATCTCCAGTTGAAATTAGGGTTCCAAGCAATCAATGGGTAAAGGGAAAATGGGCGAGCTTATTTGAAAATGAGGAGTTCAAAAATAAATTATCCCTAACGGATGGAGGAGTATATGATAACATGGGAATGGAATCCCAATGGAAAAAAGATTCGCAAAAGCTTGAACGCGAGGAACATCCTTATCATGCGTACCTAAAGGATGATATTGATATTTGCTTAGTATCAGATGCAGGAGGCCCACTAACATTTGATGAAGATCCAAATTCCAATTGGGCAGCAACTTCGATAAGAACAACCAACCTTATAATGGACCAGGCCCGAGCGGTTAGGAAAAGATGGTATATAGATAAACTAAAAAAGAAAGAGCTATCAGGTACTTATTGGGGGATTGCAACTAAAATTAATAATTATGAGATAGATGCAATGCTTCAGGACAACCCTCTTACAAGAGATCTGAAAAAAGTTCCAACAAGATTATCTGATTTTGGAGAGAAAACCATTAGTCATTTAATTAATTGGGGATACGCCCTTGTTGATGCTGCCATTACCAAACATCTTCCCGAAATTATTAGCTTAAAAAGCCATCGAACTTGGCCTAAAAATAAATTTCCCTTAAATTAATTTGTTCTTTGGCCATTCTATACATTATGACCGGTTCAACTGCTATAAAATTCTGGCGCTATTTTGTGTTTACCATCCAACCCGAAAATTCACCGAGCCATGAGCTGAACCCCTCAAGATGTTGTGCTGGGAAGTTGTGTTTCCCAACTGCCGTACTCAGTACTTTATTGAAACATTCGAGCCATACCTGTCTTGCTTCTTCGTCTATCCTAAAAGGCAAATGACGGGCACGCATACGGGGAGGTCCGTATTTCTCAGCATACCTGGGAGGACCTCCTAGCAGGCTTACAAAGAAATCAGCACTTCTTTGTGAGGCCTCCTTCATGTCTTTTGGGAATAAGTTTCGTATAGAAGATTTCTCAAGCTCAACATAGAAATCCTCGAGTAAAGCGTATACATTCTTATCGCCCATTAAGTGGTAGATCTCTCTACTCGGTCCGGGGCCTTGTGGAATACCTGTAGCTGGTGTGTAAATGGGTCGGTCCATATATGTTATTTGTCTATTTGTTTGCGACGGTCTTCTGGAAAAGAATCCAGCGTTTTGTAATCCCAATCCACTTTTACCGCAGGAAACTGTCCATTTTGCAATTCCATTAATGTTTTATAAACCTCTTCTTGGGTATTCATTACAATTGGCCCATGCCAAGCAATAGGCTCCTGCAATTTTTTGCCTGCAAACAAAATAGCCTTGGCAGAATTATCATGGGTCTCAATTTCTATGGTTCGATTATCATTAGAATTGGCATTAAATAAAATAATATGCCCTTCTTTGATGCTGTTTTCACTTTCATTCGCACGAGCGAGATTTCCCTCATATACATATAGCATGGCTGTGTCTAAATTTTCTGTGATGTCAAAGTTTATTTTGGAATTTTTGTTTATTTCAAAATCTATCATTTCCACAGGCTGCTTGGTTTTAAATGGCCCCTGGCTATTAAACCCCTCCCCTGCCAATACACGCGCAGCAACCCCTTCGCCGACATCTATCAGTGGCAATTCTTCGGTAGGAATTGTTCCGTATTTGGGAGGCTCCATTTTATGTTTTTTGCTCACATTAATCCAAATCTGAAACCCCTGTACGAATGTACCCCGTTCAGTAGCCCCACCCTCGGCGTGCATTACGCCACTACCGCAATTCATCCACTGCATTCCCGGAGTGGAGTATGTCTCCCGATTGCCCAGGCTATCAGCGTGGCGTCCTTTGCCCGAACGCATATAAGACGCAATATCAAACCCCTGGTGAGGATGCCAATCGATGGGAAAATCATCGGGATGCTGAGCCAAGCCCTCACTGTCTTCCATGCCAAAATAGTCGCACATTAAAAAAGGATCGGCTTCCGTTTGGCTTATAGATCTGGGGAAAGCCTGTTTAACCGTGCGATGATCACCAAAGGGGTGAGCAATACTTTCTTTGACAATTTTTAAGATTGGCATAAACATAAGGGAACTCTAAATATTATAAAAACTTATATTTTTTCAACTTTGTTAGGAGATAGCTATTTTGAACGATTATACTCGATAACATAATTTACTAAACCAGATAAATCTTTGCCAAAAGCATCGGCTTGTACATCTAATTCTTCTTTAGGTAATCCAAGTCTGTTAACCCAATAAGTAGGATATCCAAACCATTTGGAACCGGCGACATCCCACCCTGCGAATGCAACAAAAAGTATTTCATTTTTAGATAAGTTAAGATTTTTCATTGCTAGTTCATAAGCAGAGGGCGCAGGCTTATATGATTTTACGGCATCCGTACTAAAAATTGCTTTGAATTCATTTTCTAGACCAGCATTTTTAAGTCCATTACGAATCATTTCCTCTGTCATGTTAGATAAAAATACTAGCTCAATACCAGCTTTCTTAAGTTTTTCGATTGACTCTGGAGCATCGGGCCACATTTTCAAATTCAAAAACTCATTCAGCAAAGTCTTTTTTTTATCTTCGGTAAGATGTATGCCTAAATGATTTGTCGCGTAAACCAATCCTGCACTTGTAGCAGACATAAAATCCTCATATTTGCCTGATAGTGCTCTTAACCATTGATATTCAAATATTCTGGTGCGCCACAATTCCATTAATTGTTTTCCTTTTCCCGGGAAAGCCTTTTCTGATGCTTTGGCTATTTCTCGTGGATCAAAAATAGGAAAAGCATCAAAAGCAATAGCTTTAATTTTTGGAGCTACCGTGTCTTTTGCATGAATATTAATACTTATAGTTGTTAACAGAAAATATAGTGTAGCTGTGCGTTTCAAAAAAAGTACCATTTGATTTCCTTTATATTATCAATATAGGTAATCAGCTTCTGTTAATTACCCTGCCTCGTGAAACAAAGTAACAATTTACTGATAAAAAGTACCACGCTTAATAAGTGGCATTATCGCTATAAGGTGTATTTCATCACAGGATATTGCATTTCATCCCAAAACCACCCAACCTTCTTTGAATCACATTAAATTTCAATTGAAGATTTCGGGAGGATGAAATAATCGACGAAATCTGTATCGACAATTCATTAAAAAAAGGAGTTCCCAATATGAATTTCGGAAAAACAGCTTTAACCATGGCAGCTATTGCTTTGTCAGGATTGATGGCCTGCAAACAGGAAGGTGCTACAGTCATTGAAAGTCCGGCACAGTCGGATTACCAGACGGTAAAGGACGTTAAATTTCTTTACGACGACCAGGGAAATGTTCCTCATCAGTTCCCTCTTGAAGTATTACAGGATATCCGTGCCCAATTAAAAGCTGAGGGGCAAGCGGAATTGTTAAAGGATCTTGAGAGCCTTTATAATTTGGAAACAGGCATGGTCCTGGACCCTGAAGAAGCGATTCGAACTGAAAAATTTCTAAAAGCTAATTTACCCTCAGTTCAAACCGATGTATCTGAATCCACCCAGGTTGATGCACCCGCAAAATTTCTTCCCGAAGGAATGGAACTCCCACCTGAAGTAGCTGAGCATCAAAGAGAACTCCAATTAAAGGAGGGTAAATAATGAAAAGCCAAATGATATTTTTATTTCTTATTTTAGTTTGCGGATTTACTCTTTCCTTAGCACAATCCCCCCCTTCCCAAGCCCAGGTAGAGGCCATTACTATGCCGCCTCCCCACTATAATAAGACTAAAGATTTAACTTATGCGGGCGATTATGGGTATTATTCCCTTGGAAACGAAAGGGAGTTTAGCACCACCGAAAATCTCGGAGACCCGAACCTTTGGTATTGGGTGCGCTACAAAAATTCTGGCAATGTGCGCAACATTTGGGCCTGGGGTTCTATGAACAGGTACGATGTCTGTAGCCATGGCCATATTTCCTATGTAGTATGGGGAAAATGGCAATATAATATTGGTGGGATTGCCTATACGGGATGGTCTCGTCTTGGCCTAGGCACCAAATCTGGCTTTCCCCAAAATAATGGCAGCTGTAAATGGAGCGTTAATGACATCGTTGGCTATGGAAAGGATTATACGAACAGCAACATTTCCCAGGTTCCTTCATATTTTAAATTTACAGAATATGTCGTTGGTACCTTAGCTGTGTCTCATGGTGGATATTGTGATGCGGGTCACTGCGGACACCCTACTTATACTGTTTTATATTCCCTGCCTTAAACTTTAATTATTTCGTTTCTCCAAGCCGGGATGTATAATTATGTCCCGACATTTTTTTTAAAAGGCGTTTTAAACGAGTTCCGGTATGCTTCCACTAAGTCGGCTCCTTTTTATTTGTGTGTTGAGTTAAATTAATAACTCTTGGAGTCTCCATGGCCATACCGCATTATGGCTCAACTGTCAGGTGAATACGATCACTGTACAGATTTTTTTATATAAAAACAAATAAGCCAGCATCGATTGTTGGAAATCCAATATACGGTGGTTTTCCATAAATATTTCCATTTGAATATTTATTATCATCCTTCCATAACTCAAGCCCTGTTGAAAATTCCCATCCAAAATATCTATTAATGTACCTTTTTCTATCGAATTTTATACCAATTCCTTTCCATGTTTCATCTGAATTTTGAGATTGGTAAAAGTATCCAATTCTAATTGATTTTTTAATTACTTTATTTTTTATATAATTTATCCCAAAATAAATTGATTTCTCTGTAGAATTAATAAATGTTCCACCATATCCAAATATTACGGAGGGGAAAATGGTCATTTCCATATTTTTTAAATTAATCTCTCCTGTAACTTTAGCTGAAGGAAATCCAATTAAAGTCGATATGTGTAACATCCCGATTTTGTCCTCGTGTAATGAATTATTCCCGTAACCGTCTTGGGAAAAACACTTAGAGAACATAAACATGATAAATATTGATTTCTTCATTGTTAATGTACAAACAGGATCATGGTTTACATTCCTTTTAAATTTTCAAAATATTTTTTTGGTGACCCTAAATTGATATTTATTTTATTAATGTCAAAGTTTTTAGGATCATATTCGCCAAACCAATTTTTTATTTCCTCAAATTCGGGATTTTTAGGGTTGCCTA
>JBNKOC010000004.1:0-207871 GCA_050294405.1 Fibrobacteria bacterium | reverse complement strand
TCTCGGGAATATCAACTTTCGAAAAATCAGCTGTAACTTGGCTTTTGAATGTGGCATCCAACCAGCAATGTTTTTCTCAACCTGATATTCCCGATTTCGAAGAAGGTGAAAAGATGAACTGATTTTTCCTAAAAATGCTTTGTGGCGCTGTTTTATTGCCTATAACAATCTTGTATGAAGAGCAAATTGTTTTGGGGAGTAACTTTTTATGAAGTTAGAATTATAAGGTTTCTGATTCTCGGGAATATCAACTTTCGAAAAATCAGCTGTAACTTGGCTTTTGAATGTGGCATCCAACCAGCAATGTTTTTCTCAACCTGATATTCCCGATTTCGAAGAAGGTGAAAAGAAGAGCTGAGTTTTTCTAAAATGCATTGTGGAGCTGATTACTTTGGTCTCTAACATTTTATATGGGCTTCCATTTCTCGGAAAATTGAGTCCATAAAACTGAAGCCCCCAAAAATCAGCCGGACATTGAACTTTTAATTTTCGTGACTTAGAATGTTGAAATCCACATTCCTGTGTTTTTTACAAACAACAGAAAAGTAGTACAAGGGTATTCCTTCTGCTGAAACCCGGTGCCTATAACGCTCAAGCATGCATATGCTTAAATATTCAGAAAAAATTAATTCTCGTATTAATTTTGAAAACCCAGAGTTATCAGAGTTTGTTAAAAAGGATTCTTTAATATTAAACGCTACCCAGCCGTTTTCATCAATTAAGTTCACCGCTTCAATAAATGCTTTTGGAGGAATATCTCCAAAGCCCAATGCGGCAACTGTCGTAAGGGTGTTCAAATTCCAGGATTTGATTTCTTCTCTTTCATCTTGTCGTAACTTTGTAAAATCCTTTACAAAAAAATCATCGTAGACACCGGGTCTGTCTCTTTCCGCTGCTATTTCTGCTTCTCTTATAATATCGACCCCAACTAACCTTGCCACCCCAATGTTTTTTAATACTTCTCCCATAATTCCGTTTCCGGCCCCAAAGTCGAGAATCTTTAATTCAGAAAAATGTTCTTTATTTGTATCAACGGTTTTTCTTAAATCTTCGCATACAATTTGAGGGGAGTTGCATTTTAACCTTTCATAAAACAGCTGCTCGTACAAACCTGGGTAGGAGTAAATTTTTTCGTAATCATGAAACAAAATTTTTTCAAAGTCATTTTTGTCCTTTAGGAAAAAGTACACTTCATCCTGGCCCAAATGATCGAGGTTTTCTTTGCTAAACTGTATTTGATATCTTTTTAAACTCATTTTGCGCTTTTTCCTTTTTGCTGCTAGTACCTTGAAAGGTATATAAATGCCAAATGAGGTCAATTTTGAAGCAAATAACTTTGCTTACCTGCCCGTATTGTATTTAAAGGGCGTAAATTAGTTTGGGATTAAAACTATCAGATAAAGATTAAGCTTTTTGTTTTAACTTTTTAAGCTTTGATTTTAGCAGGAGTTTATCTGTGGGGCTCAGCTTGTCGATAAACAAAACTCCGTTTAAATGATCCAGTTCGTGCTGAATACAACGGGCCAGCATTCCATCGGCTTTAATTTGAAATTCTTCTCCGTTTTCATTTAGGGCGCTCACTTCGATTTCTTCAAAGCGGGGAACATTGGCGTAAATTCCTGGAAAAGACAAGCAGCCTTCTTCATCTATATAACTGCCTTTTTTTTCCACAATTTCTGGATTAAAAAATATATATGGGTTTTGAGGTTCTTCGCCTTCACGCACATCCACTACCATCAGGCGAATGCTTTCACCAACCTGAGGCGCTGCTAACCCAATTCCCGGAGCAGCGTACATAGTTTCAAGCATATCCTCCGCTAATTTTTTTAGCTCAGGGGTGATTTTAGAAACAGGTTCCGCATTTTTTCGCAGAACTTTTTCACCATAAATTTTTACGGGAAGAACTGCCATTGGAAATTATTTCAATACTTTTGAAATGGTGGATTTTGCGAAATCGATTTTCACATTATCCGCAACTTTTAAAGTGACTTTTTGGTCATCGATTAAATTAACCACCTCGCCGTAAATTCCAGAATTGGTTAAAACTTTATCCCCTTTTTTAAGGGCTGCTAACATTTTTTCAAATTCTTTTTTTTCTCTACGTTGGGGCAAAATGATAAAAAAAACGAAAACCACAATAAGGAGAAGTGGCATTAGCATATTAAAATTCATAAACTCAACCTTTGTTATTCTGATTTTTTGAATGGGCAAATATAGTTTATTCTCCTTGATTTTGAATTGAGGTTTCCAGATCACCACGGGAGCAAAATGTTTTTGTATCAATCCGCTTGAAAGAATGAGAATTGCTTGGTAATTTTGCAGCTCCAGCACCAATAGCTCAGCTGGATAGAGCAACGGTTTTCTAAACCGTTGGTCGCAGGTTCGAGTCCTGCTTGGTGTACCATAAGCCTCAGCACATTGTTTCTGAGGCTTATTTTTTTTGCCGAAATGGCGAAATATTACAAAAAAAAAGAGTTTTTTTTACAAATTTTGGTGATTTGACAAGTTGTCAGCCAGAAATCCAGGCCAGTTTGTTTGAGAAAAATAACCGATTTTTCTAAACTGCATTTACCACACTTTAAAAGGGGTAAAGGTAGGAATGAATAGGTTTAAAAATTTATCCGGCAAATGGTTTGCCGTTTTTTTACTTCTTTCCGGTTTTGTGTCTCCGGCTTTCACCCAATCGGAAGATGGCGAATCAGCCAGCGGCGGTACTGCGGCTCTATCAAAAATGGTTCGCGGAGGAGCAGAATACCGAGGACAACAAATATATCAATCTGCTTGTGCCACATGTCATGGTTGGGGTGGAGATGGAAAAGGCCCTGCGGCTTCTTCATTAAACCCGCTTCCAAGAAATTTTACCAAAGGCTTGTATAAATTTCGCACCACTGCTGCCGGGGAATTGCCCACAGATCAGGACCTCTTTTACATTATTTCTAATGGCGTGGCCCGTTCTGTGATGCCCCCTTATAAAGACCTTTTGAGTAAGCAACAAATTTGGGATTTGGTGGCCTACATAAAGTCTTTTTCAGAAGATTTTGCAGAATACGGAGCCCCAGAACCCATTGAAATTCCCGAACTTCCCGAATCCACTCCTGAATTTGTTGCTGATGGAAAACATTTATACATGGCTTTGGACTGCTGGACTTGTCATGGAGTAAATGGCAAAGGCGATGGTCCTTCGGCAAGTACTCTTAAAGATGACGAAGGCAATAGAGTTCCTCCAATGAATTTTACCCGGGGTCATTTTAAAAGAGGCTCCTCCGATGCGGAAGTATATAAAAGTGTTATGACAGGTTTGGATGGAACACCCATGCCGGCCTTTGGGGACGCCTTGCTTTTTCCAGGGGGCCCTCTTTCCAATGAAGCCACCTTGGCTGAAAGTTTTACCCAGGATGAAATCAATCAATTAAAAAGATACATGAGTATGCAGCCTAAAGATTCTGAAATTGGAAGCATGTCTGATGAAATGAAAAAAGAATTGACCCGTCAGAGAGCGATATCTCTGGTTCACTATGTAAAATCCCTCGTGAAGAAACCCAGCTTCTTCTATACCCTTTTCGTAGAAGATACAGAAGTAACGAAGTAGGCCGAATTATGAAAAAAGCAATAAACACAAAAAAAATGTTATCCATGGCTGGGCTTGCTGCCATGATGGTTGCCAGTTTGGTTTTATACTCCTGTAAAGGAAATGGTTTAAATCCCAACGATCCTACCCTGGAATTAGGGGCTAATGGCGATATTCCTGCGGCAAATGCAGATCCCGTGGTTGCGGTAAATCAAATTATTGAAAAACATCGCTGCCTGGGCTGCCACTCCGGCGCTACTGCACAAGCTGGCCTGGATTTGCGTCCAGACAATATATTGGCTGCCACGGTTAATGTGAAAAGCTCCCAAAGTGATTATATAAGAATTGTTCCCGGTGAACCTGAAAACAGTTTGCTGTTGAATAAAGTAGCCAGCGATGCTCCATTAGTTGGTGGAAGAATGCCAGCAGATAACCAATCAGTTTTATCCGATGCTGAGCTTGCTACAATTAGCAACTGGATTGTGGCTCTTGCGAATGTGGAAATTGAATGCGATCCAACTGTTTATGGCAGTGAATGCTATGTATGTACTGCAGCAGATAGTCTGGATCAAACCAAGCCTTTGTGCTGTGATCCCACAGATTACAATGCATGGTGCTATGAATGTACAGCTGCTGATTCATTGGATGTGACCAAGCCTAAATGTTACCAATGCACAGAATTGGATTATCAAACTCCGGGGCACCCATTATGCGGATGTACTCCCGAGCAAAAAGACGATCCTAACGATGCCAATTGTTATGATGAAGTGAGTTTTGCAGATGACATTCAATTGATTTTTGATTTGAACCAGTGCGCTGGCTGCCATGCTCCCCCAAATGGAGCTGGCTATACTCAAACCGGGTTTGATGAAGGTGGGTTGGATTTAACAGAAGGTTTTTCCTATGACGCCTTGGTAAATGTGCCTACCTGGGAGGCCCCCACAGTGGCCCCCACTATGAGAGTGGTTCCAGGGGATCCGAATAACAGTTACCTCTATTTAAAAGTGGCTAAAACTACTGAGGAACTGGAAGCCATAGGAAAACCAGGGCTATATGGAAGAATGCCTCAGGGAACTGTAGATGGCATTGATCCAGATGATATTGAATTAATTCGCCGTTGGATTAAACAAGGGGCTCAGAATAACTAATGGAAAAGATGAGGGTATCAATGAAATTAAGGGGTTATGTTTTTGGACTCTTCCTTTTGGTTGGATTAAACCTGCCAGTTTTTTCTGAACCATATATTGCTGTTCGAACTGGTTTAAAATGTGCTGTTTGCCATATCAACCGTTCCGGCGGAGGCAAAAGAACGGATTATGGAGTAATTTATTCTCAAACAAAATTATCCATGAAAAACATCCGTCCGGATGGAGAAAAAACAGGCAGTTATTTTAGCAATCGTTTGGGGCAAAATGTAACCATAGGTGGAAACCTGCGTATTGACGAAGTGCGTACTATGGAATACACCACATCCCATCCAACCGGAAAAACCAACACAAACGATGCCGTTGATGTGACAACTACAACAGCAGAAGCTTCCAGAAGAGCTGGTATTACCGAGGGTAATGTGTACATTCAGGCAGAGCTGGTTCCCAATCGTTTAACCTTCTACATGGATCAAACAATTAGCCCCAGTAGCGCGCCTCGTGAATTGTTTGGAATGATTGAAGGCTTGCCCATGAACTCTTACGTTAAAATGGGCCAAATGTTATTGCCCTATGGTTATCGTTTGCTGGACGATAAGGCTTTTGTCCGCGGCCAGACAACCTACACATACGGACGCACTACCTTAGCTGCTGAATTTGGCATAGAGCCGGGCCCATTCTCCTGGATTGTTAACGCCACCAATGATGAATTGAGCTCTGTGGCGACTTTAGTCTATAGACGTTTTAGAGTTGGCGCTTCTTATGGTGTGAACCGGGAAGAAACCAAAAACTTTTTATATGGTGCCTTTGCCGGTGTAAACTTTGGAAGATTTACTTTCCTGGGTGAAGCGGATATTATTAAGCGCGACACCGTTGAAAATAGGGCCTATTATTTCGAAGGCGATGTGCTTTTAACTCAGGGCTTAAATTTTAAAGGAACCTATGAAGTTTACGACAGGGACGCCACCAATATTCCCCTTGCCAATAATGGCCAGGAAAGGATTACAGTGGGATTGGAATACTTTGTAACCCAATTTTTTCAATTGGGCGCCTTTTATCGCATAAACAACTACATTCCTCAAAATGCTGAAGAAAACCAGGACAACATTATTTTAAGAGCGCACTTTTTCTTCTAGGGAACAGTTCTAATATTTTAAAAAAGGGAGGCTTATGTAGCCTCCTTTTTTTATTTAATAGGGATGTATTCTTTTGAATGCAAAATTTTTGAGCTAACCCCCAAAATTCCCTTTGGGATATCCCGGGCCGTTAAAAAATCTGTTTATAATGTTATTGTTAACGCTCAAAGTGATGTTGGCCCCATTTACGGAGAGGCCGCCCCTAACCTCTATTATGGGGAAACCCCAGAACAGACAAAATCAGATGTGGAGTTTTTGCTTTCTAAATTGTCATTTCCATTACCTGTAAATTCCGATGAAATAAAAAAAATATGGGATGAGTTAAAAAGCTTTAATAGATCCTTTTCAGCCCTGGCGGCGGTGGATATGTTGCTATGGGACTTTGTAGCCAAAAATCAAAACGTCAGCCTGCAAAACTACCTAAATCCAGAAAGCAATAAAACACCCATGTCTTCTGTAACTGTGGCTCTGGGTGAAATTAATGAAATGGTTGAAGGGGCCAGAAGTTTAAAAGATTATCCCATATTAAAAATTAAGATGGATTCAGAAAGAAATTTTGAGCTATTGGAAAAAATTCGAAATATATATTCCGGTGAAATCAGAGTAGATGCCAATTGTGGCTGGCCTCCTGAAAAGTTGGGAGACTGGATTGGTAGATTGCAAAAACATAATGTAGAGTTTTTGGAACAGCCCTTGCCCCCTTCTGAGAACTTAACAATGCATCCCCATAAAAAAAATGGAAGGGTTATGTTAATGGCCGATGAAAGCTGTATCCATGAGGAAGATATAAAAACATGTGTAGATGCTTTTCACGGAGTCAATATTAAATTGGCCAAGTGCGGGGGAATTACACCGGCCATAAATATGATCCGACTTGCGAAAAGAAGTCAATTAAAAATTATGCTGGGATGTATGCTGGAGACCAATATTGGAATTTCCGCCGCCTTGAGTCTGGCCCCCCAATGCGACTATTTGGACCTAGATGGAAACTGGCTTCTGTCCAAATCTTTTTTTGATGGTGTTGAATTGAATAGGGTAATAATCACACACTCTGGACGCCCAGGCTTGGGAGTAAGTCCAGCATCATAAAAACATATAAATGCTGGATTCTAAAAGTCTTAAAAATTCTAGTCCAAATTAGGAATGTATTAGCCCTAAATACTCTTCGTCGTAATCCATGATAGAAGCGCGCACTACTTTTTCAGCATGTTCTCTACCGTATTCTTCGGCAATGGATACATCTGCTTTTTGACCCGGTGTTAATTTGTAAGTCATGAAATAGTGGCGAAGGCGTTCAATTAAAGCCTGGGGCAATTCGGATATATCTCTAACATTAGCCCACAGAGGATCGTTTTCCAAAATACCCACAATTTTATCGTCGGCCTCTCCATTATCTAACATGGGAAAGCCGCCCACTACTCTTGTATTGGCGATAATATCCATTCGGTTAATGGGCCTTTCGCTAAGTACGCAAATATCCAGAGGATCACCATCGCCTTTTTTGGCACCTTTCATTAACTCCTGGACTCTTTTGCCGCTTAATGTTTTAGGAATAAAGCCGTATAGAGTGGGAGGAAAAGAGGAGGAACGCTGGGGGCGGTTTACTTTAATATAGCCTGTCTCTTTATCCACTTCGTATTTAACGGTGTCAAAGGAACACATTTCAATATATGCGTGGACGATACTGGGAGGAGTGGGACCAACCTCTAAACCGTGCCAGGGGTGGGGTCGCCATTTAAAAAAAGCCATTTCAGCTGCCATGTTTTTTCCTGCGTCGAATAAATTGTTGTGTTTGGGATTATACTAATATTTTTTTTGGTTTTAAATGTAAATATCCGTCACTAAGTAGGCAGAATCCGCCAGTATCAAAATTAATGACTAAATTTTCCGGATGGATTTTATAGCTCTAATGGCAAGACATGAATAAAAGTGAAATACCCTGGAAAGGGGTAACATTTGCCTTTATTGCCTTTGGACTTTGGGGTGTGTTTCCGGTTTATTGGAAAATGATTGCTCATCGCTGGGGGTTTGAAATTGTGGCCCATAGGGTGGTTTGGTCCATTATTACCGGTATCATAATTCTCAAGTGGATTTTAAAGGAAAATTCTTTGGGGAGTAATTGGCGTCTTTCAGGGCATAAGAAATATTACGCTATGGGTGGACTGTTTATTTGTACAAATTGGAGCCTATACATTTATGCAGTTCAGACATTTCAGGTTGTGGAAGGGAGTTTGGGGTATTACATCAACCCTTTGTTTAATGTTTTTCTGGGTAGGCTAATTTTAAAAGAAAAGCTTTCTGCTATGCAGTGGAGCGCAGTTGCCTTGGCTGCCATTGGGGTGTTTATTTTGGCTTTTCAATTGGGAAAACTGCCTTTTATTGCATTGGGTCTGGCCATGAGCTTTTCCATGTATGGCTTAATTAAGAAAAATGTGAAGGCCGGCTCTCTTTCCAGCGTGGTATTTGAAAACATGTTTTTATCTCCCTTTGCCATTTTGTTTTTGTCCTGGGTTTATTGGACTGACCCCTCTGGTATGGGTTTGCCCCGGAATTATGATTGGCTTATTTTAATAGGAAGCGGTCTTGTGACTTTGGCGCCACTCTACTGTTTTGCCCAGGCCTCCCGTCATCTGAGACTAAGCACATTGGGCTTTTTTCAATATTTGGGTCCATCTATTCAGTTAGCTATTGCTGTATTTTTGTTTAAGGAGCCCTTCGGTAAGGCTCATTTAGCCAGTTTTGCCTTTATTTGGGGGGCTTTGCTTTTGTACACCCTATCCAATTTCAAGCGTCAGCCACGAGCCTAAACTTTATTAAAGCTCTCTCATAGTCCCCAAGGGGAATTTTGTAAATTTAGGGGGCCCATGGAAAATCTGGATAAATTGCTCCACCCCCTTACGGCCCGCTGGTTCAAAGGAAAATTTGCGGGACTCACCGATCCTCAAAAAAAAGCATGGCCTCTTATTTCAAAGGGAGATAATGTTTTGGTTTCCGCTCCCACGGGGATGGGTAAAACGCTAACAGCATTTTTAATGGCCTTGGATGGTTTAATTCGCAAGCAGTACAAAGGTGAAGAGTTAGGCTGCGAAGTGATATATATTTCGCCTCTAAAGGCTCTTGCCAATGATGTTCACAAAAATTTAACCCAGCCATTATCCGAAATTTCAAAGCTCGCAGAGAGCATGGGGTATCCCCCCATAAACATTTCTGTTGCCGTTAGAAGCGGGGATACTCCCGCTCACGAGCGAAGGCAGATGTTAACAAATAAACCTCAAATTTTAATAACCACACCTGAGTCTTTCCATATTTTATTATGCGCTGAAAAAAGCCGGGAACTTCTTAAAAACGTTAAGCTGGCTATTGTAGATGAGATACATGCTATGTTAGGTGACAAAAGAGGGGCTCACCTCTCCTTGGCTATGGAAAGATTGGAAAGGCTTACTGAAGGGCCCTTGCAACGAATAGGACTTAGTGCTACCCAAAAGCCAATTGAAAAAACAGCCAGGGTATTGGTGGGAGAAAGGTTTCATCCTAACGGAGAGCTTAATTGCCAGATAGTGGAAACAGCCCTCCGGAGGGATTTGGACTTATCCATATGGGTGGGGGATGATGTTTTGGGCCCTGTGGCCACTCATGAATACTGGGCACAAATATATGATGAAATTTTAGCATCCATTGAATCCCATAAATCAACCATTGTGTTTACCCATACCCGAAGGTTAGTGGAAAGGGTGTCTCATCAGCTTTCTGAAAGGCTGGGAAAGGATAAAGTCGCCGCACACCATGGGAGCCTTTCCAAGGAATTGAGACTTAGTGCAGAAGAAAATTTAAAGTCCGGAAAATTATCTGTAATTGTTGCCAGTGCAAGTTTGGAGCTGGGTATTGATGTGGGAGATGTGGATTTGGTGCTGCATATTGGTTGCCCCAGAAACATAGGTTCCTTGATTCAAAGGGTGGGGCGCAGTGGCCATGTTATTGGTAAAACTCCAAAGGGAGTGATTTTTCCTTTAACTATGGATGAATTATTGCAAAGTGCAGCCTCCATCCACGCTGTAAAAAATGGAGTGCTAGATGCAGCTCTTTTCCAAAAATCGCCACTGGATGTATTGGCTCAAACTATAGTTGCCGAATGCAGCACAAGGGATATTTCTCTGAATGAATTGTGGTCTATGGTGAAAAAATCCTTTTATTATAAAGACCTTCCTTATAAGGATTTTGAAAGTGTGCTGCATATGTTGGTGGAAGGGGTTTCTACCTCCAGGGGAAAACAAAGCTCCTATCTGCATTTCGATGGGGTAAATAAAATATTGTCGGCTAAAAGAAACGCCAGGCTGGCTGTTATAACCTCGGGAGGAACTATCCCGGAACCTGCGGAATACGATGTGGTTGTGGACGGCGATAACCTTTTTATTGGCAGAATCAACGAAGACTTTGCCATTGAATCCATGGCTGGAAATGTTTTTTTGTTGGGCAATCAAAGCTGGCAAATTATTCGGGTGGAAAAAAATAAAGTAAGGGTAAAAAATGCCAATGGTGCTTTACCCAACATTCCATTTTGGCTGGGAGAGGCTCCGGCAAGAACCATGGAATTGTCCGAAGAGGTATCGAAGCTCAGAGAAAAGATTGAATCGCAAAGGGCGAATAAGGAAGAGTTGGTTTTAGAGCTCAAGGAAAATTATGGTTTGCCGGACTTTGCAGCGGAACAAATTATAGCCTATGTTAACGATAATATTCAAATTTTGGGGGCCGTGCCCAGTCAGAATACCATTATTGCAGAACGTTTTTTTGATGAAGCCGGAGGACTTCAATTAATTATTCATGCTCCCTTTGGAGCCAGAATAAACAGAGCCTGGGCCCTTGCTTTAAGAAAACGTTTTTGTCTGAATTTTGATTTTGAATTGCAATGTGCAGCAACAGATAATGCCGTGTTATTTAGTTTAAGTGAAAAACACAGTTTTCCCTTAGACAGTATTTGGCAGTATTTGCATCCCAATTCTCTGGAAAAAGATGTTACCGCTGCAGTGTTACCACATCCTATTTTTAACAACCGCTTTAGGTGGAATGCGGCGAGAGCCCTTTCTGTTTTGCGTTTTCAAAACGGAAAAAAAGTCCCCATTCATTTGCAACGGATGAAAACAGAAGACGTGTTAGCCTCTGTTTTTCCCGCTCATGTGGGTTGCCAGGATAATCGGGCAGGTCCCATCGAACCGGTGGACCATCCCCTGGTGAATGAAACACTGGAAAACTGTTTCCACGAAGCCATGGACATAGAAGGTTTAAAGGATGTTCTTCAAAAAATTCTGAAGGGTAAAATTAAAACCATTTGCAAAGAGCCTTCCCACCCTTCCCCTTTTTCTTATGAAATTTTAAATGCATCGCCTTATGCTTTTTTGGATGATGCTCCTTTGGAAGAAAGAAGAAGCCGGGCGGTGAATACCAGAGCCAGCCAATCCGTAAAGGACATGGGTGAATTGCCTTTGGATGTGGTACAGCAAATAGTTTTGGAAGCTATTCCTGAATTTAGAAGCGCCAACGAATTTTATGAGTATTTGGTATCTCGGGGGATAGTATTTTTAGATGAAATTTCCACTCCCTTTGAAGAGGAATTGTTAAATAAAAACAGGATTTCAAAATGTTACTGGGGGGAAAACTCCTCATATGTTGGTTATAGTTCTGTGGAAAAATGGAAGTTATGCCAAATCGCTTTTTCAAATTTTAGTTTGGAGCGCGAGTTGCCTGAGCCTTATTTGTTTCAAACTGCAAACCAAAGGGAACCAAGTGTTATTGAAGCCCGGGAGTACATATTAAAGGCTTTTTTGGAATTATCGGGACCCACTTTGCCAAATAATTTGAGTTCCAAATTTGGCTGGTCAGAATCTGAAATTTTGAATTTGCTTTACAGTTTAGAATCCAAGGGCCAGGTATTATTCTCTCTTTTTGGAAAAACAGAAAAAGCATGGTGCAGCCGAAACCTTGCCATTCGCATGCATCGCCGCAGCTTAATGAGACTCAGAAAATCCATTGAGCCCATAAATAAAAATCAATTTATGGATTTTTTATTTCGCTGGCAGTATATACATCCAGAGACCAAATTAAAAAGCCCTCAAATTGAGAAAATTTTGTGGCAATATCAGGGGTACGATTTGGCACTTTCCCATTGGTTGGAACATGTTTTCCCAAGCAGGCTTGAAGATTTTAATATTAATGATTTAGAAATGTGTTTGTACGGTGGTGGTTGGGTTTGGAGTAAACTAAAGCAGGGCTTTGTTAGCGAACCCGATAATAGCAAATCGGCATCTATCAATAAAACCTTTGGTATTAGTTTTTTTAACCGGGAGAAACTTTCTGTTTTTTTTAATTCATCAGAAAATTTTGAAAATGAAGATGATTTTGGCTTGGGAACCATGGCTCTTGAAATTTTCCAGCTATTGAAAAACAAAGGAGCTATGTTTGAATCCCAAATAACATCAACTTTACATTTAACGGATGAGGAGCTAAGAAAAAACTTTAAAAACCTTATTCAAAAAGGTCTCATATCATCTGATGGGTTATCTGGTTTACGAAAAGTTTTATTACCAAAGGTTTCCACAAGACGGGTATCCAGAACCAATTCCTATCGCAATAAGTTTCAGCAAAAAACTTTGGGTTCCCGATGGTATTTGTGGCAAGAAAATTTGGAAGGACTGCAAGAAGAAGATTCCCTGGAATACTGGGCTTTTCAACTTTTAAACAGGTATGGAATACTATTTCGGGATCTATGTAATTACGAAAAAATTCCATTTCCCTGGTGGAAAATTTTAAGAATATTGCAAAAAATGGAAGCACAGGGCAGAGTTAGAGGTGGGTTATTTGTAAGTGGAGTTATTGGCGAACAGTTTGCTTTGCCTTCTGCTTTGGATGTGGCCAAACATGCTAAAAACAATACCAGTGAAGAGCCTATTATTATCTCTGCGGCAGATCCCCTGAATTTTACTGGAATGTTTTTGGCCCATGATCGTGTTCCCCGAAGCAGTAAGCAGTTTTTAGTCTTTGTGAAGGGAGAACTGGTAGATGTTGGTCCTTTGGGCCAAATTCGAAGCCGCCTTAAAAATGAAAAATTGAAAGACAATGTTGGATCACAGCTGAGTCGAATTTGAAATTTATTTAAGATGGGTCGACTATGAAAAATACAAGGATTATTTTAATGGCCATACTTCTGATTTTAGCATTGGGAGCCTTTTATGTGGCATTTAAAAACTCTGGAGAAAATTCGGAAGGATATCAAAAAAAATCTGGGGCGCAAAAAGAAAGTCCAAATTCAGCCAATGAATTTAACAATTCCCAAGACACATCCCAATCCATAGAAATGCATTAAAATGAAATATTTATTAAACGAAAAATATTCCTCCTGGGCCATAGCTCTTTTTGTTATGGCTGGTTTTGCCCTGGCCATGTTTATTGAGAATTCGGTTTTTATCTTAATTGTGCTTGGGACCTATTTGTTATGGGCGCTATTCGGTGCGCTTTTCTTTAAAAAGAAAAAATTCGGGATAGATATTATTTTGTCTTTTGCACTAATATTAGCTTTGTATGTAATGGACGGAAAGTTTTATTGGCAATTTAAAATAATATCCTGGGCACTGTGTTTTTTCTGGATGTTTTTAGCAGAACCTTTTTACAACAAAGTTATTAAAAGAACTGGGCCTCTTTAAAAATTAGTTCAGAGTGTTATTCATATAGCTGATAAATTTATCTGCGTATTTTTCCCAGGTTAATTCATTCTCTGCCCGGAATTTTGCATTTTCCCCTAACAACTTTGCTTTTTGTGGGTCGGAGAAAAGCTCAGCTACAGCCTCAGCAATTGTTTCGGGATTTGAATTTTCCAGTAACAGCCCTGTTTTATTGTGAATAATGGCATCTGCAATGCCACAATTTTTAGAACCGATGGCGGGTTTTCCATGGAAGGCCGCTTCAATTATGGAAATACCAAAGCCTTCAAAATCTCCATCACTTAAATTTTGGCTCATTAAGATGTATACATCACACAAAGCTTGGTAGTAACCAAGTTGGTTTTTGGGAATTTGCCCTACGAAATCCACATGGGATTCCACGTTTAAATCTCTGGAAATTTTTTGCAAATATTCTTTTTTTTCTTCATGTCCAATAAGCAAATAACATACATTTGGAAAATTTTCCATAATTTTTGGTAAGGCCCGTATTACAAATTCCTGGCCTTTTCGGTGGTACATTCGACCTACTGTTAACAATATCTTTTTTCCCAGGTATTTTTTCTGCAGCTGGGACAGTGTGTCAGGGTTTTCCACTGCATGTTTTTGAGCGGAATTGTTAATTACATGAATATCTTTTTTATAACCATTGTTAATTAAGTATTGTTTGGAATAATGGCTTACTGTAAAAACATGGGTTTTATTTAAAACAAAATTTGCCAAAGTATTTTTTTGTTTAAACATCACTTGGAATTCAGGCCCATGCACTACAGTTAACCGGGGCGTTTTCTGAAACCAGTCTGCAAAAATACTTATGAGGGTGGGGGTGACCCCAGAAGTTAGGATAACCCTGGGATTTTCCCGTTGGCAAATTTTCCGGAATTCCAAAAATTTTTTAAAAAGATAAAGTAGTGGCTGTGCAGAAGATTTAAATGTGAAAACAGGGAAAGAAAGAGAAGAGTTGAAACTCGCAATGGCTTCAGCACTGCTGTAATCCTGATTACAAATAACAAATACCTTAAGCCCCTTGTGGGTTAAGGATTTGGCGGTTTGGTAGGCCAACTCTCCCAAGCCTCCAGGCCCGGGAGGGAATTCGCTGGAAAAAAGAATTAAGTCTATGTCTTGCTTTGGTACCATGGTTCTAAATTAAAATTACTAGCCCAATGGTATTATACTTGGTTTACAATTTGTCTTTTTTTTTGGTTTTTCCGGCAAAAAAGGGCTATTAAGTCTTTTGCAAATAAAGTCACAATGGATTGATTTTGTGGATAAGAAACTCTATAATTCAATTAATATTGAATAATTGGAGCCAAGGAAAAAATTGAGAAGCATACTTCTAACCACATTGGTACTGGGAATGTTTTGTGGTATGATGCTGTTTTATTTTGGCTCTGCGGCAATGGGCTGGGGGCAGGAAGTAAAAAAAGCCGCCCACAAAAAAGAAAGAAACAAGTTGGAAAAATTTTACAACAATTTGTTCAATTAGCATTGGCGCAATAAAAACCGAACTGGCACATCCGTAGGGAGTCGAACCCCAAACCCTCGGTTCCGAAGACCGATGCTCTATCCAGTTGAGCTACGGATGCACAATTCATGAAAATATTAGTAAAAAAAGCCTATTTTGAAAGTTTAATTGTTGACACAATTATTGTATAGACATATAATATCATTATGAGGCTTGAAGATGAAATAAAACAGGAAAAGTTTAAAAGCGAGCACCAAAAACTCATTATAAATATACTGTTTAGCTACAGCTGGCTCAATGCCAAAAATGTGAAGCGCCTCCAGCCCTTTGGAATCTCCTGGCAACAGTTTAACGTATTGCGGATATTAAGGGGGCAGTACCCAAAGTCCATTACTAACAAATCTATCACAGAGCGCATGCTCGACAAAACTTCCAATGCCACCCGCCTGGTGGATAAATTAATACTTAAGGGGTTAGCCAGCCGGGAGCCCAATGCCTCGGACAGGCGCGCGGTGGATGTGGTTATTACCGAGGAAGGTTTAAAACTCCTGGAAAAAATCGACAAAGTGGAGTTGGAATGGATTGAGGATCTCAATCAACTTACAGTGGAAGAGGCTAAAGAGTTAAACCGCCTGTTGGATAAAATGCGTTCTTAAAAATTGTGGAGGGTGGCGCTGGTTTCCACCCCATCTTCATAATTTTGAATGCGAAAAAGTTTTCCGTTTTGGGAATTGTAGAAATAGGCTTTTCCGTGGCGTTTACCTAATACATAATTGGCGCTTTCCAATAACATTCCGTTTTCACTGTACCAATTCCATTCCCCGTGTCTTTTTCCCTCTTTAAATAAGCCATGTATGGTAAGAACCGAATCGGAACTTAGGCTGTCCGCATGCCAGCGCCAATATTCCAGGGCCTTATTTTTGTCATATATATATCGGGTTTTAGTGCGCCCAAAGGGAAAAAAGCTTAACTGTTCTCCGTGTTTTTTCCCTTCTAAAAATTGTTCTACACGTTTTACTTTTCCGTCTGGGTAATAGCGATATATACTTCCGTTTCCAGAGTCCATTAAGGCTTTTTTGCTCACATGTCCAAGGGAGTCCCAATGTATAAGGCTATCATGCAGAAGGCCATTTACATAAAATTCCCGAAGGCTCTTTTTTCCATTTGGGTGAAACCCCAGCCATGGCCCTTCTTTTTTCGAGTCCTTATTGTATTCCCCTTTAAGTTTTAAACTGCTGTCTGGGTAATATTCTTTATATTGGCCGGAGATTTTTCCAAACAAACAGGAATGGATTTTTTTTAGTCTCCCGGAGGGATAGTATTCTTCTATACTGCCCCACTTAACATCTTCCCAACATGTGGACTTTTTAATGAGGCGCTCGGCCCTATCCCAATAATGCCAGGTTCCACCTGGTTTGCCATTTTGAAATTGCCCTTTGGCCTTGCGAATAAATTTTGGCCACCATTCTTCCCATACACCATGTAATATCCCCTGGCGGTAATGGCCCCGGCTGGATATATCACCCCGCACTTCAAAATAGTTTACCCACTTGCCAATTTTTTTTCCGTTTTTGTATTCGCCCCTGGATTTTAGCCGTCCATTCATCCACCAGGTTTTCGCCTCTCCGTGGTACTTTCCATTTTTAATTTCCACTTCAAATTTTGGATGTTGGGTAAAATGGTATTCTTTTTTTAGAATCAACTTTTCTTGGGAGCTCCAAATCCATTTGCGGTAGGTATGTTCCAGTTTTTTCTTACCGGTATCATAATAGGCTTCGGTTTTTACCTGTGTGGAGCAACCCGAAGTCCCCAGCATTACAGATAAAAGCACCAGACTTAGTAGTAATACCCGACCATAAAAAAAAATGTGAGACTTAATCAATATGCTTTTCAATGAAACTCTTTGCCCTAACACTGCCATAAACCCTGTTAAAATAAAAAGAAAGGCTGCTTAAATCTGCGAAATTAGTTTCCCCCAGAAAAACATTTCTTTATTTTCAGCAAGTGAATTGTGTGAAAAGCTATAAATGGCTAGCAACAGTCCTCCTCGTTATATTATTAGTAGCCTGTGTGGGAAAACCAGGGACTAAGGCGGGAGACAAAAAAGCCATATCCATGGATTGGCGCATTAACCCGGGTTCTACTGTATTAAACCTCCGCAAACAATTTTTTATAACTGGCAAAAATCTGGATTCGGTTAGTATTAGCCATGGCAGCTCTTTAAAGTTGGAAAAAGATGAACTCAGCGGGGGTGGCTCAAAATTAAAAGTTTTTATAACCGTTTTGCCACTGGCTGAATATCCTGACTCAACGGGAATAGATAAACCCGGTATAAGAGAACTTGTTATAAGCAGCACAGAGGGCAATAAACAAACTTTAAGCCTCCAAGTAGTGGATGAAGACCCCAACAAGGGGGGCAAGGAACTAAAGCTTATTACTGAGGAACCTTAAGGGTTTTTAGATTAGATAGGTCCTAGTCTTCCTCAAAGTCGATTCCCAATTGGGTTAGGCAGTGTTTCACCAACAAAAGGTTTTTTACCCCGGGCTTGCTCTCCACTTTGGAATTTAAATCCACGGCAAAGGGGCGGCTTTGTTCTACAGCCTGTTTAATGTTTTGCGGACCAATTCCCCCGGCCACAAAGAAATTGCGGGGAGATATGTCGGCTAAAAGTTTCCAGTTAAAGCTCTCTCCAGTTCCACCGAACTGATTTTTACTGGCAGTATCGAATAGAAGCTGGTCGACCATGCTGTAGGCATTTAAATCGGGTATTTCATTGAATACCGGAATGGCCTTGATTATAGGCAATTCCACTGCTTCTTTTAGCTTGCCCATATAATCGGCATCTTCCTGACCGTGGAGTTGAATCATATTAAGGCTGAGAGAATCGGCGATTTCTTCGATTTCCGAAATGGGTGCATTAACAAAAATGCCCACAGTTTTGCTTTGACTGAGGTCCAAAATGCCCGGCAAGAGACTTTGAGGGTCTACATAACGCTTGCCTTCTTTCCAAAAGTTAAATCCGATATAGTCTATGCCAAGCTGGTCTAATTCCACCGCTTGCTTCATTTGGGTAATTCCGCAAACTTTGATTTTGGGTTGAATCCTCATAAGCCCTTTAATTTATGCCTTTCAGAGCAGTCTTTAGAAATTTTCGAAATTAAAAAATCTCTTATCTACTCTAGATTTGTATGGTTCTCTTAAATAAAAAAATTAATTTTATGAGAAAAATGAGTATAGGGGGTAGAGCAAAAAAATTACCTCACTTGTTTGAAAAATTTCTTTAAGACCCCATAGGAGCTTTAAATGTCTGATTCTACAAAAATTGCAAGCCTAAATTCTGCATCCCTCGCTTATCCAGCAGGAAATACAGCTATTGATAAAATGTCCCTGGAAATTTTTCCCGCAGAAATTGTCGGCTTGGTAGGCTCAAATGGCTCAGGCAAAACCACTTTGCTCAAACTTATCTCCGGGTATATGGCTTTAACCGGTGGTGGAATTGACTTAGGAGGAAAGCCCATTGAAGATTTTAGCGAAAGAATGCTCAATGACTATGTAACCTTAGTGGAGCAAAATCCCGAAAATCAATTGTCAGGCCCCACTGTAGAAGATGAATTGGCCCGAGCCTGCCGTATGATTGGGTTAAAAGGCCGTGAAATTGATAACAGGGTTACCAGTGTTTTAAAAGACATAAACTTAGTGGAAGCCAGAGAATGGTTTCTGGACGAAATTTCTGCTGGGGAAAGGCGTCGCGTGGCTTTGGGGTTAGCTCTTTTGGAACAACCCAAACTATTGCTTTTAGACGAACCGCTTTCGGATTTAGATGAAGAAGGTGTGCAAACCACTATTGCCTTTTTAAACAAGTATCGCAATAAGGGCGTGGCCATTGTGGTTACTGCCCACAAACTGGATGACCTTATTAAAATTACCGACCGTATTGCCATATTAAGTAAAGGTCAATTGTTAAACATTGCACCCACAGCAGAGGTCTTGCGGGATCAGGAAAATTTGAGCAAGGCTTCGGTGATGATGCCTCCCTTGTCCAAATTAGCTGTGGAATTGGAACAGGAAGGCATTATTTCTTTTGATAAATTTCCCTTGAGTTATGAGGAAGTCAAAAACTGCATTGTACATTCATTGCAAAAAGCAAGTTAGAGCAGTTTGTTATTTTTTCTCATAAAGGGGGTAAGCTATTTCTTCTCCTAAGCTTTTTTTAGTTGATTCGTCGGCACTTGTTTACAGGTCTTTTTACGCTTTTATCAATAATCCCCTTATAAATTCAAAAGGGGTGCAAACATCGGCCATTTACGGCTATGCCTCTCAGGTTTTGCGCTTGATTCAGGAAGAAAAGCCCGAATACCTGGCGGTGGTAAAAGATTTGCCCGGCCCCACTTTTCGCCATGAAATGTACGATAAATACAAGGCCAATCGAAAACCCATGCCCGATGAGTTGAGGGCCCAACTGCCATATGTGGATGAATTTTTAGATGCCCTTGGAGCAGCGCAATTATCCTATGAAGGAATGGAAGCCGATGATGTAATTGGAACCATTGCCAGAGAAGCGGAGTCCGAAGGTATACAAACCTATATAATGACCAAAGATAAAGACTTGATGCAAATTGTGGGCTCCCACATTTTTTTATACGAGCCCGGCGCCCGCAACCAGCCCGCCACGGTAAAAGGTCCTAAAGAAGTTCGGGAAAAATTCGGAGTAAATCCCGAGCAAATGGTGGATTTGTTGGCTTTAATGGGAGATAGTGCCGATAACATACCCGGTGTAGCCAAGGTAGGCCCTAAAACTGCGGCCAATTTATTGGAAATGTATGGCAGCCTGGATGGCATATATGAAAATGTGGATAACATCAGCAAAAAAGGTTTGCGACAGAATTTAAAAGACGGAAAGGAAAATGCTTATTTGTCCCGGGACTTGGTGGTTTTAAACTGCAACATCCCTTTAAAGGAAAAATTGGCGGAACTAAAATACAAAGCTCCCCAGCCCAAAAAACTTAATGAGTTTTTAGTGGAAATGGAAATGCAGTCCCTGCTTGGCTTTGTTCCTAAAGGGCAAAACGCAGATGTTAAAGTGGAAGAAAAAGCTCAGGCAAAAAAATCTTTTAGCTGGGAGCTTGTAAACAGCGAAGAGAAACTCCACAAGTTATTGGCCCAATTGCAAAAGGCAGATATTATTGCTGTGGATACGGAAACCACTGGCCTTGATGTAATTACGGCGGAATTGGTTGGTTTTTGCCTGGCCACAAATGGGCAGAGTGGTTTTTATCTTCCTGTGGGACATAAAACCGGACAGAACCTCTCTTTGGAAATGGCCGTTAAGGCCTTAAAACCCATTTTAGCAGGGGGCGATAAAACCCTTATTTTTCACAACGCCAAATACGATTTGGCCATTTTAGAAAAATACGGACTGGAATTAGGCGGGCTTCCCGAGGGAAAACTAGTGGACACCTTAATGGCGGCCTATTTGGAAAATCCCGGTTCCAGAGGTTTAGGCCTTGATGCACTATGTGAAAAATATTTTGCCCATAACATGATTCCCATTGAGGAACTCATTGGGAAAAAGGGAAAAAACCAAATTAGTTTTGCCGAGGTGGAGTTAGATAAAGCCGCAGAATACGGCGCTGAAGATGCCATATATACCTACAAGCTCTACGAATATTACTCCAAAAAATTTAAAGGTAAAATAGAGTGGGAACTTTTAATTAAAGATGAAATTCCCCTTATGTTGTCCATTATGTCTTTGGAAAAAAATGGCATATGCGTAAATAAGGATGCTTTAGCCTCACTTTCTGAGGAAATGGAAAAAGAAATAGCCCAGAGAGAAAAAAATATTTTTGAGATGGCTGGAGAAGAATTTAACATTAATAGCACCCAAAAACTGGGCGAAATACTATTTGAAAAATTAAAACTCAAAGCCAGTAAAAAAACCAAAACAGGCTATAGTACCGATGCCAGCGTACTTCAGGGGCTATTGGGGGAGCATCCCATCATTGAGAATCTATTGGATTACCGGGAGTTTACCAAATTAAAAAATACTTATATTGATGTGCTTCCGGGCCTTGTGCATCCCAAAACTGGACGTATACATACTTCCTTTTCTCAAACTATAGCAGCCACAGGACGTTTGAGTTCCATAAATCCAAATTTGCAGAATATTCCTATTCGCACAGACTGGGGTAAAAAAATTAGGGCCAGTTTTATTCCCGAAAATAAGGATAAATTATTGTTGGCAGCGGATTATTCCCAAATTGAGTTAAGGGTGTTAGCCCACTTGAGCGAAGATGAAGCCCTAATGGCAGCTTATCAAAATGGTCTGGATATACATACCCAAACAGCCTCTGCTTTATATAAAGTAGAAGAAGACAAGGTTACATCGGATATGAGGCGCAGCGCCAAGGTGGTAAATTTTGGAGTGTTATATGGCATGGGTCCAGGCCGTCTTTCCCGGGAACTTTCCATTGAACGAAAAGAAGCCTCTGCCTTTATTGAGAACTATTTTGAAAAATATTCCGGGGTGCAAAAATTTATTGATAACACCATAGTAAAGGCCCGCAACGATGGTTATGTGGCCACTATTACTGGTCGTAAACGCTATTTGCCTGATTTGGCCTCCAGCAATAGAATGCACAAGGAAAATTCAGAACGAATAGCTGTTAACACTCCCATTCAAGGAACGGCTGCGGATATTATTAAAAAAGCTATGGTGCAGCTTAACCACGCCCTGAAAAAATCTAATTTGGATTGCAAAATGTTATTGCAGGTTCACGATGAATTGGTTTTTGAAGTCGCCAAAGAAGATGTGGAAGAATCATCAAAACTAATTTCTCAGATTATGGAAAATTCTATAAAGTTAAATGTTCCGCTTGTGGTAGAAATAGGCAGCGGGACAAACTGGTTGCTGGCCCATGGATGATTCCACTTATTTTTTAGGTGTCACTGGCGGCATGGGGGCTGGTAAAACAGAAGTTTGCCATTTACTGGAAAAACACGGGGCTGAGGTCTTTTATGCAGATCTGGAAGCCCGGCGCATTATGGAAGAAAATTTGGAGTTGCGACGCGCCGTCCAAAGTGTTTTTGGAGAAAATGCTTATTTGCCTGATGGACGTCTAAACAGGCCCCATATTTCCCAACTGGCTTTTAAATCCCCCGAAAAATTAAAGGCTTTGAATGAATGGGTCCATCCCTTAGTTCATCTGGAGTTTGAAGAAAAAAAACGGCAGGCCAGTCTTAAAAAATTGCCAATGTATGTGAGGGAGGCGGCCATATTAGTGGAATCCGGGGGGCAATACCAGGTGGATGCCGTTTTGGTAGTGGACGCCCACCCGGAAATCAGAATGGAACGGCTCCTTAGCAAAGGTATTTGGACCAGGGAGGAAGTGGAAGCCCGCCTTCGCAACCAGGCTCAAAGAGAAGATTATATCAAAGCTGCGGATTTTATCATTGAAAATAACTCCGATAAAGAAACTTTAGAAGAAAATGTATCCCATTTGTGGAATTCAATTATGCGGATCCACAGGGGCTTTGCTCGCTAGAGATTTCTATGTTGAGGCTTAAAGGGTTGGTATTAATGGCTTTTGTAGCCGTTTCACAGGCTATGGCTCCCTCCTTTTTAATAAAATACATGGCAGGGAATTTTAAAGGTTCCCCAGAAGAGCTTAGGGCTAACTTATCTCCTTATGCGTTGCAAATTTTAGACAGTGCCTTTTTAGATATTGATTCGGGTATGTATAGGGATTACCACGTGCATGTTGTGGGCAATGGCGAGTTTGGAGAAGACAGTTATATTAACTCAAAGTTCAGAGAAGGTTTTCATCCCGTTGGAAGGCTAACTTATGAGTTTTATCTCAGCGCCTCGGGAGTAAACTCCAAAGATTCCGTAGATAGCCAATTTTGGAAAAGACTGGTGGATCTTTCCAAGGATATGGAACCCCATGGAAAATTGGGGATTTTAGCCTTTGATAAATTTTATACTCCTATGGGAGAAGAAAAACTGGATTTAACAGAGTTTTATCTTTCAAACAAGAGAATGTTGGAGTTAGTGGGAAAGTATCCAGATCGATTTTTTGCAGTTGGTTCCGTACATCCTTATAAAAAAAACTATCTGGAAGAATTAGATATATTGGCAAAGGCTGGAGTGCGCATTATTAAATGGTTGCCCAATGCTATGGGTATCCAACCCGACGATAAAAAGCTGTTGCCTTATTATGAAGCCCTTAAAAAACACAACATGGTATTGCTCAGTCATACCGGAATAGAGAAGGCAGTGGAGGCGGAAGAATACCAAAGCTATGGGAATCCCCTTCGCTTTAAATACCCTCTATCTCTGGGAGTAAAGGTAATTATGGGCCACTGCGCCAGCTTAGGCCAATGTACGGATTTTGAAAGCGAAAATAAAAATGAAGTGCCTTGCTTTGATTTATTTGCACGGATGATGGAGGATTCAGCCTATGTTGGGTTGCTTTTTGGAGATATATCTGCCACCACCCAGTTCAACCGAAAATTAGATGTTGTTGAAACGATTCTCGATAATAAACATTGGCATAGTCGACTGGTCAATGGCAGCGATTATCCTTTGCCTGGCTTTAATTTTATTGTATCCACCAATCGCTTTGTAAATGGAGGCCTTTTAACTTCCATGGAAGCGGAAGCACTGGATGAAATATATGGGTACAATCCTTTGCTTTTTGACTTTGTGTTAAAGCGAAGGCTCAAATCCAAAAAGGGAAACCGTTTACCAGCTTCCCTTTTTATGGAAAACCCGGAGTTAGCGTACCCTTCAATTAAAAAAACCAATTAAAAATTGAGGGTAGCGACTTCAGACAAAGCGCGCGAAGCGGAACCGAAGCGATGCCCAATTTTTTTAAGGGAAAATACCCCTTAACTCGTACACCTTTCCAATATGATCGAGGGCTGTGGCATAGGCCGCGGTTCGCAAATCGCATTTGTATTTAGCTGCATTTACTTTAGTTCTTTTGGCGGCGGAGGCCATCATCTTTTTAAGCTTGGCATCCACCTCTTCCAGGTCCCAAACTTCGGCCTGGCGGTTTTGCTTCCATTCAAAATAGCTAACAGTTACTCCTCCTGCATTACATAAAATAGCCGGAAGGATTTGAATTCCCTTACTGAGCAAAACCCTTTCTCCCTGGGGAGTACAGGGAGCATTGGCCGCTTCGATTAAGGCTTTACATTCAAGCAGTTTGGCTTTTTTTTCATCTATCATTTGTTCTAATGCCGCAGGTATGCATAAATCCACTTTGGACTTGTAAAAGTCCTCTTCGCTTATAGCCTTAGCTCCTTTAAAACCCTCCACCCCTTTTCTGCGGTTTACGTATTCAGCCAATTCTTCCGCATTAATTCCTGCTGGATTGGCAATGGCTCCCGTATGGTCCAGGACTGCGTTAAGACGTGCGCCGTGGGAAGATAATATGCGTGCTGTCCAAGAACCCACATTTCCAAAACCTATAACAGAATATGTAACATTGGATATATCAAAACCCATTTCAGGAAGAAGCTCCTCCAGAATGTTAACCACTCCTTGCCCGGTTGCTTTTTCCCTCCCCTGCGATCCTCCAAATACAAGGGGTTTACCTGTAACAACCCCTCTGGCCTCCAGCCTGTTTCCTCCGGGAGAAATATTCATGTATGTGTCGGATATCCAGGCCATAATTTGAGCATTGGTGCCCATATCCGGGGCGGGAATGTCGTAATCGGGGCCAATGTTAGTACCAAGCGCCGATGTAAAGCGACGTGTGAGGCGCATCATTTCAGAGGAGGAGAGGCTGCCCGGATCTAATTTTAGCCCTCCTTTCGCCCCTCCAAAGGGCAACTGCATTAAAGCGCATTTCATGGTCATTAATACAGAAAGAGACTTGATGTGGTCCAAGCTAATTTCATGATGGAATCGGATTCCACCTTTGTATGGGCCCAACAAATTATTGTGTTGCACCCTATAACCTTTAAAAGTTCTATAGGTACCATCGTCCATTTTAACGGGAAAGTGCACCATGATTTCATTTTTTGGTTGGGATAAAATTAACTGTATGCTATTGGGCAGCTTCATCATATCCGCAGTCTGTAATACGGCGGATATGGTTTGAAAGTATATGTTGTCTGGTTCGTATGCTACTTCAAGGCGTTTAAAAAATTCTGAGTCAGCCTTTGGAATCATGTTGGCTCCTTATAAAATTAATGGGGGCAAATAGCCCTGTATTAATATTTATTTTCCCATAAAGGAAAGGCAAGCGCCATCAATAGCTGCGGTGATTTTTATTTTCGTAAAAATTGCAGTAGGCTTTGTTTACCACTCGGTACCCGCCGGTTGTGGGGTATTTTCCAGTAAAATACCAGTCTCCACAAGGGACTCTCAGGCATTTGTGGAGGTTTTCGATTTTCTGGAAAACTATGGCTACATCCCCATCCCAATCGGGCAAATTTGGAGTAACCAACTGAGATATTTTTTTGGATATTTCTGTGGTTTTAAAGCTGGAATACAATTTGGTAACCGGATTGGATAATTTATCTGTTGGTCCTGCTAAAAGCTCCTTGGCCTCATCGTACACTTCTTTAATAAGGCCTTCTTTACCGTGCTCTTTTAAAAGCTCCAGCACCGCCTGAAAGGCGATAAATTTTTCCAATTGAGACATATCAATTCCATAGCAATCCGGATAGCGGATTTGTGGTGCTGTGGATGCAATAACAATTCTTTTCGGATTTAGTCTGGAGAGGATTTGAATAATCGATTTTTTTAAAGTAGTTCCTCTTACAATGGAATCGTCCACACATACCAGGGTGTGATCCGGGGGGACCGAGCCATAGCTAATGTCATATACATGAGAGGCTAATTTATTCCGGCCTTTTTCCTGACTGATAAAGGTACGCAATTTGATATCCTTCAATGTAACCTTTTCTAGCTTGGCGCTGTATTTATCAAATATGCTATCCAGAGTGATTTGGTTTAAGGGTTCCTTATTGGACATCTCCAGAATTTCTTTTTTAATGAGCTCCCTTTGGTGTTCGCGAATGCGATTCATAAGACCGTAGTAGGCGATTTCAGCTGTATTGGGAATAAAGGAGTAAACAATTTTGTTGGGGTCGTTTTTGGAAACTTTTAGAATTTGGTCTAAGAGGGCTGCACCCATATCTTTTCTTTCCTGGTAGATATCCGGGTCATTGCCTCTGGAAAAATAGATGCGTTCAAAAGAACAATGGGTTTTTTTATAGGGCTTGTCCACCTGGCTTTTGTAAAAGCTGCCATCATATTTCATAATCACCGCTTCGCCTGGATTTACTTCTTCCACATCTTCTTGGTTGATATTAAAAACAGTAAGAAGCGGGGCGCGTTCTGAGGCAAAGGCCACTACTTCATCGTTGATGTAATAATGAAGAGGCCGTATACCCCTTGGATCTCTAAATGCAAAGCTATCGCCATTTCCAATAATACCAACCAGGGCAAAACCGCCGTCCCAATTTTGACAAGATTTTCGCAGCAATTTCGCAGGGTTTAGTTCTTCACTAATCCGGTTGGCAATGGCCGCTCCATCGCCTTCCTGGCTTTTGTACTTTTTAAAAAGTTTGTCATGCCCTTGATCCAGATGATAGCCAATTTCTTCTAATAGAGTTTGGGTATCTGTATCAAACACGGGGTGTTGCCCGCGTTCGATTAACTGGTAATTTAACTCGGAAGTGTTGGTCATGTTAAAGTTACCGGCCAACATGAGATTTCTGGTGGGCCAGTTATTTTTACGAAAATAGGGGTGGCAGGAACTAATGTTATAACCACCGCTGGTGCCATAACGCAAATGCCCCATGTAAATTTCCGCGGCAAAGTCAAAATGATTTTTAATGGATTCCGTGTCTTCTTCCCTTACAATTCCCTGGTCTGTTAAGCGGTTGTAATTGTTAAATACTTTGTGGAAAATTTTATCCAGCGGATTGGCTTCGATATTTCGTTCCCGAAACATATACGGTTTTCCGGGAGTAACATCCAACTTGAGTGCTCCCACGCCAGCTCCATCCTGACCGCGATTGTGCTGCTTTTCCATAAGGAGAAACAGGTTATATAGTCCCCAAAGCGGCGTACCGTATTTTTCCTGGTAGTAAGAAAGGGGTTTTCTGAGACGTATTAATGCTAAGCCGCATTCTTCGCGTATGATATCTGACATTGCTTTTTGTCCTGTGGGTTCAGGAAAGTTTCTCCACTGAAAGGTTTCATATATTTAAAAAAAAAGTTCCTGTTTTGAAACGGCTTATGCCAAACAATTACCCGGTACTTGCTGCCTTGGCCCAGGTCTTGTACATTATTTGCAAATCTAATGGAAAGGGCACCGAAGGCCGGGGAATTTTATTAATTTTTAAACTCAAATAATTAAAGCATGGCATCACCCAAAAACACAAACGCAATAAGCGACGAAATTAAAAAAGCACTGCCTATTGCACTGGTTGCTATTATTGTAGGGCTCGGCCTTTATTTCTGGAAATCTTTTTACATTCAGCTTGAAGATTACGAACGGGGTGTCGTTCTTCAGGCAGGCACATACAGGGGCAAAATCCTGACCCCCGGCTGGCATTTCCGCTTACCTTTTCCAATTGAAAAAGTTTATATCGTAGATGTTATCAGCGATAAAAAAATAAATATTGGTTTTAAAGAAGACGAAATAGGCCAAAAAATCCATTTGGAGAGGGAAGCTTTAACCCTTACCAAATACGGAAATCTGGTTGATTTAGAAATGGTAGTAAACTATTTCATATCAGACCCTGCTCAGTATTTGCTGGAGGTAGACGATCCGGATTTGGCTATGCGACAAATTTCCGAATCCGCTATGAGAATGGTTGTGGGCCTTTACACCATTGACGATGCTTTAACGGAGCGAAAAAGAGAAATCGTCGACGAAATTCAAAAGAAAATTCAATCTCTGGTAGAAGAGTATAAGCTGGGAATAAAGGTAAGACGTGTGCAATTTGTAAAGGCGGTGAACCCCAGACAAGTTATCGAAGCCTTTGAAGATGTGGAAAACGCCAAGCAGGATTCAGGTAAAGCATATCTGGATGCCCAGCGTTATGCCAATCAAAAATTGCCTGAGGCTAAAGGTAACGCCCGTAAGCAAATTGAAGAAGCCAAGGGCTATGCAGAAAGCGTGGTGGCCAGGGCTCAGGGCGATTCTGCCAGATTCACTCAAATTTTAGATAAATATACCAAGTACAAAAAAGTAACCCGCAAAAGACTCTATCTGGAAACTATGGATGAGGTCTTGCCCAAAATAAACAAAATAATTGTAGATCCAAATTCTAACTCTGCCAATATTCTACCTCTTAAGAAATTATGAAAAAATTACTTATCATATTGGCTGTTGTTATTTTGCTCTTGCCCGCGTTATATATTGCAAAGGTGGTATATATCGTGGATGAAACCCAATACGCTATTAAAACAAGGTTGGGTGAGGTTGTATCTGTTGTATACGAAGAAAACTGGAGAGTGGGGTTTAGAATTCCCGGTATTGAAGAGTTGTATTTGTTTCCTGCTAAAGTACAGTCCTGGGACGCATCTCCTGAAGCTATTGTGACACTCGACAAAAAGAACCTGATTATAGACAATTATTTCAAATGGAAAATTGATTCCGTGGTGCTTTTCCGTAACTCTGTGGGAAATGTCAAAACAGCCAATAACCGTCTGGAAAGTATTGTTCACGACGCAGTTAAGGATGTTTTGGGCAATACCACACTTAGTGATATTGTTTCGGGAAAACAGGAAGAAGTCATCCGGGAGTCTTTGAAAATTGCCAACCGCAATTCCAAATTCTTGGGAGTGAACATTGGTGATATACGTTTTAAAAAAGTGCAGTTGCCTAAAAGCAATGAGGAAAGGCTTTTTGAAAGAATGAAAAGTGAACGGTATAAAGAAGCTGCTTTTTATCGATCCCAGGGAAAAGAAGAAAGCATTGGAATAATTTCTGAAACCGACAAACAAGTGCGTATAATTCAGGCGGAAGCCTATAAAACTTCCCAGGAAATCAGAGGTAAGGCAGAAGCCCTTTCAGCTGAAATTTACGCCAATGCCTTTTCTCAGGATCCTGAATTTTACAGTTTTTGGAGAACCTTACAAACTTATAGAAATACTCTTGATTCAGGCACTACTTTGGTCATTTCTCCTAAAAGCGAATTGTACCAATATTTGTCCGAAACCAACTAAGAGTAGGGCATCGCAATTACCCAAAAAAGGAGAAATATGGCAGAAGGAGCAATGACCGAAGCAGAAAGACAAAACTGCATGAAGGTCAAAAAAATGTTAATTGAAATTCCCGGCTTAGCGGTAAAGACCTTGAGGGAGGACTTGTTTTTGGTGTCTGAGCCTGAAACTGGGGTTGAATTTACTGTGGATGTAGAAGAGAGTTTGCTGTTTTTGAGGGCAGATATTGCCGAGTTAAAAGGGAATGTGGACAGCGATTTTTTTAAATTCTTATTACAAATGAATTCAAAAATTGTTCATGTAGCCTTCGGATTAGATGGTAACCAACTTATTTTAAAAGGCAACCTTGAAATTGAAAACCTGGATTCCAACGAACTGGAAGCCAGCTGTAAATCATTAATTGTAACTTTGTTTCAGTCTTCGGACGAGCTGGCTAAATCACTGGCAATATAAGGAGTAAAATAACATGGGATTTTTTTCGAGACTATTCAGATTGGGCTCTGCCAGCGCAAATGAAATGTTGGAAAAGCTGGAAAGTGGGAAAGAAGTTGAATTGACTAAAGGTGATTTGGTAGCCCTCAAAAAAGACGAAGCAAAGGTTCTGGAGGCTCTTGCTGAAATCAAGGCCAGTATTGTGAGCTTGCAAAGAGATATTAAAGCCGGGCAAAATCGCATGGAAAGCTATGAGAACAATGCCATGGCGCTTTTATCTAAAGACCCTGAAGATAAAAACAACCTGGCTCAGCAAAATGCAATGGAAGCCGAAAGGGAAGAAGAGAATATCAAACTGCTTAACCAGCAGCTGATTGAGCAAACCAAGTTGGAAATGGAAACCCGGGAAAACCTGAGAACCATACAGGAAGCCGCTCGCTCTGCGGATAATGATTTACGTCTTATGAAAAGTATGGTGGCCGCTAAAAAATCTGCAGAAAAGGCTCGTACTGGAATGCAGGGGTTAGGAAAATCCAGCGCCTTAGAACGAATTCAGGAACGCAAAAAGAAAATAAGCTTTGATTTGGAAAAGTCCCGCGCTATGTCGGAAATCTCGAAAGAAGGCGGTACCGACCAGCTGACCGCGGCTACAAAGGCGGCTCTGGGAAGCACCGGAGGCTCAAACAAACTGGAACAGCTTAAGAAAAGGATGATTACCAAAGGCTGATTTTTAAGCTTTTCCCAAATTTTTTTTGAGAAACCTGTTTATTGCTGCTAAATTAGCAGCAGTAGGCAGGTTTTTATTTTTTCGGAGGTATAGTTTATGGTTGCTCCCAATGAGGATATGGACGAAAATGGCAAAAGAGCCATAAACATTGAATTAAGTGGCGAAGCGGCGGATGGCATCTACTCCAACCTTGTGTTGGTATCCCATTCTCCAAGCGAATTTGTAATTGATTTTGCCCGGATACTTCCCGGCCCTCCCAAGGGAAAAATACATACGAGAATAATAATGAACCCCCAACATACTAAATCCTTAATTGCCACTTTGCAGGATAATCTGGCTAAATACGAGAGAAATTTTGGGCCGGTTCAATTTCCTCCTCAGCCCGGTGAATTTAATTTATAGGTGGAATATGAAAGTTGTTTGTTTAGACTTTGAGGGTGTTTTAGTCCCAGATATTTGGCCATTCGTTGCTCAAAATACCAATGTTAAGGAGCTTAATATCACCACGCGGGATGTTAAGGATTACCGGGAACTCATGCAAAAGCGGGTGGAGATCTGTAAAGCCAATAATATTGACCTAAAAAAAATTGTTTCTGTTATTGAAGGGTTACAGCCTTTGGATGGCGCCTTGGAGTTTGTGGAATGGATAAAAAGCAGCTATCAATTCATTATTTTATCTGACACTTTTTATGAGTTTGTGCCCCATTTTATGAAGCTGTTTGGTTATCCCAGTTTGTTTTGCCATTCCATTCAATACAACTATCAAAAATCTGAACTTGAATTTTTCTTAAGGCAGGATAACCAAAAACAAAAGGCTGTAGAGGCCTTGAAGAGCCTGAACTTTAAGGTGTACGCAGCCGGAGATTCCTATAACGATGTAACCATGCTACATAAAGCAGATGCGGCTAACTTATTTTGCGCACCTAAAAATGTATCCGACGAATTTCCCCAATACAAAAATCTGCAAAACTACGAGGAAATGAAAGAGGCTATTCGGAAAGCTTTTGAATAGGACCTTTTTTTTAATAAACCGTGTCGATGGTGAGGTTTAAAAGCGGCAGTCCCCATTCGTGAAAGCCTATTTGCGCTCTGAAAAGAAAGATGTCTTTTCGACTGAGCCGAACTCCAAGTCCCCAGGATTTTTGCAACTGTTTCGGATCGAGGTTGGCCAGCGATTTTCCAACAATACCGTATTCATTAAACATTGTACCTTCCATTAACCTCATAATGGGAAACCTGTATTCCATACTAAAGGCCGCCATAGCGTAGTCACGAAAAGGGCTCCCGCTATGCCCACGAAGGGGGGTTAAGTTTCCCATGGTTTTTAATCCATACAAGGGAGTCGTGTTGCCGGGCAAGTCATGGGTTTGACCAAAATAAATTTGGGTTGCTATGACTTTACGGTTAAAAATTTGGGATTTTAAGTTTTTGTATTTTAGAACTTTTTTGATTTTATCAAAGTTAATGTCTCCCATTTCTTTTTGTTCACTCGGGCTTATTTCATATCGCTCTACTCCTAAAAACAGATAACTTGTATATCGTACGCTCCAGTCAAAATAATCGTGATTATGGGAAACATTATGATATACAGAATAAAATTCAAAATTAGATCCGTTGGTAGGTATGTTTTCATTATTAACCGTATTTCTGGAAATTAGAGAATAGTAGGAAACGCCTGAAATGGTCTGATCTAATCCTCGTTCTTCAATGCAGTTTTCAGATTCAAAAAAATACCCTCCACATTTAATCGTTTTTGATTGCAAAGGCGGTTGGTTGAATTTTCGGTTTTGAAATAATGCATAAGGGCTAAAAACAAACTTTTCGAAAAGGGGAACCTTGATACCTGCTGAAACCATCCAGGTTGTATCTGAATACTCGTTGGAAGAATCCAAAGGAGCATTTGGGGGAGTAAATCCCTGGTTTTTATTTAGCACAATCCGGTGCATAAAATTTATTCCATAAGGAGTGCCCATCACATTACTCAAATTCAAACGGGTTTGAAATTTTTGGTTGCCATTTACAAAAAATCTGTATTTGCTACTTAATCTGTATTTGGTTTGGTTTATCGAAAAATTATGTATGTATACCAACCCGGTTTGAGATCCCGTTCCAGTTGTAATTATTACAATAGGGTAAACGAGGATTTGGTCGTCTTCTCCAAAGCTTATGAGCTCTTTTGTTTTGTCTAAAACTTTTTCCCGCAGCATATATCGAAGTGGAGGTTTTAAGGGATAAAGACTTGTTTTAATGGCAGGAACAAAAAATTTTTCAATGGGCCAAGTGATAACCCCTAAAATAGGATGAGCGATGTATTCAATAATAAAGCTGGAATCAATTTGGCTAAGGACTTTTTTTGTTAATAGGGAATCCCGATGGATGCCAGAATCCGATTTGGTTTCCTGTGGATTGATTACGGAATCTTTTAAAGCTTGCGTATTTTGCTGTACAGCTGGCTGTCCAAAAACTGCTCCTATGCAAATTCCATAGAAAAACAAACACTTTAATAGACGCAGCCAAATCATAATAAAAACTATAGGTTAAATTTATTTGCTAAATTAGATTATAATGGGTCAAAATTTTTAAATTCAATGATTTTATTCATCATTCCTTTAATTTGAGCGTTATCTGCTGAAAAATCCAAAAATTAATCTTTTGTATAAATTAGCTTTGGTTTTAGATTGAATTTTTCAACTCAAATTATTCTTACCTGTAATTATTCCCCCTGGTCAAAATATTCAGGTGGAGGCCAAAAATCAACTCATGAGTTGGCAAATGCTTTATCTAATTTAGGCTATGATGTGAAGGTTGTTTATAGCAAATCGCTATTTGAAAAAATTTCTCCCAAAAACAATCAATATAAGGTTCATTGGACATTTTTTTGGGCAGTGGTTCCGGGAATTTCGTCTCCATTTCGTTTTTTAAATGGCATCAGTTACTTTTTTACTGTATTAAGGATTTCAAACTCTGAAACAATTATTCATTCAAATGGTGAAGAGGGGAGTTTGTTGGGGTATATTCCCAGGAAAAAGAGATTTATTGTAACCAATAGGTATCCTCGCTTTGATCCCTTTTTAAAAAGTATTTCCTGGCATAGATCTCGAAAATGGATACAATTGCTTTTAAAGGAGCCAAGATTTGCTGCCTTGTATTTAAGTTTTGTTAAGTCTGATGTATTAACCTGCACAAGTGAATATTCAAAGAATCATTTATCTGAATTTTGGTCAATACCCAAGCATAAAATTAATGTGATATATAACGGCATAGATTCAAAATATTTTTGCGATGTATCTGTAAAAAAGAATAAAAAAGGGTTCCTGTTTTTTGGAAGGTTGACAAAGGCTAAAGGAATAATTGATGTTATTATGGCGTTTTCCAAGCTTCCAAATACGATATTACAATCTACAGAACTGGATGTAGTGGGAAAGGGCCCCTTGAAAAATGAATTGTTAGCTTTGGTTAAAAAACTGAAACTTGAGCATAAAATTAATTTTATTCCCTGGGCCGAATCTGATGAAATAGTCGAATTAATTGCAAAACGGGAGGTTTGTGTGCTCCCTTCCATTGAAGAATCTTTTGGAAATACTATGGTAGAGTGTTTAGCTGCTGGAGGAACCTTAGTAAGTTCAAAAGCAGGATCTATTCCTGAAATAGTTAGAGAATTCGGAAATCTGGTTCCGGTGGGTGATACTCAAAAATTAGTTGAAGCAATGGAGAAAGCTTTTTTGGAAACGAGAAATGTTGAAGATATTTCAAAACAAAAAAAATATGTTAAGGATGCTTTTTCCTGGGAAACTACAGCAAAAGAATTTGTAATAAGTTATGGAGTTTCTAAGGATTAACTTGAATGAGCAAGGTTTTATTTATTTCCAGGAATTTTCCTCCTTCCAAAGGAGGGATTGAAACAATGGCAGAGCAATTGTTGTTACATGGTTTGAACCAAAAAGAATTGAGCATTACATTTTGCCATTTTGGTCAGACAAGAGCAACGTTAGAAACTAATCCCAATTTCAAAAAGCTTGAGTCGTATTATCATTTTCCAGGAGCGGGTAGAATATCCACTTTTTTCTGGTCTGCTATTTTGGTTCCTTTGATAGCTTGGAAGAAAAAGCCGCAATTAATAATCAATATGCAGGTAACTTCTGGCCTGGGAACTTTTTTTTGGAATAGGGTGAAAGGTGTTCCATACATAATTATAGGTCTAGGGCTGGAAGTGTTGCCATCGAGTTTTATTCCGTATAATATGATGAGAAAAGCTATACTGAAAAATGCATCTAAAGTAATTTCTATCAGTCACTTTACAGATGCTTTAGTGTCAGAGTACGATGTCAGCAATACGAACCGGAGGATTATTTCTTTAGGCACAAATCCAGAAGAATTTTATCCACGGAACCTTAAAAAGAGAGATTTGTTTCCCTGGTTAGCGGATGAAAATATCTTTGTTTGTTTTTCTTTGTGTCGGCTAGTAAAGCGCAAGGGAATGGACACAGTAATTAGAGCAATGGAAGAATTAAAAACTGAAAACATAATTTATGTTATTGGTGGAAATGGACCAGATGAAATTAGATTGAAAACATTAGTAAAACAGCTGGATTTAGACGAAAAAGTGTTTTTTATTGGGGCTGTGGAGCAAAGCAAATTGGCAGATTATTATTCGGCTGCAGATTTATTTGTTCACCCAAGTCGTAGATACGACAATCCTCCTGAAGTGGAAGGCTTTGGAATTGTTTTTTTGGAGGCAGGGGCTTGTGAGACACCATCCATTGGTTCATATAGTGGGGGAATTCCTGATGCAGTTATTGACGGGAAAACAGGTTTGCTTATTCAACCTGAGGATTATAAGGATTTAGGTGAAAAAATTTTGGACCTTTATAAAAATCCAGAAAAATTAAGATTGATGGGGGCTAATGCGAGAAGGCATGTGCTTCAAAAGGCAAACTGGAAAAGCGTAAGCCAAGAGTATTGGGGACAATTCATTACAGAAATAAGATAGGTTTAAATTTTAATGAGCTATTATACCGATACACAGTATGTTTTTAAAAATGAATTGCAGCAATTGGTTGATAAAAATGTATACCTAATCCACTGTGCAGGTGGTTTACCAGGCCCTCATTTGGAGATAGGCTGTTCCATTGGGAACCTAGTTGCTCTCGATTCTGAAAAGATTGAAGGTGTAGATATAGATGAGGAAGCATTAGCAATTGCTAAAGGCCGAAAATTAAATTGCAGGTTTTTTAATGTTGTCGAAGAGCAGTTTGATCCTGATTGTAAATACAATGTAATATACATGAGACATGTGATTGAGCATTTCTCAAACCCATTGTCCGTGTTAAAAAAAATAAAAGCTGCGCTACTACCTGGAGGTAGGCTTGTTATTGAAACGCCTGATTATCTCATTGCCAGAAATCGAAAAAAGGCAAACTTCTGGGATGACTACACACATCAAAGACCGTTTACGGCTAATACTTTAAAAAGAATATCCCAAGACGCTGGATTTGACTTGGTTATCGCGGATCATAAGCCGAACCTTTCATATTTGGCAAAATTAGGTCTGAAATACAACATTGTTTCTTACGAAGTTTTAAGAAAAATCCATTTAAAATTGGGATTACACACTGGAGATTTGCTCTTTGTACTGTCTCCAAAAATATAATCTGGTCCCAAAGCTTTATTTTTCCTTTTTAAAAACCGATTGTATGGATTTTATATGATTTGGATGAAGTTTTATTTCTAACCCCAAAAAAACAATTAGGTAAAGACTAAAAAACAAGGTTTTTTTAGTTAGCTCAGGCGCCATTTGTAGGTGGTTGTATCCACCAAAAACTAAAGCTAATAGAACGCTATGTGAAATAAACCATATTAAACTTTTTGTCTCCAAAAGTATTTTTTTAGTCAGATAACATGCCTCACAAAACCAGATTAAATTGATAATGATGTATGTGAGAGAGGTTGAAATTGCGGCGCCAATAATCCCTAATTTTGGTACAAGTAACAAATTTAATAAAATGGATAGCACTACACTTAAACTGTCATTGATTAAAGCCCAACGCGATTTATCCAGACCCATTACAATCATTGCACTGAGGCCAAAATATCCATTAAAAAGGAATGTTATCCCAAAAACAATAAGGGCAGGTTCTCCCTCCAAATATTCGGATCCAGAAAGCTGCAAAATATTAGATGAAAAAAAGAGCAGTGCCGCAAGAACTGGGAACTGTACCATCGTTACCAGCTGGGACACATAAATGAAAGATTGCTTGATTTTGTCATCATCCACTCTTCTTTTCATTTCAGCAAAAATTGGAAGCATTACCGGGTCTAATGCCATGCGTATTGTTTTAAGAGAGTTTCCAATAGCAAGGGCAAGTCCATAAACTCCAACAGAACGGGCATCCAAGAAATAGGCGAGACTCCAAATGTCAACTCTTTGCATAGCAGAAAGCATAAACTCTTTTATTCCCAGGGGCCAAGAATAACTATATAGTTTTGCTGTTAAAAATTTAATCCTATTTAATGAGTGCGTACTTCTGAATTGAATCACGTTTTTTTGATAATATACTTTTATGCTATATAAAAACCCCACGAAGGTTCCGGATAAAAAACACCAACTAAGAGTACGTATCCCCAGGGGTAAGAAATAAAGTGCACATGGCAAGGCAAGATAAAATATTGGATATATTATTGTTCTGATAACAATTTCATCTTCAATTCTTTTTTTTCCAATGGACACGCCTAAATTCAAATTTGTTAAAGCCAGAATGGGAATGCAACATAAGACTAACATAAAAGAAATAGGGTCGATTAGTTTTGACTCATTGTTACTTCCATAAATAAAATTGTAGATCAAAAACATCCCAGTCAATATTATGGAGGAAGTCAAGGTATGGACGCAAATTCGAATAAAGAGGGCTTTCGGAAATTTTTGTTTTCTGAACTTTGCAATTAACCATATAAGGCCTTTATCCAATCCTAGTGTGGAAAGCCTAATTATCGGTAAAATCAGGGTGGTAATAAATATATATTGGCCCCAAATCAAACTCCCAAATAACTTTGCCGCCAATAAGGTTAAGCCAAATTCACCAAGCCGGAAAATATTTCCGAGGGCCTGGATAATTGCGCCTCTTTGAATACTTTTTTTAATTGGGTCATTCATTAATGAATCTGACTCTTCATATTAAACTTTGCGAATAACTGTCCCGAAATAAATAAGCCATAAATATAAATACCACACGGGAAATTAAAAAAATACCCAAACAGCAAATCTTTGCCCAAATTATTAGGGCCTAAACGCCCAAAAACCTGGATAAATGCCGTCCTTTTTGGAAAAAACCTCTTTAGGAATTAAAATTATCATTTCTTTGAAACACAAATGAATAATCTGAAATTTATTCAAAATTTAGACAATCGCTTTTATTCGCTAATTCGCAAACTGAGCTTTTCACCTGGAACTTTAAGACTGTGGACTTTTTTCGTGAGGGTTGGGGATGGCTATATCTGGATTCTTCCCTTAATTGCCCTTATTTATTATTACCCACTGCAGTGGAAATCCAACTTGCTGCGAATTTTGCTGACCTCCCTTTTTAGCCTAACTTTGTATTTGATTATAAAAAATGGATTAAAACGTCCAAGGCCCTTTGTAATGGACCAGACTATTTTGGCAGAGGTGCCTCCCGTGGATAAATATTCATTTCCCTCTGGGCATGTTATGAATAATTTGGCCACAAGTTTAGCCTGTTTTTTATATTTACCAAAACTGGCTATAATAATTTCCAGTTTTTCTGTTATATGGGCTTTTTCCAGAGTTTATTTTGGAGTCCATTATTTTACAGATGTTATGGGGGGAATTGTTTTGGCAGTTTTATGTTTTGCTATTTCTATTTATTTTCAGACCCAGTTTTTTCCTTATTAAAATTTTTTGATTGAGTTTTGATATTTTGAAATCCAGAGCATTTTATCCATTTCAGAAAACTTTTGCTTTAATATTAGCCGTTTTAATTTCTCACTTTATCTTTAGGTGTTTTGTCCTGGGACGTAGTGATGCCTTTGGATTTCCTTTTGTGGCTAAATTTGATTGGTACATATTTCACGCTTTTGCCTTGGACTTTCAGTGGATTGCCCTCTGGTCGCTGCCTCTTATATTATATAGCTGGCTTCTCAATAAGCAGATAAAATCAAATGTATACAAACTGATGTTTGTTTTTTATTTAGTTTTCCACAGTTTTTTTCTCTTGTTAAGCATTTTTGATCATGAAATCCACCGCTTTTACGGTGGCCACCTGAGTTTCAATTTCTTCCAAACCTATGGAAATGGAGCTTCCTTTAGAGATGTTCCCGTGCTGCTTTCGCAGGATAAATCTATACCCTATTTGGGAGTTGTTTTGGCTATTGTTATTTGGCCGGTTTTTAGATTCGTGTATGTTCGTTTGCGTTCCATATCCGTGAGTTTTAAATTCCAGTTTATATTTTTAATTGCGCTTTACGGGATATCTTGGACCTATACAGAGATTATCTGGACCGGAGGATTTAGGGAAAAAAAACTCATGCCTATGATATATGTATTATGGCATGAAGCTGTGGAAAACCGCTCTCATAAATTGGACCCGGCTACTTTTTCTCAATTTGGAGAGAGCTTTCAAAAAAACTATCAGGAGTTGGCAGACAGCAGCAAATGGGTTTTTCCTTTTGAGGAATACCCTTATTATAAAATGACTCCCCATCAATTGTGCCAAGCCAATATTCCTTCCGGTGCGATAAATTGCAGTGCAGATTTTGATAAAGATGGTTATGTGTTAAAAATGGATTGTAATGACAGGGACTCCACTATACATCCCAATGCAGCGGAAAAGCAATCAAACGGCATTGATGAGAATTGCTCCGGCATGGATTCTATTCCCTGGAACATTGTAATGGTGTTTTTTGAAAGCCACCAATCCTGGAGCTGTGGTTTTTTACAACCCTATGGAGCCACATCCGATGCCACACCTTTTTTAAATTTTTTGGCGGAGGAAGGGCATGTGTGGCCCAGGTTTAATGTATCGGGAATGCCAACCATAGGAGCGTTTCTGGCTACCCATTTATCCGTTTGGGAACATCCCTTTAAACATGTTGCTACTTCCTTACCGGGCCTCAACAACAAAAGTTTTACCAGTATTCTTGGGGATGCTGGTTATAAAACCCATTTTTTTTCCAGTTCCGACCCAGCTTGGGATAACAAAACACCCTGGTTGGCCCAGTGGTATCAAGGTTATAGCTACAGCAGATTCCGTGAAAAAGACTGGGATATGTTTGCATACATGACGGAGTGGATGCTGGATTCTATTCCCGACAACCAGCCCTTTATGGTGGCAGCGCTAACAAAAGCAAACCATTACCCCTTTAACGAAGTGGATGGGATGGAACCGCACCCGCAGGGGGCGGATTTGGTTACCAGGATGGGAGGCACCATGTCCTATTCGGAAAGGGGTTTGCAAAAACTCTACGAAGCGGTTAAAAATAAGCCCTGGTTTTCACGGACTTTGTTTATTGGAATGGCCGACCACGGCTTTTCTTTAGGTTCTCACAACAGTGCAAAAATGGGCTATGGGCTTTACAGCGAACACAGTTGGATTCCCTTTGTTGTTTTTGGGAATCACCCAGAACTTGGCGAAATTGGTTTTAACCCCCAAATCGGAAGTCAGGTGGATATTGGCCCCACACTTCTCGATTTAGCAGGAATAGAAAGCCCCAACCATTTTGTTGGTCATAGCTTATTAGGGAAAAAAGTTTTGGAAAACAATACATCCATGTCTTTTTGGGGAGAACAATTTTTATACGAGTTTGAGGATTTGCGTTGGCATGATGGTTGGGGCAAGGAACCCCGCCAGCAAGGTAAAGAATTATTTCACGCCATTGATGATAGAAGGGAAGAAAAAAATCTATATGGAAAGGTTAACTTTGAAGAAGAGGAAATAAAAAAATTGGCCAACACCAGAGTTAGGTTAAATATGCATATATTAGAAAACAATCTTCTTATGCCTAACGAGCAAAACAAACCTTTAAGAGAGCTTTCTAAAAATTGATTCGGCGAGATATTTTAAGCTGGGTGTTTCGGCCTAACTTTCTCCGGGAACGCGGACAAAAAAAAGAAATCCTATTTGCCGGTCCCTGGCTGGGGGAGTTCGGTTGGGAGCTTTTAAATTGGCAAAGCTTTTTGCGCTGGCTTTCGCCGCAATACAAAAAAATTATAGTGAGTTGCCGAAAAGGCAACGAATCGCTTTATGCGGATTTTTGCGGTGATTTTATTCCCCATAACATCCAAGGAACTGCCGAATGCAATAAGGCTCTTGATATTGTTAATCCCGAAGAATACCAAAGAGTGATGTCTCAAATAACGGATGACATGGATCATTTGCCCACAGTGGGCTGGCAGCCGGATATTCGCAAGCATTTTATAGAATACGGATCTATTAATGAGGATTTAAAAACAGATATTTTGTTTCACCCCCGCGGCCGAAATTTTGGTAGCGATAGAAATTGGAGTAAAGAAAAATGGGAGCAGCTATTAAAAAAGCTCCAGGATTCCAATTTAAATTTGGGATGCATTGGCCTTAGTTCGGCCACCTTGGATTTGTTCTCAAATTTTGGGGATTACCGGAATAGGGATTTGAGCTTTACCATGGATTTACTTGCCTCAACTAAACTTCTAATTGGGCCTTCTTCCGGTCCCATGCATTTGGCCAGTCTGTGTAAAACTCCCCATTTAGTTTGGACGGACACTAAAAAATACGCCAGAGGCAGAACCAATCGCCAAAAGTACGAGTATTGGTGGAACCCACACAAAACCACATGCAAAGTTGTAGATTCATTTGGTTTTGACCCCCCAGTAGAAGCCATTTACGCTGAAATTCTTAAGTTTTTAGAAAAAAAATTGTAAATTTACTGGCTAAATCTATGTCCAGCATTTGGGGAAAACTATTTACCGTATCCACCTGGGGGGAAAGCCACGGGCCAGCTGTTGGCGCTGTTATAGATGGTTGCCCCGCAGGAATTGAGTTGGATGAGGCTTATATCCAAAAGGAATTGGATAAGCGAAGACCCGGTCAATCTGACATTACCACTCAGCGCGACGAAGCGGACAAAGTGGAAATCTTATCGGGTATGTTCGAGGGCAAAACAACTGGTACTCCAATTAGTATTTTGGTTAAAAATACGGATCAACGCTCAAAGGATTACTCTAATATCGCCGAGGTTTTTCGGCCCAGTCACGCCGATTATACTTATCATAGCAAATATGGTAATAGAGATTATCGGGGGGGCGGTCGTTCTTCTGCCCGTGAGACAATTGGCCGGGTGGCAGCAGGAGCTATTGCCAAAAAGATTTTAAAAGAAAAATGGAATATTGATGTTTTGGCCTATGTTTCTCGTGTGGCCGGTATCGAATTTAGCGGTAATTTTTTATCTGTCAATCCAGAAATAATTGAGTCCAATAAAGTCCGGGCTCCAGATTTGGAAATAGCAGCTCACATGGAAAAGGCTATTTTAGCGGCCCGCAAAGAGGGAGACTCCTTAGGGGGAAGCGTAACTTTTTTAATCAAAAATGTCCCTCCTGGCGTGGGCGAACCCATTTTCCATAGAACCGAGGCAGAATTAGCCAGGGCTTTTTTATCCATTCCAGCTACCAAAGGTTTCGAAATAGGCAGTGGATTTGAAGGCAGCTATATGAAGGGTAGCGAGCACAACGATGTGTTTTTTATGGATGGGGATAAGGTGGCTACCCGCACAAACCGTTCTGGGGGAATTCAAGGCGGCGTCACCAACGGCATGCCCATTTATGGAAAAATTGCTTTTAAGCCTACGGCAACCATTATTAAAAACCAGCAAACGGTGAATGCTCAAGGAAAAGAAGTTGAATTTTTAGCCAAGGGAAGGCATGATCCCTGTGTTTTACCCAGGGCAGTGGTTATTGTAGAAGCAATGGCAGCTTTAACAATTTTAGATTTGCTTATGGAATGGGCTGCGCGGAAATAATAAAATAACTACAAATGCATTGTCCAAATTGTGGATCTGATAACGTATACAACCACGATAAGGGGTTCCAATATGTGGTTCGGCTAATAACTGTTCGTTCCAGAATAGTTTGTCGTGAATGCCGCACTACCTGGAGGTTAAACTCTCCCCAGCATTTTGCCAAATTAAAACACCGCCGTCGCAACAAAGTCAAAGCTTCTATTCATGATTACAGCCTTGTTGCCTGGGAAACTGTTCAGAATTTATCCAGCACTGATGAAATCACTGAAGTGGTAAGCCAGTGGCAGCAAGAGGGTAAAACACACATTTGCCTTGATTTTTCCCAAGTGCTGAAATTGAATTTGCATGACAGAAGTAGATTGGTTAAAATATCTAGGAAGTTAAAGTCCATTTCGGGAGATTTAATAGTGTCCAACACCTCGGATAATGTCACAGATGAAATGTGGTCTTATAATTTGGGGTTTTTAATAGCCACACATCAGCAACTTAATTGATAAGGGTGCTTGCTTCCACAGGGAGGAACATTTTAATTTAAGCTCATGGATAAACACTGGGAAATAATTGAAAAAGATTATGGAACCCAATTGGTTTTATTGCATGATTGGGATTTGGATATCGCCAATCAATTTTTAACCTATGTGGAAACCAGCTTCGATCCCGCAAGCCATAAAAATTTTATTTTCGACCTGCGCCATGTTAATCATATTGATTCCATGGTTATTGGGATAATAATTTCTATTTCCAAACGAATAAAAAAACAGGGCGGGCGCATATTTCTGCTGAAGCCTTCCCAAGCTATTGAAAAACTGTTGCAGGACATTGGTTTACATTCCTTTTTTGAAATTCAATATCAGGATTCAGAAGTCGAAAACGCCTTGCAGAAAAATTAGGGGGATACTTGAATTCTAATTGGATTATTGAAGAAAAAGATTTTGGTGTGGTTCTTACCCCGCAGCAGGAATGGGATTTGGATATGGTAAATGAATTTTCCGCATTTATTGAAAAGAATTTAAAACCCGAAAAAGACCAAAATTTTATCGTAGACCTCCATAAAATTGAATATATAGATTCTATGGCCTTGGGCGTTTTGATTAATTTGCACCGCCGTTATAAAGAAGAAGGTGGAACCGTTTTTCTTCTAAAACCTCATGCCACCGTAGATAAAATTTTAAAAGAATCCGGCGTATTTAAAATTTTTGAAATATTTTATTCGGATAATGAAATGATGGACAGGTTAAAAGCCTGATTTTTTCCTTCATTTCGATTTCTTATCGCCCCTTGTTATATTTTCCCTGTGGAATTACCCCTTGATGTAAAACAGGCTTTGCTTGATTTAAAGCAAATACCCTACGAAAACCTCAGCAAAATTGTGGCTTTTTGGAAAAACCCTCAGTGGAATGAGGTATTGGATACTACGGAAAAACTCCAGCGAAAAGCTTTGGAATTGGGGGCGGGAGGTACTTGCTATTCCCTTACCTTTAGCTTAAAAGAAAAACTGGAAGGGCTGGGTTATCCCTGTTACTATGTTACTGCACATAAGGGCCAAAAGAAAAATATCCACTGTGGCCTTATAATGGACTACGCCAACAAAAAATATTTGATGGACCCGGGATATATGATCTTCGAAGCTCTGCATGTCCCGCCTCAAGGCTCAGGCCTTTTTTTTGAAATTCGGCCCAACGGAGTTTTTTTGGAAAATGCAGTGAGTGAAGCTGGGTTGAAGCTGTTCACAGGCCGCCCGGGAAATTTCAACTTTCGGTTTTTATTTGATCTAAGGCCGCTTAGCGAGGAGGAGTTTTTTAATTATTGGAAGTCCTCTTTTTATTTTGAAATGATGGATTACCCGGTGCTAAACAAATTAATTGGGGAAAAACAGTATTATTTGCAAAAATCCAATTTAATGGTGAGGACAGTTAATGGTTCTCAAATGCAAAAGCTAAATAAAAATGATTTTATAAATACAGTGGAAAATATTTACGGTATTTCAGCGGAATTGACCGATGATTTTTTGAGCATTTTGCAAAAGAAGAATATTTTTCTTTTTTAATATAGGTAGTATTTATGGCATATCCGGCAAACAGATTAAAACTTGCTCCGAGCATTCTCAGTGCGGACTTTTCCAATTTAGCGGAACAATTGAAGGCGGCGGAAAACGGCGGGGCTGATTTTATCCATTTGGATATTATGGACGGAAACTATGTGCCAAACTTAACCTTTGGGCCGCTTGTGGTTGAAGCTGTTCGCAAAAACAGCTCCATATATCTGGACAGCCACTTAATGGTGTACCATCCCGAAATATATTATGAACAATTTGCAAAGTATGGGGTAGGGGGGGTTACCATACATTATGAGGCTGTTACCCATTTGGATGCTTCCATTCAGCAAATTATTGATTTGGGTATGCGTCCGGGAATTTCCTTAAACCCGTCCACCTCCGTGGATGTATTGGATGCTATTCTTCCCAAATTGGATTTGGTATTGATTATGACCGTTAATCCCGGCTTTGGAGGGCAAAAACTGTTGCCCTATTGTCTGGACAAGGTGCGACAGTTAAAAAGCAAAGTGGATGCCTTAGGCAAAGAAATCGACATTGAAGTGGATGGGGGCTGGAAGGCGGATAATGTCCATGAGGCGATTGAAGCAGGAGCCAATGTTATTGTTGCGGGCTCGGCTATTTTTAAATCCAGTAACATCAGCAAGGCAACTCAAAATTTTAAAGATCAAATGCTAAAAATGGCAGCTGATTAGGCGATTAATTTTTGGGCTAGCTTTAAAGCTGATAACATGGAACTGGCGTCGGCGGATCCCTTTCCGGCCAGGTCAAAAGCGGTGCCGTGGTCGGGAGAGGTTCTCACAAAAGGTAGCCCCAAGGTGAAATTGACGCAATTGGGCATATCAATAGTTTTCATGGGAGCAAATCCCTGATCGTGATACATTGCTATTAATCCCTGATAGCTTCCTTTTAAGGCGGAATAATACATGGTGTCTCCGCTTACCGGCCCTATTATTTTGTAGCCTTTTTCTCTTAGTCTCTCTAAACAGGGAATAATAATATCGATTTCTTCCCGCCCTAAAATTCCATTTTCTCCGGCATGGGGGTTTAATCCGGCAACAGCAATAACAGGTTTTTTTATCCCCATTTTAACAAGACTATTGCGGGTTTGTTCAATAACATGGGTTAATCGCTTGGCGGTTACCATGTTTATGGCCTCTTTAAGAGGCACGTGGTCTGATACATGGGAAACAATAAACTTTGGGTGCCAAAGAGACATAACGGTAGGAGTGCTTAGTTTTTTTTCCAGAATATCTGTGTGTCCTAAAAAATTGTGCCCGGCCAGGTTTAAGGCCTCTTTATGAATAGGGGCGGTTACAATAGCGGCCGCCTTTTTTTCCTCACATTGTTCGATAGCTTCTACGAAATAATGATAGGCTGCATTTCCGGCCTTAGGATTTATTTGACCTTGGGTTATCATTTTTGAACTTAGCAAACCAAACTCTCTTACCTTGATTTTTTTGCTGTTTTCCTCAAAGGCAGTGCTAAATTCCAGGGAAAGGCCAAGCCGGGTGGCTTCTAATTCCAGTGGCCAGATTTCACCTAAAATTTCAATATTTTGCTGTTCTTCAGGGCTGATTTGGGACAAGGTTTTTACAATAACTTCTGGCCCAATTCCAGCTGCATCTCCCAGAGTGATTAGTATTTTTTTGGATTTATCCATTTTTGTGTTTATAAACCTTCCAGTACGGGGCTCTTTGCTTAAAAATTAATATCTTTAAATTCTACTAATTAAAATTTCGGTTGGCTTTCATGGAAAAACAAGACTTAAATTCCCCTAATTTGGGCATAACTACAAAAATACTTCATTCGGATAGAGTGGGAGGGCCCGAACATGGCTCCCTTCACAAACCCATACATACATCCGTTGCTTTCGGATATGAAAAAGCGGAGGATCTGGCTGCTGTATTTCAGGGTAAAGCGAGTGGCTATGCATATGGCCGTCAGGGTAATCCCACATTGACGGCTCTTGAAGAAAAATTAACCACCATGGAAAACTCTGTGGGGAGCCTTGTTTTTTCCACAGGTATGGCAGCCATTGGCGCAATTTGTTTGGCCTTGCTTAAAAAGGGAGACCATATTGTTTCCAGTTCTTTTTTATTTGGAAACACCAATAGTTTGTTGAATACCATGCAGGGTATTGGAGTTGACATTGATTTTGTAGATGCCACAAAAGTTAATAATGTATCTGATGCCATAAAACCTTCCACTAAGTTGGTGCTGGTAGAAACTATTGCTAACCCGGTAACTCAGATTGCCGATTTAAAAGCTATTGGAAAGCTTTGTAAAGAAAAATCCATTGTGTATCTGGTGGATAACACCATGACATCTCCTTACTTGTTTCAGCCCAAAAATGTAGGGGCGAGTTTGGTTGTAAATTCTCTCACCAAATACATAGGCGGTCATGGAGACGCCCTCGGTGGAGGAATTAGCGACACGGGCCTTTTTAATTGGGAAAACTTCCCAAACATCTTAGATATATATAAAAGCCAGCCCCCTAAAAAGTGGGCTTTGGTTCAAATTCGTAAAAAAGGTTTAAGGGATTTTGGAGCAGCCATGAGCCCCGAAGATGCACATCGGATAGCTTTGGGCTCAGAGACCCTGGCTCTTCGCATGGAGCGCTCCACCGATAATGCCCAGGCGCTGGCTGAGTTTTTAAACGACCACCCAAAAATAAAAAAGGTGAATTACCCTGGCCTTCCTAGCCACCCTCAGCATAATTTGGCCAATGAATTGTTTAAAAAATCAGGGGCTCTTTTAAGTTTTGAACTTGTAGAAGGCCTGGATTGCATGGGGCTGCTTAACCATTTAAAATTGGTAGTTATATCCAGTAACCTGGGTGATAACCGCACCTTAGCCATTCCAGTGGCCCACACTATATTCTTTGAAATGGGAGCTGAAAGGCGTAAGTCCATGGGCATAGACGATTCTTTGATTCGGCTTTCCGTAGGCATAGAAGATACAGAAGATTTATTGGAAGACTTTGAAAAAGCTCTGAGCAAGTTGCCATAGCAAAACTTAAATCCGGCGGATTCCTAACTTGCCTGAAACCATTTCCAAAATCCATATATAGCCGTGGCAAACACTGTGGCAATGGCAAAGGAAAGCTTAAAGGCGGTTCCCCAAACCTTGGCCAGGGTCGCTTTCCATCCGATAACATGGGCTGTTTTAAACGTGGTTTTGGCTGTTATCTCTAAGAGAAGACAGCCTATGTATGTTCCTATAAATGCTCCGGCAATGGGCCCCAGTGGTGATAGTGGAGTGCCTAAGATAGAGCCCGCAATTCCTCCAATCAGAGCTCCCCATGCTCCCCGTTTAGAGGCCTTGGCTTTTTTTGCTCCCCTATACCCGGCATAAAATTCTATAAATTCCGCAAAGGCGGCCAGAAGCCACACAAAAATAACAAAGGGCCAGCTTAAGTAAGAGCCTCCGAGTAGTATGTATGCGGTGGCTATGATGGCTTGTAAAAACAGCGGCGATACGCTTAAAATCATGAGGCCTAATGAAGCCAGCATTAATAAAATGACTAATAATAAAGCTAACATGGCCTTAATTTAATCATTTTTTCCCAAGACTATGGGTTTTATTGAGATGGCTGCCCGGTTATGGCTGCATTAAATCCGTTGAACCCGGCAAATTTTAAGGTGTAGTTGTAAAATATTTGGTTTTCGGCCATCTTTGAGGCCTCGATATCCACATCCACATTGTTAACTTCACCCGGGAGAGTTGGGTCATTGGCCTCGTATACATAGGCTTCGGTTTTCTTTAATTCGGCCAGTTTGGATATTTCCAGATGGGCCGGGTCTGTGGTTTTTCCGGTTAATTTTAATTCCATTACTTTTTTCAATTCTTCTTCAAAAGAGACTTCTTTTCTGCGGTATCCGGGTGTGGAAACATTGGCCAGGTTTTGAGAAATGGCGCGGTCTCTCATGGCGCTGGCATCCAGGCTTTTATATACGGCTTGCCTGGTAAATCCACCAAATAAGTAACTTCTTAAATCCATGCTGTTTAAGCAATGCAAACCCTGTTCCAAAAAAAATGCTTTATTTTTTTAAGGAATTTAAGGAAATTACCGATAACAAGAATAGGGAGCATAGGAATTTTATTCCTCCCAGGAAAATTTTTCCCCTTTTTAGAATTTTTTTCATAATTGTCATCCCAAAGTTTTAAATTCAAATAGTACAATGATAGGGTGGTTCAATTAAGGAATAAGAAATGCCCCAAAAACGCAGCGATCGAATTGAGTTTTTAAAACCAGACCATTTAGAGCCCTTTGGGCTAAAAGATTTAAGTGAAAGTGGAGCCGCTTTTTTAAGTAAAAAATCCCTTAAAGAAGGTGGTGAAATAAACCTTCTGCTCAATAGCCATAAACTTTCCGCAAGAGTTATTTATTGCCGGGAACAAGTGGGTGGGTGTAAAGTGGGTGTACAATTTTTGCGCCTCGATGCAAAATTAAAGGGGGAAATAGCCGAGTTGGTAGATCAGTTTTCCCGAGGAAAGCCCATCCAATTTGAATTGTGCTAGAGTGTAGAACCCTCGCTACCACTTCTGGTGGTAAACCTCTTGAGTTTTTTTCAACAGCCTACTGGCGCTACCCGGTTCATTTTCCAAGCTGCTTAATTATTGCAGGCATACATGGGGATGAGAGAGCAGGCCCTCCCCTTGTGACGCGTTTTATGGAAGATATTTCCAAACGTGCATTGCAAAATAATACAGTGGTCGGCGCGGTTCCTATTGCTAACCCCGAGGGCTATGAGTTAAACCAAAGAGAAAATGTCCGAGGAGTGGATTTAAACCGCAATTTTAACTGTTTATGGGAATTTAAGCCCGGTGGGAAACACGGACAGAAAGCTTTCTCAGAAAGAGAGTCGCAAGTCCTGGGAGAATTAATAAAACAATTGGAACCCGATGTCATTGTTAATATACATTGGGCTCTATCCTACATTGAAGCGGATTCCCCCAATGCAAACTCCACAGTATTTGAAATGTGGAGATCTTTACCCGCAGACGATAAGCCCCTTTATAGGACCCTTATGGGAAACTCTAATTTGGATTTGCGCCCAGACAAGGATATAAAAGGTTCACTGGGAATGTGGGCGGGTTATACTTTAAACTTCAATAAATTTAGGAGCCCTAAGGTTATAACCTTAGAATTGCCCTACGATCCTTTTTTAAAAAAAATGCCCTATGAAATACCAAATGACCATTTGCAAATAACCCAAAGGCTCTGGAATACCGATGCAAAAGGCTATCTGGAAAGGGTATACCCGGGCTTTTATAAAATGATGTTATGCTGCCTTAAGGGCTAGCTTTTGGCTTCGTAGTGGTAGTCGTAGTAGCCGTAATTATAATAGTCGTAATAGTATCTATCAAAAAAGGCTTTAGACACATCGTTTAATATACATCCGGCCACATTCGCATTGATGTATTGCAGCTGGCGCATTAATTCTTCTCCGGCTTTAAAAGGTGTTTTTTCGCTTCGAAAAACAATTAAAACCTGGGATACCATAGGGGCAATTATTAGGGAGTCGGAAACTTTAAGGGTAGGAGGGGAGTCGATTATCACGGAATCAAACTCTCTGTAAGATTTTTGCAATAAATCCTGGAACTTAAGTTGGGAAACACTTTTGGTAAGGCTTAATTTTTCCTGCCCGGCTGGCATTACAAAAAGATTTGGCGTATTTGATTTTTGAATACAGTCGTGATACTCATCAAAACCCAAGAGGTACTCAGAAAGGCCGGATTTGTTTTCCAGGTTAAATAAATTGTGAATACTGCTTCTCCTTAAGTCCGCATCAATTAACAATACTTTTTCGCCTTTCATAGCAGCTGTTATGGCCAGATAGGCGGCAGTGGTGGTTTTGCCTTCTCCTTGTAAGGCACTGGTCACAAGGGTGCTGGGTTGATGTGCAACGGCAACGCCTGATTTTATATTGATGTTTGCAGTTAACCTTCTAAAGGGTTCCAAGTCCGACTCACCTAACACGAGCTGGCCTTTTACAAAATTCCGTATTCTGTTTTCCGGGCTGTGCGGGATAATGGAAAGCAAGTTGATTCCAAATTTCGATTTGACCTCCATGGATTTTCGGATAGTTCCATCGAGCTTTTCCATAAGCAAACAAAGAATGAATCCAATGGCAAAACCAAGTCCCAAGGATTGCCAAAGTCCAATATGATTTTTGGGAATACGCTTGCTGGGCCCGTTTGTTTTTTCCATGACAAATACTTCCTTTGGCATGGAGGATTTCATCATTTGGGTTTCTTGCAGTTTGTTTTTAAGTGTTGTAAAGGCCTGAACAGACATGGCCTTGGTTCGGTTAAGCCGTTCAAACTGCATATCAATTTCGGGCGCTGCGGATAACATAGCGGAAGAACTTGCTAATTTACCTTCTATTTCATTTTTTCGCGTTAATAATAGAGTTCTTTTGGTTTTAAGCTGCTGATGTTTATCACGTATTTCATAATACCGGGGGTTGCTGATGAAAATAGAAGTGTTGGATTCGCTGTCTGCCTGTTCCTCAATGAGTTTGGCGATGGATAGCATTTTATCATCAATTTGATGGATGGAACGGTGATTTTGCCCATATACGGACAATAACTTGGCACGCTCCAATTTTAAATTTAAAAGCTCTTTTTGCAGAGGCTTGTCGTAAGTTATTTCACTTAAAATTTGGGAGTCGGTAGCAGCGAACTCATTTCCAATCAGCTGGATTTCCTTTTCAATTTCCGTCAGCTGTAAATTGATTAGGTCTATTTGATTTTGAGCCTGGTCAATTTCCGCTTTGCCATCTTTGTAAAAAGTAGGATTGGCTTCCAAAAAGTTCTTAATATTAATATCAATAGCGTTGAGTTCCAGCTCTTTTTTGGCCAATTCTTCTTCTAGCCAATTTTCATAATCCCTAAGGCTATTTTGCTTAATGGATAAGTCATATTCCTGATAGGCGGCGGCTAAAATGGATACCAATTTTTCCGAAAAATCAGGGTTTTTGCTTTGCACAAATATTTCAATAGTTTTTGAATTTTCATCTGCTTTAACCCGAAAGATATTTTTTAGATGCAATACTGAAATATTGGTGTCTAAAAGGGGCAGTACACTGGTTAAAAAAGGTGTGGACTTTAAGTTATCTAAATGGGGAGTTAATAGGTTGGAAGATGGTTTTACGGTTTTTTCGAGAGGGTTTTCTGTGGGCTTCATTTCCAGAATTCGGATTTTAGAACTGTTGATATATTCTGGTTTGAAATCAAAGCGGGTGAAGAAACCCGCGAAAAGAAAAAGCAAAATAGTTACTAACATCGTGTATTTGCGATGTAAAATTATGCCAATGTATTCTTTTATGCTAAAATCCCCTTCAGCTTCCGACTCGGGAAGGATGGGGTAGGTGTTTGGGTATTGGTCTATGCTAGAAATAGGTTGGGCGACATTTGTATAGTTTGCAATGTTAGCAGGCTGGATTTCTTTCCTTGGGATTGCCATGTTCGAATTAGAACTGACATTGCTCTTTTTAAAGGAAGAAAATTTTAAGTTACTTCTAAATAAATCCATTTTATTATTTTTTAATGAACGCTAATTCTAAAATTAAAAACAAGGATATTTTACCACCATTTGGCGGGTAATTCTGTAATTTTCATTAAAAAACTCAAAAATATTTTTTCGGAGTTTATATTTAGCCTAATGAAAATTCCAAAAGATGACCTGGCTATGGTGTACCATTTTAAGGACAAAAATTTGGCGCAGCTTTCCAATATTCTTAAAAAAGCTTATTTTGGTAAAAAATCGGCAACCCCTGCTAAAAATGGTGACAGCCTTATTTTTGAATTTTTTCTCAAAGATGGATTAAATCAGGGTAGCTATTTAATGGAGGCCAAGGCTGTGGAAAACTGGAATTGGGAAGCCGGAGAGGTGGGTTTTGAAACTCTTCCGGGTTGGCCTATTGAGAAGGTTGAAGTTCAAGAATCTAAAGTTTCCCTAATTGGCGCTTTGTGGGAGTTGAGCTTTTTTGGAAAGGATGTATGGTTTACTGTATATAAACTAAAACCAAATACAAATATTACATAAAAAACTTTTTTATTCGAAGAAGCAAAATCTATTTTTATATAAGAATAAAGCCTGGAAGTTATGGAAAAGCAAAAATCAAAATTAGACCTTCCTTTCCTAATAAAACTAATGGACGATGATTCTCCTGTGGTTAAGTTACATGTAACAAGGGAGTTAAAAAAATACGGCTTGAGTCTAAGAGAAAAAATAAAAGAGCAAACATTATTATTGTCCCATAACCAGGAAAAAATTTTAACTGGAATTGAACACGAGTTTACCGCAGCAAAAATAAAAACAAACTGGAAATCTATATTTGCGGACTTGCCGGAAAATAAAAGGTTAGAAGCTTCGCTAAATGCCATTTGCGAATATCAAAATGATTATTTAATTCCCGGTGGAATTGAGGGAGAGCTGGATAATTTAGCCCGAAAATTCAGGGCTCTAAGCGCAAACAGCGATCCTTTGGAATTGAACGAATTTTTGTTTAAAGATATGGGCTATACCGGAAATTCCAATGATTTCTACAACCCCCGAAACAGTAATATGGGATATGTTATTCAGGAAAAATTGGGAATTCCCATTTCTTTAAGTTGCTTGTTTATGCTGGTTGGCCGACGTTTGGGAATGGAAATATATGGCTGCAATATCCCCGGACACTTTATTACCCGCACTGTTTACAAAGGCGATACCTATTTTATTGACTGTTTTAATGAGGGAAAGGTTATTTCGGAGTTGGATTTGCCAAATATCAAACTCTTTCAATTTGAAAAATACCACACCCTTTTCTACAACACCGCTCCGGTGAATGTTATTATTACCCGTTTACTTAGAAACCTGGTTCATGCCTATAAACTGTCTGGGCAAAGCAAACAGGAAATCTTTTTTAAATCGCTTTTATCTCAAACGTTGAAATTGCGATTTAACGAAGCGCCCAAAATAATTTAAACTGGCGCCCCCGCTTTTGGGCTTAAAGTCAATTTGACAGCTATTGCCTGTAAAAAATACATCTCAACATACTATATTGATAAGAGATAGGATTTTCTATGACCATTAGCGAAATGGCAGGTTGGGTACCTGCTGTCATTTTACCGGGATCTACTCTGCTTCAATTGTTGCAAATTTTGAAGGAGAAAAAGATTGAAGGGGTTAGCTGGGTTTCCTGGCTGCTCTTCGCTGCGGCTAATTTGGGCGCCTATGTGTTTACGGAAAATTGGTTCCAAATTCAGGCAATATTGGCTTTTTTGTTGTCGGCTGTTTTAGATGTTGTCATTGTGCTTGTGTATTGGAAGTTACGAGTAAAAAAGGCGGGCCTTAATAGGGCTCCAAAAATTGAATAGGAGAGGACATGTTCACAACATCTGAATTATTAAGCGGGATAAATTCTACCGGGGAATTGTTTTACAATTTATCCTACGAGGATTTATATAAACATGAAATAGAAAATGCAGAGGCTGTTGCAACCAAATCGGGAGCTCTTGCCATTGACACAGGAAAATTTACGGGGCGTTCGCCCAAAGATAAATACATTGTTCGCCAAGCGCCTTCTGAGAAAAATATTTGGTGGGGAAATGTTAACAAAGCAGTTAGCCCTGAAATTTTTGAAGAGTTACATGAATTGGTGTGTAATCATATGGAAGGAAGAAATTTATATGTAACTGACGGATTTTGTGGAGCGAATCCTAAAACCAGATTAAAGGTTCGAATAGTCAGCGAAATAGCCTGGCAATCTCACTTTTGTAAAAACATGTTTATCCGCCCGGAAGCCAGCCAACTGGAGGATTTTGATCCGGATTTCACCATTATTAACGCCAGCTCTGTAACCAACCCAAATTGGGAAGAACATGGATTAAACTCCGAAGTATTTGTGATGTTTAATTTGGAAAAAAAATTGGCCATTATTGGGGGTACAACTTATGGTGGAGAAATGAAAAAAGGGATTTTTTCCATAATGAATTACCACCTTCCCCTAAAGGGAATTTTATCCATGCATTGTTCGGCCAATTGCGGGAAAAACGGGGACAGCGCTCTGTTTTTTGGTTTGTCAGGCACAGGGAAAACCACTTTGTCCACAGACCCCCATAGAAAGCTTATTGGAGACGATGAACATGGTTGGGACGACGAGGGGATCTTTAATCTTGAAGGAGGTTGCTATGCGAAAACCATCGATCTCATTGAGGAAAGAGAACCTGATATTTATCGGGCTATCCGCAAAGATGCCCTGTTGGAAAATGTAAAAGTTCTTTCCGACGGGGCTGTGGATTACCACGACACTTCCAAAACGGAAAACGGAAGAGTGAGCTACCCTTTATACCACATTGACAATATTGTGCGCCCAGTTTCCAAAGCCACTCACCCCAATCATGTTATCTTTTTAACCTGCGATGCTTTTGGAGTATTGCCTCCTGTGGCCAGGCTTTCCCAGGACCAGGCAATGTACCATTTTATTTCCGGTTATACCGCGAAAGTGGCTGGAACAGAGAGAGGAATCACAGAGCCCCAGGCTACTTTTTCCCCTTGTTTTGGTGGTCCTTTTTTGACTCTTCACCCCCATGATTACGCCCGGCTTTTAGGGGAAAAATTGGAAAAGCACCAGGCCAAGGCCTGGTTGGTAAATACGGGATGGTCTGGAGGAGGCTATGGGCTTGGCAAGCGCATGAAGCTAAGTATAACACGTCAAATTATAAGCTCCATTTTAGATGGCGAACTGGAACTAGCTGAATTTGAGGCTGAGCCAGTTTTTGGGCTTAATATCCCCATACAGATAAAAGAGGTGGGTAGCCGTATTTTAAATCCGGCCCACAGCTGGGACTCTGCCAAAAAATACAATGAAGCTGCCCAAAAATTAGCTGAGATGTTTAAGGAAAATTACAAGAAATACGCGGAGCCCAACTTGGATTTTAGCCATGCGGGCCCTCAAATTTAACGAAATTGTGGACTAATTTTCCTATTAATTCAGCTGAATTTCGGGGATTTCCTATTATATTTATCCACCGAAAATGATTAGCTCTTTATCCAAAAGGCCCATTCGGGAAATAATGACGGACCATGTGGTTACCATTTCCCAAAATGAGCCTATACAAACTGCCGCCGCCATGATGATCGAATACAAAGAATCATGTTTGGTGGTTATGAACGGAGCGAAACCTGTCGGGATTTTGACGGACAGGGATTTTGTTTTGCTGGGAGTAAATGGAAATGCCTTTAAGAAAAAAACCCTTATTAAGGAAATTATAAAAGGCCAGCTTGTGACTATAAATTCCCAGGCGAAATTTTCTGAAGCCTTTACCGTTTTAAACCGCTATGGTTTTAAGCAAATTCCGGTGGTGGAGCGCGGCAAGTTGCTGGGAATACTAACATTGCGCCAAATGTTGGTGTATTCCAGAAACCTTGTTATTGAAAGTTTGGAAGAAAATAAAAGCCTAAGGCGAGAAATATACATGGATTCCCTTACAGGGGTGTATAACAAACGCTATTTAAACAAGCGTATCAAAAAAGAGTACAGCAAAGTAGGGCGTTATGGAATTCGTTCCAGTTTGATTTTTTTGGATATCGATCATTTTAAAAAAATCAATGACAATTATTCCCACGAAGCGGGGGATTACATATTAAAATCCATTGGCCGTATTATTAAAAAACAGGTAAAAAAATCGGATATTGTATTTCGTTATGGGGGCGAGGAGTTCATAATTATCACTCCGTATTCCAGTTCTCCAGAGGCGGCGGTATTAGCCCACAAAATTCGTAAAACTATAGAAGGCACAAGTTTTCGTTTTCTTAAAAACAATTTTAAAATAACAGTTTCCGCGGGGGCGGCTTCTATTTCTTCTTCCAATAGTTCTTCTCAGGCTTTGGATAGGGCCGATAAGGCTATGTATTACTCCAAAGAGTTGGGCCGAAACAGGGTTTGTCGCTGGAGCGATTCCAAAGACACGGTAATTGAAGTGCCTTATATAAACATTCCCCAAAAAAATAAAACCCGCCATTAAGAGACGGGTTTTAAAAAAGCTTTCAGGTATAGCTAGGGTTTTGTCCAGCTAAAGCTAACAGTGTTTCCTTCCGGGCCAGTAAGGGTTCCTTCCACATGTCCTTCTTCAAAAGAGCCAACCAGGCTGGCTGATTTGCCGTCTTTAAAGTTTACCAAAATTTCGATTGTTCCTGAAGTAGGCTCCTCTCCTTCCATAACCGGGTCTTGAGATACAAAATGGAACTCTTCTGATTTAATCAGCCCAAATTTTCTTTCTCTTTCCAAATGTATTTCCAAAACACTGTTGTCTGATTCGTTGGAAAACCCTGCGCCCACGTCAATTACAAATACGGCTTCGGAATGCAGGCTGGAATCTTGTTCAATGGGGTTGTCTGATGTTAGTTTTACAATAACAATTTGCGCTTCCTTGATATTTTCTTTTCCGTCGTTGCTAAGGGCTACTATTTTGTTGTGGATTCCATTTTTGAATTTTTCTTCTCCAGAAATAGATATGAGTTCTCCTTCTTCATTTTCCGCACTCATTTCCACTGTTAAATTTAGCTTGCTCCAATCAACCAGAGGTTTAAGGGGATTGGAACTTTCGTACATTTCAACTTTTACAACAGAATTAGTCGCAAAGCTTTTATCCACTAACATACCGTCGCCATCTTCGTCTGAAAAATGGGCGTAGGCCAGTGTTTCGCCCTCCAGGCTTTTCTCCCATTCCATAGATATGATTTTATTATCTTCTTCGCTGTCAAAGTTTGCGTCGGGACCCGCGTCCACAGTCATGGTGGACTTTTCTACTACTCCCAAAATACTCCTGTTGCTAAAGGTTAATTCAACCTTTTTAGCATACTGGCTTTGGCCGTTTGCAATGCCATCTCCATCGGCATCGCTGATCCACATTTCTTCGGACTTGCCAGCAGCGTAAAAGGTACCGCTGTAAAATTTCTGGATATTTTCATTATCTTCAATTTCATCCTGGGCAAATTCATCCCACACCACCCATATACTATCTGTTTTTTCATAGGCTGCTGTGGCGGTCTTCATAACCACAATGGCATAGCCTTCTTCTATGTTATTGGAGTCTATGGAAATTTCTTCTTCTGCAGCGGCGGACTTGCCTAAGGCTGATTTTTTTCCCAAGGGGAAATTTTGATTGGAGAGACTGGGTGCGCCCTCAATGCTGGGGAAGGGTTGCTCGAGTTGGGTGGATTGGTTAAACCCATCTGTTAACATGGTTTCCACCGAACTTTCGGCAGTAACTTCGCTGTTTTGAATATGGTTGTCTTCTTCAGATACATTGTTTACGCAGGCCAGGAACATTAAGGTGGATGCCCAGCCTATTAGTGAGATGCTTTTGATTAGATGTTTCATTTGATAGGGCTCCTTGATTAGTGATAATTCTAATGTACCCTTGTTTTTGGAAAATGAAAAGTAATTTTATTAAAATGATTACACTAAAACCGTTAAAAATTCGCTTAATAATAATATTAATTGGTTTATTGGGTTTAAAATAAAATAAAAACATATTTAAAATGATTACAAAAATACGTTAAAAACAAAAAGAAACGCTTTAAAAAGCACTTCTTTAGTACAAAAGTTTTTTTTAGGGCTTCCAGTTTACGTCTTTAATGCTGCCGTCAGGAAGAGTTAATTGTCCTGAAAGTTCGCCATCTACCAGCAGTCCAACAAAAGAATAACTTTCATCTGGACCTGTTTCTAGTCTGGCTTCCACTGAGCCGACTTTTGGTTCTTCGCCGTTTGGGATGGGTTCTTCGGATATAAAAGAGAATTCCACGGACCGAAATTCCTGGTTGGGGTTTTCTCGCTGAAATTCAAAACTGTATAAAACATTGTCTTCATCTGAGTATATATCTTCTCCTAAGCCAGCTTTAAATAGAGAGCTTTGAAATGGCGTAAAACTTGGATCGTCTTGTGCGGTTTCCACAGAAATAAAAACAGTGTCTTTAAGGTCGATTCGGTCGTTTTCCAATTTTCCAAAAATTTTAAGAGTCTTGTATTTTTTTGGATTCCAGCTGGAGACAACTTCTCCGTAAATAGGATAGTTTTTGGTGCTATCTTCAGGAAATACCACCATAGTGGTTTTGGTTTCTTTACGAGGTGGGATTCCCGTGGTTAAGTGGTATACATCTACAATAGAGGAATCGGAAAGAGAGTCAAATGCTATACCGTCGCCATCTGCATCTGCAATACGGGCATATAATAAAGTATCCTGATCATTTGTCCAGATTTTGGAATAGCTTATTATTTGATTGTCGAATTCCAAATCAAAATCATTGTCTTTTCCAGCGGTGAGTTCTACAGTCTCCTCAATTCTCTGATTGGCGCTTTGCAATATTTTGTGGTAACTGGCTGAATTGGTTTCATTGCCTGCTATCGCGGTAATAATATTGTCTCCGTCTAAATCTTTGGTATAAACATGGCTAATGGTATCTCCCTGCTGATTGATTACCGCAACTTCAAAGTGAATGATTAAGTTGTCTGCTTCGGCGCTGTTGCCATTTTCACCAAAATCATCATCTTCTCCTGCATCCACAGTTATTTGGCTGTGGGTTTTTGTTTTTAAAATTATATCCTGCTTAATTTCCTGGTTGTTCACCCGATTTTCTCTGCCAGGACTTGGGGTGATAAACCCATCTCCATCGGCGTCCGTTTGCTGGAAGAATTTAAGGGTATCGCCGTCTGCATTTATGTTTAATCCGGTTATTTCCAGTATAAGGTTGTCTTCGGTGGCGCTGTTTTCGTTTTCTCCGAAATCCAAATCAGCCCCCGCATCGGCTATCATTATCACAATGTCCTGTCCCAAAAGCTTGTAGTTAATACTTGTAATAATGGCTTGGTTGGCTTCGCCTTCAATGGGAGATAGATGGTTGTTGCCGTCGTAATCCTCTATTAGGGTTTCTAATGTAAGTAAGTTCCCCAAATTGGAGTATTGGGCGCTATGTACGCGGGATATAAGGCTATCGCCGGAATTGCCGACATAGGCAAAAATGGAGTCAACTGCATAGTGGGTTGAATTGGATTTTTCAATAACATGAATGATTTGTTCTCCGTCATCTACCCAATAACTGGTATCTACAATGAAATCTTCCGCTGAAGCAAAATTTGGAGAAGAGTTTTGCATTTCTTGAGGAGCGGCTAATAGATTGCTTTCTGCGCTAGATGATTTTGCTAGTGGTGAAGCGTCACTGGCCTTAATACTGTTTTGTGGCAACTCGGTGTTTAAGTTTTCAAATTGTTTCCATTCTTTAGATTCGTCGATGCCAGAAAAAACAGTGGCGCTTACTGTATTGGGAAAATCTTCCGTGCCTGCGGTTTTACCGCCGGAAAATAAACAGGCTTCCAGTAAAAAAGAGATCAATAAAATGGCGTAGATGTTGTGTTTCATTTTTTTACCTCGACCTTTGTCTTGGGAAAATAAAGCATGCTCAATTGCATTAAAACTTCTGGTTCCTTATCTTCTTTAATCAGGTCAAAAATTTCCTGCCGGAATTTTTCGATTTTTTCACGGATTTTTTTTTGTGTTTCTCTGCTGATTCCCATTAGGGCGGAGTTGATGTATCTTTCCTTGGGACTGAATTGGGAAATAGCTTCTTCCCCTTGTTGAATCCAGCTGCGGTTGAGTTGCCGTATAAGTTGGCCCATAGTTTCGGGGGGCTCCACAAATTTATCGGTAACTTCGTAGCTTCCATTTTGGTTTTGTTTGACCAAACCCCAATCGCACAAATCCCGCACAATTTTTACCACCATGTTAGTAGGCAGATTGGGTATCAAAAACTTTGCAAGTGAGTCGTAATCTCCTTTGAAATTTTTAACCTCAATGGCCGAGCGCACTAATGGATATCGGTAGTCCTGATAGTATTTGACGAGCTGGGGGTTTAGACGGGTGAAACTGCTTCGGCTTCTGCGAAATAAAATTTTTTGGTAGAGTTCATCTTTGGTTTTTAATTTTTTGCATTGCCCGTATTCCACAATAAGCCGAAAAAATTCTTCCTCGCTGGGGTGGATGTTAAAAACTTTGATGATTTTTTCTTGGGCGCTTTTGCTGAGTTGCCGCCTGCCTTTTATTACATCATTTAAATACCCCGGGTTGGTGAAGCCGGCTTCTGCGGCAAATTTTCGATGGGAATATTTTGGTTGAATGCTTTGTTTGTAAAAAAAACATTGCCGGATAAATTCCCGAAAATCGTCATACTGATAAATATTTGGCTTTTCTACACTCATAGGGATATAAAAGTAAATATACTGTAAAGATTACGTAAAATCCATTAAATAAACAAAAATCAAATATTTTTAAAAAAATAACAATTAAAAACGATTACAAAAATGGGTTCTCTACTAAAAATAAAGTGCCAGATTTTAAATTGACTAAAGGATTTGCTTACGCTAAATCTTAAGCTTGCTGTAGCTTTTTTTGCTTGGAACCCTTAATAAAATCTTGAAAATAGGGGCTGAAAGCGTCCCAAAAGTCGCTGGCTTTGGTGAATCCCGCCGTGGCGTAAAACTGATACCAGCCACATTGCCGCTCGCAGTTTCGCATATAATCCCGCTCTGACTGAGCGTTTTGGGAGTTTATAAACTCCATTAAATCGCTTTCCTGGAGTCGGATAGCTTTTCTTTCCAAAGTACGGCAGGGGTAATAAAGGGTTCCGTCTGCATCCACAACGATAGAATTAGGGCTACAGCCTCCCTTCTTCATTTTCATTCTTCTGAAATAGGAGTTTGGGGTGATAATAACCCGGGGAAAAAGTTTTTTAAGGCGCATCACCTCTTTTTCAAAAGCTTCAAACTCGGGAAAGCCGTCTGCCGCACCTTCTAAGGTAGTAGCTGGCATTAACAGAATTTTACAACCCGCTTCGTAACAGGAGCGCACTTTTTCTTCCATTTTATCCTGGTCCTCTTTACGCACTACGGTTTGCACGCAAACCACCATGTCAAATTTGTTAATGTCAGGTAATAGCTGAAACATTTCTAAATTTTTATGGCCTTCATCAATGCTGATTTCTAAAAAATCGATGTGTTTTTGATAACGCTCCCAGGGATAGCTCAATAAATTGCGCTGGCTGGTGGTAAACATTACGTAAAAGGGCTGGGCAGCGGCCACCTCCAAAAGCTCTTCAATATCTTTTCGAAGTAAAGGTTCACCTCCTTCAAAGGAAGTCATAATAATGGAGCTTTTGCCCAGATTTCTCAAAACTTTTTTTAAATCCTGAGTGGAAAGTTCGGTTTTGGGGCTGTTCCAAATATTACAGAAGCTACAGCTAAACTGACAGCGCAAAGTTACTTTTAAGGAAGCGTAAAATGGGTTTTTTTCGGCTTTCCAGTTTTCATATAAATACTTGGCTGTTTTGCCGTATTTTGCGATGGGAAGCCGTTTAACCATAATCTTTCTGTCTGGATAATATACAAAGGATTGTGGGATTCCAGAGTGTGTTGACCTGAAATTACAACGAATTTCCGTTAAAAACTGTTGGGCAGCTCTAAAAATTGGGTGTCACAGGCTCCTTCAAGCTTGCGCTTCGCTTCGGTTCATCATCGTGTGCCTCGCTCACAACAACGATCATCAATTTTTAGAGCTGCCCTGTATTTAAGTCTGATTTGGCTACTTAAGGCTCGATTTTAAAATAGTGGAAACCTTGGAATTGGTGCGAATAGAGGGCCCTGGCTTGTAGTCTTTCCCATTAAATTCATAGCGCACCAGTTGAAAATGGTTATTGCTATCCATTTGGGCCTGTAAAATATCACAGTATCCGTTGGATTTTTGAGCCAGAACTTCAAAGAAACTATGCAACAGCACTGTACCCTTAAATTGAAAACCACCGGATTTAAGCATTTCAAAAATATGGTACAAACATGGGCCTTCCCTGGAGCAATCTGTACCTACAAGTAACTCTTTGTTTTGGTCTAGATTTATATCGAGTTTGAGCTCTTTAAACTCTTTGGCAGCCGTGTTTTTTTGCAAATATTTGATAACCTCAATTTTGCTTTTAAATTGGGTGCTCTCACTTGCCTTTAAAACAGCAGGATAAAAAACAAACGCCACTAGACATAACGCGGCCAAAAAAAAGTGGGGAGAGCCTCTGCCTGCTACAATGTGTTTTAATTTTTCCATTTAAAAGCCTGCTATAAAAAAAGCGGCTTGTTCAGCCGCTTTAAATTTCAACTTTAGCCTTTTACTAAACTTAGGCTTTATCTTCGTCCCAATCAGGACCATGGGTAACGTCGTCTTTGCTTTCTCTTCTTTTGTCGTCAGCAAAGTCGAACTCTGCATTTTTCTTAATCCAGTTTTCTTCCGCTTCGTCTTCGGAAGCAATGGCTTCTACTGGGCAAGCGGGAACGCAAGCTGAGCAATCAATGCATTCTTCGGGATTGATAACCAGCATATCTTCGTCTTCATAAAAACAGTTAACTGGACAAACTTCAACACAATCACCGTATTTGCATTTTACACATGCTTCCTGAACTACATAAGTCATTTAGAATACCTCCATTCAATTATATCGAGAATTTAAAAAAAGCCAACAATCATTAAAAGTGAAAAAAATAAAATACTGAAAAAAGCCCTGCTTTACAAGTGCTTTGCTTACTGTTTTCCAGGCAAATTTATACTAGGTTTAAATTTGTTATGTCTTCCAAGCCCTTTGATTTCTGGTCTCAAATTAAATCTCAAAGCTCTTTTTCGCTGGGCTGGGAAAAGGAATTGGAGCCAAGGCCCGAAACGCTTTTTGATTTGCCTGATGAGGTACCTGAAATTTTGAAAAACCATTTGCACAACCAGGGTTTGACCAAGCTTTACAAACAGCAGGTGGACAGTTTTAACTGCGCAACGGAGAAGGAAAATTTTTTAGTGGTTACTCCCACTGCATCCGGGAAGAGTCTTTGCTTTTGGCTTCCCATTCTATCTTCGCTATTAAGTGAGCCTAGAAATTGTTTTTTGGTTTTGTTTCCCACCAAAGCTCTGGCGGCAAACCAGTTCCGTAAGCTGCTGCATATAATTTCCAATCAGCCCGAACTTATATCCTGCGTAAAACCTTATTTATACAACGGAGATATTTCCTCTAAGAATAAGGCGGAAGCCCGAAAAAGGGCCAACATACTTTTTACCAATCCCGATTCCCTTCATGCAAGTATATTGCCTCAAAATGGCAGGTGGTCCCGATTTTTCATGCATATGCAGGGAGTGGTGGTGGATGAGGCCCATGTGTATGGGGGAGTATTTGGGTCCCATGTATGTTTGCTTTTTTCCAGGCTTCGGAGAATTTGCCACAAATATGGCTCTAATCCCCATTGGATGTTGGCAAGCGCCACCCTTGGCAATGAAGGGGAGCACGGAAAAAATTTAATTGGAAAAGATCCTCAAATTTTTTCTGAAGACAGCTCTCCTAAACCGCCGGGCTTGTGGGCTTCATTGGAAACAGAACATATTTACAGAATGGGCGGCAAAAGCTCTGAGCTATATCAGCGCCTGGCCCATCTTTGCGAAGAACTTTGTTCCCAGGATAAAAAAATTTTGATGTTTACCCAATCCCGTTTGCATTGCGAATTAATGGGAAGGCTTTTAAAAGGCTCTTCTCAAATTGCTGAAGAACATATATTGGTATATCGCAGCGGCCTTTCCAATAAAGACAGAAAAAAATTAGATGAGGATATATACGAAAACAATTTTAAAGTCATTGTGGGAACAAGCGCCCTGGAAATGGGAGTGGATATAGGCCAGATGGATGTGGTGGTAATTTTGGGTTTTCCCCCCAGCCTGGCCAGCTTCAGGCAACAGGCGGGCCGAACCGGAAGAGGAAAAAAGCCTGGACTGGTTTTGTATGTGCCCCTTTATCGCCCTCTGGATAGTTACATAGCCAAAAACTCCCATTTGCTATTTCAAAATAATTTTGAAAATATTAGCTGTGATCCTCAAAACAATTTGCTTCTTGAAGCCCATATTAAATGCGCCGCCCAGGAATGCCCTTTAAATCAGGAGGACTCCCTCTATTTTGGAGAAAAGTTTGAAAGCATTGTGCGAAAACTTTTGGATGATGGCGAATTAAAAGAACTAAAAGGAGAGTGGTACTTTCCTCAAACTGGTTCCCATCAATTTAGCCTTCGCAGTTTTGGGGATAAAAACATAGAGTTGTGGGTTCAATATGAAACCGGGCGCAGTAATATAGGTCAGTTGGAAGAATTCAAAGCCTTAAGGCATATTTTTAAGGGAGCCGTTTATTTGTCTGGAGGTAAGGAATACCAGGTGGAAAACTGGGAACCGGGCAGCCCCCTAATCATTTTAAGAGAAAGCAATCTGGATTATTACACCTATCCCAAAATGTCTTCTGTTTTAAAATCTGAAATGCAAATGGGGCAACTTCAAAAATTCGGCCTTAAAGCTTCTCTTTCCAAAATAGAGCTGAAAACTGAAATTGAAGCTCTTAAAAAAATTGATTTTAAGAGCGGGAAAAAGGTTTCGGAGTGGGCGGTTTACCGAAAATTACCCATTTTAAATACGGAGGCTTTGGTTATTTCCTTTGGAACTGGTTTTGCACAGGAGCTAGGTCTTGGGAAAAACACCAGGGGGCTATTGGAAAGTCTGGGAGAGCTTTTAAAAAAAGCTGCAGTTTTGGGATTAATGTTAGAGCCTTCTGATATGAATGTGGAAATTTGCAAAGATCAAAATAAAAAAACAGTGTTGAGCATTTCTGATGTGTATGATGGTGGACTAGGAGTATCTAAAAAAATATTTGAAAATTTTGATGTCATGATTAACATATGCCGAAATATCATATCCAGTTGCTCCTGCGACTCTGGTTGCCCTTTTTGCGTGGGTCAATTTGAACAATCAGGTTCAAATATATCCTATAAACAACTTTGTTTGGAATTGATATCAGAGAGCTAAGCTAATATGGGACGGTTAAAATCCAAACTGGAATTGTTAAACGCCATCCACAAAGTGGGGAGTGAAAATAAACCCCAAGCTAAAACATCTCAGGGAAATGTTCCTCCAAGAGCACAAAACTCAGCCCAAGTTCATTTTGATACTATGCCCGATACCCATTTTTTTAAGAGGGAGCAGGGCGACTTTGAAGAGTTGATGGATTTTTTTCCTAACAACTTGGAATTGCCTTCCATAAAAGCGGAGTCCAGTTTAATTATCCACCGGGAGGGAGAAGGCTTTTGGAACGGCACTCAGGAGTTTGTAAAAAAAATTGAAGGCCTGAGTTTAGCTGCTGAACAAAATCCCGAATGGCTGAACCTTCGTTTCCCTGAGGAACTCGCTTTTTTTGATATAGAAACCTGCGGGTTTTCCGGAGTGCCTTTGTTTTTGATTGGTTTATGTTATGTAAGAGATTCTAAAGTGTATGTGACGCAGTTTTTTGCAAGGGATTATTCCGAAGAGCGTTCGGTTTTGAAATGCTTTTGGGATTTTTTGCCCAACTTTAAAATGCTAGTTAGCTATAATGGCAAAGCTTTTGATTGGCCCTTTATAGAAGAACGAAGTTATTATTGGCAATTAAATCCTGCATACGAGCCTATACATGTGGACCTTTTGCATTATGCCCGCAAGCACTGGAAAAAGAATTTGCCCAATGTAAAACTGCAAACGCTGGAAAAAGCCTTTTTAAAAAGGCATCGGGTGGGTGATTTGCCCGGTTCCCAAATTCCGGCAGCTTATAAAGAATATGTGGATAATCCCAGTAGCCCTAAAACTATGGAAGGGGCTATACATCACAATGCCTTGGATGTGATTAGTTTAATGGAAATTTTCCTAAGAACCCTTTAAGATCCGCTTTCCGCGGGCTGTTTCATGGCGTAGAGCTCTGGAAAATGTAAGGCCAAGTGAGAGGTGGTCAAATGTTTTTTGTGGATTTTGTGCACCATTTTTTTGGGATGGGCCACATGTATTTGAGCTCTGTCTATTTCTTTGGCGGGTTCCGGGTTATTGATGTTTGCAGCTTTGTATTTAAAAGCCACGGTAATTTGGTTGCTTAGATATTTAAGAGTGTTAATAAAAATCCAGCTTTCCATTTTTGCCCAGGCTTTAAAACTGTAAAAGGACATGCCATAGGTAATGTCGTAATAAAATTTACGGTTTACGGTTTTAATGGATTCGTCATATCCCAAAGTGATTTGGGCCAAACCGGTTAGGCCGGGTTTAATGTTCCGGGTGCGGTTTGGGTATTCTGGAATTTCCAGGCAATATTTTTCTGTGAAAAAGGGGCGTTCGGGGCGGGGGCCAATTAAGCTCATATTTCCTTTTAAAACATTTACAAACTGGGGCAATTCATCAATGTGAAAGTAGCGAAGCCATTTGCCCACCTTGGTGATACGAGCATCTCCATTGGTGGCGCATAATTGAGGACCGTACTTTTCGGCGTCCTGCCGCATAGTCCTGAATTTATATAGAGTAAAGTGAACTCCGGCTGAATTTAGTTTGCGCCTTTCGGATTTTTCTTTTCTAAGATTTTTAAGGGGAATTAAATTTTTACCGCGACTCTGGCGCCTTTCAGAATTCCTTCGGTTAGTGCCCACCCGAACTTGTTTGTATAAGACAGGTCCTGGAGACTCCAGTTTAATGAGTAGACTTACAATTGGGTAAGCTGCTAAAAAAAACAGGCAACCAAAGCTGCCAATTAGGATATCCACTAACCTTTTTAAAATTAGAGCGGGCCTGGACAAATTACGGCGGTTTAATTCTGCAAATTCCATAGTTTAAAGATATAGTTAAAATTGAATTTCAGCCACTCAAGTGACTAAAGCTTTACAATCGTTACAGTTCTGGTACAATTTTGCTAATAAAAATGCCAAACTATTCAAAAACAGCCAATAATACCCCTGCTGCAACTGCGGACCCAATTACTCCTGCCACATTGGGGCCCATGGCGTGAAAAAGCAGAAAATTTTGAGAATCCGCCTTTAATCCTTCACTATTGCTAACTCGGGCCGCCATTGGGACCGCAGATACTCCTGCAGAGCCGATTAGGGGGTTTATTTTGTTTTTGGAAAAGTAATTCATCCATTTGGCCATAATTATTCCCGCAGCCGTGCCCACTCCGAAGGCGAAAATTCCCAAAAACAAAATCCCCAGGGTTTCTAAATGCAAAAACTTATCTGCCGACAACTTGGAGCCTACCCCCAACCCCAAAAAAATGGTCACAATATTGATGAGCCCATTTTGAGCGGTTTGTGAGAGCCTTTCCACCACCAAACACTCGCGCATTAGGTTTCCAAACATAAACATTCCAATTAAGGGGGCGGCTGAAGGAAGCAATAGGGCGCATAGAGTTAACACGCTTAAAGGAAAAATGATTTTTTCTTTTTTGGACACGGTTCGCAATTGAGACATGCGAATTTTACGTTCTTCGGGAGTAGTGAGCCAGCGCATAATGGGAGGCTGGATAATGGGGACCAGCGCCATATAAGAATAAGCCGCCACGGCAATGGAGCCCAAAAGACGAGGAGATAACTTAGAAGCCAAAAAAATGGCTGTGGGCCCGTCGGCTCCTCCTATAATGGCAATAGCGGAGGAGTCTTTCAGATCAAAATCAATTCCCGGAATCCATTTGGACAATAAAATGGCTCCCATTAAGGTTAGAAATATTCCAAACTGTGCCGCTCCACCTAATAAGGCCGTTTTGGGGTTGGCTATCATTGGCCCAAAATCTGTAAGTGCGCCCACTCCCATAAAAATAATGAGGGGAAAAATTCCCGTACTGATTCCCACCTCATAGATGTAAAATAACATGCCCCCTGGCTCGGTAAAGCCGCTCTCCGGTATGTTGCTGAGAATGCAGCCAAAACCGATTGGAACTAATAAAAGGGGTTCGAATTTTTTAGCGATGGCGAGGAATAACAATAAAAAACCCACAAATATCATAAAGACTTTGCCCAGGCTGTCCTGAAAGGAATAGCTGAGGTATTTGCCCAAAGAGGCTATTCCTGTGGACTCCCACAATTTGTAAAAAAGATGTTTTAGGCTTGAGCTGTGGTAGACTTTGTCTCCCCGGGAATATTCCTGGATGTTAATGGGGGTGATTTCCATTTCTAAAAACAAGCTGTTTTTAGGAATGGTATCGAATTGCACAAAGTGAACTTTTAATATTCGGCCGGCGGAATTGGCTTTGATTTCTACGGGATGACCCTGAAAATCCTGTAAAACAGCCAGTAGGTCTCCCTGCTGTACCCCTTTTCTTTCGGCGGCATATATTTTTTTTAAAATGTATGGCTTTTCAAATTTAAGCAATATATTTTGGCTATTGGAAAATCCAAAGCTCGCAAAAAATAATATCAGGAAAATTAAATGGTTAATAACAAATCTCCAGCGCTTACAGTTTGGCCAGGCTGAACATGTATGGCAGTTACTTTGCCTTCCTGGGGAGCTTTTACAGGAGTTTCCATTTTCATGGCTTCAAGCACAATTAAAACCTGGTCCTTTTCAACGCTTTGTCCTTCGGCAACTTCAATGCGCAATACATTGCCAGGGAGTTGGGCTTTTACGTCTTGTTTTGAAGAAGAACTCTTGGCGCTGTTTTCCGCTTTTTCGTTTTTTGTTTTTGCAGGAACAATTTTTTGACCTGAAGGTCCCACGCTGACTTCAAAATTTTGCCCGTTCACGGCAACCGAATAATGTCGGACTTCTGAATTTTGTGGAGCTGGAGCAGCAGCCTTGGGGGATGTATCTTCTTTGGATTTTTTCCGAATGTTTGTAGTGAAATTACCCTTTAAAAAGTCAACTCCTTTGGATTCGCAGGAAGCTACGATAAATATGTTTTCATCGGTAATTTCTAAGTTATTATCAGCCAATATTTTTTTTGCTTTGGGAATTCCATCTTCAATTAAATCCACTGGGTCTCCCTCAAAAAAGGGCTTTCCCATTTGATCTTCTGCAATTTTTATAACTTCCCCGTCTGGTCTTACAGGTGTTTTCCCAAAATATCCCAAAACCATGTTTCCATAACCCTGGGTTATTTTTTTCCAGGGGCCCTGAGTCACATTAGCGTAAGCTTGTTGAAAATAAAATTGGGAAACAGGGGTTACACTGGTTCCAAACCCCCCTTTGGCCACGCATTCGGACATAGCCTTAATTACATCGGGATACAAATTAAGCGTACCTGTATCTCTCATCATCATGGTATTTGCCGTTAGGGCGCCGCCTGGCATGGGAGAAAGCGGTATGCGACAGGAAATTTGCTTAGCTTCCGGCGGGAAGAAATAATCTTCCATGCATTTTTCAAATACATCCACCGCCTTTAAAACTTTGTTAACATCAATATCCAATGTGTAACCGCTGCCTTTCATGGCGTGCCACATAGAAATAATATCAGGCTGGCAAGTGCCTCCGCTTACGGGGCTTTTACAAAGGTCAATTTGATCCGCCCCTCCGTTAATGGCGGCCAGATACTGAGAAATTCCCACCCCAGCGGTATCATGGCTGTGGAAGCTGATATGTGCATCTTTTCCTAAAATATCCCGGGCTTGCTTAATGGTTCCATAAACCTTTTGCGGGTTGGCCGTTCCCGAAGCATCTTTAAAAGCTATGGAACTAAAAGGCACTTCGCTTTCCAGTATGTCTTTTAACACCTTAATGTAAAAGGATACATCATGGGCGCCTTCGCAACCCGGAGGCAAATCCATTAGGGTAATGGCGATTTCATGGTTAAGTCCCGCATTTGTGATACACTCTCCAGAGTATTTTAAATTCCGAACATCGTTCAGCGCATCAAAATTTCGAATAGTAGTCATGCCATGTTTCTTGAACATCTTTGCATGGAGGTCTATAATATCTCTGGGCTGCGCACTAAGGGCTACCACAGAAATTCCCCTGGCAAGGGTTTGCAGGTTAATATCGGGACCCACAGTTTTTCGGAATTTGTCCATCATGGAAAAAGCGGATTCTCCGCAGTAAAAAAACAAAGATTGAAACCGCGCTCCGCCACCCGCTTCAAAATGGGTAATGCCTGCCTCAACGGATGCTTCCACAGCGGGTAAAAAATCTTCTGTAATTACCCGAGCCCCGAAACAAGATTGAAAGCCGTCGCGAAATGATGTATCCTGAAACTTAATTTTTTTCATAATTTTCCTTTTCGGCTATCGGCTTCGTAGGCCTCAATGGCAGTGGAAATAGCAGCTACCATATTGGGAGAAATATCCGAAGATTCTTTTTCATTGGGGTAGGTGGGGATTTTTTGAGTTTGCTGGGGTTTAAAAAGCCAACTGGACAAATTCATGATTCCAATTAGCAGCACCAGAAAGGATAAAACCATGGACATGCCAGCGAAAGTAAGTTTTAATCCTTCCAGCATAATTCAAAAGTAAATAAGGGTTAAAGGGGTGGCAATTCTAATTTAGGATGCCTATTTTAAGCGGGTAATTAACCGTTTCAAAATAGTTTGAGACGGGTTTTGGCTCATAAATTGGCAACTGGGGTGATCCCAAGTTTTATTTAGTCTTTAAATGAATAAAAAAAACCAGACTCATTTTTTTAGCTTCACCCAAAGCTATGCCTTAAAGTTTGCTAATTATTTAAAAAACAAAAAAGTGGCCCTTAATAAATTTTCTTACCTGGTTATTGGGACTGGTGTTTTAGCCCCTTTGCCTCTGGTAATAGGTCTGTTTGGGTTGGAATCTTATTTTAGAGTTTTGGCGGGCCTTCTTTTATGTTTGTTTGTGTTTTTGGATTACTCCCTGTTTCATTTAGAAGTTATTTCGGAAAAAAGAAGTCCATTAACCATCTTAATGCCCGGGCAAATTTCCTTTTTTGTTCTGTTTTGGTTTGAAATCATTTTATGTGAGGTAGTGCGCAGTCATTTGGGGTTTAAATTTTTGCTTTATTACAATGTCTTTGCCCTTGGCTGCGCCATGGTGGGCTTCTTTCTTGTGTACGGCTATTTGAAGCTCAATGAAAAGCCGCTGAGTATTACCGTATTTAATCGGGAATTAGAAAAGTTAGCAGATGAGGCTGAACGGCAATTACATATCAATTACATGGGTCTGTTTTTAGGGTTGGTAAAAAGAGATTTAATTGCGCTGGTTATTTTAATTTCTTCTTTTTTAAATATTTATTTGGTGTACCTGCTTATGACCTTGGCTCCTATGGTTATTTTAGGAGTCATAATTTATTCTATGATTTTGTTAAAATGGGGTAGCAGTAAAAGCTAGGCTTACCGGCCTTCAAGATTGGAACTATCTGCATTTATTTCGGAAGAGGAATTATTTGCTGATTCGGATAAGCTATCCATTTCCATAATGCTTAGGCTATCTGTTGTTTCTTCCTCATTTTCCTCAATTTGAAGCTCGGGAGCTGCTGCCACGCCAGCCCTGAAAAATAGTTCTGTGGGCTGCAGTATCAAGGGTGCCCCTTCTAAATCGTAGCCCTTGCCCATTGAGTTCCACCAAAGCTCCAAACTGCTTTGGAAAAATTTAGTGCTTTCAAACACAAATGTTTTCATGCTCTCCCTATTGGCCCACCACGCTTTGGGGTTAAAATACATATCTTCAGAAGGATAGACTAAACATACCGGATTGCCCTTGGCCAAAAAGTTGTAAATATAAGAGCTGCGTGCCGTGTGAAATTGTGATGTTATGATTAAAACCGTATCCAATTGCAAATGGCGGAATTGCTGGATTGCCAGAATCGCCTCTTCAATAGTGCTATAGGTATCGTTACGCATTTCAAAAATATGGCTGGGATTGACTCCCCTTTCAATCAGGGAAGGCCTTATGAACTCACTGCGGTAGCGGGTTTTGTAAGTGCGCACTCCCGATAATATGATACTATCGATTCTATTTTCCAGATACAGGGAAAGGGCGGCATCGCTTCTATCGCACTCCCTGCCTTCTCCATCCAAAACAAGAGCCCAGTTAACATGGGTAAAGGGGTCTTGTTTTACCAAAAACTTTCCAGCATTTAAGAACAATAAAAAAAACACAAAAAGGAAAACTAATGCAATTCCAACCAGCCATTTAAGCCAAGGTCTATTTGTTTTTATCTGGGGCGAAGAATACCGTCCGCTTCTTACTGGCATTGTTTTGAACCTTAGCTTAGGGATTTTACAATAGTGATGGTGTTCCCGGAGCCGTTAAAATACACTTCATCCATGTATGATTTAACAATAAATATGCCCCGACCCCGCTCCAGCTGATTTTTTCCATCGGACCTGGGGTCCTCTAAAGCCTGGGGGTTAAAGCCTTTGCCTTCATCTCTAACGGTGATTTTGATTTCTTTGCCATTGGAAGCATAGGCCAGATAAACCACCTTTTCGGGATCGTTTTTGTTTCCATGCTCCAGGGCGTTATTGACCAATTCAATGCTGCTTATAATAATATGTTGCCTGGCTTCTTCCGAGTCCACAAAATCTTTAACATAAATTTCAAACTCTTTAAAAATTTTATCAAATTCTTCTTCGGAACTGAAGGAGCGGATGATAACATTGTCGCTTTGGCTAAAATGGGAGAGAAGCGGGAGTCTGTCGGACTTGCTGGGCTCTACAATTTCCATGATGAGAAAAGTTCTGTCGTCCTCCAGTTCTTTGTGGCCCGTATATTGGCTTAATTTTTCCGTTAATTTTTGATGGCATTCAGCTTTAGGCAAATGGTTGATGGAAGAGATAAGCTGGGTGAAATTGTTATACATGTAGTGATTGCCTTCGCGGCTTTTAATTTCAAAATAGCCGTCGGTAAACAAATACAGCCGATCCCCTGCCCGCAATTGAATTTTTTTCTCTTCATATTGAGGTTCATCCATTAAACCTAAAAACATACCGCCAGTTTCCAGTTCCAGCGCTTCTCCGGTATCACGAACTAAAATGGGATGGGGGTGGCTTGCTTTGCTATAGGTAAAAGTATAGTCCGACGTGTTCAGAATTCCATAAAAGGCCGTTAAATAATGTCCGCTTTTTAAATGCTTAATCAAATTTTTGTTTAAAACCTCAAACAAACCTTTGGGAGAGTGCTGTTTATCGGCGTGATCAATAAGGGCCATTTTTACCATGGCTCCCACAAAGGCCGCAGCCATACCATGGCCGGAAACATCCCCGATAAAAACTCCAATATGCTGGGAATCGAGTTTTAAAATATCATATATATCGCCCCCTACCTGGCTGATGGGTTCGTAAGAAGAGAAAAATTCGATGCCAGGGATTTTGGGCAATACATTTGGCATCAGCCCCTGCTGAACCTCACGGGCCACATTGAGCTCGTCCATAATGGCCTGGTGTTTTAAATCCAGGGTATTTTGGGTTTCGATTAAAAGCGCGTTTTTATTTTCCACCATCATTTGCTGTTCTTCGAGCTTTTTGTATTGCTGGAGCAATATTTTTTTAGTGAGAAAAAGCTCTGTGATGTTTTTAAAATAAATCACACACTCATCCACTTTTTTTTCTTCATTGCTTACTGGATAGAAAGTGATTTCGTACCAGCCTTTTTTCCCTCTTTCTACCAAAGAGTAATCGTTTATTTGAATGGAACGTCTTGAAGATAAAACCAAGTCCACATTATTAGATAAAAGGGTGTGGTCCCACTCGTAAAAAACATTTTTTAAGTGCTTTCCAATGCAGTTTTTAAAATCCGTATTTAAAAAGCTGGCCATGGACTTGTTTATGCGAATAATATGCATGTCCGTTCCCACCAGGCACATAGGCTCCAAATGGTCAAAAATGGCCTCCAGCTGTTTTTTGCTGAATTCCACTGTCCTGAACAAAGGATCTGGCGAAGTGCTCTCGCTTAATTTCTCTTCAGAAGGCTTTTCCATTACTATTACAGCTTTAAGGTCATTAAAATAGCATCATCAATGGGCAAGGTGTAATATTTTTTCCTGACGCCATCCTCCCTGAAATTAAACTTTTTATACAGATTGATGGCCGCTAAATTTTTAGACCTCACCTCCAATAGTATACTATCTAACTGCCTTTCTTTGCAGAATTCAATGATTTTCCCCATTAATTGAGCGCCATAACCCTGTTTTCGGTTTTGCTCTAAAATACAGATATTTAATATCTCCAAGCTATCATGGAGTTTTTGCCCAAGTATGTATCCCAGAACACTTTTTTTTGCTTCAATAACCCAGCAATGCAAATCGGAGTTTGAATCCAAAGCCTTTTCAAAAATTGTCCAGTCCCACGCCTTCCAGTTTTGATTTTCAAGCCGTAAAATTTCCGACTTGTCCTCTAAAACCAGAGCTCTAATCATTGGCTTTTTGCAAGCGGGCCAATTCTGCAGCAGGTTTTTGGATGTAATTTGGTTTTATAATGCCTCTTTCCATGTTCTGGTTGGAAGACGCTAACTTGATGGCGGTTTCCCAGGCGTAGTTTTCAATAATATCCAGGCTTTTGTATTCTTTTAAAAAGTTTGCGTACAAAGGCAAACTGTCTTTATGCGGCACTACAACATGAGCTGCATTAGGTAAAATGTCTTTAAGCTCCTGGGAGGTTAGAAGGTTTTCTTTTCCTTCTTCCCATTCAGAAAAATTTTTTGCAGATATATAAAAATAATCTTTGCGCGCCGGAATAATGGCCAGGGTAGGTTCGGACTTGGCCAGGCTTAACATAAGCTGCAGGGAAGAAAAACCCTGAATGGGCAGTGATTCTGGAAAAGCCAGGCCTTCTCCATAGGCGATTCCAATGCGAAGTCCCGTAAAACTTCCCGGGCCAAGGCAAACACAAATCTGGCTAATATTAAGTGAGGATTTAGCCTCTTCTTTTAACTGTTCAATGGCGTTATCCATAACATCACCTGCTTTTTGATCTGGCAGTATGATTTTAGACAAAACATTTCCTTTAGGGTCAATAAGCCCCAAAGCAATGTAAGAAGAAGTATCAATTACTAAGCATGTATCCATGACCACAACCCAATATCTTTTTTTTTTAAAAAACTATGATTTCAGGCTTTCAAAGATAATATGTTCCAATAAATTTGGATACTCAAGACCCGCTCCAAGGGCGCATTTGGGTAACAGGGAGTTTGGAGTAAAACCAGGCAAATTGTTTACTTCCAAAACTAAAGGGCCATTTTCGCTCATTATAAAATCGCTGCGGCTGTAAATATCCAGGCTTAAAGCCTGGTGGCATTTTTCTGCCAGCATTTGCAGCTGTTCCAAAACCTCTTCGGGAAAGCGAGCGGGAGTGATTTCCAAACTGCGGTTTTCCTGGTATTTGGCTTCATAATTAAAAAAATTATCCTGCTGAGGAACTATTTCAGTGGGAATCAAGGCTTTATAATTCTTCAAATAGCCACAGGTGGCCTCTGGACCTTTGATGTATTTTTCAAATAAAATGGCCGGCGCTTTGTCCACCCAGCTTTTGCAAAAATTTTCTACGGATTCCAGATCCTGACAAATTTCTACGCCAAGAGAAGAGCCTCCATTGGAAACTTTAGCCACCAGGGGTAACCCTAATTTTTCAATAATTTCTGTAAGATTAAAAGGGTATTGGGAAGGTAGCCTGATTTCATAAGGAGCAGTTGGGATTCCGTGAGCAGTAAAAATTTCTTTGGATTTACATTTGTCCATAGCCAGGGCAGAACCCATGGGCTTGCTACCGGTATATTTTTGTCCCGCTAATTCCAGAAAACTCTGAAGCTTTCCGTCTTCTCCTCCTTCGCCGTGAAGTCCGATAAAAAAAACATCGGCCTTGGGGAAAGTATCAAAAAGTGGGAAAGACACACAATTCCATTTTGAATCGGGGTCTTGGCAGACGGCAACCAACTCTTCATGGCCAGATACATAGTCCTCCCTGTTTTTTGGCCAAATCCACTGGTTGCTTTTGCTTATTATCAGGGGGAAAGGATTGAATTTTTTGCGGTTTAGCTGTTTTAAAATACCTGCTCCCGAATGCATAGAAACATCGTGTTCGGAGGAAATCCCCCCCATTACAACAGCCACCGAGATTTTGCCAGATTCCATGAGCTGGATATAAAATTATTGTATTTCTAAAATACTGCCCAGTGGTTCATCGGGATCGCCAAAGTCTTCGCTGAAATAGGAAAAGCCTTCGGCATCTTTGGAATATTCATCTTCCACATAATTATCGAAAAAGAACTTGAGGGCGGCATTTTGAGTTTCAAGCTCAACTTGCTTGTGGTAAAATTTCCCCGAAGGCGAATGAAATGCAATGGAATATTTGGGCATAAATATGTTTTAAAAAATTAAAAATTCCTTTTTTTCACCTAACCAGGTACAGGATAATAAAAGTAAATATCCGCTATTCAGGCAATTCTAAAAGTCTTTATTTTTGTCCATTACAAATGTAAAAAGGCCATAGATAAGCCAAAATAAATGGAAAGACCCAGCATATCATTTAAGGTGGTTACAAATGGCCCGGTTGCTAGGGCAGGGTCCACATCCATGCGCTGAAAGATCATAGGTAATAGGGTGCCAGAGAGGGTAGAAACTATCATTACGGCAAACATAGATGCGCCGACAGTAAATCCAAGCTTGTAGTTTTGTTGCCAGGCCAAAATGGCAAGGACCAAGAGGATACTGCACACCACTCCGGTAATAAGAGACACCCCCAGTTCCCGGATAAGCCGCTTCTGCATTTGTCCCTGTAATATTTCGCCGGTAGCCAAACCCCTCACAGTAATAGAAGCCGACTGAATTCCCACAATACCGCCCATGGACATTACTACAGGAATAAAAAAAGCCAAGGTTATCACTTCACCTAGCGCTACCTCAAAACTACTCATAATAATGGCGGAAACGGTACCTCCCATTAGACCAATGATGAGCCAGGTAAGTCGCTTCTTTGAAATTTGAAAATATGAATGATCCGATACTTCTTCATCCCCGGTACCAGCCAAATGTCCTAAATCTTCTTCGGCTTCTTCTTCAACCACATCCAGAATATCATCGTGGGTGATTCTTCCCACCAGCCGGTTTCCTTCATCCACCACAGGAACTTCCACTAGGTCGTACTTTTTAACTAGGTGCGCCACATCTTCCTGATCCATATGGGTGGTTACCGATTGGGCTTCTATCATTATATCTGCCACCTTGGATTTGGGCTTCGCCAATACCAGGCTATTTAATGGAAGGTTGCCAAGGAGTTCTCCATTTTTCGAAGAAGTCACAAAAACATTGTACACTTGTTCGGTCTCTTCCACAGCTTTTCGAATTTCAGCTATGGCCTGTTCTACTGTAGAGTCGCTGGAAACGGACACCACTTCCTTGGACATAAGTCCGCCGGCAGAGTCCTCTTTGTGTTGTAAAAGCTCCCTAAGCTCATCGGCCTCTTCACCCTCTACATTGCTTAGCACTTCATCCTGGCTGGATTTGTCTAAAAGGCCAATTAAATCCGCGCCATCATCTGAATCCATTTCCTCCACAATATGGGACAATTCCCTATTTTCCATTGTCTCAGCAATGAATTGTTGTTTGGATTCGTTTAATTCCGGAAGAACTTCCGCCTTTTTTTCGTCATCAAACAATTGAAGGATTTTAAGGCTGTCCTCATCTTCCAGCAAATTAAGTAAAAAGGCTAAATCTGCCGGGTGGTAATCGGAAATGAGTTCTTTAATGGCTTCAAAATTTCCATCTGTGAGATGATCTCCGATAAGCAAAAAAATGCTGTTATCGGCCAAGTTTTTTGGGGATTCTCCAGCCATTGGCCAAGAAGATAATGCCAAAAGAGTAATTAGTCAAAAGCAAAAAAATAATTAAAGCTTTTCAATTTTTTGCCGATACTACCAAAAGGAGATCTTGTTGTGATAGATGCGCTAGCTTCTGCATTTTCCTCCAGTGGCGTCGTTTTTAGCCGTCCCTCCGTACCCCATGCCCAAAATCCTAGTTCGACATCCACAGCTGCTGTTTCACCTTTCGACCAGGAAGCATCCAGCCTGCAAATTTCTTTGGAAGGGCGAAATGCTTTAAAGGCCTTGGGCGAACCAAAAGATGCAGCTTATGAAGAGGAAAGTAAAAAAGAAGGAGCAGATACTGGTTCCAGTAATTTATCCGATGAGGAAAAAGAAGAAGTAAAAGAATTAAAAGACCGGGATAGAGAGGTTCGCCAACACGAACAGGCTCATTTGTCGGCGGCTGGTTCTTATGCAAAGGGCGGGGCTCATTTTGAATATACCCAGGGCCCCGATGGCAAACGCTACGCGACTTCGGGTCATGTTAATATAGATACGTCCCCTATACATGATAACCCTGAGGCCACAATTCAAAAAGCTCAGGTTATAAAAAGAGCCGCCAATGCCCCAGCTGAGCCATCTGGAAAAGACAGGCAAGTGGCCTCTGAAGCCACTAAAATGGAAATGGAGGCACGGCGTCAGGTAAATGAGAAAAGGCAAGAAGAAACATCAGATGGGCCTTCCGGCGCAAAAAGCGGTCCGATGGCCAACTACGGCCAAAGCGGTGCTCCCCGCCTTGGCTCTCAAATAAATTTAATGGCCTAATAACATCAGGCTTTTTTGTGTTTTAAATAATAATTTATAAGTTGGTTGGTGGACGCGTCGTGGTCCAGCTTATAATTAGAATCGGAACTCAAAGCCTTAAAATCTGCCAAAATATTTTTGGCCAATTGTTTGCCTAATTCCACTCCCCATTGGTCGTAACTGTTGATGTTCCATAAACATCCCTGTACATGGATTTTATGTTCGTAAAGGGCGATTAAGGCCCCCAATGTTTTGGGAGTCATAACCTCCATCATAATAGAATTGGTGGGCCTGTTGCCCTCAAAAATTTTATGGGGCACAAGGGATTCCCTAATTTCAGGGTTGAGGCTTAACAATTCAGTCCGAACTTGTTCTTCGGTTTTTCCGTTCATCAGAGCTTCGGTTTGGGCGAAAAAGTTCGAAAGTAAAAGTTCGTGGTGGTTTGAAACTTTGTTTAAGGAATTGGCCGGGGCGATAAAATCGCTGGGCACGATTTTTTTGCCCTGGTGCAACAATTGGTAAAAAGCGTGCTGCCCATTGGTGCCGGGTTCCCCCCAGATGATAGGTCCTGTTTGGTAATCGACAATGTTGCCATCCCTGTCGATATATTTGCCGTTGCTTTCCATATCTCCCTGCTGGAAATAGGCTGCAAAGCGGTGGAGGTATTGGTCATAAGGCAAGATAGCGTGGGTTTCGTAGCCGTAAAAATTGTTATACCAAAACCCCAGCAAAGCTAATATGATGGGCATGTTTTGATTGGGTTCTGCGCTTTGAAAATGTTTATCCATTTCATGGGCGCCAAGTAGCATTTCTTCGAAATTATCCATGCCTATGTTAATGGCTATGGAAAGGCCGATGGCAGACCAAAGGGAGTAACGCCCTCCAACCCAATCCCAAAACTGGAACATATTTTCCTCGTATATCCCAAAGTCCTTTACTCCTTTGGAATTGGTGGACAGGGCCACAAAATGTTTACCCACTGAGGAACTATCCCCATTCATAGCAGCTAACAAAGCGTTTTTTGCAGTGGAAGCGTTGGCCATGGTTTCTTGAGTGGTAAAAGTTTTTGAGGCAACAATAAACAGTGTCTCTTCAATGTTTATTTCTTTTAGGACCTCGGATATGTGGGTACCGTCCACATTGGATACAAAATACGCTTTAGGGCCATCTGCGTAATGTTTTAAAGCTTCGGTGACCATTAAAGGGCCTAAATCGCTGCCGCCAATACCGATGTTAACAATAGACTTAATGGCTTTTCCCGTGTGGCCCTTCCAACTGCCATCTCTAACCTTTTCGGAGAATTCCCGCATTTGATTTAACACCCCATTCACTGCGGGCATAACATCCTGATCATCTACATATATGGGGGCGTTGCTGCGGTTTCTCAATGCAATATGTAAAACGGCCCTATCCTCAGTAAAATTTATTTTCTCTCCGGCAAACATATTGTCCCGATAAGCCAATACATTTTGTTGTTCTGCCAGGCCCAATAAAAGGCCCATGGTTTCATCTGTAATGAGGTTTTTGCTGTAATCCAAAAAAAGACCGCAAGCTTCCAGACTGAATTTTTTAGCCCGTTCGGGATTTTTTTGGAATAATTTTTTCAAATCCCGGTTTTTAGCTTGCGTATAATGGTCAGATAATTTTTTCCATGCGGGGGAAGAAGTCAAATTAGAACTCATTTTATTTTCCTTTGTTAAAAGGCAATTTAAATAATGATTTATTTAGCCGGGGCATTGGCCTTATTTTTACGGCCAGCCAAAAAGCCACGGAACTTGTAGTCTAACATTACTAAAATGGGGACCACAATCAAAGTGAGGGCTGTGGCAAAGGTAAGACCAAAAATAACGGCCCATGCCAGGGATTTCCACCATTCAGAGGATTCGGAGCCTACCTGGATAGTAAAACTGTGTACATCAAAACTCCATCCCAAGGCCATGGGAACAAGCCCCAAAATAGTGGTTATGGCAGTTAATAAAACAGGGCGGAAACGAGTGGAAGAAGCTTCTATTACAGCTTCTTCCAATTGTACTCCGGACTTTACCATTTGATTTATAAAATCAATAAGGACAATACCATTATTTACCACAACGCCCGCAAGGGAAATAATTCCCACGCCAGTCATGATTATAACAAAGGTTTGTTGGGTTATAAACAAACCCCAGAAAACACCGCCCAAGGACAAGAACACAGCGGTTAAAATAATGAGGGGTTGGGTTATGGAGTTAAACTGAATTATTAATACGATGAAAATTAAAAACAAAGCGATTACAAATGCCTGTGCTAAAAATGCCTGTGCTTCTTCTTGAATTTGCTCTCCCTCTCCGGGGCCTATGTAATATCCCTTGGGCGTATTTATGTTGTTCACTCTGGATAAAATTTCCGCTTTAATACTGTCTTTGCCCTGAATTTCCTCTTTAAAATCGGCCCAAACTTCAACGGCTCTTTTGCGATTTTTTCTTTTAATAGTTCCCACATCCGACTCGTCGTGGATATGCGCCACTGAACTCAAAGGAATTCTTTTTCCCTCGTGAACAATTTCCAGATTTTTTAATGCATTAATATCGCCTCTAAAGGGTTTAAAAAAGCGAACAATAACATCGTATTCGTCCTTACCCAGTCGAAATTTTGAAACTTCTCCCCCGTTCATGGCGTTGCGAATGGTAGAAGCGATAGTGCGGGTGTTAATGTTAAGCATACCCGCCTTTTCCCGGTCAATATCGATTTTAACCTGGGGGATAGCTTTTTTAAAGTCTGTTTCGATGTCTGTCAAAACCTCATCGTATTCTTTTAAAATATGTAATAAGCTGTCTGAATAAGTTCCCAGTACAGCATAGTCATCACCTGTCACCATATAGGAAATAGGGTGTCCCTGAGGCGGGCCTCCTTCTTGTTTGCGAACCTTTAAATCGGCGCCGGTAACAGGTTTTATTCTTTGCCTTAAAGAGTCGATAGTAACAACACCTTTTATTTCTCTTTCTTCAAAAGGCATAAAGCCTATACGAACGTTGGCAAAATGGGACCCGTCTTCGGGGTTTTCAAAGGGCAAAGCTGCCGAACGTCCTGAAGTGGCCTGTATATGTTCCACTGAACCAGGCGTAGATTCAGTAATATCTTCCAGAATTTTTAAGAGGGAATCTGTTTTTTCCAAAGGAGTTCCGTGAGGTAGCTCCACACCCATAATGGCCACAGGAGGATCAATATTGGGAAAAAAGATAGGTTCTTTTCCGGCAATACCATTTACCACCATTCCCGAAAACACTGCTACAATAGTCAACACAATCACAATAACTGGGTGCTTTACCGCTACCTTTAAATGTCTCACATACATGCCTTGAAATTTGGCGAAAATACTTCCGCCTTCCATGGCTTTTTTTCTTTGGGCTTCATTAATTTTTAAAAACCTAGAACAAAAAGTGGGGTTGATAGTAAGTGCTACCACCAAAGAAGCCACTAAAACAATAATCACAGTTTTGGGAATATAGGAAAGGAATTCTCCCATCATTCCCGGCATATATATTATGGGAAAAAAGGCCAGGCAAGTGGTGAGAGTGGATGTTATAATAGGCCAGGCCACTTCATTGGAACCTTCAATAGAAGCCTGCACAATATTTTTACCCATGGTGGCGTGCCGGAAAATATTTTCCACAATTACAATGCCGTTGTCCACTAACATTCCCAAAGCCAGGATCAAACTAAATAAAACCACCATGTTCAAGGTTATTCCCGCGATTTGCAGCACGAAAAAAGATATGAGCATGGAAAAGGGAATGGCCAAAGAAACGAATAATGAGTTTCTAAATCCCAAAAATAAAAGGGTGATGATGTAGACTAAAACCAAACCACTGAAAATATTGTTTTCCAAGTCCCAAACCATGTTTTTGATTTGTTTGGACTCATCATAGGTATAATCCAAAGAGGTTTGCTGAGGGTAGCGAAAATTATTTTCTTCCACCAATTTTTTCACATCGGCCGCTATTCTCAATAAGTTTTCCCCGGCTCTTTTGGTAATGGAAAGAGAGATAGAAGGCTTGCCGTTTATCCGATTATAGCTGGTGCGTTCTTTGTACTTAAAAGATGCTTTCCCCAATGCGCTAATTTGGGCTTTTACCCCGTTTGCAGAAACCACTATTTCGTTAAATAATTCGGGATCTTTAATTTCACCGGAAACAGACAGATTGTAGTTTAAGGCCTTGTTTAAAAGCATTCCACCTGGGATAGTAATGTTTTCATTATTAATAGCTTTGACTACATCATCAATGGAAAAACCGTAATGGTTGAGTTTTACAGGATCAAGCTCAATGGCCATTTCCTGCTCCAATTCACCGGAAACATTTACATCTAATACGCCTGGAATTCTTTTAATAGCTTCTTCCAAGAAATCTGCAGTGGGAGTTAAAATTTCAAGCCCAGCTGGGTTGGAAAGGTTTAAAATGAGAATGGGCTGCCTTGAAAAATTGAGCTCCTGAACAATGGGCTCATTGGCGTCCACAGGCAAATCGGCCTTGGCAATGTCCACCCTTTCCCGAACTCTGCGCCTGGCGACTTCCACATCGGTATTAGGGCTAAACTCAACTGTTATGGCGGAAACGCCCTGCCTTGTGGTGGAGGTTATTTTTGTGGCATCTTCCACCCCGTCTAGTAAACCTTCAATTTCTTCGGTTACCAATGATTCCATGTCTTTGGCGGAAACACCGGGGTAATTGGTGGTAATAAAAATCAGGGGTACTTTTACCTCCGGGGCCGATTCTCTGGGCAGGGAATTGTAAGCAGTTATGCCCACAAAAACAATGAGCAGGGATAAAACGCTTACCGCAGAAAATTTGTTTACAAAAAACTTTACCATGTAATTACATCTTTTCTACCTGAATGGGAGAGCCATCAACCACTAACATCTGGCCTTTGGAGATGATTTTATCTCCAGGATTTAAACCGGAAAGAATAACAGATTCCAAAGCGTTTGCCGGTCCTTTTTCCACTGTAATTTTTCTTGCTTTTCCATCAACGGCAGCCATAACTGCATTGCCGTTTTCCAAGTTGAGAATAACTTCACTGGGCAATACGATGGCATCTTCCATAGGAACTTTAGATAAAACCACTTCCACGGTTTGTCCGGGTTTTAATTCCTGATTGGGGTTTTTCAATTTTATTTCGGCGATGAAGTTCTTATCGCTGGGCCTAACCCTGGCTGTAATGGTTTCAACCTGTCCAGCGTAGCTGCTGTCGGGAATTCGAGGGTGCTTTATTTTTGCATCTGCCCCTTTTACAAAGCCTGAAATTTCATTTTCGGGAATTCCCACTTCAATTTTAATGTTTTTAATATCAGATACATGGATGGTAGCAGCGCCCGGAACCAAATTTTGGTAAGGCTCTATTATGACTTCGGTGGCAATTCCGCTAATGGGTGAGATGCATAGAGAGGCGTTTTTATTTTTACGGGCTTCAATTTCCTGGTTTTTGGCAGCTAGCAATTTTTGTTGGGCGGCATCCAGTTGTGTCTGGCTAAAACTGCCAGCTTCAAAATGTGTTTTGGCCCGTTCGAATTCTTCGCTGGCTAATTTTTTATTGAGCTCGGCAGTTTCGTATAGAAGTACATACTTTTCGGATTCAATGCTGCACAGGCTCTGCCCTTTGCTGACTTTGTCCCCGTTTTTAACCTTTACTTTGTTAACCAAGCCACCGGTATAACTCACCAAAAGGGCGGACTCGGAACCCTCTACGCTACCGTAAAAAGAATGGGTTTCCACAAATTTTTTGGTCTTAACTTCGATAACAGAAACAGCTACGGCCTTTGAGCTGTCTTTTTTTGCTGTAACCTCTTCAGCAGCCTGAGTTTCTTCAGTATTTTCGGAATTGCAGGCAAATAACATAGCCCAGATTCCTACAATCAAAAATCCTTTTAACATTAATGAATACCCTCCATTAAGCTTATTCCATTGGCAATGCGCTCATTGGCATGGCTCAATATTAAATTTGTCCAGGCGCTGGCCCAGCGAAATTCGGCCATTCTGAATTCTTCATCTATTTCCAAAAGCTGGTGAATGGACAATTGGCCGGATTTGTAATCGGTCTGTGCAATCTCGTAAGCGGTCCGGGCTGCCTTAACTGCAAGCTCTGAGGCGACAACCATGGCCTCAGCCGCTTCACGGCTGTTTTTAGCTTCTTTTTGGGCCAGCTCCAGTGAATTTTTAAGCTTATTCCATTTTCTAAGTTCCAAATTAGCTTCGGCCTTGCGACGATGTACTGCAGATGTAGTTTTAAAGCCATCAAATAAAGTCCAGTCCATTTGTATTCCTAAGCGGTAATTAAAATAGTCGGGGTCAACTAGCCCAGAAGGGGAGGGGGGCACTATATCGAATTCAGTGTCGTATTCCTGAACCTTATTGTCCATGCCTCCGGAAAGATATATGGCGGGAAGTAGATTGGCTCTTTCGTACTGGGCCCAATGCTGGGTGATTTCTCTATTTAGCTTTTGAATTTCTAATTCTTTCCGACCCTTGGAAGCCATGTTAGCTTGAACCCAACTGTCTTCATTGTTGTTTCTAGCGATGGAAACATCCGCAGCGGAGTCGATTCCCAACAAATGTTTTAAACTTTCCAAGCTCTGCCGGGCGTTAATTTCCAATTGAGAAGAATCGCCCATGGCTAGCATCAGCCTGCTTTCGCTACGCATGGCATCCAGTTTGGATGAACCACCCATTTTAAAATTTATTTCTGTAAAATCTTTAATTTGGCGAAGCCTCTCTAAAGATTTTAAAGATGTTTGCAATTGATGTTGGGCCAGATAAGCCGTAGTCCAACTGGATAGCGCATTGAAATAATATTTTTCTTTTTCGATGTCGTAATTCAGGTTATTTATATCCTGAGTTTTTCTGGCGATTTTAATTAATACACCTAAGCGGCCAAAGGTAAAAAGAGGTTGTCTGAAACTTAAATTCCAGTTGATTTCAGAACCGTAAAAGCGGCTGGGAAAAGAAGCGCCACCGCCCCCTCCATCAGAGGGGACCTCTGTAAAATATGGAGGAAAACTTTTGCTGGAGATGGATAAATAATTAAGTCCGGTGGAAAATTGAACCACTGGAAACAAAGCGCTTTTAATCCCTTCAATTTCGTAATGGTTCATGTTAAGGCGTTCTTTTAAGATGGCCATGTCATCGGTTTCGCCGGAAGCTTTTTTAAGGGCGGCAAAGAGATTTAACTCCATTGCAAACATCGGGCTATTCGCTGTTATCAGCGTCAACAAAAAGAAAATGACAATTTGCCGGCCCATGAGAATTCCAAGTTAATTAAAAACCCAGCTTTTTTAATCTGCGCGAAGAAAAAAAAACAAAAAAAATTTTATTGGAAATAAATAATTGCGGAGATGTTTCAAAAGTCAAGAAAACCTTACGGTTTACTCTAATTCTTCTTCGTCATCGTCGTCCCAGGCATCATCCCACTCTTCTAATTCACCATCTTGGCCGTGAACCAAAATAACAGACATGCGACAATTTGGACAGGAGGCCACGCCTTTTTGATTGAGGTCGTCCACTTCAACCAATGCATCAGGAGATTCACATTTGGGGCACCAAAAATAACTGGAAGTATATTCAGATTCATTTTGCTCATCAATTTTGTCTAAAAAGATTTGAGCATATTCATCCACAACTTCTTCAGAAAGTTCATGGATATTTTTAATTTGAGTGAGTTGCTTGAATTCGCTTTCTTTCATCTCAGTGAAATACCTCGTTGTATTATAAAATATTGTTTATTCACTAATTGGAGTCAAACCAATTTTTCCTCAACAACTCTAATTGGCCCGAAGCCTCTAACTTGAGTAATTCTCGGTTGATATTTTCCCGCAAATTATTGTTTTCTGAAAATAGGATGCCATAATTTTCCGTTTTGAATTTACCCAAAAGCTCCAGGTTAAAATGGCGAGATTTTATCAAATGGCGCAAAACAGGGTCATCCCCCACAACTGCATCGATTTTTTCAGCCTCCAGTTCCTCTAAAGCCTTTTCAATACTGGGGTAATGAATGACTAAAGCTGATTTTTGAGACATAAACTCTTCAGCAGTGGTTCCCTTTAAAACACCCACTTTTCGACCTTTTAAGTCAGAAATGGATTGGATGCCAATTCCCATTTTTTGGGAGGCGAAGGTAGCGCTCAACTCGGCAATGGCGATTCCAAAAAAGGTGATTCCCATAATAATTACAAATACGGCCACCATTCTCCCTGTCCATTTTTTAGGAGAAATATCACCATACCCAACCGTGGACATGGTGACAATGGTCCACCAGGCGCCCTCAAAAATTCCCGGAAAGTAGGTGTCGCTAATGGCGTCTTCTCCTCTTTCAAAAAACCAGATTAAATGGGAGGATATTAAAATAAACACTAACATTCCCAGAATGATGTTTAGGAGTTGGCTGTCAAAAAGGGCGCTTAGCAGCATGGAAAAACTTTCTTTGTACCGGGATTGCAGGGCCACATTTAGCCCGCTGTTGAAATAGGGGTAACTAAAATTAAACTCCTCTTCCCGGTTTTGAGTCATGGTAATGGCGGCCAGGCCAATTCCCAAGGAGTCGGACTTAACCCTGGAAAAAATTTCTTCAAATTTGTTAACGGGAACATATTTGTAAGGCATATCAATTTCTTTGGCGATAGCTTCCCACAAATCAATATCAAAACCTTTGTATTCTCTATCTTCCGCTGTAACAAAGGGGGCGAAGGGATGTATGTATATATTTAAGCTGTCTTCAGCCTGGGCGTAAAGGCTCTCCGGTCGAGTTGCCAGCAGGCCCAAAAGAAAAATAAAATACAAACATCCGTTTTTTTTATTTCGAATTAAATCCATTCGCCTTTTTCCCAATTGAATTTTTCATGAGGCTGATAATTGGCTTTGTATTTCATATGTTTGTTACCTTCAATCCAATAGCCTAAATAATAAAAATCTAAACCCAGGGTCAGGGCTTTTTTTACCTCTGCCAGCACGGCAAAATGCCCCAGACTGAAAGCTGAAAAATCGGGATGGTAAACAAAATATACCGAGCTAAGGGCCTTGGAAGATTGATCCAAATAGCCCACAGCGGCCAGCGTATTTTCAATGTAATACTCCGATTGCATGCTGGGGCAGGAGGGTTTGTAAAAACCTTGCTTGATTTCCTCCCGGGTGACCGAACGATTGAATTTTGTTTCGGAATGGGCTTGGTGAATTTGAAATATTTCTTCCCTAAATTTCAGGGGGACAAATCGCACTTCAGTTTCCTGATTTTTTCTTAAAATCCTTTTTTGACTCTTGCTGTGTTCAAAGTTTTTACAGTTTATCCGTATGGGGATGCAGGCCTGGCAATCCGGGCAACTGGGCTTAAAGTAGTACTCCCCGAATTTTCGCCAGCCCTCCGATAGCAAAAAGTCCAGATCTTCCCCCGAGACGCCTTGGGCCAAAAAAGTTTCCATTTGGGCCATTTTCGTAGGTAAATAGTGGCAAAATTGGGGTTTTTCCAATACCAAGGGGGTAGCTAGCAAGTTATTCCTTTCTTTTTAGTCCGAATTTGGACTTTGAATGAGTGGCTGATTTTATCCTTAAAGGAAGATAAAAAAACCGGGCTCAATGGGATAGCCGGTAATAAAATTAAGGATTTTAAGCCAGATTAGCTAATTTATGCAGCATGGCATTTGATTTGGAAAATAAACTGGTGATTGGGGTGGCCTCCAGCGCCATTTTTAACTTAAAAGAGGCTGACCGGGTTTTTCGCGAGGAGGGAGAAGAGGCTTATCGGATTTTTTCCCGGGAAAAAGAAAACGAGCCTTTTTTGCCTGGGTCGGGATTCAGTTTTATTAAACGGCTTTTGGCGATTAATAGTCCCGCAGAGCAATTCGAACCCATTGAGGTGGTTTTGCTTTCGAAGAACGATGCCGATACCGGAAACAGGGTTTTTAACTCTTTTAAACATTACAACATGGGGGTGACCAGGGCTGCATTTACCTGCGGTCAAAACCCCTATACATACATAAAGGCTTTTAACGCCAGCTTGTTTTTGTCGGCCAATGAGAGGGATGTATCTGAGGCGGCTGCGCTCGGCTTTCCCGCCGGTTTGATTTTGCCCCACGAATGGGAAGGTCATGATGAAAAAGTCAACCTAGACGATATCTTGAAAATTGCTTTTGATTTTGACGGTATATTAGCGGATGACAGTTCTGAAAAGGTTTTTAAGGAAAGAGGTTTGGCGGAGTTTCAACACCACGAAGAAGAGAACTCCCATGTTCCCATGGCTTCCGGGCCGCTTTTAACACTGCTGCGAAAAATTTCAGCCATACAAAAGACCGAGTTCGAGCGACAAAAGCTCGAACCCCATTACAAACCTAAAATTCAGACGGCTATGGTTACTGCCAGAAATGCTCCCGCCCATGAAAGAGTCATCCAATCGCTGCGCCATTGGGGTATACATATAGATGTCTCCTTTTTTCTAGGTGGCATATCCAAGGCCAAAATATTATCGGAGTACAGGCCCCATATCTTTTTTGACGATCAAAAACTGAACCTGGCTAAACCCGATATACCCATGGCTATGGTGCATGTTCCTTACGGAATAGGGAACCAGGAAAAATAAAGGGCTGTGGCTAAAGCCACAGCCCAAAAGGGAGGGTATTAAAGAATAGGTTTTACTTCATGTTCATTAACACAGCGGATTCCAAAACGGCAAGGCCTTTGTTGTATATCATAGGTCCTCCGGGAACATCCGCAGGATTACTGGGATCGTCCCCTTCTGAGGCCAGGAGGGTGAACGGAACCATTTTTCCATCTAGTTCAATATTAACAACAATATGTTCGTTGTTAGGTCCACCGTCTTTAAACATATCCCAGGTTACAATGATTTTCTTGAAGTCCGGATCGGCACCAGTGGCATTCATAACCTCAATATCAGCAGCAGTAACATAAGCTACCGAAACTTCCACAGGTCCGAATTTATCCAAATAAATACCGATTCCCAACCTGTCAATAATGGCCTTTAAATTGGGAGCGGCTCCAATAAAAGGTTTAGGTCCGCCGCCTTCTCCATTGCCTTCGGGGCCCGTATAGTCGTGGCAAAATTTTTCTTGCTCTGGGTCCATTATTTCACCGCTGAAACATGTTGTTTTTAGGTATTCGCAAATTTCCATTTCCACGGGAGAAGCGCCTTCACGGCAGGGATCTCCACCTTCACCCTGTTCCGCGCAAAAAGCTTCGTTATCCACTAAGACTTCTCCGGAATGGCAGGCATCCATGGCGATTTCGCAAAGGCCTTTTTCGTAATTACTGGCTCCTTCACGGCAGGGGTCTCTGTTTACTTCAAAGCAGTAATCAGGACGGGGTTCAGGAGCGCCTGGTCCGCAAGCAGCCTGATGCTCTTCGCATTGCATTCTTTCCTCTTCCGTAAGATTCGGATCCATGCAGGGGTTAAACTGCTGGTTGCAGAAATCTTTTTCTTCCTGGGTTTGAGGATCTTTACATACATCTCTATTCATGTGGCATTGTTCCTGTTCTTCAGGTGTTAGAGCAGGGTCCATGCATGGATCAAAACCTTCCAAACAGGCAGGCGTGCCAGCTTCGGTTCCCCCAGGGCCACAGCGATAATTCCAATCTTCACATTCGAGCCTTTCTGTTTCACTCAAAAGAGGGTCGTTACAGGGGTTAAGGGCCTCTTTACAGAATTCTTCATCGGCAGGAGTGTAGTTAATACCGCAGCGCATTTCCACTTCACGGCATTTTTGCTGTTCTTCCGGGCTCATGTTAGGATCGGAGCAAGGGTCGAAATGTTGGTCCATGCATTCCGGTTTGTCCATGTTTTCCGGTTGAGCGCAAAAATCATGGTGTTCGCGGCATTCTTTGATTTGTTCAGAAGTCCAACCTGGAACCTTACAAGGGTCAAGAATGTCCATGCAATAGTCTTTTTCTTCCTGAGTTTGAGGATCTCTGCATTTTTCTCTGTCCATTTTACATTGTTCCTGTTGTTCAGGAGTTAAAAACGGGTCCATGCAGGGATCTATTATTTCAAAACATCTTGGATCGTTGGGGTTAGTGCCGTTGGGCCCGCACATATTCCATTGTTCTTCGCATTGCCTTTTCTGTGTAGCGGTCATGGCGGGGTCCATACATGGATTCAAATGGGCGTCGCAAAAGGCGATGTCTTCTTCTGTTTTGTTCATATTGGCTGGTCCGCAGCGAGCTTCAATTTCACGGCATTCCATGGCCTCTTCTTCTGGTAAGCCTTCGCAGGGGTCAAAATGGAATTGGCATTCTGGTTTTTCGATATTTTCCAATAAATAACATTCATTGGTTTCGTATCTTTCCTGACATTTCGCCTTTTCCTCATTAGTGAGGTGGTTTAGGTTACAGGGGTTCAATGTTTCGATACAAAAATCGGCATTGACCTCAAAATTTTCCGGGGCCGCACATTTTTGTTCGATTTCACGGCAGCTTTCAAGCTCTGCTTCGGGAACATTCGCGCAAGGGTCAAAAGCTCCTGTACATTGGGCGGTGCCGTATAAATCCTGTCCTGGTCCGCAATGTTCGTATCTGAAAATGCATTGTTCCCTTTGAGCCGCGGTTAGCGCAGGATCGTCGCAAGGATTGAAACGCTCCTTACAAACATCGGTGCCATAATCAGCTCCGCCAGGGGCACAGGCATCAACCTTTTCTTTACAGGCCAGAATTTCTTCTTCGGTAAGGTCAGGGCGGTCACAGGGGTTAAATCTTTCTACCACGCATAGTTCGGTTCCTACAGCTTCGCCACCAGGTTTGCATTTTTCGATCCTTTCTTTACATAGGGCTATTTCTTCTGCTGTAAAATCTTCACGCTCACAAGCCGCCAGCTCGGAAGTGATTTGGTCTGTAACTTTTTCTTCCAGCTCTTTTACAACAATTTCATACTCCTCTTCAGTCAATAATTTGGGAGTACCTTCCAGTTTGGTAGTCCAGGAAAGTCCGTCATCTCCTGAGGTCACCACTAGCAGCAATTTGTTACCCCCATCATCTAAATTGATGAGAAATACTTTTTCATCTGCAGTACCCGCCCCCTGGATTTGCTTATAGGCTTGCCAGGTTCCCACTAAATCCACAGAGCTTACAGAAGCTGCTGATAATTTCGTGGTGGAGGAGGTTTTGGTGTAATAAGTTTCAGTAGTACCATCAGTAACCTTCATGCTTTTGGCCACATATAGGTCGTCCTGAACATAGTTTAAGTCCAGGCCATCTTTGCTTACTGTTCCACCGGCTGCAAATTCAGCAAGTTCAGTATCGCTAATGGTTCCTGATTTTCCTGCGCTTTCTGTTTCCAAACCCAAAGCCTCGGCAACTTTGTCTTTGTCTGCGCCTGAAAGATTTAAACATCCGTAAAAGATGTTAGCGGTTAGGCCTAATATGACCAAAAAGGATAGTTTTTGTTTCATGGCTGTCCCTGTTTTTTAAGTGAAAGATTTTTGGATTAGCACTAGATGGATTCATTGTATCCTTAAAAATCAACAATGTCAAACAGGGTGTGAAACAGATCACAAACATTGGAGTAATTTGAAAAAATACCTTAGCTATTTAAAAAAATTGGATTTTTTTAGTTTAGCAATTAGAGTTGTTTGAAAAAATATTTTGCTGTTTTTGCCCAAAAAACCCTAGTTATCTTGGGATTTATCCAATAGGGCATTGAGGGCAAGGTGGGTGCTGAGAAAAATCTTTGATTTTCCAAATCGTTTAACGAATCCCGATTTTATTAGGTAATCCATTACCGGCCCTTTTATTTCTGCAAGATAAATTTCAACACCTTGTTTTTTAAGGCGTCCAAAAAGGGCTTCTAATGTTTCAAGCGCACTGGTGTCAATATGGTTGATGTTACTTGCATTTAATAAAAAATATTTTAAGTCTTTTTTCTTATATATTATTTGCAATAAATGTTCTTCTACAAACTTAGAGTTCACAAAAGTTAAACTTTCATCAATACGAACCATCAGTATATGGGGATAGGTGATTACCTTATGCCGCAATACATTTCGAAAATGTTCGCTGTTCCCCAATCTTCCTATAACGGCCATGTGAGGGGTGCTTGTCACCCACATGTATAATATCATGGAAATCAATATGCCGACTAATAATCCATATTTAATTCCTAAAATGAAAACAGCTAAAAAAGTGGCGGCAAAGGCGAGCGCATCGGGCTTATTGAGCTTAGTTAAGCGCCAGAAGTATTTAAAGTCAATGAGGCTGGATATGGCTACTACTATGATGGAAGATAAAACAGCTTTGGGCAAATAGTACAACTCGGGCATAAAAAACAAAACCGTTACAGTAACCATTCCAACAGTTATGACTGATGCCAATTTGGTTTTGGCTCCCGATTGATAGTTTACGGTGGAACGGCTTAAGCTATCTGACACGGAATAGCCTCCGGAAAGGGCGGAGCCAATATTGGCGGCTCCAAGGGCCAGAAATTCACGGTTCGCCCGGACTACTTTGCCTGATTTATAGGCCAGGGTTTTACCAATAGAAATGCTTTCCAAAAAGCTAAGAAGGCTAATGGTAAAAGCAATTGGAATTAGATCGCCAATTCTATCCCAGGGAACACTGGGTAAAGAAAAGCGGGGAAGGCCCGTGGGAAGGCTGCCAACTATTTTTACCTGATGCTCGGAGGATAGATTAAATTTCCAGGTGGAAAAAATACTCAATACCACAATTATTAGAGGCATTGATTTAGGAATAACAACATAGAGCTTTCGGGGAAGTTTTAAGGATTTTAAATGATTTCTAAAATTTCGTTTGGAATATATGAGCAGCCCCATACTGGCAATTCCGATAATAAGAGTTGCAATATTGAGATCTTTAATATTTTCAAAAATAGACAAAAACACGCTCAAGGTTCCCTGTTCCCTGGGAATGTATATTCCAAGAATTTGAGGAATTTGACTGCCTAAAATGGTAATGGCCGCTGCAGTGATGTAGCCGGTTAGCACCGGATGGCTGATAAAGTTTACAATAAACCCCAAACGGCAAACGCCCATTATAATTTGAAACAAGCCTTCAAACATAGCTAAACAACTGGCCATGATAATTAACATTTCAACATTGCCGGCTGAAAGTTCCCCCAATGATGTTCCCACATATATGGATGTAATGGCCACAGGTCCCACGGAAAGATATGGACTGGTGCCCCATAATATATACAGTAACATCGGGAGAATGGAAGCATACAGGCCCATATAAGGAGGTAAGCCGGCCAACATGGCATAGGCCATGCTTTGGGGTATCAACATGATACCCACTGTAACTCCGGCAATTAAATCCCCGCTTAAATCCTTGCTTTGGTAGCCAAGAAACCACTTAAAATCGGGGGAGGCTGGTTTCAATATTTTATTAATTTTTTTCATTTGTAATAATTAGCTCAATTAAGCTAACTGCCTGAATAAAATAACCATTTTAATGCGGAATATTAATATTTTTAACACCCCATGAAAATTCCCTTTTATACTTCTTTTGGTCCGCTCATATTTTTTCTGGGATTTAACATGCTATATGCCGGTGAACTTGCGCTTACAGAAAAAAATTGGGAAGCATATAATGGATACATGATAAAAAAAGTCAGCTTTAAAGGCTTGGTGAAAACCAAAGCTTATGTTGTGAGCCGGGAAATGCAGATGGCTGAAGGAAAAAAGTTTTCAGCTAATATTTTTTCATATGACATCCGTCAGTTAGAAAAACTCGATATATTTGCGCAGATTAAGCCGGTAATAACAGATTTGGATAACAGGCAAAAACACATGTCCATTGAGTTGGAGTTCGTAGAAATTCCCTATTTAGTTATACATCCCACCGGAGAATACACAGAAGAAAATTTTTTCAGTTTAGGTTTAGGGGGAATTTCCACCAATCTCTGGGGAAGAAATCACTTTTTTGAAGGCTCATATAAATCCAGCTTTACTAAAAACGGGGTAAAGCGGGCCAGTGTGGAATATAAGATCCCCCGCATTTCAAATGCGAAAGTGGAAAGTTTTATTTGGCTGGCTGATGAACGCCGCCTCAATAAGCTTTTAGACTCTTACGAAACATACCAGGTGGCAAGACTGCAACTTTTTTGGGACTTTTTTGAAAATCCAAATTACAAGTGGACCCATTCCTTCGAGGGCGCTTTTGAAGTGTTCGCCTACGATTCATCTGGAATCACCAACCACAGCAGTAATTCAGATCTTAACAACAGCCTTAATTACTCGCTGGCTTTTGACAGCCGAAACTATGGGGGTAATCCCAATAAAGGCTGGTATCTGGAAACGAGCTTTGGTCAAGTGGGAGGGCTTTTAGCTGGAGATGTGGATTTCTGGCAAAGCTCCTTGGACATTCGCCGCTATCAGCCCATAAGCCACAGACAACATTTGCTTTTTTCCAATCTTTGGAGCTGGCAGGATAACTGGGGGACCACAGCTTTTCCCAGGTATAAAAATTACTGGATTGGGGGAGCTAATACTGTGAGAGGTTATGACCACGGAGTGGAATATGGAAAAAACGAGTGGCTGTTGAGTTTGGAATATCGCTTTTTGTGGGTAGAGCCCAGGGTGTTTTCCCTGGGAGTTTTTGGCTGGAAAGCGGACCTTGGACTTCAGCCTTTAGTTGCTTTTGACTTTGGTAAGACATGGAATTCAGATTTTTCCAAAGGTAAATGGTTAAATGGACAGGTTCTCGGGCTGCATATTTTAATTCCCTTCAAACAGATGATTCGGTTGGAAATGGGTTTTTCGGAAATTTGGGAGGCAAAGGCCTCTATGCATTTTCACCTAGCAGCCGAGCCCAAGCCTGTAGTCCAGCGTTACAGAAGGCGTTGATTTAAAAAAAAGTCTGGAAAAAGACGTTTTTTTTCTATTATTTCATTAAAAATAGGGTTTTCTTTAACCGGATTTAGCTATGAAATCGTCCACATTGAACAATTTATCCAAGCATAAATGGATTCCTGCAATAATATTGGGGCTGTTTGTTATGTCCGGAATTTTTACCGGATGTTCTGGTTTGCCCCCCAGGTTCACTTTGGTTTCCCTGGGTGAGGCTAAAAACTTAAAGGAATATTGCGCCAAAGAAAAAATTAGCACAGCTGGAACAAAGCTGGCCGACAGTTTGCTTAATGATGCCAGGGTACAATTCGAAGCTAAAAACATCGAAGATGCGGAATGGAAAGCAGATTTGGCAGTGGGCTATTACAAAGTCAGCATTCTTCAATCCGAATTAGACAAAAGCAAAAAAAAGGTCAAAAAGTTAGAATCGGAATTGGCAGAAGATAAGGAGAAACTCACTAGTTTGTCCGATGTATACGAAGAAATTAAAGCTTTGAGGACACAATGAAAAAAAAGAATCGACTGCTGCTTAGCATAGCCCTAACTGTTTCTCTGAACAGCTTTGCTGAAGAAAAGCCCAAAGCTCCGGTAGCACAGAAAACAGCCGCTGAAAAAATTAAAGTTTTGGAAAGCCAGTTGGACTCTTTAAGTCAAAAAGAATTTGCCGATCCTACTTTTCCGGTCTTTTTAATTGAAGCCAAAGCCCGAATTTCAGAGGCAAGCACCCAGTTAAAAGATAATCCTAAGGAAGAAGTGGCGAATCGCTTGTTTTCCAGTTGTTCCCTGGTTGTGGCTGCTGCTACTATTCAAACGGAAATTTCTGAAAATCAGGATAAAATATCTGGTTTGCAAAACAAAAAAGACGAAATTTTGCGAAAGCTAAACCAACTATACAGAAACATCAATCAGATTGAACGCAACTACAGTTCCAACCTGAGAAAAGACCTGACTGAAGAACGCAGAAAAGCCCTGGAACAGCAGGAAGAGGCTCGTCGCTTGGCAGCTGAGATGGAACGGAAATTTAAAGATTTGGAAAGTGATGTTTTAAGCGTGCGTAAAGATGCACGTGGAACAATTCTATCCATGTCTGATATTTTGTTTGACATTGGCAAAGCCGATTTAAAAGGAGATTTAAAAACAAATCTGGCCAAAATTTCCGGTATATTAACGGTATATAAAGATTCCCATATTATAGTAGAAGGACATACCGATAACCAGGGTTCTGCCGAATACAACCAAAAGCTGTCTGAAAAAAGAGCTGAAAATGTGATGAATTTTTTGGTGGAGCAAGGGGTTAAGCAAGAACGTTTGACTTCCAAGGGCTATGGTTTTAACCAGCCTATTGCCGATAATTCAACTAAAGAAGGCCGTAAACAAAATCGCCGGGTTGATATAGTTATTCAGGAAGACGATAAAAAGAAACAATAATTTTTGGATTATGTTATGAATCCCTTAAAGGCTTTTAATACTAACATTAAAATTTTCCTGATATTAGCTTTAATCTGTACTAGTTATGTTCTGGCTCAGACTCCAAAGCCTGTTAGCTTTTATGTTAAAATTAAAGGTATTAAAAGCTCACAGGGAAAAGTGAGGGTGGCTCTTTACAATAAAAGGTTGTTTTTAAAGCCAGGCATGGCTGTAAACGCAGGTGTGCTTGATATTGAAAATTTGGAAAGCATCTGGCAGGTGCGCAAGGTGGATCCAGGGGAATATGCCATACTTGCCTTTCACGACCTCAATGATAACATGAAGCTGGATAAAAATTTTTTCGGAAAGGCCACAGAGCCTTACGCTTTTTCAGTTCCTCATGAAGGCTGGGGAACTCCCAAGTTTGATGAGGTGAAGTTCCAGGTGGATTCCACCCTGGACACCTTGGTGTTTGTATTGCCCCAAAAATAGGGGCTAAGTTCAAGAAGTTACGGCACTGGCCTTAGCGGCAAATTCCGTATAAATTTCTTTTAGGCGAGCTCGTTCTGCATTGACAATAGGAGTCACTGACTGAATGTTTTCATCGGGGTAGGCCGCTGTTTTGGCAATTTCCAAACACAGATCCATACCTTCTTCCATATTGAGCTTGTATTCGATAATGGTGGAAATCTCCCGCTCCGTATAGCCGCAATTATCAATTAGCTTTTTATAATAATCCACATACATCATAATTTCCTTGGCAAACATATGGATTCGGTTTTCGGGAACCAGAGAAGGTATGCGTCCATAGATATGATCTACCATTTCCTGAAGGCTGTATTTTCTGTTAAACCAAGCCAAATTTGGGCCAGGACAAATTGCCGCAGGGGCATTTTTTTGTGACTTAATAATATTAAGTTCAATGAGAGCGCCGTTTCCAAGGTGATCGCAAATACAGCTTTTAACTGTCACAGCATCTATTTTTTTCTTTTGCTCTGCTTCATCAGAAATCTCTTCCCTTATTTTGGCGATTTTTTGGGATTGGTATTCTTTGGAAGCATGGCATATGGGCATTTCTGTAAATTCTGTATTGGAAACTAAAAACTTCTTAGGGCAGGGTGATCCTGGCTCGTTTTTATCAATTAGCTTTTGGGTCCACTGTTCCGAAAAACTGTTGCGGACATTGTTAAAAGGAATACCCAAGGGAGATACGTCGCTTAAATATAAGTCCTCTTCCTTGGCATCAATTAAAAGCTGACGTGTGGGCTCATCCACACAAGTGGCTTCGGGCACTAACAAAAAGGGGCTGGCCCAACCAGTGGCTTCCATCCCGAAGTATTCCATCATGCGCCGCTTTTCTCCATTGGTTCCGATTCCCCCTTGAACTGTTAAAAGTGGCTCTTTGTTTTGAGCTTCGGCTGGAAAAGGCATTCCCTTGGCCTCGTAATACTTTAAAACCATAGGCATAAAAGTATCCGCTAGCTTGTGCCGGTTATCTTTAAATTCTTTTAAGAGGGCTGGTAGTAAATATCCGTTAGAGGCAAAGGCGTGTCCACCACAATTTAATCCAGATTCAATTCTAAACTCATACACTTCCAAACCTTTTCGGGCTAAAAATTTGCCTTGAATTAAGGTGGAGCGGTAATCGCTTACTTTTAAAATAATTTTCTTTTTAATGTGGCCGCTTTCGTCCCGATAAAAATCTTTAAACTCGGTCATGTATGTCATGAGCGCCTGATTGATTCCGGCGCTGAAAACAATACTGGACTCTAAATCGCTGTTGGCGTATCCCCGCAAGGCCGATTTGGCATCGCTGAATTCCGGCGCCAGAAGTTCGCCATTTTTTGCGTAGTTGAGTCGGTCCAACTTAACCATAATGTTTACATCAATGGAACCGGGCACCATTCTTTGAGTGAGGTCATCCTGTAATTTGGTTTTTTCAGGCCCTTCGGACATAATAAGCATTAAGTGGTAGTCTTTTTTCAGTTTGCTGCTGTCCGGCAACATTTCAAAATACTTTTGCTTATCGTTCTTTTCGCCAAAGGGGAGATTTTTAATTTTGTTGAATTTTATGGCCACAATTTGATTGACCATGTTGAGGTATGCGGTGGTTCGCCTGGCGCGTCCATCTTCCGCATTACGGGGAATACTAGTGTAAGGAATATCGTATTGTTGTGAATAATGTTTGCGAAGTGGCTCGAACAATAAATCATCCACAAGAGAAATTACAGAGTCAATTCCAAATGGGGCGACTCGAATGGGCGTGTCAATTGAATGACCCGTACCCATAACAGGAATATGGAATAGGTGAGGGCTTTTAGACATATTTAAGATTTGAATTTGGAATAAATTTCAGATTTGTTTCGTATGAAGGAATTTCCATAAGGAGCCTTTAAGATAATAATATCTTAGGAAAATCGCAGGATATCGCCATTTTAAGTTGGTTTTTTTAATATTCCAAAACAAAGCTTTGCTGTAGGCTTTTTTAGGAAAAAAATGGAACCTATCTTGCCTCATTTTAATTATTTCCCTAATCCGGTGGAAGCTGGGGTAGTGGAAGCTTCAGAGACAATTTGCCTATGCTGTAAGCAAGCTAAAGGCTTTATTTACAGTGGCCCTGTTTATGCAGAGGAAGACATTACGGATAAAATTTGCCCCTGGTGTATTCAAAATGGTTGGGCTCATAAAAAATTTGATGCCTATTTTAATTTGCCGGAAGATGTGGGGAGTTTTTCCAATTCAAAGCCCCTTAAAAAGGCCATAATAGAAGAAATTTGCACACGGACCCCTGGCTTTTATGGCTGGTCCCCCTCTAAATGGTGGGTTCACTGTCAGGATGGGGCTGAGTTTATGGGGATTGTGGGGTATGAGGAATACCAAAAGCTGGACAAGGCTACCAAGGCCAGGTTTAGCCGTTGGGCTAAGGACAATCTGATAGAAAATTTGAAGGATTTTAAAAAACAGCTATCTAAGCAAAGCAGTCCCTCAGCTTATTTGTTTTCTTGCAGACATTGCAAATCTCAGGCTGTGTATGCGGATTGGGAGGAAAGAGGAACGGGCTTTGAGTAATTCAAAGCCCGTTTTTGTAATTAGGCCGTAAATTCTCGCGCAACGGACACTAATTGAGGGAAATTCGACTTATAAAATCTGTTTTCTTTTTTTTAATCTTTCCTTTGACTACGCCGACGACAATTTGTCTCTGTTAAAATTATCGTCAAGAATTCCTAACAACTTTAACTATTTTAGATTTTACAATTAATAAAACTCTAAAGTCAAGAGAAACTCAAAAAATATCAGTACTTTTTTGGGTTTTTTTATTTCGCACATTTCCAATTTAATTAAAAAAAATAGTGTTGGCCATAATTTTTTTTTCAACTTAAAACTATATCTTATGGCAGTATTTTGAGGGAGCTATGTAAAAATCTTGTGGACCAATTGTGGAAGTCTATGGCGCTTGCCTTTGAAATTGGTATAATTATAGAAAACCAACTCAGGAGCAAAATGAACAAGCTCAATTTTAACGCGGCCTTATTTCTGCTACTTGCTGCCCTGTGCAGCCCGGCCATTTTTGCCAAAGAAACATATAAAATTAAAAATGCAGAGGTGTTTATTTACTCTGCGCAAGTGGATGGAGTTAAGAAGGCGGTTTTGTCTCCTGGAGAAGAAGTTGCTTTGCTTGAGAAAGGATCTAACCGTTCAAAAATTAAAGCCAGTGGTGGCACTGTGGGTTGGGTACTAAATTCAGATATGGTTTCCGTTGTTGAGTCCAAAGGCGATTTTTACGATTTGCAAGAACTTGAAGTAAACGGCTGGTTGGATAACCCCCGGGTTCTTTACATTCTAGATGAAGGCAACCTCGAAATGGAAGGCATGTTACTGACCCGGAATTGGGATGTTGAAATTTATGAATTTATTGATAGGGAAACTCTGGAAAGAGCCAACGACGAAAACTGATTTGTTTTAGCCCTGTTTTTTTTAAGTCCTCCTTCTGGAGGATTTTTTTTTGCCCTGGCCAAAAGAAAGATAAACATAGCAGCCAAAGCTGATAACCGGCATAAACATTATTACATTTTTGCAATGGATTTTAAGCGGATAAAAGCTATCCTCTGGGACAATGATGGCGTTTTAGTGGATACAGAGCCTTTGTATTTAAAAGCCAACCAACTGGCAATGAGAGAATTAGGAATCGACATTTCTGAGAAAGACTTTGCAGAATATTTTTTAAAGAGCGCCAGGGGAGGTTTAATGTATCTGACAGAAAGGGGTATCACTCCTGAAGAAGCAAAACAGGCTCTTTCCAGGCGTTTTGATATATATATGAAATTTTTGAAAAAAGGCGATTATGCCAGGGATGGCGTGTCCGGGCTTTTGGAGACAGTCGGTGGAAACCGCGCAATGGCCATTGTGACCAGCTCGCTTCCAGAGCACTTTCAAATTATCAGGGATAAATATCCGTTTTACAAGCACTTTGACTTTGTGCTGTCTCGCGAGGCATACATACACCCTAAACCCCATCCGGAATGTTACCAATTGGCCTTGCAAAAAACAGGGTTCGCAGCTGAGGAAGTGTTGGTGGTGGAAGATTCCCAGCGGGGTTTAATGGCCGCCCATGGAGCCGGGCTTAGTTGTGCCGTAATTCCTTCAGGACTTACGCGAGGTCTTGATTTTTCAAAGGCTAATTATGTATTAAAAGATTTAAAAGAACTTCTTTTTTTATTGCAGGGTTCATAACATGGAATGCTTAATTTTATCTGTTAACGGGAGCAAACTGGAGCCTTACGAATATTTGGGCAAAACGGGGCTCACCGGTTTTGGAAAAAAACCTTTAGAGGGGCCGCAAAAGGTAAATGAGCTTGGTCTTGTGGAAGACTGCCAGGCCGATTTAGAAAATCACGGTGGGAAATTGAAAGCTGTTTATTTGTACCCGTCTGAGCACTTTGAGTATTGGAAAAAGGAATTTAACCTGGATGCGCATCCGGGCAGTTTTGGTGAAAACTTAACCACGAAAGGTCTGCTGGAGTCAGAACTCAGAGTCGGGGATATTTTAAAAATCGGAAGCTGTGAGTTGGAAATTGGCCAGCCACGCAAACCCTGCTTTAAACTGGAAATGAAATTAGGCAGAAAGGGGTTTATCAAACCTTTTTTGCAAAGCAAAAAAGTGGGGGTTTATTGCCGGGTTTTAAAACCCGGGGAGATTTATCCGGCTAAGGCAGAAATTTTGCAGAAAAACCCCGAAAACCCCAGTATTTCAGAAATAGTAGACTGGAGCTTGAATGGTTCCAGCCCTCAAAATTTGGAAAAGGCGCTTAAACTCGAGCAATTAAGTCCTGAATGGGTAGGTCTTCTAAAGTCAAAACTTTTAAAATGAGCCCTGTTATTCCGTTTTCAAATAGGATTTGGTTATATTTCCAGGCCACTGAAAGGAATAGGTAATGAAGGGAATTTTACTTGCAATTGGGGTGGTTGCCGTTCTGGCGGGGATCATTCTTTTTTTTCGTTGGGATATCGAAGTTTCCTCTGAAAAAAAACACAAAGTGGCTATTCAGGGTTATGATGTGGTTTCCTATTTCACGGAATCCAGTTTGGTAAAAGGATTAGATTCCATTGAATACGATTGGAATGAATTAACCTGGCGTTTTTCCACGGAAGAGCACCAAACAATGTTTGCTGAAAACCCAGCGAAATACGCTCCGGAATACGGGGGAAATTGCGCTTTTACCACGGCCCTTGGCAAAGCCCAAATGGGTTTAGCCAAACATTGGGTGATAATCGACCGCAAGCTTTACCTAAATTCTAATTTGGTGGCCCATTTTCTCTGGAAAAGTTTTCCTTCTATGATCTCTAAGGCCGATAAGGAATGGGTAAAATTAATTGCTGAGGCCGCCGAAGCTAAAAAAGCCCATCCTCAAAAAAATTGAATTAGCTTGAGAACTTTTTTTCAAGCTCAGCTTAATTGCCATCTTGGATACTTCCCCTTCAGTAATTAATATTTTTAAGATGAAGCGGGTTTTAGCAAGCTTAGCCAAAGGAAAACTTAAAGCTCTGGCAAACAGGCTTAAGCGTCCCTTACTTGTTTTGGCGTTTTTTTCCTGTTTAGGAGTCCTTTTTGGCTTAATTCAGGCACAAGATTTGTCATTAGCCATGGAATTTGGTTTCTTAGTATTTATAGTAGGTCTTTTGGTGGCTTTATTGGAGGGTTTTCCCCTCAATCAAAACAAAAGTCCAAAAACAAGTTGGGAAATCAAAGGCACAAATTAGTTTCCGGTTTTTCCGGGGTTGCTTGCATAAAATATCGGGTCGCTCCATTTACAGATTCAGTGCGTAGGGGACTTGAACCCCTGTTACCGGCGTGAGAGGCCAGCGTCCTAACCGCTAGACGAACGCACCAAAGAATCAGCACAAAGGATAAGAAGTTTTTGAAAAATTTCAACTTTATCCAACCCTGTTTTTCCAGTAGGTTGAATGGGGGAAAATTATATTTTAATGGGATAACCAAATTTTTTATGAAAATGCCAAGGGTAACCTTCACCAGAGGGGTTTTTTGATGTTCTTAAGGCTAGTTCCTTTCTTTATTTTATTTTTAAATCTGATTCCAGTTTTTGGGCAGGCCGTTTGTGACACAACCGTTGATATTAGCAGTACGGCAAATGCAAATGGTACAGGTCAGAGTACCCTTAACCCATATAACCCGACTAACTTAAACGCCTATATTGCCAGCCGCAACGCTTCTAATTGCGCCAGCCTTAGTTTAGAATTGGCCTTTGACGATTTGCCGGAGGATACGGTTTATTTCAGCGACACATTAAAATTGAATCCGGGTGGAAGAATTGCTGTGGACTTTAGCATTCTGAATTTAGCCGACCCCACAACGCGGCTTTATATGAAAAGTGCGAACTCTGGCTCTCCCTTGGCAAACATTATTTATTCCAATGCTCCTAAAACCACAATCAATAACATTGGTTTTGTGCAGGAAAATGGCTCTGGCTACGCTATTAACCTTCAGAGCGAGGCTGATAGCTCTTTTATTACTAATTGCGTTTTTAATCTGGTGGATGGGGGAGCTATTAATTTGGCTGGAGATAGCGTGTTAATTGAAAGAAATTTCTTTCGAAATATTTCCGGAACTTATGCTTATGTATTCAATAACAGCGGGCGTAAAGTGGAACTTCGTTCTAATTTATTTCTTTCCGGGGGGGTGCAATCCAATAGTCACGGCATACATATATTGGCAAATACCTTTGTGGGAGAGGCGGACAATTACATAATCAGCCTTTCTGATTTGACCAGCCCCGATAATGACAACTTTAAAATCCAACACAATTTGATTGCCGTTGATGGTTGGTTATTTCCTCCTTTAAATACACAACACACTGATACTCAGGATTCGGTGGTCCGCAATGCCTATTTTGCTTCTTCTGGAGTGCCCATGAATCAGGCTAATGGCGTGCCTTCTGCCGATAATGTATTGTTGCCCCCGGGGTTATCGGATTACGATAACGCTGACTATCCCCTGGTGCAATTTCATACAGACGCAAGCCTTCCCATTGACGGCAGCGATTTTGGCTATGTATCTGAAGTCTATAGGAATTTTACCGATGTTATACCTCCTCTTTCGGATTTGCCCGGTACCGAACTTTCTTTTATCAACTTTCTTCCCTATGATAAGTCGGCCACCGCCGTCCCAAACTGGGATGGAAATATGCTGGTGGGTTGTTTGCCGGAATTTGACCCCAATGGGACCATATACAAACCAAGCCCCATCGCTTCTTTAAGCTTTTCCAGCGATGGTTTTAATGTTTCCCAGTCTGCAATCAGCTATGACACCAGTTATTATGGCAATGAACAAACTTTGGGTTTGGAAATGTTTTATTTCCTAAGCGACACTGAAAATATGATTGGGGCCGATACGGCCACCTTAATCGGAAACGGTTATTATTGGAATGGTGTCGCTTACTCTAAAGACGGTATTGGAATCGGGCAGCCCAATGAGGCGGTAACATCTATTAAGGTTCCTAATTCTTTGAGAACCGGGGGGCCCGTATACGTGAAAATGGTCCATAAAAACGCCAATGGCTTTGCCCATGTAGTGGATTCTGTGGCTATTGTGGAAGTGACAGGAGTGGATGCCTATCCGGTTAGGGACTTTCAATTGAATTTGAGTTCCAATGCCACCCAGCATCAATTGGGTATTGTGCAATTTTCTTTTGTTGCCGGCGTGGAGGAAATAGACTCTATAGGAGTGCTTATTTTTAGGGGCGAAGACAGTACGGTTTATAAAGATACCGCTTATGATGTTTCGGGGTTAACCCAATTGACTTTTGATGATTTGCCCCAAAGGGATTCCGTGTTGTTTAAAGCTTACCCCATTGGCACATCCTCGGAAAGAGGTACAGATACATTGGAAACAGAATGGATAAAATTAAACGAACTTACTTCAGAACTGGTTTATGTTAGCCCAAGTAGCAGTTGTTTGCCAAATGCCAAAGGTTTAGGAACCGAGGACCAGCCCTTTTGTGATATTACAGATGGCTTGTCTGAAGCAGCTTCCCGCCCCATAACTCTGGTAGTGGATTTTGCGGATTCCAACCCGGAAGATGTGGAAAACCTTACCATCGACAACAGTTATGGAGCGGATGAGTTAATTATTATGAGCCGGAATTATTTAGAATCGAATTCCGACTTAAGACCCATTATGCGGGGCATTACAATTACCCGTCCGAATACGCAATTGGTGGGTTTTCTGCTGGAAAAAATAGATGAAGCTACTCCTGCTGTAACACTTGGGGCAAATCAGGTAACATTAGATGCAAATATTTTGCGTTTTCAAACGGAAAATGAAGTGGCCGGTGATATTATACGAATATCAGGGACCAGCGCCACCGACAGCCTTACCATTAGCAACAATGTTGTTTTTAACGGTACTGCTGCTTTAAAGTTTGCCGGACCTGGTTTTGTAAAGGTATTAAATAACACATTTATCGATAAGGATTCTGTTTCAATTGCCCTTTCTCAGGACCCATCCGTTACCACGGGTTTAAATGTTATTGTAGCAAGCAATCACTTTTCCGGGAATGGAGTAGCCCATGGCGCTCCTTTTAGCAATACCCTTTCTTCCAGTATGTTCCAGTTGCAGCGCAATGTCTTTGCATCATCTGAGCCTGAGTTGTTTGACTTGACCAATCCAGCTCCCAGGCTGCTCCCAGGACCTGAAATTTTAAGTGTGCGAACCCACAACCCAACCGATCCCAGTCTTTTTATCAGTACCTTTGTGGAAAGCAAATTGGAAACGGCTCTTTCTTGTAAATTGGACGAGGAGTGTAGTTCCTTAAATTTTGGTGCATCCCCCAGCTACCCTGTGGCCAGAGATTTATTTGGCAGAGTTCGAAAAGCTCCCAATGATGTAGGCGCCTTAGAAGATAGGTATGATTCAGCCTGGACCAGTGGGCGCATCAGTGTTTCTACTATAGAGAATGAAGCGGATTCTGTGACAATTGATTTTACCTCTCTCAATTACGATACCACTACTTATAAATATCTGTACATATGGTATTCTAAAGGAGAATTGGAAAATACGATTCCTCCAATATCTGAGGCCATTAATCAAAATCAAATTGACGTATCCACTTTAGGCCCTGGTGGACTTGGCGGCCTTCAGCTTACATTAGGCGCATCTGGTTTGGATTCAAATGGAAATATTACTTACACAGCCTGCCAGGCTTTTGGCACTGCGGCCAATGGTCCAAATGCACATGCTGGATGTGTGGAATTTACTACACCCAATGTAATTAAGGAAGGAGGCTGTTCAGGTGCAGTTCCTGGACAAAGGTGTCCGGAAAATTTGGATAGCTGGGGTTTTACAGATAATCTTTACGGCACTGTGAAAACCTATTACACCTGGGAAAAAGCTTCACAAAATGTGGTGGCAAATCCGGTTTCTGGCGGGTCCATAGATGCCGGTATTAAGGCCTCTATTCCTCAGCTGCAGCTATATGATTCCTTGCCATACATCAACGCGGACTTTAGTTATCAAACTACAGACCCCACAGAAGCGGAGAATAATTTTTTCAAAATAAATTTTGAATTACCATCTACAGCAGTTATTCCCTCAGATTTGCAAGTCTATCGGGTCACAACTTCAAACCGCATTTTTTATGTTCCCAGTTGGTCTGTGGAAGTAAATGGGCTTGTGTCTACAGTGAGTATCCACAGCAGGGAGCAAGGGCGTTTTTATTTTACCAGAGGCGCCCAGGTGGCAACTCCTGGCGGAACTCTCAGCCTGGAAAGCTTGGAGACAGCCATTGACACAGGCACCAATCTAGTGGATATAAATTTAACAGGAGCTCAGTTTATAACCAGCAATCCTTTTATTGCTGTGGCGGCTTTGCCGGCAGGTTCTATGGCGGATGATATTTTCGACCCAGATTATTTTTCGAAATTTCAGATTTTCAATACTTCCTTAGGTTCTTTGGGGAGCGAGTTACAGGGAAACTGGACATTTAATTATTTCAATGCTTTTAGAGAGGCGCTGTCCACAGGGACTCTTGCCAGTGGTTTTGGAAAAATACCTGTGGATTTTACAGTGGATGAAGAAACTTTTACTGCGGCTATGGCTGTTAAGGGACTGGGATCGGTTGTAGAAGCCACAACTGGCGATATTCCTTCCACCAGCCTTTCGGTAAACATTAAAAACGGAGACAATGTTTATGCTAAAACCCGTACTCAAAGGAAAGTGACCCGAGGTTTGGAATTTATGGTTGCTGTTTTTGATGCAGGCAAAGTCAGTTTTTCCAGAGTGGTGGCACCAGTGAGTTTTGGCAGTTCTACGGAAAATGCCTTGCAACAATCCTCCGGAGGTGAAATTGCGGGAACGGATGAGGCTGTATTTGCTGATGTAGTCATTAAACAAGCCAAAACCTGGGAGCTATTCAGTTACCCCTGGGCTGAAGATGTAGATGCTGAAGATATGATGTTAAATGCCATCGGATCTACGGCAAACAAGTGGGATAAATACAACCAGAAAATCGCCAGGTGGGATGGAAGTAAATACGTGGAATACGATGGCAACAGCACCGATGGTTTTCAGCTGGATAAAGGAAAAGCTATATGGGTGGCCGTGGTAGACAAATCCAAAAACTATTTTACGCCTCGTTCCAATGGAGGCCAAACATTAGATCACCAATTACAATCTTTATCCCTTATCAGCGGAGTTTGGAATGATTTTGGAATTCCGTATAACTTCCCCATTAATCTTGGCGATCTCAGAGCCGCATCTGGGAACTATGCCGGAGAAATTTGGGAATATTCTCCCGAAGAAAAAAGCTGGATTCAGTTAGTAAGCGATACAACTAGTTTATTTCCCTGGAAAGGATACACTACTTTGCCTCCAGCTCCCCAAACACTAATATTCCCTAATATTGACAACCAACGCAGTGATAACCCAGCTCTTTCCAAACGCAGAAAAAGTGCCCATAAATATCAGTTGGCAGTGGATGTATATAACAGCAGTGCAACTCAGCATATTTTTATCGGCCAGGGGCTAAATGAAAAAACTATGGGAAAAGCGCCTTTAGTTCCCGGTCAAAATTTTAGCGCGTATATAACAGCCAACATGGAAGAAAATAAAGAGTATTCCTATTCGGTAAAGAAGTTTGAAGGGAATATGAATTCTCTGTGGCCATTGCATATTGATTTTCAAAAAGGCAGCGACTTGGTGCAGGTTAAGAAGTCCAATTGGGCGGGTCCTGATAGCCTTCAATCTTTTATTTGGGACGCAAAGACCAACAAAATTTTCTCACTTTCCGAAAACCCAGTGCTTTTGAAAAAGTCTCAAATTGAAAGTGGGGAGTTTTATCTTGCAGTTGGAAATTCCGAGTTTGCGGAAAGCCTTAAGAGTTTAAACGCCCATCAATTTGTGAACTTTCCCAATCCCTTTACTAGCATAACCCAGTTTAAATACAGTTTGCCTCCGGTTAGTAATTTGGGCCAGGTTCCGTATGAACTGACCATTAGAGACCTGCGGGGTAAAGTTTTGCGCCAATTTAAAGGTAATTTGGCTGAAGGTAAAAACGAGCTATTGGTATCCTGGGATGGGAACAACAGCCAAGGTAAGACCATGCCAGCAGGCTCTTACCTTGTGCAAATTCAGATTAGAATGGGTGCTGAAAGTTTGTCAGCCAATAGAAAAGTGATTAAAATCCACTAATCTTTGTAGGTGTTGTAGACGGAAATAATTTCATCGAGGTGCTCGAAAAACACATCGATGATTTTTGGATCGAAGTGGGTTCCCCTACCTTCTCGCATAATTTCGGTTGATTTCTCAATTGAAAAAGCGGGCTTATAACATCTCTTCATGGTTAGGGCATCAAATACATCAGCAAGAGCAGTAATTCTCCCGGCAATGGGGATTTCTTCTCCGCTCAATCCCTTTGGATAACCTGAGCCATCCCATTTTTCATGATGGGATTCGGCTATTTGTTCCGCCACTTTTAACAAATTAGATTTTGTGTTTTTTAATATGGCAGTGCCTATTACCGGGTGGGTTTTCATTATTTCAAACTCTGCGCTGGTTAAGGGTGCGGGTTTTAACAATATGGAATCGGGTATCCCGATTTTTCCGATGTCATGTAAAGGGCTGGCTTTAGTAATCATCCACACCTGCTCTTTACTCATATTCAAACCCTTGGCCAGTATTTCGCAGTATTTACTAATTCTTAAAACATGGCTGCCTGTTTCGTCGTCTCTAAACTCAGCAGCATTTGCCAATATGTTAATGGTTTCCAAGTGGGAAGACTTTAAGGCCCGTAAGGTACCGTTAATTTGAGCGGTGCGTTTTTCTACTAAGTCTTCAAGATTTTTTTGATAGTTCTTTAATTCTTCTTTTAGTTTTTTCTTTTCCAAAGCGTTCATGACGCTTTTGGTAATATGCTCCAACTGAATGGGTTTTAATATAAAATCGTAGGCGCCTTCCTGCATTGCAGTTACTGCGGTGTTTATTTCGCCGTGACCTGTAATTAAAATGACAGCAAGGTCGGGCCAGTCAGACATTACAATTTTTAGCAAATCCAAACCGGACAAGCCAGGCATCTTAATATCAGATACAATGCAGTCTACTGACTTCTGATTCAATATATTAACAGCAGCATCAACAGAATTTGCAGTTAAGCAGTTGTATTCCCGAAGCTGCAAATAATCGCTAATGATGTCGCAAATTGATTCTTCGTCGTCGACAATTAATATGGTGTTGTTTTTTTCTCCCACTTGGTCCTTAAATAAAGTCAATTAATTTTATAATGAGATTGATTTCATAGCAAGTCCAAAATTTTTCTAAAAAACTAAAATTGGCCGTTTTTGGCATGAAATAAAGCATTTCTTTATAGTTTTTTGATTTTTTTGAAAGTCCATCGCCCCGAGGTACCCAAAATAAGTTTTTTTAGTAAAAGTCCCAGATAAAGTGGCTTTTAAATTCATTTCTTTGAAAAAAAATCCGATATTTGGATTAAGCCATGAACAGTATTTCAGATTCACAAGAGGCTTTATCCAGCCTTTATAAAAAATTGCCTCCTGTGCCCTGTTTTGCAGGTTGCAAAGGTTGCTGCGTTTCTCCCACTATGACATTAGTGGAATTTATTTGCCTGTTTAATTGGATGCTTAACGAGTATTCTCAAGAGGAAATGGAAGCTTTTATTGCTAAACCCATGCTTGCCCACCCTGATTTTGAGGGGAATTTTTTTTGCAGGCTTCAGGGTGAAAATGGCTTATGTCAGGGACATGGTGGGCGGGCCCTTGCCTGTAGGTTGCATGGACTCCCGGTCATAGAAAAATTAAAAATTCAAAATTTGGAAAACTGCCAAATAATGGACAAGGATTACCTGCCAGATTTACCCCTTGAAACGGCTCAATCCTGGCTCAGCAAGCTGGTGGAACTCAATAATCAAGTAAAAGACAATTATGAAGGCAGCTTTTATGGTTTACTGGCTTTTAACCTTGAGGGCTGGTTGGATATCTGTTTTCAGGAAAACGTAGCCAATGATTTATGGACAGAGCTTAGGGAGCTATTAAAGAAGCATCTAAAAGAATTTAGTCTGGCTAAAGAGTATAAACCCCTCAGCCAACTGGCAGATAAAATGGAATTTATTTCTTTGTTAGAATTGTCCATAAAATTTACGGACCCGCAATCAACGCTGGAATCCCTAAAACAACTGAAAAAAAAATTCCCCAGCACCGGTAGTTATTTCCAGGCTGAAATAGATTGGATGCTGGAGCGATTGCAGAAAAATTAATTTCTGTAAATTACATCCAGGTTGTTTTCCACCTCGGCTTTTTCCATTAGGGAAGTAAACCATTTATTGTTTAATGAAGTGACAACATACTGAACATCTGTGGGCTTTTTCTCTTTTGTGCTAGCCACCAAATTCTCAAATTTTTCTTCCTGCTTTTCCAATACATAGGCCGCTACAGCTCCGTAATCTGTTTCTAATGGCTCACCCCATTGCTTTACAGGTTGGTTGAAAATTTTATGAACTGCGATTTTATCGTAACCGACACCAGGTACCCAAGACTGAGGCGCAATTAAATCTGTAGTATCTTTTGTGGCTAAACCAACCTGCACAGGCAAGGATTCCACTTCAAGCCCTTTGATTTGGGCCAAAGCTTTTTCAACTTCCGCCTTGGCCATTTCCACTTTTCTTTCCTGAAGAATAATGTTCCTAATGCTGGCTCGGGCAGGTTCCAAATGTCTGCCGGGTTTATAATGGGCTACTTTTTCGAAGAGGTAAACAGCATTGTCGTTTTGCAATACTTCGGACACAACATCATTTTCATTTACACTGGAAAAAGCAAAAGAGTGCATTCCAGATATGTAAGAATTGGGGCCCATAGGAGAAAAATTCCACTTTTGAAAACTGGGAGTAGTAGCATACTGAAGTCCTTGTTTTTCAGCCAGAGCTTTTAGATCTCCGGCTTTGGAAACTTCAGTTTTAACTTGTTCTAATTCTTGGACAAGGCTGTCTACCGTTTCGGGCGTGGCTTCTATTTTTATCAGGATGTGGCTGGCATCTACTTTTTTTACGCTGTCTTCAACAATCTTATTACAGCGAATTAAATGATAACCAAAACGCGTCAAAACAGGTTCGGATACTTGTCCTTCTTCAAGGTTGAAAGCCACCTCAGAAAATTTGGGAACCCAAACAGATTTAAGTTGTGGCCCTCCTAATGAGCCACCATTTTCGGCACTGCCAGCATCGTCGGAATAGCTAATGGCCATTTCTTCAAATTCAGCACCATCCACTATTTTATCCCGAATATCCTTAATCAAATCCAAACTGATAGCTGTATCATTTGAAGAAGGCATAATGGGAATGCTGATATAGCCCAATTGAGCGGATTCTTCTTTAACGTAAAAACTATCTGGAAGGGCATCGAATTTAGCTTTAATGGCATCTTCACTGATGCTTGTATCCACAGCAGGCAAAGAGTCAAATAATACTTTATAATAAACAAATTTGGCTTTACGCTGTTTTTGTAAATCATCGAAGGCCATTTCCAAATGGGTGGCATGAAATTGGTTGCGGCTAAGAGTTCTGATTTGGTTTTCAGGAATAATCATTTGCTTCATGCGAAACTCCATGTAACGAACATAGGGGTTTGAAATGCTGTTTTCCTGATGGAGCCAATTAAGAAACTTAGCTTTATCATATTGGCCATTCGTCTGGAAATTTGTGTCTTGTTGAACCACTGGATCTGGGTTGTTTTCCAGATAATCCCACATTTCCTCAGAAGAAGCGTGAAAGCCGTACTTATCAATAAGTTCATTTAAAATAGTGGTGCGAATTTTATAATCCAAAAGGTTTTTTCTCATCTGAGCCAATTGCTTGCCATCGGGGGAAACACCAGTGTTATTGCGTTCCTGTTCCTGATATTGGTTGAGTTCGTTGCGGAATTCTTCTAAGGAAATTACTTCGCCATTTACTTTGGCTATATAGGTTGTGCTTTGGGTGCCGCCTTGACCGGTTATAGGAGACATGAACAACATGCCAATGGCAACCAATGCACCAAACGTGATTACAAAATACTTAGCGTTTTTGGTTATCCAAACCATAGCCATGGCGTGTCTCCTATTTTTGGAAGTTAGGCGGGTAAATCTACCTAACTAGGGCAAATTCTGCAAGAATTTTAAATTGAATGGCCGGGACCCGTCGTTATTGATATCTTTGTGAGAGATTTCAATTCTATGGAAAAAACCTTTGATTTTATAGTGGTAGGCTCTGGACTGGCAGGACTTTCTTTTGCGCTAAATGCAGCTAAAAAGGGAAAAGTTCTGATAATTACCAAATCCTTTGAGAGTTCAGGTTCCACAAATTTGGCCCAAGGGGGAATTGCCTCGGTAATGGCTCCCAAAGACAGCCTGGAAAACCACATTCAGGATACGCTTTTGGCTGGAGCTGGTCTTTGCCGAAATGACAGGGTAAAAATTTTGGTTAATAAAGGTCCAGGGGCCATTCAAAAATTGGTGGATTGGGGCGTGCGTTTTTCCAAAACTGAGAATAAGGGAGAGGGCTCTCCTTACCATTTAGCGAGGGAAGGAGGCCATTCCAATTCCCGTATTCTCCATTCGGAGGATTTAACAGGCAGGGAAATTCAAAGGGCCTTGGTGGAAGAAGTGAAGCGTAATCCTAACATCCTGGTAAAAGATAAACACATGGGGCTGGATTTAATTACCCACCGACATGCGCTCACAGAAATGAAACCGGCATGTTATGGAATTTACGCCTTAGATTTGCAAAGCAAAAAAGTGGAAATGTATTTAGCCCACTATACCATTATGTGCACCGGAGGGGCGGGTCAGGTATATGCCTATACCACAAACGATAAAGTGAGCACAGGAGATGGAATAGCTATGGCTGTCCGAGCAGGGGCTAAGGTGGAGGATATGGAGTTTATTCAATTCCACCCCACAAGTTTATACGATCCAGGCCATCCAATATTTTTAATTTCAGAGGCATTAAGAGGTCATGGGGGAATATTGCGCAACCAAAATGGGGATGCTATAATGGCGAATAAACATCCCATGGCGGACTTAGCTCCCAGAGATGTTGTAGCCCGATGTATAGATGCGGAAATGAAACTATCGGGAAAACCATGCGTTTATTTGGATATGACTGCTTTTAGCCAGGAAAATTTGGAAAAACACTTCCCTAACATATATTCTCATTGCAAATTGCGCGGCTTTTCCATGGAAAAGGACTGGATTCCTGTTGTGCCGGCGGCCCATTTTATTTGCGGCGGGATAAAGGTTAATGAAAACAGCGAATCAAGTTTGAAGGGCTTATTTGCCTGTGGCGAAACGGCTTCTACCGGAGTCCATGGAGCTAACCGCCTGGCTTCAAATTCCTTGCTGGAAGCAGCTGTTTTTTCCGACCTTGCTTTTGAATATATATCTGGACTTGAACCAGGAAAAATTGAGGAAGGGCAATTTCGCGAGTGGGATTCTTCCAAAGTGGTTCCCATTGAAGACTTAAGTGTGTATACATCAGCTTTGGAAAACCTCAAGAACATAATGTGGAATTATGTTGGAATTGTTCGCAGCGATAAAAGGCTTAAGCGCGCGCTGGATTTTATCCGCCTTATTAACACCCAGGTGTTTTCTGATTACGCGTCCTATACTGTGGATCCCTACTTAATTGAAATCCGCAACCTGGCCTTGATTGCCGAACTCATTATTGTTTGCGCTCTTCAGCGCAAAGAATCCCGTGGACTTCATTTTAATATGGATTACCCGGACAGCTCAACTCAGATTTTTCATTCCGAAATGGATATAAGCCAATTGCCAAAATAATGGGCTATCTGGATTTTAGCTGGAATGTTGGGAGCCTTGTATTTGGGCTAATTGTTTTAATAACAGCGTTGGGGTTAATTGCATATAAAGGGGAAAAAGCCCGTCTATCTTTGTGGAAAATCGTGAAATGGTTTCCACTTTTAGCAATTCTTATTTTGGTTTTAAGCCTTTTAAAAATACAATGGAACGAAGAAGCGGAAATATTCCACAAGCCTTATGTATTGATAGCTGTGGATGTTAGCTCCAGCTTTCAAAGCGGCCAAAGATTGGGGCTGGATTCAGCGTACAATGAAATTCTAACTGAACTAAAAAAAGAATACTCCCATTTGGATGTGGATAGCAAGGTAAGCTACTTTGCTGTACAGGCAACTGGACCGGAGGATTTTTCCAATTTGAAAACAGCTAATAATAGGGATAGTTTAGGCAGTTTGACATCTCTGGAAAATCTTTTAAGCCAAATTCAAAACTCAGATCCTAAAAGCCGGCCTCGTGCCATATTTTTAATTTCCGATGGGCGGATAAATCAGGGTATGTCTTCTTTTGAATTGGATCCCAATTTCCCCCCGTTGTTTCCCCTGGTTTTCAATAACATTCCCCTTAATGATATACAACTGGATAGCTTAGAGATTATATCCTTTGCAAAAGACAATGAGCTGGAATTGGAATTGACTTACAGCCAAACGGGATTGAAAATATCAAAATTTAAAGTAAAAGCACATTCCGCAAATAAAGAACTTCCCAAATATGATGTGGATATTGAAGCTGTTAAAAATAACTCCAAGGCCCTATTCCAAAGAAAAAAGAGATTCGTTTTACCCTCAAATTTAGGGGATTCTCTATCCTTGGTGGTTGAGAAATCAAATAGTAATGAATACGCCTACAACGATACTTTGTTTTTGCCGAATTATGCCAAGGAAGAAAATCTTCCGGAAATATTAATGTTAACTCCACTTTCCAGCCCAGATGAACGATGGTTGATTCAAGTTCTAAACTCCGGTAATGATTTTAGGGTAGAGCTCTTATCCAGGGGAGATATTAAAAGCTTTTCAGCAGGCAAAAGACAAACGCTTTGGCTTAGCCAAAAAAATTACGCATCCCTTTCTCAAGCTGAGTTGGAAAGACTTAAAAAAGTTCCCTTGGTGATATACGGGAACTCAGGGTTTGAAAAAATTTTTAAGGTTAAAAAAGCTGGGAAATTATTGGCTTTTTCTTCCTCTGCGAATCTAAAAGTTTCCTCCTTTGCTGCCAGCCATTTTAATTATCTGGAAATGCCATTAAACAAAATTCCCCAAAAAACTGGACGCTTTTACCCAGCAACCAATTATTCCCTTTGCCTGGGCGAGGTGAATGAAAATCAAAAAAAAGGATGCGCTTTTGGTGAAATCGAGGAGAATGTATATGGCTTTCATTTGCAGGATTATTGGAAAACCATGTTTAGCCCCAACTCCAGCATTTTGTCGAAAGAGTATTTTGCCAGTGTGGTTAATGGATTTGCAAGTTACATAGAAGAAAACCATAACGATCCGCAAATAAAAATCCGTGGAAATTTGCATGCAGGAAATTTATTGCATCTGGCAGCCATTGTTCCTGGTAGCAACAAGGTTGATAAACAAAAACTGGTTTTCAATGTTTTGGGTCAAAAAGAATCTTTTTCACAAACTTTGGAAAACTGGCTGGGAAATGTAAGTGAATGGGATGTAAAGCTAAATGAGGGCACGTATACATTAAACCTTCGGGATTCAAACGGTACGACCTTAGCTGAAAAATATATTGAAGTTAAATCGGCACAAAATCTGGAATTAAATAAAATTGGTTTTGATTATTATAGGTTGGAAAATCTGGCCAGGTTATCCGCGGGCAAAATAATATATGGGGAATCATTACTTACTAATACAAAATCGCCCCTCCCCCAAATTAATGCCGGGGAAATAAGAGAAACTCAAAAAAAATCCACTAAATTTTATAACCAGTTTGCGATTGCCGTAATTTTAATTTTAACAATGGCTGTTTATTGGTTTTTAAGAAAAAAATTATTGCTGGATTGAACTGGGGTAACGGCAATCCGGATTTGCTAGGGTAAGGGGGAGGAGAATAGGTTGCAAATCCGAATGCCGTTCCGTTGCGCGAGAATAAATTTTTAAAAGTTCAACATATGCTTTCTCTATAAAGCAATAGGAATGCCAAAAAAATATTGGGCAATTTTTAATAAATTGAATGATTTTTAAAGTTGGTGCAAATGTGTTTGCACAGTTTGCGCAAGCAACTATTGCACGTCAATAACTACCGTGTTGCTGGTATCGCTTCCGGCGGAATTGCTGGCTATTAACCGATAGGCACTGCCATCATGGGTGGCGTTTAATATATTGCTGGTATAGCTGCTCCCGTTAGCTCCGCTAATTTCAGTCCAGCTTCCATTGTTGTTAGCCGAATAATACCATTGATAAACTAAGTTGGTTCCAGAGACTGTGGCGCTAATGGTTGCCGAGTTTCCATTGTTTACTATTTGTGGACTTGGAATTGTTTGGATATTGGGTGCTAAATCACTTACCCCCAAAATTACCGTATCGCTGCTTACTGTTCCGGTGCTATTGCTTATTTCTACAAAGTAGCTGTTGTTGTTATCCGTTAGGCTTACCACAGGCCCATTGTATGAAGATGAATTACCGTTGGTAGCGATGGCCAGGTTGTTACGATACCATTGGTAGCTCAGGTTGCTTCCCTGAGCCACAACCAAAAAGCTGGGAGATTCCCCTACAATTATATTGTCTCCAAAAGGCTGAGTGATTATGCGGGGTAAAGTGTCGATTACAGTTAGCTCAACAGCCGGGCTTTCAAGGCTGTCTAAAAGATTCCAAACCAAGCAAGTTACTGCTTTGCCGCTATCTGATTTTTGAACCTGGGATAATATTAAGATGGAATCATTTGATCCAATAAGCATACTATCCTCAAGAAACCATTGAAAATTTAAGTCTGTTCCACTAGCTGAAATTTCAAATTGGGCATTCTCTCCCACCATAACGCTTAGGGCTTCAGGGTTTTCAAGAATTTGTGGAGGATCGCCAAAAGGAGTTACGGCCAATGTTACTGTATCGCTGTGCACAGTATCAGCTGAATTGTAAACTGCCACAAAAAACTCTTTTCCATTATCCTGGTTGGTGGCCGCTGAGATTTTATATGTGTCAGAATTTCCTCCACTTTGAATGGCTGTCCCATTTACAAACCACTGATAACTTAAATTGGTTCCGGCTGATGTGACGCTAAAGCTCAGGCTGTCTCCTTCTCGCACAGAAGCGGGAATAGGCTGGGCTATGATTTCAGGAGGAATATCCTTAACATAAAGGGTGGCGCTGTTGCTGGATTCCGATCCTTCTTTATTGGATACAACCACCTGTATACTGCTTTGGTTGTGGCCAAAATTCACATTGTTTATGGTAAATGTGGAGTCTTTTCCTGAAATAACCTCTGAACCATTAAAGAACCAGGTAAAAGTCGGATTATCTCCTGCCGCCAAGGATGCCGTAAAAGTGACATTTTCCCCTACACTGACTGTTTGATCCTCTATATCAGATCGTAAAACAGGAGCTATGTATATTAAAATCAATTCAGCCTGCTGGCTGGTGACGCTTCCGTCATCATTGCTAACAATAACATCAAAACTTGAAGAATCATCAGAAAACACCGTAGCGTTTGTGGTATGACTCGACCCCGTAGCCCCATCGATTAGTACGCCGTTTTTCCTCCATTGGTATTTTAATAGTCCGGAGTTGCTGGTGGCCTCAACGGAAAAAGTCGCGCTTTGCCCTGGCCGGACCTGATTTGTCTGGGGATGTGCGGTTATGGTTGGAGGAGAAAGGGAAACCCCTGTCCATGGGGATAATCTATGGCCTGGAATGGGCCGTTCGAGATTTCCAGTTATGCCAGGTCCCTGCCAGCCCACTGCAAAGTTTGTTCCCCCGGAACCCTGGATATAAAAGGCTTCCAAATAATATTCCTGTCCGCCGATTAAATAAACAGGCTCGGATTTTTGGCTTGGCCTGGCCTCCCAATCTCTGGCTGCCGTAAAATAGGATGTATAGCAAATAGGGTTATCCCCGATATTGGTGGGAGATGTATTGCTGCTTAGCCAAAGTTCACCATAATCATTTGCTGCTACCCAGAAAGTATATTCTCCCGTGGAAGGAGGATGTATATAGCCTCTGTATCGGATTCCAAAAGTATTAGAGAAGATTTCCTGGGCTTCAAATTTATCGTTGATACCCTCATCATCCGGCCTGTCGGGATAACGGAAGTATTCCGTAAGGTAATCCTTGTTATCCAGGTACAAATAGGAAAAGGGAACATTGGCCAGGCTGTTCCAATATTCGTAAAACAATCCGGTTTGCCCTTCAATTTCCCTACTGGTAAATTGCCAAATGGGTGAGCTGGTTATTTCTTTTCCATCGCTAGCCACTACTTTCCAGTAGTAAGTAATCCCGTTAGCAAGACCCACCACCGTAAATTTGTTTTCAGTGACAGAGGCTTTTTTGGTGGTAGGATTGGGAGATTCATCCAGGTAAATGTCGTAACTAACCACGTCTCCCGCATCAGGGTCTCCTCCTTCCCAGGATATTGTTAGGTTAAGCGGGATATCCACAGCCTCATTGGAAGGGTTTGGGGCAGATGGTTCAATAGGCGGGCTATTCAAAATTTCCGGGATGGCCGTGGTAAAACTCCATACATCACCCACTGTGGTTTGGTTGCCATCTGTTGCCACAACCCTCCAATAATAGGTTGTACCCTCTTCTAAATTGCTAATCCTTCTGGTGGTTTGGCTAATGGGATTGCCAATTTTTTGGGGAGGAGGGTTGGTGGTTCCAATTAATACGTTATAGCTCAGGGGGTCGCCATTTTCATCCTCACATATCCAGGCCAAATCAACAGGGATGGATAAATCTGTTTCTCCATCCGCTGGCAAAACAATTTGGGGCTTACCCGGAGCGGGATTGCTTTGGTCCACTGTGTTTGTAGTAAATCGCCATACGGGCCCTTCTGTGGTGTTATTGCCATCGGATGCCAGTATTCTCCAGTAGTAATTTTTGCCTGGTTCCAAGCCTGATATATTCAAAGAATTGTCTTCAATACCTATGGCTTCCTGGGTAGTTGGAGGGCTTTCAAAACCCAGGAATAAATCATAGCGGGTTATATCATCTTCGTCGGGGTCTCCACCTGACCAGCCCAGCTTGAAATTCAAAGGCATGTTTTTTGATGAATCAGGCGGTATAGGCGCGCTGGGTACATATGGGGCCGTGTTGTTCGGATCTGGTTGTTTGGTGGTGAATTTCCAAGTAGGACCAATAGTAATGGCGGAGCCATCATTGCTAACAACGTACCAGTAATAAATTGTATTTTCATTAAGGGAACCCAATGTATATCGGGTGGTAGATAAATTGGCGATGGAATTTTGGTTAGGCGGGTTTGAAGTTCCATAGAATACAGTATATACGACGTTATCTTCATCCGGGTCACCACCCTTCCAAAACAGTTCCAAACCGCTGATTTCCTGGTTAGTGGCTGAATTCGGAGGGTTAGGAGAGTTAGGTACAAGAGGGGCCTGATTGTTTCCTTCTGCCTGGGCTGTTGAAAATTTCCACACAGGTCCAAATGTTGTGGCCATGCCGTCTGATGCGGTTACTTGCCAGTAATATGTCTTGCCGTGTTCCAAAAAGTTAATATTGAACTGATTGGTTATTAGGCTCTGGGTAATTTTAGATTGAGGCGGATTTTCATTGCCTAACAAAACATCGTATTTTACCAAGTCCAGAGGGTTTAAATCGCCGCCAGTCCAGCGCAAAGTTAAGTTAATTGGATTTTGATTTTCTGAATTATCGGAAGGAGAAGGGTCGCTGGGCACATTGGGGGCGCTGGTATTGTTTAAGGGGGACTGCTTGGTTGTAAAAGACCATACCGGACCTTCCACAATTTCATTTGATTGGCTTGCCACCACTTTCCAATAGTACTGGGTGTTTTGTTTTAAATTGGAAGCGTAGTATTTAACATCGGATTGACCTGATGAAACCACAATAGCTGGAGGATTTTTCTCGTCCAGGTATACATCAAAAACCAATATTCCATTGTCCACCGGAGGTATGGTGGTCCAGGATAAATCAAGAATTACAGGCTGATCTGTGGCGCCGTTTTCTGGAATTGGGGAACTGGGTACATCGGTGGGAATTCCCCTTACCGTCAACAGGGCGTGGGGAGACTCCATCATTCCCTCTGCTTTGGCGATTTTGGCATAAACATATAATCCTGTCCATTTTCTGGGAATATCTTTCAGGAGAAGGCTATCTCCCCCGGACTGAATCAATTCGTTCCCTAAGAACCAGAAGACATGGTTCGGTGAAGATTCTATTGAATCCAGGGAAAACATAATAGAATCCCCTTCAAATACAATGGTATCCAGAGGAGTGATTGTGAAATCCGCCTGAATGTTAGTGTTGTATACATCGGTTTTGATGTTGATGTTTTCGTTGTAAACTTTGAAATAAAGCAGCTTGCCTTCCGCATCAAATGCCAGAACCACAATTTCGTATTTTGAAGGGATGCTTTTGTTTAGGCTAAAATCTCTTTTGTTCCAATTGGTTTGTCCTTCGTACAGAGTCTGTAATTTTTCTCCATTTTCAGCATCCTGGATGTAAATAACAACGCTGTCCGCGGCCTTTAGGGGATCGGACAAACTGAGCTCTAATATTCTTTCTGGATTAGATTCGGAACCTTTGGAACAAGAGGATAAATAAACAAGTAAAAGACCAAGGAACAAGAGCCCTGGAACACATAGGATTCGCCTCAATTCAAATGCCACGGATTTATTTCCCCCGGCTTTCATTGTACCATTCTACCTAAGTAATTTACAGGCCTTCGGCTGATTTCGAGTTTGTATTTTTCCATATTTTTAAAAAAAAATAAGTAAAAAAACCAAAAATAAATTAAAAACTCCAAGAAACAGATATTGAGGACTTAAGCGTCCCTCAAAGCTCTCCGGTGGTCACGGAAGGTGGGTCCGGTTTTTCGCTATTTGACCAGAAATACCAGCTGAGGGTTCCCACTACTGCCGCGGCTCCGGCTCCGGCGTACCAAACCCAGCTTGGGACCCCTTCTTTTTCTTTCTTTGGGGGAGGGCTCTTTTTTTGGGGCTCTGGCTTTGGTTCAGATTTAGTCTGGATTTTATTTTCGTCCAGTTGGTTTTGGTAGAATCTATAGGAAACCCGGTAAAAAAGAGACTCCAAATATTCGGATAGTCTCATATCAGATACATTGGCATCGGGAGATATAGTTAGCATTCGGTATAAATAATTTTCACCTTTTGTTTCGGTTTCAATATCGGAAGCGTATATGATACCCAAATATTTGAAAACAAAAATGGAATCGTCTTTAGTCTTTAATTTTTTGGATCGAATTAAGTACTCCAGAGACTCTGTAGCTTCTTCAAACTCTCCCTGGTAATACCAGTTTTCCACTTTTTTACGGTATTCATCTGAGATGGCATAACTTTTAGACAAAGAATCTGAATCCGGGCTCTCCATATCCTGAGCTACAGATAAAAAAACAAATGCCAGAATTAAGACGCCACAGCTGTGAAACCTATAATAAAAAGCATGTTTGGTGTTGCTTAAAAACTTCGCCACAGTTATTCCAAGGTCATATGAATTTTAACATTTTCATCTGCCTGAAGATTGATCACAGTATCTCTGGATGGCAGAGAGCGATGGGATATTTTTATTAAGGTTCGCCCAGCGGTGCTTTCTCTGAAATTTTTCATGGGAGTATGGCCCCAGTGGGCCCCATTCACATATATGGCAGCGTGGGGAGGCGCAGAACTTATGCGCAAGAAGCCTTTGCCTTTGGGCCGTTGGGGCTCATTATTGTTTTCTCCACGTACAATAACCGTAGACGAGGCCGACATTTTTGGATCTTCCACAGAATATATGGAAACTTTGGCAACGCCTGGTTTTTTAGCGGTAATTTTTCCGCCATTGAGACGAACCACGTCGCGCTTATCTACAATCCAATTGATTTTTTGGTTCGTGCCGGCAGGCAATATACTTGGTACCAATTGAATGCTTTCTCCAGGACTTAAGCGAACTTGATCCGGCTTTAGCTCTACCTTTTCCACAAGAGGAGGCATGACCTGTACATAACATGTACCCGCTTTGGTGGGGTCTACCAGTGAAACCGCAAGAATCTGGGCTTTGCCAGGGTTTAATCCATAAATAATACCATCGGACACCGAGGCAATGGTTGGGTGGTTGGATTCCCACAACACATTTTGCGGCGCGTCAGAAGGCCTTGTTTCTGCTATAACCTGGGATTGTTTGCCCCCATGGAGAATAACTTCGCTGGGTTTTATTACCACGCTTTTTACTTTTTTGTTCCCTCCGGCATTTTCCACGAAGCGCGATGAGAATGGAATCCAAACTAAAAGACCAATTATGATAAGCCATATAATGGGGTTTTTAAAAGCCGAAGTTCCGCTAAAGCTGGTAAAGGCTTTTTTAACCTTATAGCCAAAACTTGGCTTTAATTCCTCGCTTGTAATAGAAGCGGGAGAGTTATAAACCCTGGATTTATGCTGGTAATCGATAATTTCCTGATTGGGCATGGGGCCCAGGTTTTGGATAAAAATCCGAGTGCCTTCTTCAGGGCTGAATAAACCGTGGTTGCCCAGGTATTGCCTTAGGGTTTTAGCTAACCAGGCGGCTCCTTCCCCTCTTTTTTCCGGATGTTTCTTAAGTAAAATATCCACAATGGCCGAAAGTTCAGGATCTACTTCAGGAGTCACTTTTAATACGGATTCATGTTCCTGGGTACATACATTATGAATGATTTGAGGAACATCCTTTCCTTCAAAGGGCAGTTTGCCTGTAAGGCAATAATAAAAGGTAACACCCAAGGCCCATATATCCGATTGGGGAGAGGGAGCTTCGTCGTGGAATTGCTCTGGGGATATGTAGTTTGGTGATCCCAATACGGTTCCGGCCATTGTGCCCTGATGGGCATTTCCAATTTTAACGATTCCAAAATCGGCAATTTTTAAAACACCCTGAGAATTGAACAGAAGGTTATCGGGCTTGATATCGCGGTGCACTACGTTTTGTTTTTCCGCCACGGCCAAACCTTCGGCAGCCTGGCAAATAACCGAGGCGCAAAATCTTTGGGGCAGCCCCTTTTTATTGAAAGTGTTGCATATATATCCAAGTGAGTGCCCTTCAATGTGCTCCATAATGAAATATTGGGAGCCATCCTGGGTCCCGAAGTCATAAATTTCCACGATGTGCGGGCTTTTTAAGGCAGCGGCGATTTTAGCTTCAACGGCAAAACGCTCTAAAATGGCTTGATTAGAAGTGAGGTGGGGGTGAATTACCTTAACGGCCACCAAGCGGTTTAGCGTGGGATCTTCTCCTAAATACACCGTGGCCATACCCCCGGTGCCTATTTCAGAAAGTATTTTATACCGACCAAATTGCACGATTAAATGGGTTTAAAATGCGTAAATATGGATAAAAAGTCCCTCACTTAGCTGATTAATATAAATAGAATTTGCCTCAAATGCCTTGGACTTTTCACAAATAAACCGGAAGTTTCTAGTTGAAAAATTAAGCATTTTGGAAATTTTCGCCATAACTCCTATAAAAAATAGGTGTTTTTTCTATCCGTCTATTTTTACAGAAGCCCCTGATTTTGAACGGCTAAAGCCCGGAAAAATACTGGGGTAATTTCAGTTTTTTTAGAAATTTTAATATTTCCCAAAAAACACAATATATTGTGTTTTAAATAAGCAAAAAACACTACATATTCTACTGCACATATGTCTCATAAACTTTATAAAAAAAGTTAAGATATTCTTGCAAAACCATTGCCTAATCGTGGGTAAAAGTGGTACTTTTAGGGTAATTTAGGTTAATTTTATCGTGGTGAAATGGATCCAATAGGGTTTATAGGTACGGCAACTGTCTCCGTTGATGCAAAGGGGAGAACTAATTTGCCGCGTGAGCTTAGGAAGCAACTGTCTGCTGATTCCGAGGGAAAAGTTATTGTGAGCATATTTGCAGAAAAATCCCTTGCGCTACGCCCCTTACCCGAATGGAACAGGTATGTAATGGAAGAATTAGAACCTCTGGCTAAAAAAAGTCCTAAGGGAGCGCGCTTTGTAATGATGGTAACCTCCATGGCTAAAATGTCAGAACTCGATCAACAAAATCGAATTTCTTTGTCTAAAGAGCTAATGGATTATGCAGGAATCGACAAAGAAGTGAAATTTGCCGGAGATGGCAAACGGATACGTTTATGGAATCCCAATGTATACAATCAAATGATCCAATTTTCTGAAGAAGACCCGGAAGGTTTTGAAAACTGTTTTTACTCTAATGGTGAGATGTAATGAAATGCAATATTATCATACATCAGTTATGGCAAAGGAGGTGCTTGACAATTTAATTGTAAACCCCGACGGGACATATCTGGATGGCACATTGGGAGGCGGCGGTCATACGGAACTAATCCTTAAAAAACTCAGCCCAAACGGACAGATGATTGGCCTGGACAGGGATGCTGAAGCAATAAATTGGTGCAGGCAGAAATTTATGAACGATCCTCGGCTGCATATATACCACAAAAATTTTTCCCATATGGAGGAAGCGGCCTCTGAAGGCTCACTTTCTGGTGTATTGCTGGATTTAGGAGTGAGTTCACGGCAATTAGACTCCAGTTCCAGAGGTTTTAGTTTTTCTGAGGGCCAGGAATTGGATATGCGCATGGATAGAAGTCAGGAATTTACAGCATTAGATTACATATCCCAAACTCCCGAGGAAGAAATTTCTTTGGCTTTTAGGAAAAATTCTGATTTGGAAAAATCCAGACAGCTGGCCAGCGCTTTGAAAAAGCATGTATCCAGCAACCCCAGTTCGGGGGCGATGTTACAGGCTGTTAAAGAAGTGTTCCCCAAGGGAGAGCGTTTTTATACAAAATATTTAGCCCGCATAGCCCAAGCTATTCGTATTGAAGTGAATAGCGAAAAGTTGGAAGTGGAGAAAGGCTTGGAATCTTCCCTTAAGCTGCTTAAAAAAGGCGGCCGTTTGTGCGTTATCACCTTTCATTCCGTTGAAGATCGCTGGGTTAAAAAAATCACCCGGGAATGGGAAAAAGATTGCAATTGTCCTAAGGAATGGCCCATCTGCCGTTGTGGGGGAAATAACAAAAAAATAAAAAGGGTATTTAAAAAGCCTTTGGAACCCAGTGCTGAGGAAATAAAAAACAACCCCCGTTCCAGAAGCGCCAAACTCAGGGTTTTGGAGAAAATAAAATGATAGGACTGAAATTCAGAGGGATATTTGCCTTGGCCTGTTTGATTCTGTTAATAGCGGGGTATTTTGCGGGCTATGTTTGGAAAGAGAATAAGTATGTGGTGCTAGCTAAGAAAAAATCCATTCTGCAAACTGAAATCAAAAGGTTGGAAAGTGAAATTGTTAAAATCCAATTGGATAACAAGCAATTAAAAGATTACAAACGCCTTGAAAACCTGGGTAGAGAACAGTTCGGTTTGATTTTTGGGGGCGTTCCCAAGTTTATAAATCCTGAAGGCCCCTTGGGTGAAACACTGGCAAGGTTAGATTGATATGTACAATAAACGCATCATAACCATAGGCGCATTTCTGATCCTGGCTTGGATTGGAATGATGGCTAAAGTGATGCATGTACAGCTCATTAAAAACAGCTATTACACTAACATGGCCGAACGCCAATCTATGAGGCGCACCATTATCGCACCGGAACGGGGCGAAATATTTGATAGAAAGGGCCGGGTGTTGGTTCAAAATGCGCAAGTGGAGTTGAGTTTTTCCGATGGCAAAAAAGAAAAACAAAGGGAACTTAACCGGGTAGCTCCCTACGGCAAACTTGCCGGCCAGGTTTTGGGAAACATCAGCAAAGACGGCTACGGACAAATGGGTTTGGAGTACGATCAGGATAAAGTTTTGCGGGGAGTGGATGGCTGGAAATACGCCCGTTATGATGTTAAACGTCACTATTACCCTGGCGTGGATGAGCAAAGCAAGGAATCTATGAATGGTCAAAGCCTTGTGACAACCATTGATGTGGATATTCAAAAAATCACCGAACAGGCTTTGGAAAGAGGAGTGGAAAGAACAAAGTCCCAAAGGGGAGTTGCCATCGTAGTGGATCCTTTTACTGGGGATGTGTTGTCCATGGCGAACTACCCTTTTTACAATCCTAACAGAAGAACCAAAGCGGATTTAAAAGGCTGGAAAAACATGGCCATTTCCAAACTTTATGAACCAGGCTCCACCTTTAAAATCATTACATCGGCAGCCGTTTTTGAAGAGGGAAAAGTAAATCCCTCGGATATATTTTACGGGGAAAAAGGCAGGTGGCAATATAACGGAGCCTTGGTTCACGACACAAAGCCCCATGAAAAATTCAGCTTTAAAGAGGCAATGGCGTATTCCAGTAACATAGCTATGGCTAAGTCGGCATTAATGCTAAAACCTTCGGTCCATTACAAATACATTCGCTCATTTGGATTCGGCATGAAAACTGGAATTGAGCTTCCCGCCGAAGAAGGCGGAACCTTAAGACCTGTGGATGAATGGAGCAGCAGGACTCAAATTACCCTAGCCTGGGGCCAGGAAATAAATGCCACTCCTCTACAAGTAACCATGGCGGTCGCTGCTGTTGCCAATGGGGGTATGTTAATGAAGCCCAGATTAATAAAAGAAATTAAGGATGAGAAGGGAAACGTAATTAAAGAAATTCCATCTAAAAAAGTGCGCCGCGTCGTTTCTCCGGAGACTACAGAAAAACTAAAGGAAATAATGACAGCTGTAGTGGAATTTGGGACTGCTAAAAACCTGAAATCTGAAAGGTATTCCATAGCCGGGAAAACTGGAACCGCTGAAAAAATAGATCCAAAAACAGGAACTTATATGAAAGGCCACTTCCATTCTTCTTTTGTGGGAATGGTTCCTGTGGAAAACCCAAAATATGTTTGTTTGGTATTAATGGATGATCCTCAATTGGACAAATACGGAGGAAGTTCTGCGGGTCCGGTATTTAAAGAAATTATGGACAGGCTGGTTTCTACTCCAAGTTCCGATTTGATTGTGGAAAAACCCACCACTATTGATAGTAGGGATAACAAGCATGCTAAAAATGAAAAGAAAGTTTCCATACATATGGCGTCCTTTGGAGGAAATGGAGAAGAAGAAGGACAATTATTAAACCAGCGAAAAGTAAGTCCTGCTAAGCACGAATTGGAAGATTTCCAAACCCAGTCCATGCCTGATTTGAGAAATCTTTCTTTGCGGGATGCTATTATCCGCCTTAAAGATTTTGAAGTAGAAGTGAACTATTCTGGAATTGGAAATGTTGTTACCCAGTCCCCTGCGCCAAATTCAAAAGTGAGCCGGGGCATTAAATGCACTTTAAAACTGGGGCAGTCAAGTTGATGTTAAAAGAATTTTTGCAAGACATCCCAGTGGATTTGCCGGAAGAAAAAAATTCCGCTTTTGAAGGGGTTGCTACACATTCCAAAAAGGTCCATAAAAACAACCTGTATTTGGCTATGGCTGGAAATTCTCCTTTAGCGGAGCAATACCTGAAAGAAGCCATTCAAAGAGAAGCTTCAGCAATCTTATGCGATAGTCCAGAATTTACCCAATACCCAAATGTTATTCATATTCCTGAATTAAAGAAAAACTCAAACAAGCTTCTTAATCGCTATTTTGGCTTTCCGGGCCGTTCCTATTTTTCTGTGGGGGTCACCGGAACCAATGGCAAATCCACTATATCCCATTTGGTTTCTTCCCTTTTAAATAAAAATGGAAATAAAACCGTATTGTTAGGGACTATAGAGAACAGAATTGGAACTGATGTATTGCCTGCCGAACTCACCACTCCCGATGCTGTGGACTTGATGGGTTACTTGAAAATGGGAAGAGAGAAAGGCTGTAGCCATCTGGTAATGGAAGCCTCTTCACATGCGTTAGATCAAGGCAGGCTTTCTGAATTGGAATTCGATAGGGCCATATTTACAAACTTAACGCAGGACCATTTGGATTATCACCAGAATTTTGAAAATTATTTTAATGCAAAATCCCTTTTGTTTACAAAATATTTAAAAGCTGATGGCTTAGCTTTAATTAACATGACTTCCGAATATGGCCTTCGTTTGGCAGACTCATTAAAGTCAAATGTTATTGGTTTTACGGCTGAAAAGGTTAAGAAACTTTGCTTTCCAACTGTTGAGCTTAGTTCGAGTCGATTAACAATGGAAGGCACCCAACTTCAAATTGATTTTGAGGGAAAGAGTTACCAATTTTATTCCCAACTGTTGGGGCAAATCAATGTGGAAAATCTATTGGCCACAATTGCAATGGGCTTTTCCCTGGATTATTCAGAGTCTCAAATTCAAAAGGGAATTGAAAGTGTTTTTGTACCGGGAAGAAATCAGGTTTTTAACTTAAAAAATGGGGGAATTGCTGTTGTAGATTACGCACATACTCCCGATGCGTTGGAACGAGTGTTAAAAAGTTTTCGACCTTTGGTTAAAGGCAAGTTGTTATGCGTTTTTGGTTGCGGAGGAGATAGGGATAAAACCAAAAGGCCTTTGATGGCAAAAGTTGCTGAAGAAATCGCTGATGAAGTTTGTATTACTAATGATAACCCACGCACGGAAAATCCAAAGGAAATTCTTAGCGATATATTAAAGGGAATTCAGGATCCAAAAAATGTCAATGTGGAATTAGATAGGGAAAAGGCCATTATTGCCATGTTGCAAAAGTTAAATGGAGAAGATTGTGTAATAGTGGCAGGCAAAGGGCACGAAGACTATCAAATTCTGGGAAAAGAAAAAATATTTTTCAGCGATTCTCATGTTATTCAAAATTGGATAAGCTCAAATTCAGGAGAAATGGCATGAATATGAGCTTCCGGGAAATTTCAAATGTTTTAAATGCCGATTTACAAATACGAGGCAAGGCTTCAATTGATAATCGTGATGTTTATTTAAATACCGATTCGAGAAGCCTCATAGAAGCTGAGACTTTTTGGGCTTTAAAAGGTGAATTTTTTGATGGGCATAGTTTTGTAAAAGAGGCTGTTAAAAATGGATGTTATGGAGCCGTTGTAGAAAATAGCTGGTTTAAGTCCGCTTCTCCCGATAGCGGTGCTTTTATCGCTCTGGAAAATAGCTATCAGGCTTTACTTGATTTAGGCAAATCCTATGCTGCAAAGTTTAATATACCCAAGTTTGCAATTACTGGTTCAAACGGGAAAACAACAACAAAGGACATGCTTGCTCAAATCTTAGCAAGTAAATTTGAAACCTTATATACCAAGGGAAATTTAAATAACCACATAGGTGTTCCTAGCACTTTATTTGGTTTGAACACTCAACATCAATGCGCTGTTATTGAAATGGGTACCAATCATCCGGGGGAGATTTCCACACTTACTCAAGTGGTAAATCCCACCGTGGCATTAATTACAAATATTGGATATAGCCATGTTGAATTTTTAAAAGACCTGGACGGGGTATTTGCAGAAAAAACATCTATTGCTGAAGGCCTTCAGCCAGGCGGGAAACTCATTGTAAATGGGGATGATCCTTATTTAAACAAATTGGAGAGTAACTCTGAGCATCGAGTTTATAAAGTAGGTGTTTCTAACGGAGACTTAAAAGCCAGCCAAATTGAATTGGATTCTTTGGGGCGGGCATCTTTTTACTTAGAGGGAGAAAAAATACATTTGTCTGTTCCAGGCTATCACAATGTATATAATGCTATGCTTGCCACGGCTGCGGCCCGGGAAATGGGAGTTTCAATTAAAGAATGCGCCGAAGTATTAGCTAATTACATTCCATCCAGCCATAGAATGCAAATTACTAAAGTTTCAGAACTCACCATTTTTGATGATTGTTATAACGCAAACCCTAATTCTATGTGGGCGGCTTTAAAATCTTTACATGAAGCCAAATTAGACGAAAGAAAAATTGCCATTATTGGAGACATGGCTGAATTGGGTGAAAAGGCTGGGCAATACCATAAGGAAATAGGTGAAAAAATTCCCTCTCTTAAATTGTCCAACTTAATATGTGTTGGTGAGTTGTCTAAAAATTATCTGAGTGGGGCTATTGAAAACGGATTTTCCCAAGAAAAAGGACATCATTTTGAAAATGTGGATGCGTTGCTCCTTCAATTGGGAAATCTTGTTCAAGCAAATGACGCGGTGTTAATTAAGGGTTCAAGATTTCTGAAATTGGAAAGAGTGGTGGAAGCCCTTAAAAGAGAAGCGACGAAAGTATGAAAAATAATATCAAGCAACATTTGCACTTCGACGGCTTTTTTCTAATGAGCGTTTTTTTCTTACTGGGCTTAGGCATAGTTATTATCTACAGCTCATCCGGGGCTTATGCTTTAACCCGAAACTTACCAGACACATTCTTTTTGTTTAGCCACTTAAAAAAAGTGGTTATAGCTTTGGTTTTGTTTGGAATTGGGTTTGCTGTGGACTACCATATATGGAAAAAACTGGCGCTGCCCCTTACGGTTCTTGTCTTGGGTTTACTGATTTTTTTGATTACCTCATCCTCTATTTCAGGAGTAAATGGAGCTAAACGCTGGATTAGTATTGCGAGCTTTGGTTTGCAACCTTCCGAACTTGCTAAAATTGCTTCTGTTTTTTTCCTGGCAAAATTTTTGGAAGACAAATTTGAATTTATGCATGAATTCAAAAAAGGCTTGTTGGCATCTCTAGTCGTAGTGGGGCTTTTATTTGCCCTTGTAGTTTTGCAACCAGACTACAGTTCTGCCTTGATTATTTTATTGGCGGCAATAACGATGGTGTTTGCCGGCGGCGCAAAATTATCTCATATGTTAGCCTTGGGATCCCTAGGAATTCCTTTCTTGGGGTTTTTAATGGTGAGCAGCCCCTATCGCATGCAAAGGGTTATGGCATTTGTAAATCCCGGTGAAAATACAGCCAGTTCCTATCAGTCTTTACAATCCCTAATCAGTCTTGGCAATGGAGGGTTAACAGGAACGGGTTTGGGAACTAGCACCCAAAAATTGGGTTATCCTCCTATGCCTTTTACCGATACAATATTTGCCATTTTAGGGGAAGAGCTTGGTTTTATAGGTTCAGGTCTTTGTTTAATGGTGTTTGGGGTTTTGGTTTGGCGAGGTTTGAAAATATCCTATCGCTGTGCTGATAGATTTGGCAGTCTGGCTTCTTTGGGAATAATTGTATCTATTTCCATTACCGTGTTAATGCATGTTGGTGTATGCGCCGCCTTTTTTCCAACCACTGGCCAACCATTGCCTTTTGTTTCCTATGGCGGAACGGCTCTTGTTACCATGATGTTTTTTTGCGGAGTGGTCTTAAATATTTCCATGCATCCGGGAAAAGATGAAGTAAAACAAAAAGAAGTGACAAAACGAACTGTGCACCAGGCTTGGGCTAAACAAAGGATTAGGGCCTAGGCCATGCATGTCAAAAACAGGGAGATATATCGGGCAATGAAACCAATTCCAGGATTTAAAAATATCCATTTTGTGGGAATTGGTGGCTCAGGCATGAGTTCATTGGCTGAAGTATTGCATCAAAACGGTTTTGAAGTGTCTGGTTCAGATATACAGGAATCAAATACTACCCTCCATTTGAAATCAAAAGGCATCGAGGTGAATATTGGGCCGGGACAGAAAGACAGTGGAGTTTGGGATGCTGTTGTATATAGTTCAGCTGTAAGCCAGGATAATGTAAGTTTGGTTTCTGCAAAAAGCAGGGGAGTAGCCATTATTAAAAGAGCTCAACTACTGGGCGAAATAATGAAAAAAAAATATTCTCTGGCTGTGGCGGGAACCCATGGAAAAACCACAACGACCTTAATGTTGGCCTCTATAATGAATGGCCTGGATGAGAAACCCACTGTTATTGGAGGGGGAGTCCAGCAAAAATCCCAGAGCTCGGCAATTTCTGGAGATTCTCCCTATCTAATTGCCGAAGCGGATGAATACGACAGATCCTTTTTAAAAATGTTTCCCACTGTGGCTTTGGTAAACAATATCGATGCAGATCATTTGGAATGTTATGACTCTTATGAACATTTGGAAAACTGTTTCCTGGATTTTATCGACAGTGTTCCTTTTTATGGCTTTGCCTGCGTTTGCGGGTCCGATCCCGGAGTCCAGAAGATATTATCCCGGATACAGGCGCCCTATGTTAGCTATGGAATGGAAAAAAGTCTTGATTGTTATGCTCAAAATGTGGTTCACGGAAAAGAAGGGTCGCGTTTTGAAATCTTTTATAATGGTTCAAAATTGGGTGAGTTGAATCTACAATTAAGCGGCAACCACAATATTTTAAATGCTTTAGGAGCGGCCTCGGTGGCATTAAAGCTTGATATTCCCTTTTCCAATATTAAAAAAGGTTTGGAAAGCTTTAATGGAGCAGCCCGCCGAATGGAAGTTGTGGGCGAAAAAAATGGAATAAAAATTATTGATGACTACGCCCATCATCCTTCCGAGATTAAAGCAACTCTGGAAGCCCTTAAAAATTGGAATTCCGGAAAGTTGTTTGCCATATTCCAGCCTCATTTGTATTCCAGAACAAAGCGTTTGTACCAGGATTTTGCTCAATCCCTGGCTTTAGCCGATAAAATTGCGGTGCTCCCCATATACGCTGCCAGAGAAAAGAATATCGACAATGTTAGCTCTCAACTGATTGTTGGAGAACTTAAAAATCACTTTCCTGAAATAGAATTGTTTGAAGCAGAGAAGGAAATTGTCAACCAGGTTTTTAATCTGAAACCAGGAGATATTATTGTTACCCTGGGAGCTGGGGATGTTTGGAAATGGGGCCGAAAAATTTTAGAGGAGGTGGAACATGCGTGATTATTCCAGCCGCCAGGGATACCGGGGCTCCTCTACAAAAAAAATAAAATTGAAACGCCAGGGGCCAAATAGGCAAAAGCGCCGTAAACAATTGGCCAAAAAGGTGGCTAAAAACAGCGTTGTGGGTATTAAATATATTGCCATGTTATTATTGGTGGCCGGAACTCTTGTTATGGCTTTGGCCGGAAGTTACAAATATTATAAGACAAATGATGTCCTGGTGCTAAAAGATGTGCTTTGTGAAGGCAGCAGCCAATTTTCCAATGAAGAAATAATTGATATGCTTGATTTGGAAATGGGATTGAAAATGTGGGATTTTAAAAAATCTGACTTGGAAAAACGACTATTGGAGAATCCCTGGATTAAAAGCGTAAAACTAAGGCGACAGATACCCAGCAAACTAAAAGTGGTTATAAATGAACATGAGCCCATAGCCCTTGTTTATAACATGTCCAATAACCAGGAAAAAGACTGGAATGGGTTAAGTGAAACTGGCGAATTATTGCCAAATGTGAATATCAGAAACTTTGATTTGCCCATTTTGGAGGTTAAAGACAGCCTGGATGTGGCAGAGTTAAAGGGGATTTCCCAGTTGTTAATGATATGTAAACAGGAGTTTCCCCATATTTTTAATACAATTTCACAGGTTAAAACCATAAATTCGCGAGAACTTGCATTTTATAGTCGCGAAAACAACTACCGCTTTTTAGTTTCAATGGAAATAGAAGCAAAGAAAACATTAGTGATGTGGCAAAGTTTGCTGACTCAATATAAGGATGATTTTTCAAATGACCACACCATCGATTTAAGGGTGGAATCATTTGCATACGTTAGTTAATAAGGAGGAATGGTATGAGCAGACCGGTAATGGGGCTGGACATAGGAACCACCAAGATTGGTGTTTTGATAGGGGAAAATGATGAAAACGGTCAATTGAAAATATTGGGCGTAGGCACAAGTCCAAGTGAAGGGCTGCGAAAAGGAGTGGTGGTTAATATTGATAAAACCGTCCGTTCCATTCGGCGAGCCATAGATGAGGCGCAACTAATGGCCGGTGTGGATGTGGATGAAGTTTATGTTGGCATTGCCGGGGATCACATACGCTCCATAAACTCCCGAGGGGTAATTGCGGTATACCGAACAGATAATGAAATTACCGAACAGGACGTGGCGAGAGTCATTGAAGCGGCAAGAGCCGTTGCTATTCCTATGGACCGGGAAATGTTACACGTAATTCCCCAGGAATTTATCGTGGACGACCAAGCGGGGATTAAAGATCCTGTGGGAATGTCTGCGGTGAGATTGGAAGCCGATGTGCATATTGTTACCGGGGCCGTTACATCTGCCCAGAATATTTATAAAAGCGTGGAAAAAGCGGGGTTAAAAGTGGCCGATATTGTTTTGGAACCCCTGGCTTCAGCCTATTCCACCTTGGAAGACGACGAAAAGGAATTGGGTGTAGCTGTTGTGGACATGGGCGGAGGAACCACAGATTTGGCTGTTTTTATTGAGGATAGTATTCGCCATACCGCCTCCATCGGTCTGGGGGGCAAAAATGTTACCAGTGATGTGGCAATAGGAATTCGCACTCCATTGGAGAGGGCTGAAGAAATTAAAAAAAGCTACGGCACTTGCCTTCGCAATGGCTTTGGCAAATCGGAATACATCGTGGTGCCTGGAGTAGGTGGACGTGAGCAGAGGGAAGTGTCCAGGGCCGTGTTGGCCTCTATCATTGAGCCTCGAATGCACGAGATTTTTTCCATGGTATTAAGGGAGTTGAAAAAGAATAACCTTATCGATACTCTGGGCGCAGGTATTGTGCTTACTGGAGGAGGAAGCTTAATGCATGGTGCAGCGGAATTGGCTGAACAGGTTTTTGATATGCCAGTAAAAATTGGTGTTCCCAAATTCTTTGGCGGGTTGGTCGATTGCGCTTCCACTCCCATACATGCCACCGGTGTTGGACTTATTCAATATGGCAGCTTAAGGGAAAAAGATGTAACTCAAGCCCCCAAAGCCTATAAAGAAGGACCAGACAAGTTTAAGGAGATTATCCGGAAAATGTCCAATTGGGTGAAACAGTATGTATAGAAATTTAATTCAATAAAAAAAATTAAAAAAAGTGAAAAAATATTAACATCAGGTTGAGAATATGTTTAGTTTATCAGTAACAGGAGGAGTTTATGCAATTTGCCATAGATGATACATTTAATACCGTTGCCAAAATGAAGGTAATCGGTGTGGGCGGCGCCGGAGGCAATGCTGTGAACCGGATGGTTCAATCAGGTTTTGAAGGGGTAGAGTTTGTTTCCATCAATACCGATGCCATGGCGCTTGATAATAATATGGCACATGTGCGTATTCAAATTGGGGAAAAAATAACTGGTGGCCTGGGGGCAGGAGCCAACCCCAGAATCGGTATGGAAGCCATGGAAGAGGATAGGGAAAAAGTTCGATCCCATTTAGAAGGATGTGATATGGTATTTATCACAGCCGGAATGGGTGGCGGAACCGGTACTGGCGCAGCGCCTGTTGTGGCTGAAATTGCGAGGGAGATGGGCATACTCACCGTTGGCGTGGTAACCAAACCCTTTACATTTGAAGGTCCTGTTAGAGATAGAAATTGCAGAACAGGTTTGGACGCCCTGCGCAAAGTGGTGGATACTATAATTGTAATTCCAAATCAAAAACTCCTCAGCATCATTGAAAGAACTACAACTTTTCGCGAAGCCTTTAAACTTGCCGATGAAGTTTTAACATCAGCCACACGTGGAATTTCCGATATTATTCTAAAACACGGAGATATTCAGGTGGATTTTGCCGATGTTAAGGCTATTATGAGCCAAGGTGGCGATGCCTTAATGGGATCTGGCACTGGAGTTGGTGAAAACAGAGCTGTGGATGCGGCGGATAAGGCTATTCATTCCCCATTGCTGGAAGAAGTATCGATTTCCGGTGCCACTGGTGTTTTAGTTAACATTTCCGGCGGCGAAGACATGAGCATGATGGAAATTAATGATGCCATGAATTTTATTTACGAAGCTGTTGGCAACGAAAACAATGCTAACATTATATTCGGAACGGTAATTAACCCCAACGCAAACGATGAGTTAACTATCACCGTAATTGCTACGGGCTTCGGTCAGGAAAAATTATCCAGACCTGCATTCTCCAATCCGGCACAGTCTTTTGGAGAACCGGTTTCACGCATTGAAACAAAAACAATTCAAAGGATTGAAAAACCTCTTCCTCCTTCGGACAACGAGCCATTTGATTTTCTTTCTGACAAAAAATCAGATGATTTCGCATTGGATATTCCAAAAGAGGATACTTCCAAGGAAATGCCCTTTCCTCAGGAAAATAACAACAACAATAAAAAAGAGGCGGAAACGCAAAAAAACCCATTATTACATCATGGCGCTCTTCAAGGTAAATACCGCGAAAATGACCCGGATGTGGATTATGAAACCCCGGCCTTTTTACGTTATCCTACTGATTAATAGATATATGGATTGGCGGCCTGGTATGAGTGCCGCCAATTTACTCTGATTCGCAAATCAACTTCGGAACAAAATTTATAAAATCACATGAGGTCAGGTGATATTCTGTGCCCCGTGCCAAGCCATATACATTAGGCTCTTTTACCGAATGCAAATGTCCAAATACAACGTGTTTTGCCCCAGCGGTTTCAAATAATTTCCCGGCCTTCGACTCTGTAAGGTTGTGATGTAAAGGGGGGTAATGGCAAAGGCCAATACGTATTAATTCCGAATCTTTCGGTAGGCTGTTAATGGAAAGTTTTAGCCGTTCTAATTCGCGATGGTATATTTTTTCCTGATTAATTAAGTCTTCGCCTTTTTTTTTATAGGGCAAATTTCCTTTTTTAGAATCCCACAAAATAATGTCATCAAAAGAATATTCCTCAGTGTCCCATAAACGGGAACCAAAAAAGACAAAGGGGCCTAACTGGACATGGTTGTTTTGAACCAAATGTAAGCTGGATGGCAATTTTTCTTCCATGGCTTTTAATTTGTGCCACCACAAATCGTGATTTCCACGAAGCAAAATTTTTTGTCCCGGCAGGTTGTGAAGCCAATGTAAATCTGCTAAGGCCTGCTCAAATTTAGTAGCCCAGCTAATATCTCCGGGAACAATAACAATATCATCCTTACCCACATGACGAATCCAGTTTTGTTTTATTTTTGTGGGATGATCTATCCAAATTTCTCCAAAAATGTCCATAGACTTATTTGGAGTGGTAAAGGCCAGGTGGGGATCGGATAAGGCAAATACTTTCATGGTTTCTAATAAATGGATTTAATAAAGATTAACTATATTTCCAAAATTATGGAGTACAATAGCGAAATAAAATTAATCCAGGAAATGGCCCGAGCTTCCCAAAAAGTGGTATTGGAGCACTTTCAATCCGATTTTAATGTGGAATGGAAGCCCGATAATACTCCGGTAACTATTGCAGATAAAAAGGCCGAGGAAGTAATTCGGGAAATAATAAATAGGGAAACCCCTGATTATGGAATTGTAGGGGAAGAGTTCGGAACCACGGGATTTGAAAAAAAACGCTGCTGGGTGATTGATCCTATTGATGGAACTAAATCTTTTATACATGGAGTTCCCTTATTTGGAACCCTGATTGCTTTATTGGAAAATGGAAAGCCAGTGCTGGGCCTCATTAACCTGCCTGCCCAAAACTTAATGATGACTGCGGCTATTGGTCATGGTTGCGATATTAATGGGACAGCATGCCGGGTATCTGATGTTGGTAAAATAGAAGAGGCAACAGTGCTCAATACAAGTATCACTACGTTAGAAAGGCATGGGTACAAACATCAATGGGAAACTATACGCAACAAAGCCAAATTACACCGGGGATGGGGAGATGCCTATGGTTATTTTCTGGTAGCTTCCGGACGAGCTGAAGTTATGGTGGACTCCATTGCAGAAATTTGGGATTTAGCCCCTATGGCTGTGATTATTCCCGAGGCAGGTGGTATGTTTAGCTCCTTACAGGGAGGGGATTTTATTAAGGATAGAAGCGCCCTGGCGACAAACTTCAAATTGTTTCAGAAAGTTTCCAAGATTATGGTAAAGGATTAAACTGCTTTTTAGGCTCCAAAGGAAAATGGCAGGCAAGTTTATGGCCGGGTTTGCTTTCCTCTAAATTTGGAAATTCCTTCTCGCAAATTTCTTCCTTATTTTCCAGGTAATGTGGACACCTGTTCCTAAAGGGGCAACCAGTGGGGAATCTGGTAGGATCAATGTCCGGGTATTTTCTTAGAATGGGCGCATATTGTTGGGGGTTTAAGCTGGGTACCGAGGCTAATAGTAAACGTGAATAAGGATGCCGCAATTGCTTAACATCAAATTCAGAGGCCGGAGCCACCTCTACTAAATATCCCATATACATTACGCCAATTTTATGGGCAATAGTTTTTACTAAACTCAGGTTATGGGAAATATATAAGTAGCTGAGGTTCAATTCTTTTTGAAGCTTCATGAGCAAATCAATAATGACAGTTTTTAAGGATAAATCCAAACTAGCCACAGGTTCATCGCATAATAAAAACTTTGGCCTGGTAATAATGGCTTTGGCAATGGCAGCTCTTTGTTTTTCACCTGTGCTTAACCCGCTGGGATATCTTTCCAGATGTAATTCTTTGAGGCCGACTTGCTCAATGGTTTCTCCAATTAATTTCAGTCTTCCGTTTTTGTCTAAGTCTGGAAGTTTTTCCAATTCTTCCAGCAAAACCTGTTTAAAAGTCATTCCAGGATTTAAAACAGATTCGGGGTTTTGGAACAACATGCGGAATCTAGGACGCATTTTTCGCAATTCTTCCTTAGACAATTGAAAAATATTTTTGCCTTCAATGATTATTTCACCTGAATCAATGCTCTGCAAAGCCATGGCGGAAAGAGCTATTGTGGATTTGCCGCATCCGCTTTCTCCCACTAAACCAAATGTTTGCCCCTCTTCAATGGAAAAGCTCACATTTTTAACGGCATAAAATGATTTTCCGCTTACCTGAAACTGTTTGTTGATGTTTTTGACTTCAATCAGTGCCAATTGTGTTTATCCTAGATAGAAGTTAAATTGCTGTCGGACAACTGGTAAAAAGATTTGAGCAAGTGTTTGGTATAGTCGTGCTTGGGTTCGTAAATAACATCAATAGTCTTTCCTGATTCTACGATGTTTCCCTGGTACATAACATAAACCCGGTCCGTGATTTCACGAATTACGCCAATATCATGGGAAATAATTATAAAACTTAAATTGTTTTGGGTTTTTAGGCGCAAAAACAAATCCAGAAGCTTTGCCTGTGTTGTCACATCCAAAGCAGTTGTGGGCTCATCGGCGATTATTAATTTTGGAGAGCTGCTAAGAGCCATAGCTATCATCACTCTTTGGGCCATGCCTCCGCTCAATTGATGGGGAAATAAATTCCAAACTTCGTGGGAATCGACAATGCCAACTTTAGTTAGAAGATTAAGACCTTCTTTTTTGGCTTCCAGACCATGTTTACCTTTTTGTGACATACATTCTTTTAAATGGCTGCCAATACTCATAAATGGATTTAAAGCGGATTTTGGCTCCTGGAATATGGATGCCACCTGCTTGCCTAAAATATTTTTAAGTAGTTTTCGATGCTCTCTCAAATAAGATTTGCGTTTGTTAATTTTTTTGTCTTTATGCTGGACATAATCAGTGGTATTGGGCAATATGTTCCTTCCCAGAAATTGAGCCTTCCCAGATATGATTCCAGGCCAGCCCGATGTGAGTCCTAAAACAGACTGCGCAGAAGTGGTTTTTCCGCTTCCCGATTCTCCAATGAGTCCAATTATTTCTCCCTCATAAACTTTAAGGCTCAGTTTTTCTACGGCTGTAAAATAGTTCCCACTCTGGCCAAATTTTACCTGCAAATCCGATATTTCAAGCAAGGGTTGTTTATCGTTGCTCATGGTACTCCCGCCTTGCATTGAGGCCATCGCCCAGGTAATAGAAACCTAAAATAGACACGACAATAGCCACTGCAGGGAAAAACGTAATCCAGTAGTATTCGCTAAAAAAAGACATGCGGCTTCCCTCAATAATATTGCCCCAGGAAACATCAGGCGGCTTGGTTCCAAATTGCAGGTAGCTTAATGTTGTTTCGATTAGTATGGACTCTGCCATCACCAGCGAAGCTTGTATAAAAAATAAGGTTCGGTTTTGGTACCAGAAAAGATGCCGTACCATTATTTTAAAATCAGAAAGACCGCTTTCTTTTGCCGCTAAAATAAAACCCTGGCGGGAAAGGCTAGCGACGCGGGTACGCATTAATTCTGATATTCTAGGGGCAATGGTAAGCCCTAAGACAATCATGGTGTAATATACATTTGGCTCCAAGGCGCAAATTACAATTAGAATTAAAACAAAGCGGGGAAATGAAAGTATTATGCCGTTGTACATTTTTACGGCTTCGGCCCAGAGTCCCCCGTAATATCCACCCATGATCCCCATGGGAATTCCAAGCCCCAGAGAAATTAGGCATGCTAACAGACCAGGGATAATGCATGTTTTTGACCCGGCAATTAAGAGTGCCAATATATCTCTGCCATCTTTATCTGTGCCAAAGTAGTGAATTGATTTTTTTTGGCTGCCTTCCTCAATTTGCGCCTTGGCTTTATCTTCCTCTTCAGATTCTAAGAAGGAAAGGTCATCTTCGTAAAAGCTTTCTTCATCAGAACTTGATTCTGCAGATAGGTAATCCAATTCTCCATTGTCTTCGCCTCCTCCGGCATCTTTAGGTTTGTTTAGTCCTAAGTTATTTAACGCCTTATCTGTGACTAAAAAACTCTTTAGCCAATTTATAGAAGGAGGGGCCATAATCGCTTCGGTATCCATTTCATTTGCCTGATAGGGGCTAAGAAAGGAACCAAAAAAAGCAAATATTAAAAGCAGGCCGACATTAATAGAGCCAATCAGAATTCTAATAGAACCCGGTTCTTTTAAGTACTGCCAAATGCGCATTTTACTTTCTAAGCCTCGGGTCCAAAGTGTAGCTTAACATTTCGTGCAAAAACATTAATAGCCTTATTAAAATTGAAAGTAACAGGGTGACGGACATGATAACATAGAAATCCCTGTTTAAAGTGGCTTCCCATGTTAACCATCCTATTCCGCGTCTATTAAAAATTCGTTCCACTACAATCACGCCGCCAATTAAAACGGCGAACCTGGATATAATAACACTTAAGAAAGGGATAATAACTGGCTTTATGAAATGGAGCAGTAAAAACGCTCCGCGACTTCTGGCTGCTTTTATATAAAGAGACTGATTCACGGTTTTTATTTCCAGCGAAATGACCCTTACGAATTCTCCCAGAGTCCCATTTCCCATTGCTAATACAAATAGAGGCATAACATAATAAGCCATCCAGGGCCAAAGCGCAAATTCTCCACTGGGAACATTAAGCGGGTAAAATTCAAAAACTCCGAATACAATGGCCAAGGCGATATATCCAACTACGAAAACGGGAATAGAAGAAAAGCTGTAAACTGCGGTGCTTAATAATTTAGTCCACCTGCTGTCTTCGTTAAAGACCAGAATAATTGATAGGGGAATAGCAAGGCTAATGGTAATAAACAAGGAACCTATGGTTAATATAAGGGAAGTGCCTGCATAATCGGCTACTAGGCTGGAAACTGGAGTTCCATCCAAAAGGGAAACGCTGAAATCAAATTTTAAGCACCCCAGGAACCAATGGAAATATTGAACTAAAATAGGATCATTTAAGTGGAATTGCCCGGCTGTGTTTTGGCTGAGACTATGAATTTCTGCAATGTTTCCAGGAGTCAATTGAACAATAAAAAATATGAGAAGGCTCGCACCAATTATGGAAAGCACCAATTGCAGCAGTTTATGTGAGATAAATACGAGCAGGCCTTTGTTTTTTATCATGGCATCAAAATAAATTTACGGGGAGCGTTTTAAAATAAAATCCCGGAAAGTCTCTTCCGGGATATAGCATGTCTAAATTGATTTTAAATGTGAATCATTGGGAGGACTTGAAGATTTTCTCCCCGGGCCCCGAGTCCTGGTTTATATATAAATCGCCTTCGATTACAGCTTCTTTAGCTTCAATTTCTTTTGAAAGTTTAATAACGATTTTTTCATCTTTCTTTTTTTCAGAGGGCTTATAATTTTTAACAAAACCCATATTGCCGTCTTTGTCTTCCGCAATTAAGGTGTATTCTGTTTCAGGGTTTATATTTTTCCCTATTGAAAAACTTCCATCGTCTTTTGCGGGCACGGAATCAGTCCAGGGTTGGGTATACACCACCACCTTAAGACCATTAAGTTTTGAGCCATCTGGAAGCACCACCATTCCTTTTAGACTGGGGCCGCAGCCCACAAACAGCACGCTTGCTGTAATTGCGATGGCACTGGTTAGAATTCCTTTCATAATTAATCCCTCTCGTTTTTAGGAATATACCATTCGTTTGCGAAGGTAAAGAATCTGTAGGGTTGAACAATAAACTTTTTGACCTTATGATCGATAGCGGCATTTTTTTCCAATGTCCACAAAAATGTATAAGGCAGATCGTCGTTTAAAATTCTATGGAGTTCATAGTTGATTCTGCGGCGAACTTCCTGATTAATAGTGTTTGAGAATACTTGCAAAAGGCTATCTACTTTTGCGCTCTTGTAAGAAATAAAGTTATCACCGGTTTTCCCATTCTCACTGGAATGGAATAGGGAATAAATATTGGAAGAGTTGTCGAATAGCCATTCGGCAAACACAATGTCAAAATCGTGATTTTCTTTAACTTCTTCTTTCCATTTTACAATTTCCCGGTGCTCAAGTTTGACATCTATTCCAATGGATTTCAAATGGTTCTGAAAGCGCAAGCATACTGACAGGCCACCTTCGTTTCCGCTATATAAAGGAATTTTTAAAATGAGTTTAACAGGCTTTCCTTTGTATTCCACAATGCCATCTCCGTCAGAATCCCTAAGGCCTGCAGATTTTAAAAGGTCTTTGGCTTTCTGCAGGTTATATCCTCGAGGCTCCACATCAGGGTTGTAACCCCACGAAGCAGGAGAGAAGGGGCCTGATATGACTTCACCTCTGCTAAAATATATATCGTCAAGCATTTTTTGCCGATCTAAAGCGAATGTCATGGCTTGGCGAACTTCTTTTATCCTAAGCACAGGATTATCAAAATTATAACCAAAAAAGGCAAATGTTAGGGAGTTATAAGGTAAAATGGAAAATTTTCCGGTATTTGCAATCTCTGTGATCTTTTGAGGGGGAACCTCAATCATCAAATCTATGGCGTTTAATATTAAGGATTGAACCAATAGAGAAACTTCTGGTTGGTAGCGCATGGTGATTTGCTGGATGTTAGGGCCGCCTAGATAGTGATCGTTAAAAGCTTTTAGAATAACATCTTTATTTTTGGTTTCTCTTACGAACTGGAAATATCCAGTGCCAACCGGGGTTTTAGCGAATTTGGTCATTTTGGAAATGACAGGCTTTTTAAATACGTGCTGAGGCAATATTTTAAATAGAAAGCGTTTTTCTGGTTCTGGCACGCTATTGGCAAAATCAAATTTTATAACGTTATTACTCATTACTTTAACGGACTTTACCACTTCCAGAGCTTTTTTTCTTTCCCGGGGAATATCGGAAAGTGGGTTTACAATAGCGTCAAAAGTGAACTTTACATCTTCGGCAGTAAATGGGGTTCCGTCGTGCCATTTGATGTTTTTGCGCAGTGTGAATACAATGCGTTTGTTTCCATTGAAAACTTTCCATTTTTCTGCCAACCTTCCTTTAACATCGCCCCGGTGGTCGATATAAACCAGCGATTCAAAGATTAACTCGGAAAGTCTCAGAGAAGTTTCATTATCGGTGGTGGAAAGAGGATTGTATGTATCTGGAAGAATAAGTTCCGCATAGGTGATTTCGCCACCTTGATTTGCCTGTTGAGCGGCAAGCGGACCTGTCAGCGACAATAAACCTAATGCGGCAAGCGCTGTAAAACGTCCCAAATTTTTAACCATTTTTTCGCCTTTTGTTGTAGAAGATTTTTTAATCATATTCTTGCTCCGAAATATATTCAGCCACCTTTTCTAAAGATTTTTTCGCTGTTAAAAGTATTTGTATTGGCAGCTGCAATACCTTGCATGCAGTAATGCATTAAACGAGTAACTGGAAATACCTTTTGAATGTGATACATGGTTTCAACCACTTCTTCAAATCTCATCTTGCTCAATTTAAAAATGGCTGTAGCATATTCAATCATATATTCCGGATCGTTTTGTTCGATGTTGTTGCGATACTGGATTTTATAGCCTTTTGAATAATTGTCCAGAGCATCCTGGTTTTTACCAATGGATATGAGGACCCGGGCGTAATCTTTGTAGTAGGAAGAAGATTTCTTTTTCGCCAAAGCCGTTTTAGTGAATTCTAAAGCGTTTTTTTGGCTGATGCCCAATTCTAAATAAGCGATACCCAAGTCTCTCATTTCATCGGGTTCTTTAACCTTTTTTTCCAGGCTGGCTAAAATTTTTCGGGCCTCGGCTTTATTACCTAAACCGGCTTGTACTCTTGCATGCAGGATTTGAGCTTCAGTTGAGCTTTCACTGGAAATCAATCTTTCGGCTTCTTTGTATTTCCCGACTTTGTAACTGGAGTAGGCCATGCTGTAATCGGTATTAAATTTTTCTGCCAGATTTGGATATTTGTTTTCAAACTTTTTTATTTCCAGATATTTTAGCCGGCTGATGTAATGAAAAGTTTCACCTACAGTTTGAATTAATATGGGATCGTAAAAATTAATTTGGGTTAACTTTCCCTTTTCAAGGCTAACCTCTGCCTGATCTTCCGAATCTAAAATAGGTTTCAGGCTAACCATTATTTCTTTTTCGGAAACATTGTTGCTGCGCATTAACATTCTTAAACGATTGCGGTGGCTTCTGATACTGGGAGTCATCATTCCAGCAGGAATGGATTGATCTTCGTCTAACTCATACATTTGCCATTTTACATCAACATATTTGGAGTTTAAAATAAACTGTCCCTTTTTATTGTGAATCTTGTTCAGGGAATAGTGACGGTAAACTTTGGCGTAATCCACAATTTCCCCAGGGACCCCTTTTGTGCGAATAACCTTTTCCATGAGTTTAATGGCCATGTGGTAATTGCCTTTGTAAAATTCCAATTGGCCCCTATACATCATTAAAGTAGGGGAGCTGTGGTTCTCGGCAATAGCATTGTAGTACTCTTCAATTAATTCCAAGGAGAGTTTTTGCATAGTTAAATAAAGATCGCCTAAGCTCTTGTAAGCAATGGCCTGGCCTTTTAAAGCTTTTAGCTTTTCTGCATTTTGTGCTGCGGAGCTGGCCTGAGGCTCCCACTCCTGAATGGCTTCCAGGTAGTGGTGTGATTTTAACTTGCTAAGGGGATCGGCAAAACAGGTGGCGGCCAATCCTAATGAGCAACAAAGGCTTAATGTTATTTTATTTAAACAATGCATAATTACTGGGGTTTGTCCCCTTTATTTTAATATCGGTTCCATCTAAAAGAGATCCGAAGATGTTAAAGGTAAGTCCTTCCTGTCCGGCAAAAACCACGATAGGGTGGTTGGGTAAACAGTCCACATCTCTGTGAATATTTGAAGTGGTATTAATGGTAACCCTTTCATAGTTTTGATTGTATAACCATTGTTCCAGGTTGACAACCTCTAAGGGGTTTAATCGGCTGGATTCTCTTTTGGCATATATCAAGGCTCTGGAACCAGGTAACCAGGTGGGGCCTCGGTAACTATTGGGGTATACATTCTCTGCAATCTTTGGCGTGTTTCCAATTAAATCTGTCAATTCAATTAACCGTCCCATAGGATCGATTTTTAATTGCATGACTCCAATATCCACAGCTCGGTCCTTTAAATCATTGGAAATTTGATAAGCCACAAAATGACCGTCAAAGGACCAGCTTGGATGGCTTTTTGAGTTTACAATCCTATTGTTAAAGAGGCTGATTTTGCGATTGTTTTTGAAATCCATTAAGGCAATAGTATAAGGCCCTCTTTTCTTTTTACCCATGGTGCGAACGGTATAGGCTAAGTAACGGCCATCAGGGGAAAAAGCAGGAAGCATATCTTCATTTTTATTTTTGGTTAGTTGGATTAAATCCTTTGGGTTTTCTTTAGTTTGTTTTTCTCCAAGGTAATCTTCAATGTCCTCAATGATATAGAGGTCTCCATTACCTGATCTTGCGGATACAAAAACCAATTTTTTGCCATCGGGGGACCAACGGGGAGATTCGTCCACTTCGGGGTGAGAAGTTACACGAGTGTGCACATCAGAACCGATTTCATGGATGTATACATCCAAATTGTTGCCTGTGCCTGAGCTAACATAGGCTACATATTCTTTGCCATCGTGTAAAACAGGGCACCACTCCAACTGATCCGCATAAGCCTGAAAGAAATTCATTTCTTCAGAATCTTCAAAGTCCTCAATGCTATTGGATTTTTTAACTGGAGTGATTTGTTTTAGCTCCTTGGTTTTTATGTCCATGAACCACAATTGGCGGTCGTCTTTTTCCTGCCGCACAAAAACCAGGTGATCTACATTGTGAGGGCTGAGCTTTGGATGGAACAACTGGCCATCTAGCTTTGGGTTTTCGGAACTTACAATAATTGCCGATTTAACCGCATGTGTGGGCTGACTTCCAAAAATTGGAAGAGAACCAAATACTATAGCACCAATTAAGCAGAACTTAATCATAAAAACCCCTATCCTTAACGCCCGTTCAAACTGTTAATGTAATTTTTTGCCTGTTCATTTGCTTTGGCATATTTACTATTGGAACCATACCAGGCTTGATAATCGTTCCAGCGCAAAGTCGCCTGATTTTTAAAATAAGCTTTTTTATCTGGATTTGTAGCTGCTTTATAGAGACGTGTCCAGGCAATGGCCCAAAAATATCTTGTGCGTTGCATTACATCGTCATACTGGGCAGGAGGAATCCTGGTATGATCCCTAACTACATTTTTAAAGGCCTTGTCAGCTTTGCCAAATTGCCGAAGTTCTACATAACATATGCCCAGGTTCATTTGGCATACGGGAAAATACTTTTCATATTTCAAAACATTTTGATAAGCCGAAACCGCTTCTTTTAAAGAGCCCAGTTTTTGTAAGGATAAGCCCTTAAAAAAATTAGCATTTACATATTCCTCTCTATCTTTAGCTCCACGCTGTTTTGTGGATGGTACAGGTACTTTATTAAAGGCTGTAACTGCATTTTTAAAATTTCCGCCTTGGTAGGCATTCATTCCCAATTGAAAATCAGATGTGCTGGAAGCCAGGTTTTCTCCTTCGATAGAAGGCTCAACTTTATCCACCATCGCTAACTTGGCATCCTGGCTGACTTCTACTTTATCGGGTTCTTTTAAATCTTCTGCCTGAAAGGCCTTTTGTGCCGCAGCTTCTTTTTCGGCTTTCGCTTTAGCCTCTGCCTCTGCTTTAGCCTTGGCTTCTGCCTCGGCCTTTGCTTTAGCCTCTGCCTCTAATTTGGCTTTAGCGGCAGCTTCAGCTTTGGCTTTTTCTTCTGCAGCTTTTTTAGCCTTGGCTTCTTCCGCTGCCTTGGCTGCGGCTTCTTTTTTAGCTTTTTCCTCAGCTAACTTTTTCGCTTTGGCTTCTTCAGCGGCTTTAGCCTTAGTTTGGGCCTCAGCCTTTGCTTTAGCAGCCGCTTCGGCTTGGGCCTTATCTTCGGCAGCTTTTTTAGCTTTCGCTTCTGCAGCAGCCTTAGCTGCGGCTTCTTTTTTCGCTTTGGCTTCCTTGGCGGCAGCACTGTTTTCTTTAGCCTTTGCCTCGGCTCTAGCTTTAGCATCTGCTTCTGCCCTGGCTTTGGCAGCTGCTTCGGCTTTCGCTTTAGCTTGCGCTTCGGCCTTTGCTTTGGCCTCTGCCTCAGCTCTGGCTTCTTCTTCCTTAGCCTTTTGCGCAGCTAATTCCGCCTCTGTTGGCCCTGTGTTTTCTGAAACCTCCGGAGTAACAGGTTCTTCTTCAGTGATAAATGGTTTGGGTTCCCTAGATTTGTTAATGAGGGTACTTACTCCTACCAGCACAGCAGCAAGGGCCAAAGCCCCTACAACTCCCACCACAATTAGGTTTCTCTTTTTATTTTTTTCCAATTCATCGTGATAATTTGAACTATTCATTGTAAAATTTCCCATCAAAAGGGTTCGAACCCCAATTATGTAGCGTCAAAGCTGTAAATGTAGTAATATGAAGAAGATTCGTTAGAAACACTCAAATTCATAATTACTTATGAAAATTAAAAAATCAGCCCAAATAGACACACAAAAACTTCATGAATTTTCATTAAAAAACGACTGTGGGGATTTGAAGTTTTCAATTTTTCTTGGACCGAAAAGTTCTGACAATTGGATTACCTACTATTGCAGCCTTTCCATGCTGAATTCCGGTTTAGGGAGCTTTAAGGAAATTTACTCTTCTAACCAGGGATCCGTGGTTTCGGATATTAATAAGGATGAAATTGTGGAGTTGCAGAACTTTCTGGTTAAAATCGGCAATGAGAAAAACGGTGCTTGGGAATACGAGGCGGGGAATAAGGATTTTAAAATTTCCCTTAAAGCCAATGGTGATTTTTACGAGGTGGAGGCGTCTATCGACCTGTTTACCATGAATCCCGATAAACTTTCGGGGGGACATGGTGACTCTATAATCAGTTTAAAATTTATGTGTACCCAGGAAGATTTAGCCCAATTTTCCCAATCCCTCCAAAATTGGCCAAATCCTCTTTCTGGCAATTGAACTATTTAAAATTTTTTCTAAAATTGCCCTTGTTGGCGACATACCCAAGTGGTAAGGGAGAGCTCTGCAAAAGCTTTATTCAGCGGTTCGAATCCGCTTGTCGCCTCCACTAACAAAACTGCTTCAGCAAAAACCCCCACTGATATTAAAAGAAAGTTTTTATGAAAAATAAAATTCAAAGTATGACTGGCTTTGCAAAGGCGGAAATATCTAACGAAGAATTTACAGCGGAAATAGAAATAAAAACTGTGAACAACCGCTATTTGGAAACCCAGTTTAAGCTGCCCCGAATGTTATCTTCTTTAGAGCCTTTGTTTCGCGAAGAGCTGAGCAAGTGGATAACCAGGGGTTCTGTGAGTTGTTTTGTGATTTATGAAAACAAAAGCGAATCCAATAACATGCTAAGTATAAATGAATCTCTGTTCAAGCAATATAAGATGGCTCTGGGAGAACTTAAAAACCAACTGGGGGAAGCTTCGAGAATCGATTTAGGCGGTTTGCTAAAAATCCCCGATTTGCTGGTTTACCAAAGTGACCCCAAATTATTGGAAAATATTAAAAATCAAGTATTGCCTGTTTTTTCCAAAGCCTGTGAATCTTTGCAAAAATCCCGGGAAGAAGAAGGGCAAAAATTAATTGGCGATTTGCAAAACAGATTAGGTTTGTTTGGAACCTGGCTCTCGGAAGTTCAAAATTACCTGCCAGGAAGAATAGAAGATTTGAGGGAAAAATACCGCAGCCGGATTTCGGAACTTTGTCAGCAAAGCTCCATAGCCGAAGAAAGAATTTTAATTGAGGCTGGAATGTTAGGTGAAAAATTGGACATCTCCGAAGAGCTTGTTCGCTTCGAGGCCCACTTGAAATTGTTCCAGGAAACTTTGAATCGGGGAGGAACTCCGGGTAAAAAACTGGGTTTTGTCCTTCAGGAAATGCTGCGGGAAGTAAATACCATGAGCTCCAAATGCCAGCATTCAGGTATCCAGCATTTGTGTGTGGATATGAAAGAAGAAATCGAAAAAATGCGTGAGCAGTCGATGAATTTGGAATAACTGCTAAGAGTATTTTTCGAAATCTATCCAGTCCTCTTTGATTTTTGAAATGGGCACCTTGCCTTTTCTATAAAGATAAACTTCGCCTTTGTCCAAATAAGGATCAAATAGCTTCCAGGAAAGCTCTGTTTCTTCGGCGCTGACAAACAAAGTTTGGTCGCCTCTTAGTCCATCCATCAAAAGCTTTTGGTAGGCTTCGGGGATTTCTTCATGAAAGGCTTCTTTATAAAAGAACTTCATGTTAGTGGAACGGATGTCCCTGTCTGTTCCGGGAACTTTGCTGCTAAGATCCAGAATAATGGATTCCTGGGGCTGAATTTTAAAAACAATTTTATTGGGGGAAAGGCCGGCTTTTTCGTTAAATAAAATCTTGGGCATAGGCCGAAACTTTATTCCGATTTCGGTGGATTTACGGTTTATGGCTTTTCCGGCTCTCATGTATATGGGAGTGCCCATCCAGCGAAAATTGTTTATGGAAAATTGAATTTCCGAAAAAGTTTCGGTATTGGAGTTTTCCTGCACGCCCGGTTCACTGGAATAGCCTTCGTATTGATGCCGTGCGCTCTTTTCAATGCGCATATTTTTAAGAATGGCGATTTTTTGAGAGCGGATATCTTCCGCATTAAGGCTTACCGGTGGCTCCATGGTTAGTAAGCACAGAAGTTGCATTAAATGGTTTTGCATCATATCTCTTATGATGCCCGAGCTGTCAAAGTAAGCGGCCCGCCCCTCCAGCCCCAGAGTTTCAAAAGAATTGATTTCAATGGACTCAATGTAATGGTTGCTCCACAGAGGTTCGAATAAAGAATTGGCAAAACGAAATACCAATATGTTTTGCACAGCTTCTTTCGCCAGGTAATGATCGATTCTGTAAATGCGGGATTCATCAAAATATTTATGAAGCTCGCAATCCAGTTTATGCGCGGTTTCGTAATCGGTGCCAAAGGGTTTTTCGATAATAATGGAAGATTCCTGGCCAAAACCCTCATCGATAACAGCCTTAGCTGTTTTGGCATAGGCACCCGGAGGTAGGGAAAAGAAAAAAACCACTCTTTTAAACTGGCCCTTACTTTCGATGTACTTCTTTAGCCCTGGAATATTCTGGTGGTAAAATAAAATATTGGAAAAATCATCGCTGCATTGGAATCTTTCCCGAAAGGCTTCGTCACTAAAATCGGTTCGACCCGAACCTACGACTATGTTGCTTTTATCAATAATGCCTTTGTCGAAAAGAATGCTTAAAGCGGGTATTAACTTTCGTTTGGCAAGGTCTCCAGAGGCTCCAAAAATTACAATGGCGCATTCTTTGGGGTCCATTAATCCATTCATGTTGTTATTCTCTAGGTTAAAAAACAGCTACAGCTAAATAATGGATCAATATGCTTAAATTAACGGGAAAATGCCAAAATTCTCTTAAAGTACCGATAAAAAGCTGTAGCTTTAATGGGATGCCGGTAAAAAAGAAAAGAATCAGCTCAGTTAAGAGTTGGGTTTTTTGTAATTTTTCAACATGACAAGTTTTACACATTGGTGGCAAAATCTGCCACAGCACATGGATCCCATTATTTTCAGCATTGGGAGTTTTAAGCTTCAATATTACGGCCTAATGTATATTTTGGCCTTTGTGACCACATATCTTTTGGCTAACTATAGGACAAAGCACGAACCCCGCTTTCCCTTTAATTCCGATTTTCACAAAGATATTATGACTGCGGCCTTTATTGGCGTTTTGGCGGGAGGAAGGCTGGGCTATGTATTGTTCTATAACTTCAGTTATTATTTAAACCACCCTTTAGAAATTATTTTGCCCATTGATATTAGTACCGGACAGTTTACGGGAATATCAGGTATGTCTTATCACGGAGGCCTTATAGGTGTAATGGTAGCCGTTGGGATTTTTTGTCGAAAACGCAAAATTTCTTATTGGGAAATGGTGGATTTATACGGCCCAATTATTCCACTGGGCTACACATTCGGGCGCCTTGGTAACTTTATCAATGGAGAATTATACGGCAGGGTTACGGAATCGTCTATTGGCATGTATTTTCCCTCCGCTCCAACCCATGAATTGCGGCACCCTTCCCAACTTTACGAAGCCTTTTTTGAGGGAATCGCCTGTTTTACGCTAATGTGGATTTTTAGAAAAAAAATAAAAACTCCAGGCATGATGGCTCCCTTTTACCTTATTAGCTATGGTTTTGTACGCTTTTTTATTGAGTATTTTCGCCAACCGGACTCTCACCTCGGTTTTGTGTTTTTAAAATTTTCCATGGGGCAAATGCTATGTTTGGGCATGATGGCCACGGGAGTCGGTTTTGCTTTTTTTCTGAAAAAAAAAATCGCCCGGGAATAACCAGCCGGGGAGGGTAGGTTTGGCCGAATTATTCCCAGGCCCCCAAACCCACTGCATTGGCCTAAAAGGCCCCCGGAGGGTGCTTCAATTAGGCCGTTGCACTGTATTCGGTTGCGCGAATTGCTTGATATAAATTTTAGCCCAATTCATTTTTTTTGTCTGTGATCTAAATCACACTGGACAAAATTTATTTTCAGATGGGTTCTAAATAATTTTCTTATTTTTTTCTCCATTCATAGGAGGTTTGATGAAGCTGTTTATTTGTGCTATGGCCATTTTTTTTATGTCCCTAAGTTTTGCTGAAAGATATCCTTTAAAGCCCGATCAATCGGTGGAAATCCAACCCAGGTTTTGGGGAAACAGCTTTTTTCAAAAGGGCAAAAAAATTAAAGTGATGAGTCTTTTCGGCAATCTAAGCTCCTATCAATCTTCCGAGCAGCCCATTGCCAAGGCCCGGGCCTATTATTTTCCAGCCTGGATAGCCACTGGAGCCGGGACTCTGGTTATGGTGATCCCCGTTGCAAATGCCGCTTTGGGAGAAAATTTTCCCCTGCCCATGTTTTTAGGAGGAGTTGGTTTGGTAGCCATTGGAGCTGGTCTTTTTAAGGTTTCCAATATGCACATGACGGATGCGGTAAAAAAATACAACCACGAAATCAATGTGGGTCCCACTTCTAAATGGGAGCTTAAGCTTAAGCTTGTACCTAATTACAAGTCTCCGGGCCTGATAGCCCAGCTTCGCTTTTAAATTTTTCCATTAATCCTTTTAGATTTTTGGCAATAGTTCCGATATCAGGAAGGTGAGAACTGCATTTATAGCCATTTTTACGGTTTTTTTATCTTCCTCTTATGCATCGGGTAAAATCCCCATGGCTTTTTTGGGAATAAAAGATACGGAAGAACCCCTGGTAAAAAATGAGTTAGAGCGTCTAATTTACCGGGAATTGCGAAGCCAATCTCGTTATAAATTGGTGCCTTCATCCCAAATTCAGCTTTTTTTGGAAAAGGGAACCCTCCATGGGCCTGAAATAGGCACCAAACCCTCTGTAAAAACTGCAAAAGATTTAAAAACCCGGATTTTATCCTTTGGAGTTTTAAAGCGCATGGAACTTGAGGTTTCCAGGAAGTGGTTTAATCCATCTAAGGGAAATGCCACTTTTAAGCACTCTATGTGGCTAAAAGTCATAGATGGCAAAAACGGAGAAATGAAATTTTCGGGACTTATTGAAGCCAGCGAAGAAGTGGAAAACATCTACCTGGGTCCTGAACCCACAGTGGGAACTATTGATCCCATAATTCGCGACGCAAGCCTGGTAAAGTTAATGGAAAAACTGGCTGTGGAAACCAAAAACAGAATTGTGGCTAGCTTGGCCAGTGTTAAAGTGGAAAAAGAGGAAGCTAAAAAACTCTACGATCCGGATATGTTTGAGAAAAAAGAGGTGGCTCCCCCGGATACAGCAAAACCTGCCATACAAAGGAAAATTCCTATTAAACCAAAAATCTATACCTTTCCTAAAAAGAAAAAGAAAGAAGACAATCGCAGCTTGGATGAAAATACCCTGGAAAAACTGGAAAATGACCAGGAACTTCTGGATGATGTTAATTTACTGGAAGGGATGTAAAAAAAATCAATTTTTTAAATGCCTACATGGCCATTTGAATACAATCTCGCCTGAATTTTGAAAAACTCAGATTTGATGTATATACTTATTCGGGATGGTATTGAGCTGGAAATGGAAAATAATTGGCACGAATCGTGAGTAAAAATGGAAAAAATATTATTTGATTATATCTCCAAGTATGGGGAAATCAGCGAGGACTTAAAAAAAGCGTTAATTGAAAGTGATTTTATAAAACTGTATAAAAAGGGACAAGTTTTGCTTAAAGAGGGAGAACTTTCCAATGAATGCTTTTTTATCCTTAAAGGATGTATACGGTCATTTTGTATAAGAGATGCTAAAGAAAAAACTGTTGAAATATATACCGAAAAGCAATCTGTATCACTATCCTGTTATGGTAAAAATGAAAAATCAACACTAAGTCTGGTGTGTGTGGAAGATACAATAGCCTGCGTAGGCACCCCAAAATTAGAATCTGAAATGTTTGAAAAGTTCCCTCAACTGGTCCACTTATCTCAACAAATTAACAGTGAACTAATTTCTAACTATAAAGATGCCTTTGCAGAATATAAATTAGCTAGCCCCGAGCAACGTTATTTGAATTTGAGTTGCCATCGACCGGACTTGCTCCAACGAGTGCCCCAGCACCAAATTGCCAGCTATTTGGGGATGAGTCCTGAATCCTTAAGCAGGATTCGCAAGCGGATATCCATTAAAAATACTTAAGAGCGCTACCTTTGTTTGCATTCCATTTATTGACTTAAGTCAATGATAAAGAATTTAGGGCTTTATATCATTAAAATATAACCTTAATTCATAACTCAAAAGTCACTCTATGAAAATTTTTTGTTTAACCTGTTTTGTTGTGTTTATATATCCACTAGCTGCAGCTTTTGGCCGATCTAATCACAAAATCTCCACTGAGGTGCCTTCGTCAGAGGAGTCCATTTATAACTACTCCCTAAGCACAACCTGGCTTACGCTTGATCAATTTTGGAGCCCTGAAAATATAAATGTACATATGACGGAGGTACATTTATCCTATAAACTTTCCCAGAAGAACAATTTATTGCTAAAAGCTGCGACCTGGAGGCTTTTTCAGCCTATGGGTATGCAATATTGGGAGTTTTCCTTAACAGATAAAAGCCATCGCTACCAGGGCTTTATTCGGGAGTTTGGGGTGGGTGTTGGATACCAAAGATTTCTGACTGAGCATTGGTTCACTTCTATTGAAATATTGCCATTAATGAAGCTTTATTTAAACCCAGATAAGGAAACTATTAAAAAAGGCTTCAAACTTTATACTTCTTATCATATTGGGTATCATTTTTCGTTTTTAAAAAATAGGTTTTTTATTGAACCGCAAATTCATTGCAATTATTGGCCAATTGATACCGATGGGCCTAAAGACTTTAAGGAAAAAGAACGAAAATGGGACAATTATTTTTTATTTGAACCCAATATTTTTTTCGGGTTTAAATTTTAGTATTTGGTTTTCTGCCACCACCATTATCCGGCAGTGCCCTTTGAGTAGGCCTGTATCTACTGAGCGGGAACTTCGGATTCGTTCCAAATCAAAATGCTGCCGCAGCCTTCGCAGGTAATGATAGAGTCCATACGGCTTACTTCATTTACTTTTTGCGCAGGTTGGGTGCGATTGCAATTTTCACATACATTGGAGTTCCAGTTAATAATGGAAATAATGTAGGGAGACTTGCGGCGTTTTTTCATGCGTTCGTAAACGCTGATTAATCTTTTGCCCACTTTTTTACGGGGTTCTTCACTTTTGGAAACCTCAATAGCAATACGGTCTTCTAAAGAGTCCAAATCTTTGGAAAGGGATTCTAACTCCGGCTTATTTTTTTCAATGATGGAGTTATACTCTTCTTCAATGGCTTTTTTGTCTTCTTTTAAATTTTCCAAAACCTGTTCAAAGTGAATGGCACTGGCTTGAGAATCTTCAATGTTGCGTTTGTGGGTGGCTATTTCAGAATGTACAGCATCGTATTCTTTATTGGTGCTGATGTTTTTAAGGCGTTCTTCGCTGTCTTCTAAATTTTGAATTTCGCTTTCGGTAAACTCGCGGGAGTCTTTGATTTTTTTTTCGGTTTCAGAAACCAAGTTGCTAATTTCGTTGAGCTTGGCTTCGGCAGTTTGAATTTCGGTTTTTAGCTCATTAATACGAATGGGCAGATCCTTGTTTGCCTTGCGCAGGTTATATGCATTTTTATCATAACCGCAGAGCTCAAGCAAATAGTTTAATTCTTCTTTCATGGATTCCCCAGACATAATTCGATTCCAAACTTAGTTTAACTAAATATAACTCCTTCGAAGTTAGATTAATTGGCCAAATTCTTCAACTCAAGGCCAATTCATAAGATAGAATTTTGCCTCTGAGTGGCTGTAAAAATTTTGGCTTATTTATAAAGATTTACGATTGAATTTTGCTCCAGCCTTTTCCCAGCCTTCTTTGATTCCAAACTCCACTAAATCTTTAAAATCCAGCTTTAAGTTATTTAATGAATTTTTTTCGGCATTGGTCAGTTGCCTTAAAACATAAGCAGACAAGTCCATGTATTCGGGGCAAAGGCCCACTCCCACGCGAATTCGGGTGAAGTTGCTGCCAATATGCTGAATCAAACTTTTAAGCCCGTTATGGCCACCGTGACTGCCCTTGGAGCGGATGCGAATGGCGCCCCATTCCAGGTTTACGTCGTCCACCACAACGATTAAATCATCGGGATTTATTTTGTAAAAGTGCATTACTTTTTGGGCTGAATTCCCAGAAAGGTTTACATAGGTCTGGGGTTTGAGCAAAATGACGGTTTCCCCTGCCAAATTAATCTTTTCAACCAGGCTATCCTTGCCCATGGGAGTAAACCCACTTTCACTCAGGCTATCTACTAAATGAAAGCCAATATTATGGGGGGTGTTCTCGTATTTTTTCCCGGGGTTGCCTATGCCTAAAATGACTTTCATAATGTAGACCCTAAAAATAAAAAGGGATGCCTTGAATAGACATCCCTTCCATTAAATTTTTCAAGAAATACTTATTTGGCTTCTTCAGCAGTTGCTTCTGCGCCTTCTGCAGGAGCTTCTTCAGCGGCAGCAGGAGTTTCTTCTACAGCCAGTTTTCCACCGCGGCGGCCAGATACTCCGTGAAGGGCAGTTTTAGCAGGAGTTAAAACTGTTCCACCTTTAAATTCAAGGTCGCGGGTGTAGAATACTTCGCCCGAATGCATTTCAGATACATCCATAGTAAAGGATTCGGGGATGTTATTGATAACGGCTTTGATTTTCACAAATTTTTTCATGATTTGGAAAGATCCGCCTTCGTTTTTAACGCCCACGGGAACGCCTTCTGTTTTAACGGGCACTTTTACAACTACTGGTTGCGTGTCGTTTACCCGGATAAAATCAACATGGGAAATATCGAATTGACGAACAGGGTGGCGAACCACTTCTTTAATGATGACTTTTTCGTCGCTGCCGCCTTCGATTTTCAGTTCCACAACTTTGTTGGCGTTTTTTGATCCCATACAATGTTTTAACTCATTGGAGTCTACATCTATAGATACATTGTCTTGCTTAAGCCCGTAAACAACACCGGGAACCCGGGAGGCTTTGCGGATATTGTTCAGATCACCCTTAGTTTTGCTGTTTCGCAGTTTTGCGTTTAGGGTTAAAGTTTCCATAATAATCTCTAATTTAAATGAGGTGTAAAAGTATTAGAATTATTCAAATTCTGCAAATTTTATTCTGGCTGGGGTGGCAGGATTCGAACCTACGAATGACGGTACCAAAAACCGTTGTCTTACCACTTGACGACACCCCATTCAGAATGTGTGGCAGTATAATATTAAGAATTTCTCGCATTTTCAAGATTTTGGGGGTTAAGAATTTTTATTCCGTTTTTTGTTCCCAACTGCAAATAGTTGAAAAACGGCATAATTTTTCCACTTCCTTGAGGCAGCTTTGTGCTGTGGTTTTTTCTTCAAAAAGAGAAAATAAGCTGGCCCCACTTCCCGATAATAGGCAAAGTGAAGGTGAAAACTCCCGGATTTTTTCATCCAGCAGAAAGATATCTGGAAAATGGCTTAATACCGGACCATGAAAATCATTAAAACATCGGGGGTAAAAACCCGGGCTTTTGAGACCTTTTTGGATTTCCTCTAAACTAAATGTGCCGGTTTGGCTTCCATCTGAAAGAGTTTTCGCATTTAGCCAGCTATAAGCAGGGCCTGTGGGCACAAAGCTGTGAGGGGTGGTAATTAAAACCCAAAAGGAAAGGGGGGGCGGCAGGTCCACAAGCTGGGTTCCCGTTCCTGTGCCGAGGGCGGTGGGGGAGCCTAAAAAAAAGGGAATGTCGGCTCCCAGGGGAGCAGCCAGCTTTTGGAGCTCAATACTGCTGTAATTAAGGCCCCAGAGCTCATTGCATAGGCGAAGCGCTCCGGCCGCGTCACTGCTTCCCCCTCCAAGGCCACCTCCTGCAGGTAACTTTTTTTCCAAATGAAACTCCACACCTTCTTTAACTCCACCATGCTCTTTTAAAATTTGGGCGGCTCGTACCACTAAATTTTCCGATGGGGCAATGCCTAATTTATCGGCGCCTTTAAGGCTGATTTGTGTGGCGGGCTTGGCTTTTAAAATATCCCCGCTGTCCAGTCTCTGAAATAAAGTCCGGATTTCATGGTAGGAGTCAGGGCGTTTGCCCAATACTTCCAGAAATAAATTTATTTTAGCAGGACAAAGAGTTTCTAATTCCATCCCCATAAAATAATTTAAGCCTAGGGAATTTGGATTTATACATTAGAGCTAAGGCAATTTTTTTTTATAATGTACTTTCTTTGTCTTTTTAATTGGTAGTAAAGAATTTATGAGCCAGAATAAACCCAAAAGCCTGTTGACCCTGCTGGATTACAGCACAGAACAGGTTATTAAAACTCTGGAAATTGCCCGGGACACCAAAAAAGATTTTTTAAAATCTGGCCCCAATCAATTGCTGCAGGGAAAAACATCAGTTTTAATTTTTGAAAAACCCAGTTTGAGAACCAGGGTAACTTTTGAAGTAGCCATGACCCAGTTTGGAGGCTCCACCATTACCCTGGACCCACAAAATATTTCCATCGGCAAACGGGAAAGCGTGGAAGACGTTTCTAAAAACTTAAGCCGCTGGGTAGATGTATTGGTGGCCAGAACATTTAAGCACCGTTTGGTGGAAGAACTGCAAACATACTCCCAGATTCCTATTGTGAATGCTTTAACGGATAAATACCATCCTTGTCAGGCCTTGGCTTTTGCCCAAACAGCTATGGAGCACAGGGGAAATATAAAAGGCTCTAAGCTGGTCTTTATTGGAGATGGAAACAATGTGGCCAATTCTCTATTAATACTCTGCGCACATTTGGGAATGGATTTTGTATTGGCTTGTCCCAAAGGTTATGAGCAACCCGAAGATTTAATAAAGTCGCTGGAACCTCTGTTCGAAAAAAATGGAGGAAGTTATGAAATGTTGCGTTCTCCCCAGGATGCCGCAAAAAATGCCGACTTCTTATACACAGATGTATGGGTGAGTATGGGCGAAGAAGGGGTCAAGCAGGATAAAACTCGTGAATTCGAAGGCTATCAGATAAATGCCGAGCTGGTTAAACATGCTAAGGCAGATTGTTTAGTATCTCACTGTTTGCCGGCCCATCGCGATGAAGAAATTACAGATGAAGTGATGCGAGCGGATTATTGTTTTTGTTTTGATGAAGCTGAGAATAGACTTCATGCTCAAAAAGCGGTATTGTTATCTTTGTTAAATGCAAATTATTCTTTAGAATAAGCAAAAGGAAATTATGCTAGAAAGAAGTCCCTTTGGTATTGTAGCCCTGGATGAAATGGCCGGCGGCGGATTGATAAAAGGCTCTTCCAATGTGGTGGAAGGGGCGCCTGGAACCGGAAAAACAACTCTGGGAATTCAATTCATTGTCAACGGTATAACCCAATACAATGAACCTGGCCTGATTCTCACTTTTGAAGAGTTCCCAGCTCAATACTACCACGATGCCCTGAATTTTGGATGGGATCTTAAAAAATTTGAAGACGAGGGCATGCTTAAAATTTTATTCACTACTCCCGAAGCCGCAGCTGAAGAGCTGGAAGAAATCGGGGGCATGTTGGAGACCATAATTGATGAAATGGGAATTAAAAGATGTTTGATTGATTCTCTGACACATTTCGAGTATCTGGCCGAAGATGAACATCAACTCAGGGAAATGGAATTTGATTTTATAAACAGCCTCAAAAGAGAAGGCATGACCAGTATCCTGCTCAGGGAAAACAATAATCTGCTCGGCCAGACTAACAGCCTTTCCCAAGCCCCCTTTCTGGCGGACAGTTATTTGCTTCTACGTTATGTGGAAATTGACTCGGCCATTTCCAAGGCCATGTTAATATTAAAAATGAGAGGCAGCCAGCACGCCAAGGATATCCGTCAGTTTTCCATAACTGACAAAGGTTTTGAGGTGATGCAAAAATTTGAAGGTCGAGAGGGAATTATGTCCGGCATGCCTGTAAAAACAGCGGCCGATGCTTTTATGGATGTATTTGTGAGAAAAGGTTAAAAGGTGATTCTTCTTCAAATATTGCTGTTAGTTTCCACGCTTTTTATCTGTTTGTTTTTGTCCCTTATTGCCAAATACTACCGTATGAAATCCGGCAGTGGGCCACGCTCCGTATATTTTTTTGCCTTCACCATTATTTTTTCACTGGGGCAGTTGCTGGGCTTTTCATTTTTTAAACCTTATTTAGGCAGCTCCATATCCTCTGTATGTACCATAGTGGGGGGAGCGGGGTTAATAGCCTGCGCTGGGGCTCTTTATAAATCTATGATGAGCGTTAAAAAGCCATAAGGAAAGCTTGATGTTTACCACTGTTTTATTTTTCGCGGCATCGGTTATAGGGCATCTGGCTTTTATCGCCATGTTTTTGATAATTGGGGATCTCAGTAAAATTTTGGGAAGCGCGCTTAAGAAAAAGCCTTTGTACAAGATGATGTATGTGGCGAGTGCCATGCTTGTGTTGGGGTTGATTTTGGATTTTATTCCCAAATTGGGAGTTGTGGCGATGTTGTGTGATTTGATTGGAGTTCTGGTGGCCTGTTTTGTCACCTACTATTACTGGAAGTGGTTGCCGGCGGATTTGGCTAAGGGGTAATTATGGCTAAGATTTTAGTTATTGATGATGAAAAAGATATTGCAGACTTGATCAAACTGGTTTTAGAGTTAGGTCAGCATGAAGTGCAAGTGGTAACGGACCCCGAACAGGCTCTGGAATCAGCCGTGGATTTTATGCCTAACCTGGTGCTGCTGGATTTGGTAATGCCCAATGTGGACGGATATGACTTGCTTAAGGAAATCAGGGCAAAAAAAGAATTAAAGGAAGTTCCGGTGGCATTTCTCACCAGCAAAAATAAATCGGTGGATTTTATGGTGGGCCTTCACATGATGAAGGTGGATGATTACATTACTAAACCCTTTGGCAAAAAAGATTTGTTGGACAGGGTGAACGCTTTGTTGGAAAAGTTTCCTCCGAAGGGGAATGGTTAGAGCTTCTAACCTTGTAGAATTGAACCCGCATATGACGAAATAGTTTTGAAATAATATTGAATTCAGTTTAAGAAAATCCGTTTTTAAATTTATTGAAGCTCAAAAAAAAGTTTCTATAAATTGCGGGGTTTCCTAAATGATTGTAAATCTATTTTTTCTATTAATCGTTTTTATTTTTGCAAGTTGCAAAATCAACCAATCTGAAAATTCTAATTCTAATCAAGATTTACATGATAAAATTTACAATGAATTGTTATCTGCAAATACCCCGACCTCCTTAGCAAAATATTCCAATTTTGGGAATATGAATGTAATAAGTGAAAATTTGACTCTATGTATTGATAAAAGTTCAAAAAAAGACTTTGTAAATATAAAGGTGTTAAATGCCCAGCTAAATGACCTTCCTTCTATGAAATCATTATTAGGGTTATCAAAAATTGAGACTTGTGAATCTGCATACTTATTTTTAGAAAAAAAATATGAAATTCTTGAAAGTCATCCCAGCGTTGAAATGCTAAATGAAAAAATTAATGCAAATAATAGTCCATTAACAAAATCAAAAATCCGGCTTGGCACAGATACAAATAGCAAAGGAAAGGTTGAAATCCTTAATACCACCGCTTATTGCTCAGGGACCCTAATCAATTCAAGAGCTTTAGTAACAGCGGGGCATTGTATAGCCGAACTTTTGTATTACAGCGGTTCACAATCCTATAGTGGAATTGACTGGGTAAAGGTGAAATATTTTGACCCAAATGATGACTCCCCTGAAACCTGGACATTGGGCATTGAAGATATGAATGTAATTTTATGCCCTACCTATTCAAGTGGCACTGACGCTCAATCGGATATCGGAATTATCATAAAAAACACCCCTTGGGGGACTAATTCTGATGATTACATGAAAATGTGGGTCGGAACTATGGGCAATGCTCGACATACAATAATATATGGAAGTGGCTATGATTCTTATGCTGGAAATGGGGATGGGGTAATGCGCCGTGGAAATGAGTATGTTGATTGGTATGGCACGTATCACATTTACGCCACTGAAAATGGCCAGATGCAAGCTTGCAACGGTGATTCTGGTGGACCTTGGGTGCGAGATGGTGACCCTTGGATTTATGTAACTGGAGTCCATAGTAACTCAAGTTTGAATTATCCTGGACAAAAATGTACAGGATCTGGTAAACGGATGAGGGCCTGTAGAATTAGTGCTAAACTAGGGTGGATTAGCTCAGTCCTTCAGTCCTATAACGCAGGCTCTTGTTCAACATCAGGGGACTATGGCCAATGTTTTTAAGAATCAAATATATTGTTATTTCGGGCTTTATTTTATTTTTGACTCTCCTTAATTCCTGTATGTATGATGAGTCATGTGCTTGCAGTCAGGAAATTCGAATAAATTTGTGTATAAATGGAAATTACTCTGGATTAAACTCAATTTCCATTTATAGGGAACATCAAAACGGAGAGCTATCTCCTCCAGAATATATAGTCAATGATAGTACCCAGGCTTGTTTTTCCGAAATGACGGGGAAACAAAGAATTATTTCCATGGAAAACAATAATGTGGTTGATTCCACTGGTTGGTTTGATCTAAAAACGGTGGATTGCTGCCATGCAGAAGCAAAGTCCCTTAATTATTAAACGTGGTTCAAAAGGGTTTTCTAACGGTAATTTTCCAGGTCTTCCAAAAGGCTCTTGGGGAGCCAATCTTTTATCCCCTGTACCTTAGGAGAAAACCAGACTTTGGAATTCTCTAATTTTTTGTTTTTATCTCCTAAGGCGTGATAAATCCGTACCAGATTTCCCACAGCGCAGTAGTAATTGATTTTTAAGTTTTTACTTTCTCCATTTTCCTCATACCAATTTTGATATTTTTCTTTTAATGCTTCAAACTGCTGAGCGGCTTTTTTGTTTTGTTTTAGCTTGAATAAAAAATCAGCTTCCATGCTCTGGTAGACCCGGTTTTGAGGGTACCGGGCCAAAAATTTTTGAGTGAGCTTAAGTCCCGAGTCGTAGCTGCCCAAATCAAATTGCATCCAAATTAAAGAGGTTAAAAAGACAGCTTCCAAATATTGGGAATGATGGTAGATGTTTCTCAGCCTTTTCATGGAGGATACATAGTCTGCATCCACAAAGGGAAGCCAATCAAAATATTTTAATAACAGCCCTTTATAAAAATCGTATATGGCCAGCACGCTTTGGGTTTCTGCGTACTTGGGATATTTTTTCAGTTTTTTAATTCCGGATTTAGCCAGAAGGGCTGACTCCAACATTTTGCCTTTTACCTTTGAAGTGTAGCTCAACTGCACTTCCGTTAACCCCAGGTAATAGATGGCCGGCATTTGGTGATTGGGAAAGGGCTTTTTTAAGGACTTTCTGTTTTCAAGTTCCTCTTTCAATTGCTCCCAAATTTTTTCAGCCTGATAAAACTTTGATGTATCTCCAACATCATTAAAAATGGAAATGTATATATACCCCTTAAAATACTTGTAACAGGGGGAGGAACTGGGGATTTTGTCCTTCAGGATTTTTTCCGCTTTTTGGTATTCCTGATTGTATGTGGCGCCAACTAAGTCTAACAAGGCTTGGTGAAACTGGGGTTCCTTGAAATATGCTGTAGAGCCAAAACTAAGGCCTGTTAAAACCAGCAGAATTAGGAAGAAATTTTTCACCGGCAAAAGAAATGAAATTTTTTTGGGAATATCAAACTTTTCAACTTTAAAAAATCCAAAATCAGAAGGGAAATATGCTATTTTGCATAAAAACCCAGTTATGAAAACAGCTCAAATAATCGGCATCGTCACCCAGGATATATTACACCAATGGAAGGCAAAAGGAAAATGGCAATTGCCATGGGAAGAAATTCACTCCTGCCATTTTTTGGAATTCCGGGGGGATACCTTTGGCCTGGATGCGGGGTTGGAGGAACTTTCGGAACTGAAACAGGCTTTAAAAGTATTGTCTAAATCCAAGGGCGAAAAGGAATGCAGGCTCATTTATACCTTGCGTTTGCCTAGGGATGGAGGATCCTGGACAAGGGATTCTCATTTGAGGGAAAATTTTTATGCCATGGCTCTGGAGCAAAAACTGGCGGATATTGTGGATATTGAGTTGGAAGAAGCGCAAAAATTCCCAAGGCTCTTAGAAGGGATAAAAAAAATATCAGGAGGCGAATTTATAATTTCCCATCATAATTTTGATGGCGCTTACAACAACCAGGAGTATCGGGTTATTCTGAACGAAATGGCTGTTTTCAAACCAGATATTTTTAAATTCGCTGTGAGTGCGCAAAATGAAGTCGAGCTTAATGCTCTGCTGGATTTTAGCCTGGAGCTGGCTGTTAAAAATCAAAGTTCCTGCGTCATTAGCATGGGAGAATTTGGTCCCCTATCCAGGGTCTTGTCTCCCTATTTAGGGGCTGCCATGACTTATGGTTTTTTTGGGAAAAATGGGGTTGTACCTGGCCAATTAGGTATATTGAAACTCAGACAAATTTTTGACACAATATCCACAGAACCTTATTTGAAGTTGGGGAGGGACGAACTTAAATCCAAAATACGTCAATTACTTTGACTCCCCTGGTATTTTGGTTCCCCGCTTGGCTATGTTGAAAATAAACATGATTCAAAAGCTTGTTTTTACAGCTATTGTTTTATTGGGCGGCTTTTGCAGCTTTCTTTTCGCATTCGGACAAAATAAGGTTCAGTACCAGCGTTTTGAGTGGTCTTACTACCAAACTGCCCACTTTGATATATACTTTCCCCAAGGGGCCGATTCCATAGCCTGGTATTCTGCCGAGAACGTGGAAAAAATGTATGAAAATGTATCTCGTACTTTAGGACACGAGCTTACGGCCCGAGTGCCCATTATTATCCATAATACCCATGCGGAGTTTGAACAAACCAATGTTATTCGCATGGCTTTGCACGAAGCCATCGGCGGTTTCACTGAAATTTTCAAAAACCGTATTGTGCTGCCCTTTGAAGGCAGTTATGAAGAGTTTTACCATGTGCTGGAACATGAGATGGTTCACGCTTTTATCAATAACATGTTAATGGGCGGCCGCAGCGGAGGCGTACAGGGAACCTTTCGTTTTCCCCTGTGGATTAACGAGGGCCTGGCCGAATATACAGCATTGAAATGGGATTTAGGATCTGAGTTTTTTATGATGGATGCCACAACATCGGGTTATGTTCCTCCGCCTATTGTGGGCTTTTACGGTTTTTTGGCCTACAAGGGGGGCCAGATGTTTTATCACTTTCTGGAAAATGCATATGGAAAAGGCACCATTAAAAAATTTCTCCATGAAGCTAAAAAAACCAGAAATATTAACATAGCCTTTAAAAATGTTACCAAGACCTCTCTGGAGGAGATGGGGGAAATTTGGCTTAGGGAATTGCGTTATATTTACTGGCCGGAGCTAGGGCGAAGAACCCACGGAAAATCCGTGGCCCGCCAGCTCACCAATCACGGGCGGGACCTGTCTTTTTTTAATTTGCAACCGGCCATTTCTCCCGATAACAAATCCATTGCCTTTTTTAGCGATAGAAAAAGCCGGGAAGGCATTTTTATCTTAAACCTGGAAACAGAAAAAGTAACCCGCTCTGTGCTGCAAGGGGGAACCCAGGGAAAGCACGAAAGCTTTCATTCATTTAAATCCGGGCTTGCCTGGGGGCCTGGAAGTGAAAGACTGGCTATTGTCAGCAAAAGAGAAGGCAAGGATGTGATTCATATTATTGATGTTAAGAATGGCAAGGTTATGGAAGAAATCGCCCCGGATGTTCAGGCCTTGTTATCTCCCACCTGGTCCAAGGATGGCCGTTATATTGGTTTTAGCGGCTCAAAAGGGGGCCGGACCGACATCTATATTTGGGATAGGGATACCAAAAAACTAAGCCAGCTTACCAATGATATTGCTTATGACGGCAAACCCCAATTTTCTCCCTCGGGAAAATGGATAGCTTTTGAAACGGACCGAACAGATATTAGCGGCAACTCACAGGGGATATACAAGGATATATACAAGATACAGACAGATGGAAGTCATTTAACCTTATTAAGTTCGAGCCCCTATGACGACCATATGCCCACTTACGGGGCATCGGATTCCTTGTTGATTTTCATATCCAATCGCAGCGGGGTAAATAATCTTTATCTAAATATCGATAGCACAGATGTTCCTGTGGAACATCCTCTAACTAACATCATTGCCGGGGCTTTTACTCCTTCCTGGTCCCAAGATGGAAAACAAGTGGCCTTTACCATTTTTGAGCAGGGAGGATGGGATATTTTTCTTATGAAAGATCCCCTCGATAAAATCATCAAAGAAGAGCTTCCCAAAACCCATTTTATAAAAACATTGGAAGATAGCAGCTTGTCTTTTTTCAGGCCTATTAACTGGGAGAACCTTTCCAGTTACCAAACAGATAGTACAGAAAATAAGGACAGTTCCAAAATCCAGGCGGACAGCTTAAGTGTTGCAGGTTTAAACAAAACCGCTGCCGACAGTAGCATCATGTTATCTGAAGTGGATGGCAAGGTGGATGATTCCACAGCCCAAGACCGTTTGGTGCTGGATTCCATAAGTCAAAACCAAGCCTTATCTGAAGAGGGAAAAACTGATTCTTTGGAAATGACACCGAAAGAGAACCAAGAGAAGCCTAGGGATTCTTCGCTAACTTCAGAAGATAATAAGACAGAATTAGTTGAAGCTGATGATAGTGAAGGAGTTAGCGCTGAAATAATAGAAGAGTCGGAGGAAGAAAAAGGCAAAAGACTGGCCCATGTATTGGACAGCAGCGTGTATTTGGATTCTCAAGGTAATTATGTTAAAAATAGTTACTCTCCTAAATTCAGTTTGGATGTGGCCCAAGCGGCAATTGGGGTAAGCAACTTTGAAGGCCCTTTGGGAGGAGGCCTGATTGTGCTTACCGACTTAATGGGAGATCAGGAAATACAAATAGGCCTGGATTTGCAGGGAGACATTAACAACAGCCAGTTGAGCTTGCAGTATCTTTACTTGCCCCATCGTGTTGACTTTACGGTTGGCGGATATTATCGCTCCTATGATGAAACTCCCTGGAGCTTACTGGGAGGCAAAGAAAAATCTTTTGGCGCCAATGCCGGGGTATTATACCCTCTTTCCACATTTAGTCGGTTGCAGTTTAGTCTGGACAGCAGATACATAGACAGGGAAACTTTTAACGATACGGTTTTTACTGAAAGAGTGAGCCGCAGCCGGGGACTGTTTTCGCCTTCCATGGGGTGGAGTTTTGACAACGTGCAATGGGGCATGACCGGCCCTGTAAATGGCACCCGGATATTTGCCTATACATCTGTAGTGCCTCCTTTAATTGAGGACGATGTATTTTTTATGTCTGCGGATATTGATTACAGAAATTATTGGCGCTGGGTAAAAAAATACACTTTGGCATTTCGTCTTTCTGCTGGATTCTCTGAACCACTATTTGGAAAAAGAAATCCGCATCGTTATTGGCTGGGAGGTGATAACTTCTATCAAATATCCTCTTCCAGAAGTACATGGTCCAACACTGCTAATATTCCCGATGAATTAGATATTGAAAGTCTTTTTTATTCTGATTTTGCACTTCCTTTGAGAGGTTTCCGGTTTTTTGAATTTAGCGGGAACAGAAAAGTTTTAGCTAATCTTGAATTTCGATTTCCCTTTGTCCATGAACTAATAATTGCCTGGCCCATTCCTTTGAGGTTTCCTCCTATTATGGGAATTATATTTGCCGATTACGGAGCAGCCTGGACTTACAGCACTCCAAAATATTTTAATGACAAAAAAGGCAAAGAGTACCGGGAAGATGTTTTAAACGATTATAATTTAAAGCTTGCAGAATATGAGGAAAAAATTCTGTCCAACGACACTGGATTAGTTGAACCTCAACTTCCCGCAGATTATCCCCTGGAGCCCAGAGAGCTTTTTAAAAATAACCAGGGAATGGGGATTGGATATGGATTAAGAATGAATCTAGGAGTATTTGTACTGCGGTGGACCAGGGCTTATCCCATTGATGGCATTGGGAATGCTAAAAAAGAGAAAACGGACTATTGGTCTTTGGGTGCAGAATTTTAAATTTATTTTCGGTTATATTTGAGACAGGACCTACACAGATGAAGTTAAGCAGCCGATTCAGCGAAGATTGTATTGAAATTAATTGCCCTGAAACCACCAAGGAACGCATTATCGAAGTTATGGTGAACAAGCTTTGCACCGTATACGATATTGATAATAGGGAAGGGGTAAAAGAAGCGGTGCTGAACCGGGAAAAGAAAATGTCCACAGGCATTGGATGTGGTTTAGCTGTTCCCCATGCTAAAGTGGATTTCGTGGACAAAATGTGTATTGTAGCTTCCACAGTTACTAACGGCATAGACTTTTCTGCCATTGATAAAGAACCTGTTTTCTTGCTGTTTTTAATTGTGAGTCCTTCCAACACCACTGGCCCGCATATTCGAGCCCTGTCGGCAATTTCCCGTATTATGGCAGATGCTGAAATTCGCAAGAGCCTTATTGAAGCTACTACAGCTGCCGAATTTTATCAGAGATTGCGAGTTGGTGAAGAAAAATATGTCTAATTTGGCGAGCTTTTAATACAATAGAAGGAGTGATTTTTTTTTAACTTCACATTGAATTGATTTATGACAAACGATCCCGACAAAAAACCAGAGGCCAATTCCGGCAAACCCAAAGTGGAATGTATTAGCCGTACTGGCTTTATTGAGATAAAAATAAACAATAAGGTCTTTTTGCGGGATGAAGCTAAAATTTTCCAGGAGGCTGTGGAAGAAGGCTTTAAAAAGGATTCTGAAAAATTTCTGATTAATTTTCAAACCTGCCAGTATATAAGTTCGGAAGGATTAGGCTGTGTAGCCGATTTTTGGAGAAGATGCCAGGAAAATCCTCAATATATAATGGCTGCCTTATTTGAAAACGAGTCTGCAAACGAACTTCTAAGTTTTTTTGAAATAATTGGTTTAGCCAGGGTTATGGAAAGCCACATTTTTACAGACAAGGCAAAAGCTGAGGCTTTTTTGGCAAAATCTTAAGGGTACCTCTAAAAATTGGGCTTCGCAGACTCCTTCAATCTCGTTGGGTCATCAATTTAAGTGCCCTCGGTTCGTTATCGCAGGCCTCGCTCACAACCGCGATCATCAATTTTTAGAAGTGCCCCTAACTATCTCTAATTGCTCAGAATTCCCTCTCCTAAAGATTTTTTTAAGGAATTATAGAGGAATAGTTGTTCTGTGATAAAAATTGATTATAATTACCCCCAAAAGACAGGAGCCCCATTGGGGAATTATTTAGCCCGAAATTGAGAAGACCTTGAGCGAAAAAAGCAGCAAAAAGACTAAAGAAGCCCCCTTAAAAACACTAATTATTGCAGAAAAGCCTAGTGTTGCTAAGGATTTTGTGCAGGCTTTACCTGGAAAGTATCAAAACCAAAAGTCTTATTTCGAAGGGCCAGAATATATTATCACTTTTGCTGTGGGGCATTTGGTGACTATTTGCACTCCCCCAGAAATTGATGAGGTGCATAAATCCTGGTCGTTGGATAACCTTCCTATTTTGCCCGATGTTTTTCCTCTAAAAGCTTTAGACAACTCCAAATCCCAGCTAAGTACCATTAAAAAATTAATCAGCCGCAAAGATGTGGGCGAAATTATTAATGGCTGCGATGCGGGCCGAGAGGGAGAATTAATTTTTCGCTACATACTGTCTTTTATTGGAGATAAAAAATTAAAAGGGAAGAAACTTTCCAGGCTTTGGCTTCAAAGCATGACTAAAGAAGCCATTTTAGATGGTATACATCATTTGCGCTCCGATGGAGAAATGAAAAATTTGGAATCTGCAGCCATTTGCCGCTCCGAAGCGGATTGGTTGGTGGGTATTAATGGTTCCAGGGCTTTGACTTCTTTCAAGTCACGATTTGGCGGTTTTAAATTAACCCCCTGCGGGCGAGTCCAAACTCCCACTTTGTCCATGATTATGGATAGAGAAAAAGAGAGAGATGAATTTGTTCCCCAGCCTTATTGGGAAATTGAAGCCCAGTTTGAATTGAAAAACGGGGGCTACAAGGGTAAGTGGATTGACCCGGAATTCAAAAAAGATGAATTGATGCCCCATGGGCGCCAGGACAGAATTTGGAAAAAAGAAAGAGCGGATGAAATAGAAAAAAAATGCGTGGGCAAAGAAGGAGAAGTGAGCGAAACTTCTAAACCCTCCACTCAAAACTGCCCCATGTTATATGACCTTACCAGTTTGCAAAGGGAAGCTAATGCGCGGTTTGGCTTATCGGCCAAAGCCACTTTGGATATAACTCAAAAGCTTTATGACCGCCACAAAATGGTGACTTATCCCAGAACGGGAAGCCGCCATCTGCCCGAGGATTATGTTAAGGGAGTGAAAAATACAATAGGCATATTGGCTGGAGGAAATTTGGGAAGTCACGCCCAAACTATTCTTGATAACAAATGGATAACCCCAACCAAAAAAATCTTCGACAATTCAAAAGTAACAGATCACCATGCCATCATTCCCACTAACATCATTAAGGGGGATCTAAACGATTTCGAAGCAAAAATTTACCTAATGATCCTGCAAAGGTTTTTGGCCATCTTTTTTCCTCCGGCAAAATTTTTAAATACCACCAGGTTAACTGTTGTAGAGGGTGAAACTTTTAAAACAGACGGAAAGGTTTTACAAGATCCCGGATGGCGCATTGTATATGGACTCAGTGAAAAAGAAGATTCCATTTTAGATCCCATTGAAGATCAAAAAACGGCTCTCACCAAGGAAGTTGAAATACTTCCCAACGAAACCAAACCTCCTCCAAGATTTACAGAGTCCACTTTGTTATCCATGATGGAAAGTGCCGGAAAATTGGTGGATGATGAAGATTTACGGGATGCCATGAAGGATATGGGACTTGGTACCCCAGCCACCCGTGCGGCTATTATCGAGGGATTGATAAAAGATAAATACGTGGTGAGGCAGGGTAAGGAGTTAGTGCCTTCGGCAAAAGCTACAGAGCTAATGGAAACCATTGCTGCCATGAAAATTGAGGAATTAACTTCTCCTGAAATGACCGGGCAATGGGAATATAAATTGGAACAGATTTCCCAAGGCAAAATTTCCCGGGAAGAGTTTATGCAGGGCATCCGGGATTTGGCAAAAAGCATTGTTAAAAAAGTTAAAGGCTTTGATGAAAATGCAGATAAAAATAAAGAAAAGCTTTTTACAGACGAAATTACCGGGCTGGATGTATACGAAACATTGAGCTTTTACGAATCTGAAAATGAAAAAATTAAAATCAGGAAATTTCTTGGAGGCCGGGCTATATCTCATGAGGAAGTGAAAACTCTTCTTGCGGAAAAAAAGCTGGGTCCTTTAACCGGGTTTATCAGCAAAGCTGGCAAGCCATTCTCGGCCATGATAAAATTAAAGCCTGATTACCGGGTTGAATTTGTATTTGAAGATCAAAATGCAGAAAAACCCGACTTCAGCAAATTGAAATATCTGGGTGTTTCTCCTGTGGATGGGAGCAAGGTATACGAAGGCGAGATGAGTTATGTATCTGAAAGCCTTTATGACAAAGAGAGCAAAACCGGACTTAAGATAAACCGCATTATTTTAGGACAGGAATTAACATCCGAGGATATAATTGCGCTCCTGGAAGGCAAAAAGACAAGGTTGATAAAAGGTTTTAAATCCTCTAAGACCAAGCGTTCCTTTGATGCTTACTTGAAACTTCATAAAACCGGGAAAATATCCTTCAGCTTCCCGCCCCGAAATTTTAAAAAGTCTTCTTCTAAAGCGGCTGCGGAATCCTAATCGATAAGATCAGGATTCTATTTTGCTTTAAATATGGAAGAAAAAAATCCGCCTTCTTTATCCGATGGATCGGCAGTTTGATGATATACATCCAAAATAACTTTGGACTTATTGTACTGGCTTCCCAAAAACTCGAAAAACAATTCTGAGCTTTCATCTTTAATTTCCATGTCGAAAGCTCCTTCGGAAAACAAGGTTCTCCAAATGGTAAGGTCTGTGAGTTCATCTCTGGGAGCGTTAGCGTAGTCTGAGCGCAGGCAATATCCGCCTTTTTTTAATAACATTCTCAAATTGCGGGATATGACCCTGGAAATCATAAGATCATCAAAAATGGCTTCGGGGTTTCCGGGCTCCAGTTCATCTTCCGGATCCATTTCCCTAAAGCGGGCCAACAATTCACCCATGCGGGTATCCTTTTTATGGTTGTAACCATTTTTGTAATAGGTTTTTCTTTCTTTTGGCGCGCAGGTCAAATTAGGGAACAAAAATATGGCGACATCAAATTTATTGGGCTCTATTTTGAAATTGGGAAGTATGGTTTGGGCCAGCCTTACTCTCGGTAATTTTTTATTAAAAATATCTTCCGGGGAAACCAGTTCTGCTTCTGTTTTGGATTGGGCTAACTTGTCTTTTGCTTTGTTTAACATTAGGGTAGAGCCATCCAGGCCCACAATTTTGGACTTTGGAAATGCCTTGGCCAAAACAGACATAAAAGCGCCATTTCCACAGGCGTAATCCACTATCCATTTTGGATTTTTTTTAGATGAGGGCAAAGTTTTTTTTAAGTGGTTGCATATGTTTAGATAGGCTCTTTTATGGGCTTTGTTATTGGATTGTAAATCCCACCAATGGCCTACGCGACTGTTATAAGAAGAGTGGCCTTTTGTGAGAGAACGTTCAAAATCTTCGGGAGAGGGTTTTTTTGCAGTCATGCCGCTTAATATAAAAAAAATCCCACAGGCTCCTAATAGTTCTCTAAATTGCGGATGTAATCGATACCCGATTGAAGCTCTTCAGGCAGTGGAGATTTAAATTCCATAGATCTGCCGTTTTCAGGGTGCAAGAAAGAAAGGCTTTCCGCATGTAATGCCTGGGAGCTGAATATTTTTTGGAGCGCCGCGGCTTTAGGCCTTAGGGGCGGTAGAATTCCATCTAAGGAGTATGGCTTTCCTCCATAGTCCGTATCTCCGGCTACCGGATGTCCCAGGCTGGATAGGTGCACTCTGATTTGATGGGTGCGTCCTGTTTCCAAATTGAGTTCGAGTTCTGTAGCTATGGAACTTATGTGCAGAGCCTTATAGTGGGTAACAGCATATCTTCCCTCGGGACGCACCGCCATTAATGTGGGGTTTTTGGGATCCCGGCCAATAGGCCTATCAATGCTTCCGCTAATTTGGACAAAGGGCCTCCAGGCGATAGCCCTGTATTGTCGTTTCATAATTCTTTTTTCAAGTTGTCCGGCCAATTTGCGGTGGGCTACATCGGTTTTAGCTACTACTAAAAGGCCCGATGTATCTTTATCAAGGCGATGTATAATGCCGGGGCGATTATCTTCATTTATCTGGGAGAGATTCTTAAAATGATAGAGCAGGGCGTTAACCATTGTCCCATTGGTATTTCCATGCCCAGGGTGGACAACCATTCCTTTTGGCTTGTTAATAATGGCAAGGGAAGCGTCTTCGTATATAATGTCAAGGGGGATGTTTTCGGGCTCTAAATTCAGGGATTCTTTTTCGGGTTCTCTAACCACTTCAATTTTATCGCCGCTTTTAAGTACCGAATTTTTTTTAGCGGTTTTGCCGTTAAGCTCAAAATAACCTTTTTTGAGCCAGGCTTGAATTTGGCTTCTAGAACAGTCGGGAAGCTGTTCTGCTAAAAAAACATCAATCCTATTGGGGAAATCTTCTTCGGGGCAAACCCAGCTTTGTCCTAATGTTATCATATATGTTTAACTTGCTTTCAGACTTCGGGACTGGCCGCCGGATTTTCTTTTTTTTCAGACTTTTGTTTTTGAAAAAAGGACAGCACCAGGATGATGGCCACTCCAACGCAAACCAGGGAATCAGCCACATTAAATGTAGGCCACCTGTCCATTTGGATGGAGCCAAGGGAAATATCGGGAATATCCACATCAATAAAATCCACCACCTTGTGGATTCTGAATCTGTCGGCCAGATTACCAAAAGCTCCAGAGGCAATAAGGCTTACTCCGAATTGAGTCCATTTATCTTGGCGGGGAAGCTTTAAATAAAATACAGACAAAACAACTATTGCTATTATGGATATCAGGCCAAAAAATAAAGTGGGATGTAAAAAACCAACCATTTTTTGAGGCTGCATGCCAAAGGCGGCTCCTGTGTTATATACCAGTCTAAATTGAAGCAGTTCTCCAATCACCTGCTGGACTTTGTAGTAGTCAATGTTTCCATCGGGAAGAGAGAATTTGGCGACGGCCCAGAGTTTTGTGATTTGATCGGCTACCAACCCAAGTATGACAACAATAAGATGTAATTTCCAATTCTTTTCTTTTAATAAATTTTTAATCAATTTGAGCTCGCTAATTTTTCAATCAGGCAAATATATGTTTTTCCAGAATTTTAATTCTTTTATTGAATTTTTTTCGGATTAAAAAATTGGAAAGGCATATAAAACTGGTTTCCTGCAATATTTGCTTAACCTGTTTTTTGCTAATTTTAATTTTTTCATTGGCCTGGATGGTTTGTTTGGCCTTGGCGATTAATATCAGGGTGTCTAAAGCCATAAAAAGGGGCCATAGGCAAAAAAGCCTTAACCTGGGTTCCAGGCGGGGCAAAAGGCAAGTATACTCCAGGGCATCTGTTAAATGATTTTTGGCCTTATCCAAAAGAGTTGCTGTAAGTTTTCTGAGCTTGGGAAGGTGGTGGGGATCGGATAAATCCGCCTGAGACAAGCCGTGTTCTTCAAGTAAGCTTTCTGGAATGAATACAACATTGCGGTTCATATCATCCCATACATCTTTTAATATGTTGGTAAGCTGCAAACCAAGGCCAAAAGAAACGGAAAATTTTTCCAGCCTTTCTTTGGATTTTTTTCCAATGAGTCCCGAGTATTTATAAAACAAATCGCACAATAAATTCCCAACTGTGCCTGCAACATAATAGCAATACCTGTCCAATTCTCTCATGGTGCTGATTATTTTATTGGATTTAGTATTGGAGCCTTTTGCGGCGAACTCTTGCATGCCCTCGCACATTTCGGTGACCCAGCGCGCGATGGTTTTGCTGGTTTCTTTGGGCAGTTGCCAATATAAGTCAAAAACCACGGTGCTGTGGTATGTAAGCAATTGGTCCCAGCTGTCGGAATTTATCCAGCTTTTGGGAAGCTGTTCAGTGAGGCCGGAAATTTCTTCGCGCCAGTTCTCCGGGTTGACGAAGGCTTTTTTAAACTGCTCCAGGAGATGTATTTTTTCTTCAGGCTTGAGGTTTTTATCGTCTTCCAGAGTGTCGGCCATACGGCAAAACAAATAGGCAAGTAAAACCTCCATTTGCAAGCCGGAGGGGAGTACTAAAATATTTAAGGCAAAGGTGCGGGAAACTTTCTGGAGCATAAAGCGGGCATACATTTCCAGAGATTGAATTTTCCCTGATAATAGCTGTTCCCTCCAGGTTTTATCGTCTTGAAGGGGGAGGGATTTAAGGCTTAAAATGCTCATGGCTGCTCTCATTAATTACATATTAAACAATTTCTTCAGCTTTTGAGGATTCCTTGCGATTTTTTTTCTGCTCTTTGGCGGTTTTGGACTGTTTGGAAATAGTGGGTCCCAATTGCCCTGTTTTATCGGCTTCCCGCAGGAGGCTTTGGTGTTGAAATGAGGCTAAATTCCCAATTTCGGATTCGGTAAGTTTCTTTCCCTTTACTTCCATATCCTCGAATAGCTTACGGCGAATAAAAAAGTAAGAGTCTTCCTGTTGGCGTAATTTGAGTTTTAATACCTGGGCGGAAAGAAAAAGGTGGAGGATTACAAACCCCGCTGCGCTGGCTGCAAAGATAAGCTCAGATTTGGGGTATACAAAATACCAAAGTGTTGCCAGCCCCAATACCACTATTAAGGCGTTTAAAACCGGGGTCGTTAGGGACACTAGTTTTTTGTGCAGCCCTCTCCAGCGCAACGGTATATATATCCAGGACTTACCTTTTCGGATGCTCCGGTCTAAAATAAGGGGATAGGCAATATGAATGCGCCAAAATAAATTGGCTATAAAAAAAAGGGCAAAACAAACGGCCACAATTTCCCGTGTTCCAATAGCTGACAATTCTTTCATATTCCCCGAATAAGTATACGATAAAATTAAACTTTTATGGGCATTCCCTGAGCTTGCTAAATTAAGTTTTTTGCCACAAAAAAAGATAACTTTTAGCAGAGCTTTTGAGAGTTTTTAATTTTTTCAAAATTTGCCAATTTTTATTCCTTTGGAACAATTTTTGCCCCTTCAGAATTGTCAAAAAATTAAAGCAACAAATTTTCCTCGGCCAAAATAGTTTAATTATATTTTTTTGCCCCCAGCCTGAAAGCAATTGAATTGGGTTTGGCATGAAAGGAAGTTGGTTTTACTAACATAGGACACAAAAACAGGTTAATGGAAAATCAGGTACTAGAAAAAAGTTCTATATCAGGATCTGAGTGGAAAGATTGCAAAAAAGCTTTAAAAGCTGTTTTTTCTAAAGAAGTATTTGACAAGTGGATTGTGCCTTTGGAGCAGGTGCAAATAGACGATACCACTCTGGTGCTTTCCTGCCCCGATAATTTGGATAAGGAACACCTTACCCGGGTGTATTTGGGGCTAATTCAGCATACATATAGGGAAAGCATTGGCAACCCTATTAACATCGAATTTAAAACTATGCCTCCCCGGGCCACTACCCATAGGCCCAAGGTGCCTTTTAGTTCGGTGCCCAGTATAGACTTGAATCCCTACTACAGTTTTGAGCATTTTGTGGTGGGTAATAATTCCCAATTTGCCTATTCAGCAACCAAAGCCGTTGCGGAGAATAACAGCCAAATTCCTTTTAACCCGCTTTTGATCTATGGAGGCGTGGGGCTTGGGAAAACGCATCTTTTACAAGCTATTGGCAACCATGTTTTAAAAACCAAACCCGAAACCCGGGTCCGTTACATTACCGCCGAAACCTTTTATCGTGAATTTGTAGATTCTATCCAGCATAACCGCATATCCGAGTTGTCGAATTACTATCGGAATGATGTGGATATGTTACTGATGGACGATGTTCAGTTTTTAAGCGGCAAAGACCGCACTCAGGAAGAATTCTTCCATATTTTTAACGCCCTCCATCAGTTGGGTAAACAAATTGTGCTTACCAGCGATAATCCTCCCAATCAATTAAAAGGGTTGGAAGATAGGTTGGTCAGCCGGTTTCAGTGGGGGCTTATTGTAGATATCCATGCGCCGGATATGGAAACCCGCGAAGCCATTTTGAAAAAGAAGGCCGAGGACAATAACCTTAATATTTCCGATGAAATAATTTCTTATTTGGCAGAATCCATTGACGATAATGTTAGAGTTCTGGAAGGCACTATAAGGCAACTGCTCCTGCAAGCCTCTCTTAAGCAAGAAGACATTTCCATGGAATTGGCTAAAGAAATTGTAGTGAGCGCCACTGCCAACCGAAAGACCAAGCTCATTAGCGGGGAAAATATTACAGACGCTGTGGCCCAGTATTTTGCCGTGGAAGTGGATAAAATTTTGGAAAGAGGCCGGGGCACAAAAGAAGTGGCCCAGGCCCGGCAAGTGGCTATGTTTTTAATGAAAGAGCTTACTTCTGCTTCCTTAAAAAACATTGGAAAACGCTTTGGCGACAGAGATCACAGCACTGTGGTTCACGCCATTAAAACCATTGATAAGCATATGCAGAAGGACGAAACTTTTAAAACAAGTATCGATGCCATTATGCATAAATTGGCCCGATAAATCCCCACATCGTCCCTTTTCAATGACCTTATTTTGAGATGGGTCTGCAAAATTATTTAGTTTATTTTCATGTGCAGGAACTTTCTTTTTATAAGAAGCAAGTTTAATAGTTATGCCGCATTTGTAGCCCGGTTGCAGTTATGGCCACTGGTTTTTATCTGCATTTTTTTCAATATGGCATATTCCTCTTCTGCAATTCAGGGAATAGATGCTGTTGTTGAAAATAAAGGGAGGATTCATCTATTTAAATTTTCAAGTTGGAAGTGCGCCAGCCTAAATAATTACTTGGATTTAGAAAACCTGGAATGGAAAAGCCTGCTTCGCCCGGAGTTCGATTTTGTTCCCTACCGAATATTAAACGGTCAAGGCGATAACATTCTGGTATTTGATGTTGGTGGAAAAAAAATCTGGCAATTAAATTCCGGGATGCAATTTTTATCCCATTATCCGGTGCCAAAAGAAATTATTTCTAAAAACTTGGCAGAGATGGAGATTTTATTTGCTCTGGACTTTAAAATTTATTTTGTGTTTCCCTCCTTGGGACGGGCATATCAATACCATGTGTCCGGGCAAAATTTAAATTTTATCCGAGAATTTAAAGTGCCCTCCACTTGCCGGAGTTTTGTAAAAATCCCCCAAACCATTATTGCTAATTATGGTTTCAAAAACGGACAGTTTATATGCCGGGAAAAGGAAAACATCAAAGTTTTTGACGCTTTTTTAACAGCCGTTGAAAGTCCCGAGTTTCTTGAAGCAAGTAAAAAGGAAAATGGGAACAGTTTTTTAACTCTAAAACCCAAGTTGGGGACTGGGCTTCGGTTTCCCCTTGGGGATAAACATATTTGTTTTTATCCCAAGCAGGGGCAACTGGAACTTTGCAAATAACCCTAAAAGCATATTTACTGACAGGGCTTTTTTTATGTTTTCCCGGAGGAGCCCTGTTGTGGGCGCTGGAACCTGGGATGTATTTCGAAAGCCACTGCTTAGATGGCATTAAAGTAATCTATGGAGATAGCCTGGGGAGTTTTGGCAACAAAGGCCAACTTCGCCTCAAAGTGAATAACACTTTCCTTTTGCCAGATAGGGATTTTCGCTTTAATCAGGATTCCAGCCAAATAGAACTGGCCTTTACTCCGAGCAAAGCAGATAGTTTTTGTGTGGATGTGGCCCGCTCACCCTTAATCGAGAGCTGGAATTGGAATTATTTCAGCTTAAATAACATTCCCGTACTAAGCAAATCGAGCAGGTTGGAAAATAATTTAGCATTGAAATCTGGGGAGAACCTGGACAATCAAACCCCCGAATATCGTCTGGACTACGGGGGGAACAAAAGTATTTCTTTGAGAGTGGGGGAGGGGGGAGGCCTTCAATTGGATCAATCATTGCAATTGGATTTGAATGGCCAGGTCTCCAAAAATATGTTTATTACCGGTCACCTTTCCGATCAGGAAATTCCCATTCAGCCCGAGGGGAAAACCGCAACCCTAAAAGAAGTGGATAACATCTATGTAAAGATTTGGGGGTTAAATTACTCCTATACTTTAGGGGATTACTTATTTGATTTTGGGGAGGATAGGGTAGATTCCTATTTGGCCAATGTCCAGGGAATAAATGGCCACTACAATAAGGGCGCCTATGGGTTGAAGGCGGCATATTCCCGTTCCCGGGGGAAATACAACCACATTAATTTTCAGGGAAACTTCGGGCAACAAACAGGATATTTCCTGCGGGGTGAAAATGGAAATGACTATATAACAATCCTGGCGGGGACCGAAAAAATATACCGCAATGGAGAATTGCTAAAACGCGGTGAGCATTACCAAATAGAGGATGGTGAAGGGCGATTGGATTTTACCAATAATCTTATTGTTAATGGCGATGACAATTTTACTGCCGAGTACCAATACACGGACCAGGATTACCCAACCACCTTACTGTCTTTACAATTTTCGGATAGTGCGGGGGCCTTCACCTGGTCTTTGAGGGGGATTACAGAAATGGAAGATGCCACTCAATATTCCGGGGGCAGCTTCAGCGAGGAAGATAAAAATACTTTTGCCGATTATGGGAACGCAGACAAGCAAAGAAGCAGCGGTGTCTATTCCAGAGATTTGGATGAAGGCTGGGTAGACGGCCTTTATTACGAAAGTAATGGAGTATATGTATATGTAGCTGAATCCATTTTTGATTCCTTAAATTCGGCAGCTCAAGATATGTATAGTGTGCGTTTTAGCCAGGATGTGCAAGGAGGTTATGGACAGGTTCAGGGATTAAATGGTTTGGTTTACTATGGCTGGCAACAGGGAAATGGAGGTTTTAGTCCGGGGGAAGTGGTCCCTCTGCCTTCCCGAAAATCACATGTTACTTTAAACTTAGGTTATAATCTGGCGGATAGCTCGCGCCAGAATTTTTTTAGTTCTTTACATATTCTGCAATCGGAATGGGACCCGAATCTGTTGTCTGCAAAATCTGAAGGAGATAACTGGGATGGAGGATTTTTACATAGTACGGGCATTAACATAGGAAAACCTCTGGACAAGGCTGGCTTGGGTTTGTGGAAGCTGAGGTCCGATATCAAGTATAAAAGGGAGGATTATAAAGCTTTTCAGCAATTGGAGGAATCTTATTATTTCGAGGATACCTGGAATGTCTCTTCTATTTATGGCGAGGCGGGGTTCTACTCCGGGCGGCTAAATTTGGAAAACGAATTTTTATCCGGTTATAAGATTGGAGGGGAAGCTGGCAGACTTTACTCTTTGCTGCCCGATTCCGACTCCAAAAATTTTGCCGAATCCAACCGGAAAAAGGGGTATTTCTCTATCGATAAAAACAAATTGAAGGGAAAATTATTCTTGGAGCAAAAAGAATCAGAAGAAGAATATCTCAACAAAGAAAATTTAAAATGGGGAGGACAATACCAACAAGGCTTTGGCATTTTTACCCCTCAATTGAATTTGGTTCAGGATAATTGGAGCGCTGAAGTTTCGGAAAATTCTGAAAAAAAACTCACGCGAAGCAAACTGGACCTGGCTTTGCCCAGCGAAATCTTTTGGGATGTTATTCAAATAGAACCTGGGGGACGGCTATTAAAATGGGAGAGCAATTTTTCCGGATTGGATAATAAAAGGGATTCCCTCATTAGCTGGGATGTGTATCAAAAAATAAATGTAATGAATCTGGGGAATTGGCAATCTGAGCTTTTTGTATCCTATCAACAATTGGAGGAACGTTATAGCGCCCAATCGGATAAAGAAAAAAAGAATTTTAAACTTTTAGAATGGAATAACCGTTATCAGGATATAAGGAGGGGTATTTCTCTTTTTTCCAATTACAAAATAAACCAAACCGTAGAAGTTCCTTTGCTGGAAGTGTACCAACAAGTAGCTGAAGGAACAGGCACTCATGTATGCGATACCATTGCTGTGGAAACAAGATTGTATCTGGATTGCAGGGAAGACGCCGACAAAGGGAATCAAAAATTTTTAGGACTTCGCCGGGATAGTTTGTCACAAGGGATTTCGGTCCAGGAACTAAATTTTTCGGGAACTCTGGGCTGGAGCCCTGTTAAAAGTATTCCTGGGTTATCTGGATTTTTGGCTGATGTCTATTTAGGACTTAGGTATGATATTTCCAGCAAGCAGGATAGCGCGAAAAGCACAGATATATTTCCTTTGATATCTGATAGACGGATAAATGAGGCGCTGGAAGGCAAAAGCTCTCTTAATCCTTTTTTGAATTGGAAAAATGAGCAGGGGAAGAAAAGTTGGGAACTTTCCTATGAACGCCAATATTTTCATTCTGAGTTGCAATATGACAGACGGGAAAAACTCCACAGAATCCGCAGCCAGTTTAACCAGGATATTAGTGAGGATTGGAGCTATTTTCTTCACGCATTTGGCTCCCGGAATTGGAGAAAAAGCAACGAATCCGGACCCAGTGACTCTACCTTAAGTTATGGTGCTGGAACCCAGTGGGAATACCATTTGGGAGCCTTTTGGAAAATATTGCCCATTTTTGATTATGAAAACAGTTCGGGCATATATAACCTGTCAGCTAACCAACCTTTCGAATCCTTTGGATTGCATTCGGTTTTTCCAAAATTGAGGCTGGAGAGGGAGCTTTTTAAAGCAGGGCGGGCATTTGGGGAATACGGCTTAAAATACCTATGGGGGCAGGGAGAGCCTAATTATCGATTAAGCAATTATATAAAAGGGAGGACCCACCGCTTTCAAGCAGGCATGGATATGCAAATTGGCCAATATGTATTTGCCAATGCAAACTATTTATTGCGTATGGAACCGGGTCGTGAAAAACTATTTCAAAGTTTAAGTGCGGAATTGCGGGCTATTTTTTAAAAATATGAAATTAATAATTACATATATCTTTTTTATAAGAATGTTATGCCTGGCGCAAGCCCCGCCTGAAATGGATAGTATAGGCATTGTGGAATGGTCCGCCTTTGTTGAAAGAGGGTTTTTAACGCCTCATAAAAAGAATGGAGAATGGGAGACGGGGGCTGTTTGGAAAATACATCGAATACATATTCCCGAGATCCCTTCTCTTCCCCGACTTCAATTGGAAAATTTTGAAGATAAGGCTTTCAGCAGAAAAACCTTAAGCAGAATAAAACAAAAATTGGAAGAGGAGATGTTGGGAAATGGCTTTGTGTTTTCCAGCTTGTCTTTGGATTATAGGCGATTTGATTCCAATAGCGTGGATCTATACATAGATATAAACACGGGCAGCCAATATAAATTGGGAAAACCCATATTTGAAGGTAGCAAGACTAAAGATAAGGTATTGGAAAAGTTATCTTTGCTGCAAACTGGGCAAGACTTTAATTTTTATAAGGCTAAAAAAGCCGCGGAAAAATTAAATCGAAGCCATTATTTTCAAAATGCAGAAATGACGGGCTTACTTCGGGATTCCACTAAAAATGTGCTCTATCCCAAATACACTCTTGTGGATAACAAAGCAAATCAGCTTTCTGGTCTGTTTGGGTACAACTCTGAAAGCGAAGGAAACACCCGGCCCTTTAGCGGCTTTGCCCAGATACATTTGGTCAATTTATGGGGAACAGCCCGTGATTTTGATTTTGATTTTTCTATTCAAAATCGTGAAACTCAGGTGCTTGCAAAATATGTAGAGCCATTTATCCTGGGATTACCTCTCGGATTGGGGTTCGAGTTTAAGGTTCTAATTGAGGATAGCCTATATGATGAAAATACCGCCACGGTATCTTTGTTTCAGGACATTAATTACTATTCGAAGTACAGCGTTTCGCTGGGAACCCAATCCACTCAAACTTATTTTTCTGTGGGAGATTCATTAACATCAATTTCCAGTTCTGCGAAACTCACCGCTTTGGAGCTGATTTACGATTGGAGAGATAAGGCCTTATATACCCGCAAAGGCGGGTTTTCAAAACTCAAACTGCAGGGAATAGCCAGGGAGAGCCAGGATTCCACCCAATATTTAGCCCAGACCCAGCTTTATCTGCAACATTGGTGGAGCTTAGGTAAACATTGGCTTTTTAAAAGCCATTGGGAAAATGCCTTGGTGTTACCCTTAAAAACAGGCATAAACAACAGAGGCAATTTATTTAAAACAGGAGGCGCCAATTCCATTAGAGGGTACAGGGATAACGAGTTTTTAACCAATGCCTATTCCTTTTTGAATTTGGAATGGCATTATTTATTGTCCCAAAGGAATAGTTTTTTGTTTTTTATGGATCCGGGTTTTATCAACCGGTTAACAGATGATTTTTACTGGAAAAAAGTAATAGGCTATGGAGTAGGAATGAACTTGGGAAGCCGGGACTGGATATTTGGTTTTCGTTTTGGGTTAAACCCTAACCGCGGTTTCTCCGAAGGAATGATCCACGCCAGGTTGGAAAATAGATTTTAAACTATGTTAATTAGCCACACAATTCTTTTAAAAGCGCTGGATAGCTTATGTATAGATAGTCCCAAATCCGAATTAATGCTATTTGCAATAAGAGGGGCGCTGCCAACCTTTGCAATTGGAAAATGGAGTTCTCGTATCCGGATAAATGGCGCTAAGCCAGATTATAAACATTTTCGCTGTAGCATTGGTATATGGGACCCAGTGCAAAAAAAAGTATTATTGGTCCCAGGTTCCACTGTGCCACACATTTCCCAAGTAAAACTGGCCGCTAAAAAGAATGGAAAAGGGGCCAATCAAATGGAATGGGGGCTTTATGATGACTTTACCAAAGGAGAGCACTTACAGGGAAAGCCCAAAGGGCATTTGGCCCTGAGGCAAACTTCAAATCGCTTTATTCGTCGCACAACTAAAGGGGCCCCTTATAACATAAAGGATAAACTCTATTTTTCAAACCCCTATGATAATTTGCATTGCGGCTGGAATAAGGATTGGCAACAAGAAGGTTACTCCAGTGCGGGATGTATTGTGGTTGCCGGCTGGCCCTTTTGCCCTCGTAGCCCGGAAATGGGTGAAATGGAAGGGCCCTGGAAAACCTTTCAGGCAGCTCTCTATGCCAGTCCTCAAAAAAAGTTTTCTCTGCTGTTAATTGAATTTCAAAAACTTGAAAAAATTTTAAATCCAACATACAAAGGCGGGCTTTTGTGTTTCGGTTCCAGAGGGGAAAAAGTAAAACTGTTGCAGAAAAAATTAAAAGATAATAAGCTCTACACAGGAACTTTACATGGGCAATTAGACTCCCGCACATACAAAGCCTGGGATAAATTGGGGTTTAAAAAATTATAAGGGCCTTTTGTGAAACTCTCCTGGTATTTCCTGAACATATTTTGGCACAGAAAATCCGCTCAGTTCAATTCGCAAACTTTCCATTAATTTATGTCCTTTAGCAATGGGAACTTCAAAATGGCTGCTGCCCTTAACTTTGTCTAACTGGTGCAAATAATAAGGCAGAATTCCCCACTTTATTAAACTCCTGGATAAATCGGCCAGAATCTGGCTGCTATCATTTATGTTTCTCAAGAGAACTGACTGGTTTAATTGAATTATTTTTAGTTTTTGCATTTTATCCAAAATATCCAGAGTCCTCTGCCCGCTTAATTCATTTGGGTGATTAATATGATGGATAAAAACCAGACTGCCAAATTGCTGGCTCCATGTATCCATGAGCTTTAAAAGAGAAGGGTCCACCCGCTCTGGTAAACTGATGGGAACCCGGCTGTGAATGCGCAAGGTTTGGATTTGGGGATAGGGTAAAAGCGCCTTTCCCAATTTTTCCAAACGCTGATTTGGCGCCATTAAGGGATCCCCCCCGCTCAGGATAACTTCATTCACTTCGGGATGTTTGGATAAATATTCCCCTAATTTTTCATAGGGAAAGTTTCCTGGTTGCTCCGGATAGTCAAACTCTCGCCGAAAGCAATAGCGGCAGTGCAGGGCGCATTTTGAACTGGGCATAATGAGCACTCGGCTTTTGTACTTATGTAAAACTCCAGGTAAAATTTCCGAATGCTTGTCACCAACGGCATCGGAGCAGAATCCGGGATTGTCTTGCCTTTCCAATTCCAGGGGCAAAATTTGGCCCAATAAGGGGTCTTGCCAGCTGCCCTTTTCCATTTTGGAAGCGAATTCAAGGGGCACCAAAAATCTGAAATTTGGGGAGCCATCCAACTTAAAAGGGGCGTCTTCAGCCTTTAGCTTCAAAAAATCCAGCAATTTGTCTAAACTGCTGAAACTTTTGGGAAGAGAGCACTTAAAAGTTTCCAAGCTGCTGGCGTGATTTTCTGGCATTATTTTTTAAATTATCCGGCTGGTAAATATTTAAAAGTATAAAAAGCAGGTTAGTATGGGAATGGTCAGCACCAATGAATTGCGCAAACGCTCCAGAATTTTAGTGGATGGTGAACCCTATGTTGTTGTGGATATTGATTTTGTTAAACCCGGTAAAGGCCAGGCTTTTAACCGCATTAAAATGAAAAACCTGCTCCATGGCCGTGTTATTGAACGCACTTTAAAATCCGGCACTACTGTTGAAGAAGCCGATGTTCGTTACACCAAAATGCAGTTTCTATTCACAGATGGCGAGCACTATACATTCATGGATGTAAGCAGCTTTGAACAGGTGGAAATAAATAAGGACTCCATGGATGGCGCCGAAAAATGGTTGTTGGATAACACCGAATGCGAAGTCGCTTTTTGGGGTGACAAACCCATTAGTGTGGTTCCTCCCACTTTTATGGTTTTGGAGATCACTTACACAGAGCCCGCTGTTAAGGGAAATACATCCACCAACGTTATGAAAGCCGCTACGGTAGAAACCGGAGCTGAGGTTCCTGTTCCCCTATTTATTGATACAGGCATGAAAATTAAAGTGGATACCCGTACAGGCGAATACGTGGAAAGAGCCAACAAATAATTTTTATAGGTTTTTTTTTCGGCAGGGCTGTTTTTATTTTAACTCTGCCGAAAGATAGGCCCCTGTTTTTTATCGGTCCCTAAGACCATGAAATCCCTGGAAATCAGTCAAACCCGAGCGCAAATGTACCGGCACATACGGTCTTTTTTTTATGACCGGAATGTTATGGAAGTGGAAACCCCTTTGTTTTCTCCATTTTCCTGTATTGATTCCAACGTGGATGTTTTCAGCTCCCAATACATACCCGAAGGGGGAATGCCCCAAAATGGTTATTTTCAAACCTCGCCTGAAATGTTTATGAAACGGCTTTTGTGCATGGGTTATCCTTCCATATATCAGATTTGTAAGTCCTTTCGAAATGGAGAAGCTGGCAGCCAGCATAATCCCGAGTTCAGTATGCTAGAATGGTACCGGCTGGGATTTTCCTTAGAAGAGTTAATGGGAGAAGTGGAAATATTGTGTAAGGAAATATTAGGCCCCTTTCCCAAGGTGGAAAAGACTTATGAAGAATGGTTTCAATGGGCTTTGGGTTGGAATCCATTTTCCACTCCCATCCCAAAAATTTTAGAGTATATTCGCAGCCATGAGCCTGCTCCGGCTTTTTCAAGTATCGACGATTTGCTTCATTTTTGTATGGCCCGCTATGTGGAGCCCAAACTTCCCAAAGGCAGTTTATGTTTTGTCACTGCTTTTCCGGCAAGCCAGGCCGCCTTAGCTCAAATACATCCTCAAAACCATAAGGTTTCTCTCAGGTTTGAGTTATATATTGATGGCATAGAGCTTTGCAACGGTTACCAGGAGCTGGAAAATCCGGAAGAATACCGCGCGAGATTTGAAAAAATAAACAAAGAAAGAAAAGCTCAAAAAAAAGCGGAGTTAAAAATGGACTCCCATTTACTCAAAGACCTGGAAAAAGGGCTGCCCAGTTGTTCAGGTGTGGCTTTGGGCCTGGATAGATTGTTGATGTTGCTTACAAAGTCCTCAAATATTCAAAATGTATTGAGTTTTCCTTATAAGCCTTTTGAATAAAAAAGGCTGTTTGAACAATCAAACAGCCTTTACGCCCAGGCACTTTCCCTGTGGTTTTGGTACCTAATACTTTTTTCCCATAACGCCCTCCCGGTAGGGGCGCTATCGGTAAACAGGCGTCGCCGCCACAGTACATTCGCGGTAAGAGTTATTTTTAAGCCAGCTGTGAGTGCAATCCTCGCAAACCATTTTGGGGTTCATTAAAATTTTTCTCAATAGCTGTTGGATCCCGGCCTTTTCCGGATGCACCCTATGTCCTAAACATCGGGGGCACAAAGCTTTGCTATGGAAATGATGGACCATGCTCAAAATTCCTACAGTAATGATATAACAAAGAACAAAACCATTATACCATAAGGCTTAAGGGGATGGGAAGGCCAAATTAGCGAAATGTCAGGGAGCGGTTTTTAAGGGAGGGTAGGACCAGTTCCATTGTGCGGGATGGGCTAAAATTTGAGATTCCAGAAAAGTTTTTACAAAGTTTTCCACTTTGCTGTTTTCATCATCCTTAGAGTCTGGTACGCCATTTTTTGGCAATAAGGGCTTATGGAACTCTAAAATGGGTTTTTCTGCTTCCCAGTAGCTGCTTATGGGAAGCAAAGCGGCTTTTTTTTGTCCACACCATTGGAGGGTTTTAAGGGGCACGGGTATTTCCAAATGATTGAAAAGTTTTAGCTTCCATTTTTGGGGCGGAGGACATTGATCTACCATCATGGCTAAAACTCCATTATTTAAAACCCAGCTTTTCAAATGTTTTCCAAGGCGATGGGGTGGAATAAGCTGGATTTCAGATTGCTTCCTGATTTTGTGAACATAAGATTCTAAAGCTAAGCTAAAGGCGGGATTGGCCACCAGAATTTTAGGCCCGCTGCCGGGAAGAAGCTGTTCTCTAAATGGAATTTGATGTTGCAGCTCAAAAGGCCCGCAGTGTATGCCGCAAAGAACAATGGGTTGATTTAAATGGAGAAGCTTGTTTATATGTTCTTTTCCCCTAATCTCCAACAAGTCCAAATTTCTTTGGTAAAAATGGCTTTTGACATAATGAAGGGCAGTGTTAATTCTATTGTTATAATAAGTTTGAAGGTCCAGATTGATTTGGCTTTTATTCCATAATACTTTTAGTTTTTCACAATGTTTATGTCGCAATAACAAATAAGCCGGAAGCAGAATTTTGGAAATAAATTTTAAAAAGCTAAGAGGAGCTCTTTTTATAATTTCCAGCAGGAAAATACACAAACACCCCAAAATTTCATAACCCAAAGAGGGCTTAGCCATCGGGAAATACCACCTCGAAAATTTGATTCCAATTTTTTCCCGTTAGGTAAAAGGTCTGGGAGCTGGGGTTAAAGGCGATTCCGTTTAGTACGTTGTTTGGGTTGCCCGGTTTTTCCAGGGCAATAATATTCGTGCAATCATAAATACTTTCTACAGAGCCGTCTTGTGGGTTTATTTTTAATATGTATGGCGCATACCATACATTGGCGTACAATTTTCCGCGGGCGAACTCCAATTCATTTAAATTTTTTTGGCCCTTGCCCTCAATACTAACATGAAAAACCCTTTTGATGTTAAATAGGTTGTCTCTTACATAAATACTGTCGCTGCCATTGCTCATGTAAAACAAATTGTCCTGGGAGCTGAGCCCCCAGCCTTCTCCCTCATATTTAAACTCTCCCAATTTAACCAAGCTGGGGTACTCATATACAAGAGCCAGACCCGCTTTCCAGCTAAGTTGGACCAGGCGGTTTTCCATTAAGGCTATTCCTTCACCGAAATAGGGCCTTACGCTTATGTTGCGGAGAATTTCGCCGCTGTTTAAATCAAGCATGTAAATAGCTGATTTGTTAAAAAGCCCGGTTCCCTCCAGAAGGGTGTCGCCTGAAATGGCAAAACCTTGGGTAAACCCCCCGGATTGGTGGGGGAAAGCCCTAATAACTTGAGGTTGGATGGTCTTTGGCGCAGCCGATAAAAGGACCTGGCCCAGTATTAATATGGCGGTAAAAAAAATCAAATTAGCTCTTCTCGTCGGGTTCTTTCATAAAAGTTTGTCAACAGGCTTCGGGCGCTTTCAGGGCTATCCACTCCCTCTTTATTTTTAACGGGGGCGAACTCCTCTTCCCTGATTATCTGCAAAGCGGCCATTCCCTTTGCGCGGGGAAATAAATCAAACATAAACATTTCGAACTTGTAACCATTGGGTTCGGATGGAGTATAGGGCTTACCCGAATTATCCAGGGTGGGGATTTTTTTATGGGCCTTATGGAAAGGCAGAGGGATTTCGCTATTTTCCAGTAAAAATTCAAGGGAAAATAAATGGATGGCGATGTTGCCGTTATTGTAAAGTAAATTTCCCCGGCTATCCTTTTGCTGCAACAATTCCTCGGGCATATCTGAATATTCCATGACTCCCGGGCGGCCATTGTTAAGCACCAATAAGCCAACCTTTTCTTCCGGATTGGCTTTGGCAACTACTTTACTGGCAGTGGGCATTTTACTGTAATAGGTATAGCCGATAAATACGGGGTCGGCCATGTTTACCAGGGCGTTGTCCACAGCGTAAAAGAATACATATTCCACGCCCCGGTTTTTCATATCGGAAAGGGCCCCGGAATCTTTAAGGGCCTTAAAACAGCCTCCATTTCCGTTAGGCGATAAGGCGAGTTCGCCATTTTCCGATAACATAAGCTCTCCATTTGTATCCACAGCAGGTAAAGTTCCCTGGGGAAAAAACATAATGTTATCAGGATTAAGCCCAAAATAATTGTTAGACTCAAAAAATTCCGTAGTTTGGAGATGGTTTTGCGGACTGGTCATAACATACCAGGGAATGATTTCCGATGTTTCGATTTGCCTTTTTTTCAGGCGTTGGGCCTGTAATTCAAAAAGAGACTTATGGCTTTTTAACCCAATGTCAAAACTGCCTTTTGGGCCTTCATGGCCGAGCCGGGAGCCTTGACCCCCTGCAACCAGAAAGCAGGCCACTTTTCCCTGAGACAGGAGCTCATTACCCTTTTTCCTATACCTCTCAATTTGCTCCTCGCCCATTTCAGAAAGGACATCTGCCTTTAAGGGTTCCAGTTGCAAGGGCTTTTCTGCATTCCCTTCTAATAATTCGGATTTTAAGTTTTGAATTAATTTCCAATCCACTTCTTCCAGTTGTTGGGCCAGTTTTGATTTTTGAGGGCTTTCGGGAAGGTTTTTTAAAAACTTAAGCAAATTAAGCTGATTGTTTTGGCTTAGAGTGGCTTCCAGTTTATCTTGAATTTTTTCCATAGCTAATTTTAATCCGGTTAAAAGGGCGTTTTTTGTTAAATAAAATATAAATGCAGTGCAAAAAAACGCCTAAAAACCCCGCATTATTCCTCAAACCTGGGCCATTTACTATATTGATTTAAATAGGTGGCCCTTTTGAAGGCCATTTGAGGTTTTAGGTTTGTCTAAAAATTTGATAATATTCGACAAAATCCAAAAGAGATTTGTGGGCGACTCTTCCCATTTGGAAGTGCTTTTTAGCGCTTTGGAAAGAGACGACGCCAAAATATGGAATCAATGGCGGCAAAACAACCCTAATATCAAACCCAATTTAAGAGGCATTAATTTAAGCAATAACAAATTGGGCCTTTTTAATTTTTCTGAATGCGATTTTAGCGAAGCTTATTTTTGTAAATGCGACTTAACTAACATACATCTGGAAAAGTCCATTTTTATGAAAGCCAACTTGTACGGCGCTAATTTAATGGGCGCTCGTTTGTATAAGTCCAATTTTTATCAGGCCAATTTATTTCAAACGGATATGCGAAATGTTATTGCCAAAGAAAGCGATTTCAGCGAGGCGGATTTAAGCATGTCCAATCTAAGCCAGGCCCAGTTTAACCAGTCCCGTTTTTTATTTGCGGACCTTAGCAAATCCGAGATGCTGGAAACTCGCTTGGTGGAAGCCGATTTAATGCACGCTGACCTTAGTGAAGTGAGCCTGGAAAAGGCACATTGTTTTTTAGCCAACTTTAAAGAGACGGATTTTACAGGCTCGGTTATGATACATTCCAATTTTACGGCCGCGGATTTTACCCGTTCCCGCATGAAAGAATGTGATTTGTCCCATTCTGACTGCAGTGGAACTGTTTTTTTTGAATGCGACTTGGAATTTGCAGACATGAAAAACATAAATCTTACCGGGGCCACCATGAGTTGCGCTAATTTATCCAAATGTAACTTGGTGAACGCCTGCCTTAACGAAGCCAACTTAAGCGACGCCAATTTAAATGGCGTAATTGCCATGGATTCACATTGGATAAATACATCAGTTATGTTTTCAAGTTTGTCCGAAGCCCATTTTGATTCAGCCAACATGTCCGGCCTTAAAGTATATGGCTCCAAGTTAAACGGTTGGAAAATTCCAAAAGTTAAATGCACACATATATTAACCGATACCCAGGGAAAACGACGCTATCCGCCCGATAGAGATTTTGAGCCGGGTGAATTTGAATCACTATTCAAAAATGGCGAGGCACGGCTTGAATCCTACAAGGTATTTGTTAAGCACAAGTTGCCCCAACGGGCAGCTTCATAGGAGAAAATTTGGGGTTAAGGGTTTTGCGTTCCGCTTTAATTGTTTTTTGTTGTTCCTTTTTTATTTTGCCGGTTTCCTTACAGGCAGAGGGGCAATACCACTTTTCTTTATCTTCCCGCCAGCTATTTGGAAAGCCCGACGAGATAACCAGTCCTAACGACTACGGCACTTTCCAAACCTATCTGGGGGTGAGCGGTTGGGACAATTATGGCTATGGCAATTTTGAAATTGGCATAGACTGGCTGGCAAACTTCAGGAGCTTGCGTTTTACTTTGGGCCTGGGACGAACTGTTACATTCGGACCGGAAATCCACACCCATTACGATGGCAATAACGAGCAATGGGGTTGGGGAATGGGTCCTTCCTTTAATTATAACAGCAAATGGTTTACCCTATCCGTAAATTACCCCTTCGATTTTTCCACCTCTCTGAGCAAAAATAACCCGGATAGCGATATGGTTTCCGGGCTGGAATTGGTTTTACGTTTGCAATGGCCGGTTCCCACTCCTAAAGATCCAGACGGATCTGATTTATAGATTCATTAGAGAATGCGGTTCGAGGGGGCCTCGAAGAAATTTTGATTTATTTGGGACTGGCTTTTCTAATGGTCTCGATTGCTTAGGAAAAAAACAGATTTTATACCAGATATGGCTTAATTTTAAAATTTTCACCATAAACTTGGGGAAAAATAGGGAAATCTGAACGCTTATATACAAGAAAACTTCTAATTAGGTAGATAGACTTATAGGGGGAAATTCTCGAATTATGAAGCAATATTTTATAGCTGTTTTTTATGGTATTTTATCTTTAAACATTGGGGCTCAAGCCATTTCCGTGGAGGTGGATTTATCCACAGAGCCCAGTGAAATCAGCCCTTTAATCTATGGGGCTAATGAGTGGTGCAATAGCGCTAACATTCCCCATACTTCTTCCCGATGGGGTGGAAACCGTCTGACAGCTTACAATTGGGAAACGAACGCTTCCAATGCCGGCAGCGATTATATTCACCACAGCGATGACTATTTAGTTCAGGATTTGCCAGAAGAGCAAAAAGAAATACCTGGAATTGGATTAACAGAATTTCACAATAAATTTAAAGGCCGTGGACAATATACCCTTGGAACCATACAAATGGCTGGCTATGTATCTGCCGATAAAAATGGGACCGTTGAAGAAAACCAGGTTGCCCCCAGTTCCCGATGGCTGCCCGTGGAATTTAAAAAGCCAAGCAGTTTGTCCGAAACACCGGATTTAAATGATGGCAAAGTCTATATGGACGAATTTGTATATGCTATGGCTGAGCAACTTGGCGATTCGGAAAATGGCGGAGTAGACGCCTGGTCGTTGGACAATGAACCGGCCCTTTGGCCTTATACTCATGTTCGTATACACCCTCAAACCCTAAATGTAAGATCCCTATTGGATAAAAGTATTGCGGCATCCTCTGCAGTAAAAGCTGTGGACTCCAATACGGAAATATTTGGCCCGGCTACATACGGTTGGGGTGCCATGATGGGTTTAAATGGGGGCGATTGGGATACCCAGTATTCCCAAAACTATGATTGGTTTATATCTGCGTATTTGGATGAAATGAAAAAAGCCGGTGACAGCGAAGGAAAACGTCTATTGGATGTATTGGATTTTCATTGGTATCCAGAAGCCAAGGGGGATTGCAGAATTATTATTGATAATTGCGATCAACTGTCTGCTTCTCAAATTGAGGCTAGATTGCAGGCGCCCAGGGCTTTGTGGGATCCCAGTTATATTGAATCCAGCTGGATTCAGGATGTATTGGCTGAGGAGCCCATTACTATTATCCGAAATGTTAAGGAGTCCATTGATACATATTACCCTGGAACAAAAATAGCCATTACGGAATATGAATATGGAGGACATGACCATTATTCGGGCGGTCTGGCACAAGCTGATGTATTGGGGGTATTTGGGGCTGAGGGAGTATATATGGCAACTCTTTGGTCCGATCCGGGAACTTTCAGCACTTCCGCATTTAACATTTATCTGAATTACGATGGGCAAGGGGGAAAGTTTGGAAACTGGTCAGTGCCTACCACTTCCCAAAATCTGGAAAAAATCAGTTCCTTTGCCTCTTTTTCAGGGCCGGCTGATAAATTGCACCTTATGTTAATTAATAAGTCCGCAAGCCAGGAAACAGTTCAATTGAATTTGGGAAATTCCTCCAGTATTAATCTTGAATCATGGCATTGGTTTGGGGAGGGCAATAGCGGGAATATTGAGCAAGACAACAGTTCCCAAATTAACGGACAAAATGAAGTGTCCCTGCGCCCTCATTCTGTAAACCATTTGGTTTTATCCGGGGATTTTGGAGTAAATATATCTTTAAATCCTCCTCATAATCAGCATTTGAAAAAGGAGCAGGTTAATTTTTCCAAATTTGGGAATGAAATATACATGAGCCTTAATTCGCCTATTCGGTCTAACAGTAATTTCAGTTATAAAATTCAAACTATAGAAGGAAAGTTAGTGGGCCACAAACAAGTTAAGCTTCCAGCTCGTGTTCCTTTGCCCAAATCCAAATCTTTACTTTTGATAACTTTGTATCAAGGAAATGAAGCCCTAAAAACCCAAGTGATTCCTGGATTTTAACTACAGGCAAATGGGCCGTATTTTATTAAAATTTATGTGTTAATTGCTATTGAGTAACGTCTTATTTAAGAGGAGCTCTAAAAGGGTTGGCAATTGATTAAAGATAGGATAATTCAAAAATATATTGGGGAGATCTGTTTCCATGAAAATTGTTTTTTATTGCCTTATGTTATGGGCCGCCGGCTGGGGCCAAGGTGAATTTTGGAGCCCTATTCCAAGCCAAAGATCCACTAATCCTTCGCCTTATGATCAAGCCCGTTCCGATTTAATTAGCAACCGGGTACGCAATGCAGATACAGTGGGTATTTTTTGGGTGGGCAATTCAATAACCCATTTTTGGGAGAACGCGGGCTCCAGCGTATGGAATCAATTTTACAGTGATCGTTATCCTTTAAATGCCGGTATTTCCGGGGATAGAACGCAAGGTGTGCTTAATCGTTTTTTAAATGGAAATATGGATTGGAAACCCGGTGTGCATCCCCATGTGGCCATAGTTATGATAGGTACCAATAACATCGGCTGGGATCCTTCGGATACACCAGAGCAAACGCTGGAAGGTGTAAGAGCGGTTTTACAATTGATGATCCGTAGAATGCCATATACCCGCATTTTATTGCTGGGTATTTTCCCTCGAGGAGGCGGCAATGGCAATGGCAGTTATATGGACCAAATAGCCACTATTAACGATGGTTTGGAAGGGTTTGCGGACGATAACATTATTCATTATCTGGATATTGGCCATGTATTTTTAAATAATAACGGTTCTGTAAATGGAAGCCTAATGCCGGATCAGCTCCACCCTAATGCGGAGGGATATGTGAAATGGGCCGAGGCTATGGAACCCAAACTGGTTGAAATGTTGGAAATGGACAGGTTAGAAGCCATTCGTATCATGCCCCTGGGGAATTCTATAACAGAGGGCACTTCCACAAAAGAATCCTATCGCTTTCATTTGGACGCCATGCTGCGTAAAGCAGGCTACCATTTTGATTTTGTGGGAAGTTTGAAAAAACATCAAAATAATGGAAAGGACCCTGAGTCCTATGAATATGATTTAGACCACGAAGGCCATTGGGCCAGAGAGGCCGATTGGCTTTTGCCCAGAGTACATGGTTTTGCGGAAGAGGCCAATCCGGATATGGTTTTATTGCATATTGGAACCAATGATATAAATCATGAGTCGGGAACTCCCGAAGAAGTTACTGATAGAACTGTAGAGGATATTTCAGGAATTATAGACAGTTTAAGAGATGTCAATCCTAACGTATCAGTGCTATTGGCGAAAATAATTCCAACCACAGCCAATGAAATTCCAAATGCCAACGATGTAATCGATATGCTAAATGCTAAGCTGGAAACTTTGGTTGAGGAAATGAAAACAGAAGAATCCCTTGTTTATTTAGTGGATCAAAATACAGGTTTTGATACGAATTCCGACATGGTAGATCCCTATCATCCCAACGAATCTGGCGCAAAAAAAATGGCGGAAGTCTGGTTGAGTGCCATTGAGGAAGTAATGGATACCAGCGGGCAGATTGTAGCCAATAAAAAGCCTAAAGAATGGGCCTCAAAATTATCTGCTCACCCTAAAAAACTTTTACTAAATGGATTTAGCTCCTTTTCCGATATTTGCAAGGGATGCTCGGCTGCCAATGTTTATGATTTAAAAGGCCATAAATTGTTTAATTGGAAAAAAGGAACTACTCCTCCTTCTCAGTATCGCGGCCTGGTTTTGATTAAGGCTTATTAGGCTTGAAAAAATAACCCGGGGGTAAACTTCCTGGGTCATTGTTTTTTCCGGATACAACTTTACCTTTAACATCCAAAATTTTTCCACCGAAGCTTTTTTGTTTTTTCAAATCTCTTTTTGGTCTTCCTATGGAAATGGGTTTTAATCCTGGGTGGTTGGATAGCACATCCTCAATTGGCAGGAACTCTGGAGTCCAGCCATCCAATACATTTTCAGCTTTGCTATAAGATTCCGCCAAAGCATCTGAACATTGGTGAGATTGTCTTTGGCCTTGGGGTATAATCAAATTGCCGTTTGCGTCGGTGGATTTATATTCGCAAAAATTCAGTCTGTTTACATCCATCCCAGAGTTAATGGTCCAGGGCGATGAAGCCATAATATTGCCTTCAATTTGGGTGTTGAGCCAAACCACTTCGCCATCAGGATAATTTGTTCCAGCATCTCTGGCAAATTTATTGTCAGTATACTCGGGACGAAGGGCTTTTAAAATGCATTGATTAAAAACATAGCCATGGGTGGAGGCATCATTTCGCGGCATTACCACCACCGAAGATTTACGGGTGAAACCCAAAATACAATTGTTAAAAAAAGCCGGGCTATACCCCCAAATAAAATCCACGCTTCCATTAATGGTGGAGTTTTCCACATATACCCTTCCGTTTTTATTGTGCCAGCTATCCTGGTGGCTGTTTATGATTACATCGGTAACCACGGCCTTATCGCTGACTAAAAATAAAGCTTCCGCCTGGCTGCCTGTTACGGTAACGGTGTTAGTCAGGCTTAAGGCTCTTATATGAATTTCATTTCCTTCTAAATGTAAGACATTTCGATAACTGGTTCCCTCATTTAAATGGTTGCTGTTGTAATATCTGATGAAACTCTGGTTAGCTCCGGTTCCATATAAATAGATGTTATTTTTTCCCTTTTGGGCCGCCATTTCCCTGTAGTAGCCAGATTTTATCCAAAGGTAGGATGGTCCTGAGTTGTCTTCCTCAATCAAATCCAATCCGCCTTGAATGCTGCAAACATCAGCTGAATTGTCTTGGGCAACAGTGATGCTGGAAGAAGGAGTGGGTAATTGTAATCGGGTGGAAAAGGTCCATTCTCCGGAACTAATTCCAGAAAAAGAAGAGCCGTCTTTTCCCTGAATGGTTCCGGGCTCCATCTCAATTTGATAACGAACTCCGGGCTTCAGCAAATTATGGGGAACTCTAATTTCCACCAGATTATCTGGTATGCTATCTATAACCAGAGGCCATACGTTGCGCTGAGTATGTCCCACCGAATCCTTATAAGGCCAGTTTGCGGCCACAGCTCCCTCTAACGGGTTGGGTGGATTCTGGTTTAAATTCCAGCGATGAATCACTGTTCCGGTATTTAAGTTGGTAATGCGAACTTCGCCAGACCAATTTAGCGTTGCCGGCCCAGAAAGGATAGCCCTAAGGGGTGTATCTATGCATTGGTTTGTAGCCTGATTTCGGGGGTACAGAGAAGTAATCTCGATTCCGTATACATGGTTCCACAATCCTAAAAATGCAGGTACTAAAAAAAAATATTTTTTTATCATGTTATTGGGTAAGCGGCACTCCATCCTTATTGCAGGAATAAAAAGAGTTCCAGTCACCATCTGCCGGTAGTCCCTTATCTGTTACCCAATCTTTCCAGGCACAGGTGGGCTTGCAGCAATCCTGCATAGTGGTGGTATGGTATCCGGAACTAAAAGTACCGTTGGCATCAGCCTGGGCGGGCGTTTGAACTTCCGGAAGGGGCATGGGTAAATTGGGTTCCAAAAGACGGCAACCTGTGACCCTTGTTAAAGCTTCCGGGCATTGCACTCTTTTTGCTTTTACCTGCCAGTTTTGGTGGTAAAGAGATGTAGACCTGTTGGTTTTAATACAAGATTGAATGGTGCTTTCTGTGCCTTCTGGAGAAGCTGAAATTAATGCCTGGTTACATTGCTCTGCGATTTTATCCTGGCATATTTGGGATTCCACTCCCGAAATAGTTTGCGGCCAACTGCCGCTTTCGCACTCGCTGTATCTTAGGAAAGATATCCCCCCGCTACCCGGATTTTGATAGGGATAACTATCATACATAAATTCATTGAACTGGGTGGTATTGCCAAAATTGGGATCATTATAACAGGAGTTAAAAGCTCCATATCCACCGGCACCCATAAACAAATCGAACCCCTTTGGCCCGCTGGCTGCGGTATTAAAACTCTGCACTACCATGGACTTGGGGTATGATAGTTCTCCAATTTGGGGGGAACCAGGTTCGGGGCTTTCAAAAATAAGTTGATAACATTGGCAACAACTGCTTTCAATATCGTCCAGTCCGCCTACATCGGCATCGTGGCCCACTATTCCATAGGTAAAGGGAGGGTCCTGAGGGTTGCCCCAGGAATATCTCGCCGCATCATCACTGGCGGCCTGTTCCATCTCTGTGCTATACATCATAAATCTAGGGCAAATAAAAGTTTTCTCCAAATTGGATTTGTCCTGAGTTTCGGGGGGAGAACAGGAATTGGCTACGGCGCATACCCCACCGCAAGTACTGTTGGGATCATCCCAATTGCACCCTTCCACGAAGAATTGGTTGGCGCAAGGGTCCGGAGGAGGGAGTTCGTAGCTGCTGGCCTGTCTTGGGTTTAAAACCACAGTTATGGGGTTCGAATTAAAAGCTTCCAAAGCCAGGGTGCTGGTTTCATAGCCGGTTTTAGAAACTCTGAGAGTATCCAGTGCGGCTCCTTTTTTTGATAATAATAATTTTTCTTTTTCAGGGCTCGATGTTAATGCAGCCGTAGGCGACTCAAATCCCTTTACCATTATCATGGGCAGGTTATAGATATGTTGCCCCAATTCCATTTGTAAAACATACATACCCGGTTCCAGCTCCTTGGAAAAAGGAGCCAGGGAATATATTCCTTGGTTTAACTTAGCCCTAAATATTTCTTTTACTAAGCTATTGTTGGGTTTAAGCAATTTGGCAATGAGTTGGGTAGAGTTGTTCTCCACTCGAAAAACAGCCTCATGCCCGGAGTTTTTGATTTTGAATCCCTTTTTATCCTGAGAAAGAATGCTGGTAACGGCTAAGGCCCAGTTTCCATTGACATCGGTGGTGGATGTTAATCCCTGAAGGACAAGTCCTACCAAAGCTCCCTCCACAGGTTGGCCCTGGTTGTCCACCACAACACCGCCTATTTGGCTGAAACTTTCCAGGAAAAAAACCAGGCAAGCAAATAGGTATTTATGAAATGCGCGCGAACTAATCGGTTTTTCCAAAACTATAGGCCCCTTATTAAAATTCCCCTATTTGCCTTAGTAGCTAATCCCCAAACCCCCGTTCTTATTTTAAGCTAAATGGGAGGGGGCGTCCATCTGCAAATTTGCCCATTTTAAGGAAAAAAAATCAATTAAGGCATGATTTTTGGTTAAAACCAAGGCTTCCCCAAATTTGGATATTCCATTTACATTTAAAATTTTTAAATACAATGCAATGATGCTTAAAAAAGGAGAGAGCATTGGAGAAAATTAATTGGGGCGTTTTGGGGGCGGCCAATATTGCTGTAAATAAAGTTATTCCGTCTTTTAAAAACTGCGGCTATTCAAGTTTGCAGGGTATTGCTTCCAGAGACATCAACAAAGCCAAAAAAATTGCCAATGAAATGAAAATTTCCAAGGCCTATGGCTCCTATGAGGAATTACTAGCAGACTCTGATATCCAAGCTATATATATTCCGTTGCCAAACCATTTACATATCCCTTGGAGCGAAAAGGCTCTAAAAGCTGGAAAACATGTCTTATGTGAAAAGCCTATCGCAATGGACGCGACAGAGGCTAAAAAATTCTTAGAATTTTCAAAAGATTTTCCAAACCAAAAAATTATGGAAGCCTTTATGTATAAGCATCACCCCCAATGGGTCAAGGTTTTGGAAATGGTAAGAGGAGGCAAAATTGGGGAGGTTAAAACCATACATTCCGTTTTTACTTATTTCTTAATGGATCCGGAAAATTGCCGCAATCGAATTGAAATGGGAGGAGGGGGGCTTATGGATATTGGATGTTACCCTATTAACCTCTCCCGTATGTTATTCGACAAAGAGCCGGAGCGGGTGATGGGGGTAATTGAAAAAGACCAGAACTTTAAAACAGACAGGCATACTTTGGCTCTTATGGATTTTGGAACCGGAACAGCAAGCTTTAGTTGTTCCACCCAAATGTCCCCCTACCAAAGGGCAAATATTATAGGGAGTGAAGGAAGAATTGAAATTCAAATTCCCTTTAATCAGCCCGAAGACAAACCTGCCCGTATCCTATATTTCAATGGGAAAAAGGAGAAGCAAATAAGTTTTTCTGCAGCAGACCAATATTCCATTCAGCTCGACCTTTTTTCCAAAGCCATTCTAAATGATAGCCCGGTTCCTGTGCCCTTAGAAGATGCTGTTTGCAATATGAATGTAATTGATGCTATTTTTAAAAGCGCTGACACGGGTCAGTGGGAAAAACTTTAAATATATGCTTACTTATAAGTAATAACCAGAAGGATTAATAATGCATTATATTTTGTTTTATGACTTTGTGGATAATATGCTGGAACGCAGAGTTCCCCATCGGGAAGCCCATCTCAATTATTTACAACAGGCTGAGGATAAAGGGGTATTGGTGTTGGCCGGGGCTTTTACCAATCCCGTAGACGGCTCCGCCTTGGTATTTAACGCAAGCACCAAAGAAGAGGTGGAAGAGTTCGCAAAAAAAGATCCCTATGTATTAAATGGTTTAATCACTAATTGGCGTGTGAGAGAATGGACGGTGGTGGTGGGAACAGCTCTTAAACCATAACCAGCTTTGTAAATCAAGCAATTACTTGATTATCAGTTTATGGTATTGGTCCATCCTGCCTTCGGTTTTAAAGCGCATAAGATACAAACCCGCTTTAATGTTTTCAGTTGCAAAAGCCAGGGTTTCATTTTTTCTAATGCGCTTTTTTTGAATAACATGTCCATTCAGGTTGAGCAAGCTTATTTCTCCATCAAAGGGGCTCTTTTGGTTATAGCCAATTGGCTTGTCCGCTGAATTGGGAATAATAGACTCTGTGGTGTCCACATTACTGGTATCAATGGGATCGGGCTTTTCACCCACCTGTACTGTTGCCTTGGTAAAATCAACGGTACCTGTTCCTCCAAAGCCTTCAACCTTTAACTTAGCTTCATATAACCCGCCTTCTATATAACCCATTTCTTTCCATTTTTCAAAATGTTCCGAAATAGATATATGCCCGCTTTGCCTCCCTTCTTTGCGCACACTAAACCATTGATCAAAAGTTCGGGTTCCCAGAATAGAAGGTTTTTGGTCGCGCACATCATTATATACATCGTATTCCGCACCGTCCACCACAATGGTTCCCCGATGGACAGGAAATTGAGGCTTCCAACCATTCCAGTCTTCTATGATGTAATATTCAATTAAAGGTTCAGTGGTCCAGCCGTAGATACCCATCCAGGCCTGTCCATCCCCGCTTTTGGTAAATTCGTAATCAGAACTAAACCAGCCGAACTCTTCTGCCGGTGTATCCTGAACGCCGTAAAAAAGACCTACCCTAGCTACAAATCCATAACCATCTAAATCCCATTCGGCTTTAAAGCGGCCCTCGTCTTCGTACACGGTCAGGCATGCGCTGCCGGGTGTGCCATCCTGTATCCAGATTTCGTAATGATAGCCGTTGCCGATGTTATTTCTGTCTGTGCGGCAGTATTCCTCTTGAGCGGAGACAAAGGAGGTTCCAAAAATGCCTAGTGCTAAAGTCAGGCAGCCGTTTTTAAAAATTCTTAGCAAATTGGTTTCCCAATTCATGTAAAAACCTCCCTTAGCGATGTGCTATCCCCGGTTCCAATGGCCATCAAAAGCTGCTTGGGCAAGCAACTCCTCAAGATTAAAATAGGGCAGAAACCAATTTTGACAACAGATTTTTCGCCAATATGTTCAAAAAATCAGGAGAATCCTGCTCCCCGCCGGAGCATTTTAGGCCTTTTTTACGCGCCCCTTAATAAAAGGATTCCTCTTTTTGGAAAAATAATTGGCTATTGACTCAGGTAAATTGTTTTGCCCGATACTCCATACAACTTTTCATGAGAATTCCAGTAGACTTTGCTGGAAAGTTTGCTTTGCCCGGTATTAATTGCGGAGGCGTCTAAAAAAACTCTTAAACTGTTTGGCGAGGGTTTAAAAGGGGCTCCCGTGGTGATCTTTCCAATGGATAAAACCAAATTGTGGCTTTCTGCAAAATCGCTATAAATATCTAAATAGCTGTTGGCGTGAAATACATAATCTTCCCAATCAAACATGTATTCCATCCATGTTACGGGCTCCCATATAAAACTTCCCCAAACTCTGTTGCCGGGAAAGTCGTAAGTCATGTTAAGCACAGCTTCCTTTTCATAAGAGTATTCAGTGATCATAAAATCATGACTGGGAAATTGTTCGGCAAGTTGGTTTAGATTTGCCCGCCAGTCTTCCGGGGGGCCGTGCCATTCCGTATAGCAGGATAAACCGAGCACATCTATTTTTTGAGTGGCTTTTGTAATGTTGCCAAAAAACCACTGGGAAACAGCATTATCTCCCCCGCTTGCAGAGTGAACCATGGTATATATATTGGAATCCACATCGTGCACAGCCTTCAATCCTGCATCCACAAGTTTGATTTGGTTTTCAATATTTTCTCCAATAGGAAATAACATACCTGCATTAATTTCATTTCCCACTTGAACCATTTGAGGAAGAACCTGGTTTGCTCTGAAAATTTCCAGGACATTGGAAGTGTATTGGTATACGGAGTCTTTGAGTTGTTCCAGGTTTAAACCCTCCCAGGCCGCCGGAGTGCGCTGGTGGGCGGGATCCGCCCAGGTATCACTGTAATGAAAATCCAGCAATAAATTTAAACCAGCCTCTTTAACTCGTTTGGCCATATTCAATGTATATTCCAAACCGCAAAAGGGTTCCTGGGGATTAGCTGTGCCTAAAGAATAACCGCTGTCTGCCAGAGGATTGTGAAACAACCGCAATCGAATCCAGTTAAAATGCCGGTTTTTTAATAAAACCAATAAGTCTTTTTGAATGCCGCTGTCCGCAAAACTTTCTCCTTTTGCTTCGTATTCCGGCAGCCAGGAAACATCAGCTCCAATTATAAGTGGAATGGGTCTTTCTCCATGTGAATTTAAGAGAAATAACGCAAACATTAAAATCGGAAAGCTTGTTTTCAAAGAGAAAGCTTTTCCTATGGTTGGCCTATCTGCCCAGATAACAACTCCCTAAATTCAAAACAATGGTGGATACCGTTTTGGTTGCCTAAATGTTACTGTGAGTAAAATTTAATCTTATTTGTGGGTTTTGGGTATTCGCAATATTTTTAATTGGTAAATTTTCTGGAAATACACCCTAATTTATCATTTAAGGCGCCTATTAATAGTTTGCTGTTTTATGCGCAAAATTCATGCTGTTTTTTAAATGTGAATATAAATGAATATAAAATATTTTTACTTTTTCATAGTCTGATTTTCTCTAAACTAAAAAAAGCAATGTAAAACTTATTTCTAATCGGCCAGATTAGTTTTTTCCAACTTTTAAAAATGCCGATACAAGCACTATCCATATTAATATAATGATTGCAAACATTACCCAGGGGGCAGGTCCGCTGTGGCCCGCCAATTCCAAGGGAATTGTGTTTTCCCATTGCCTTAGCTTATGAGTCATTGACAAAGATGCTATAAAACCAACAGGAATGGATATTAAAAATGAAGCGGTTATTTTAAAAAAAAAATTGCTATTTATTTTCATCTCTCTTAAAAAAAGTAGCCTTGTTTCAATGTTATATCTTCATGGCGAAAAAAGGGCTTTTAACAATTCTTCTTTTCGAAGCAAAATTGAAAGGGCTTTTTTAAAAGTAACTTTTACAAAACGCAACTTATCACCAGCCACCAACTGTCCCATTAAGTGGAGATCGGCTGAAATGACCCCTGCGATACGGGGGTACCCTCCCAGTGTCTGCCCGTCCACGGAGGAAAGTATTGGTAGCCCTGAGGGGGGGATTTGAATGCTTCCCGGCACCAGTCCTGAAGATATCATTTCCGGCAATGTTAATTCTTCTAGGGCATTTCCCGTAAGGCGAATTCCCATTCGATTGGATTCGGAACTTACTGAATAAGTTTGAGAAAAAAACTGTTCCATATGAGAGGGGCTAAACTGCTCGGTTTCAACACAGGGCAAACAGCGCATAACATATCTGCCAGAATATTTCATTATTCGATGGGCTGGAATCTCTCGGTTAATATCTGTATCCCTACCTTGGATGTCCAGGTTGTCGTCTTTGCGCAAAGCCCTTCCCTTCAACCCTCCAAAACCTCCCATAATGTTGGTGGAATAACTATTAAAAAACCTTGGCAGGTTCCACTCGCCCGCGCAGGCAAGGTATGCCCTTGCACCAGCGATTCTTTTCCCGAAGGACAAAACATCGCCCTTTTGCACATTAAGAGTTTTGTTCATGGGAACCGGATTATTGTTCAAGCTGAGCTCAAAATTCGCCCCGCATATGCCAATGGTTAAACCTTGGGTGAATTCCAAAACGGGGCCCACGAGGGTTGTTTCCAATACCGGATTATCCAGAGGGTTTCCCACCAGCCAATTTGAAGCTGCCATGGCAAAGGGGTCCATAGCTCCGCTCCGTGATATGCCTTTATGCATAAAACCTGGGCGGCCTCCATCCTGGATGCTGGTTTGCATTCCGGGTTTTATAATATATATGCCCATCAAAGGCCACCGGAAAGATGTTTGTATTCCTCTGCGCTAATGGGAATGAATTTTATTTTATCCAAAGGTTCGGCTGCAAAGGGCTGCTCACTCTGAGGATCAAAAATCCTCAATGGTGTCCTACCGATGATTTGCCATCCCCCCGGGCTAGGAACAGGATAAACACCGGTTTGGTCTCCGCCAATTCCCACAGATCCGGCTTCCACCCGAAGCCTTGGCTGATTTTTGCGTGGACATTTTAATTTAGCCGTTAATCCTCCCAGATACAGGAAACCCGGCAAAAAACCTAACATATGTACCAGATACTCCGGGGTTGAATGAAGATGCACAAGTTCTTCTACGGAAATGCTGCAATAGTTAGCCACATAAGCGAGGTCGGGACCGAATTCCGGGTCATAACATACAGGGATATCAATTATCTTGCCCAAACTTTGATTGCTCTCCAATTTTGTGGAAAGTAACCGATGTATACTTGACTCAATTTCCTGGGGATTGATTTTTTGAATTGCATAAACAAGGGTCAAACTCTGATAACCGGGGATAAAATCAAATACCACATTATCCCATTTCTTTCTTAAGCTCTTTGTATATTGAAGAATGCGCGTAGACAGCTCTTCAGATCTGGGGCTGTCAAATAATACAGTTATTGCCGAATCAGAATTTGAGACTATACGATATTTTTCCTGCATCATTGAATGGCTATACCCTCGGCTTTAAATGTTTCAAAAAGCATCCTGGCAATATCAAGGGCCCCGTTTGTGTCACTGTGCAGGCAAATGGTATTTGCTTTTAGAAACAAGGGCGTTCTTTCGCGGGATAAAATAGGCTCTCCTTTGGCCAGTTTTAAAGCTTGTTGTATACATTCTGCCTGGTTGGTAATGATTGCTCCTGCATCCTTCCGGGGGGTGAGTTTTCCGGAGGCCTCATAGCTTCTGTCCATAAAGCCTTCCTGAATAACTGCCATGCCCAGATTTTCACAAGCTCCGGCAAAAACTCCTTGTGCTTGGGCATAAACTTTAATTGAAGGAGAAATTTGTTTTATAGTATCAGCTAGCTGGAAGGCGATTTCAGAATCCTCTTCAACATCGTTGTATAATGCTCCATGCAACTTAATATGATTAATGCTGATGGATAGTTCCTTAGCCAAGTTAGAAAACAGTTCCCATTGCTCTCGAATAGATTGGTTCAACTCTTCACCAGATATAAAAAGTTTTTTCCGGCCAAACCCCTGCTTATCAGGATAGCCTGGGTGTGCTCCTACTTTTAAATTATTTGCCCGTGCATTTTCCAAAGAGCGCTTGATGGTAAACTCATTACCGGCATGGCCTCCGCAAGCGATGTTGCAACTTGAAATAAAAGGCATGAGTTGCGCGTCGATGAGGCAATCTTTTTCAGTTTCACCCTCACCCAAATCGCAATTAATATCTATTTCAAGCATTATTCAAAGGCCTTGTTCTAAATAAAAAACCACGCTTAAGCGGTAATCTTTAGGGGCTAAAGTACTTTTTTCCAATTATCAGCACTAATGTGCTTTGAATTAATGTCACAAATGCCCTAAAATTTTTGCTCTTTTAGAGAGCTGTTTTTGGGGTTTTCAAAAATTAAGTTTAAATAAATAT
>JBNKOC010000003.1:0-72082 GCA_050294405.1 Fibrobacteria bacterium | reverse complement strand
TCAAATGGTTGTAATTCCTAATTATTGAACTGCAATTAAGAAAAACCAAAATTGTAAATGTATGGAAAAAATATTTATAAAGCATTTTATTTCTTTTAACCTTTAACAAACAACAAACGTTTCATGGTCCGAAGAACACGGAATTGAGCTGGCGGAATTCAGAGTCCAAGCCCAAATTTCTAAATTTTACCATAGAAATTTGGGCGCAATTTATGACGCCCAGCTCAGCTCCAATGAATTGTTAAACATTATATTTTTTAAATTCGTTTTCTTTTTTTTTCAATATTTCGAAGAGTTTATTTCCATTTTTAATTAATGATAAATTATAAGAAATGATATTTCCCTTGGAACTTACAACTTCAATATGTTTTTCACCCCTTGATGGTATTTCTTTCACTTCTTTAATTTCACTAAATTCAATATTTGTTTCTGACACCATCCATTTTCCAAAATATTGTTTATATGCAATTGATCTCTCTGAAAGCGAGATATTTAGTTGCAATCCAATCGTAATCAAACTTAAAAAAGGAAGAAAAAAAAATATCGCCACAATCGATAAAAAGAAATTTTGATGGTATATTCCATAAATAATAACACCTAAAAAAATAATGATTATAAACCAATAATCATTTATACTTTGGAGCATTGATTTTTTGGGTCCATTGTATTCCATATAGTTATTCAGCTTAGTTTATCTCTTTTTATAATAGCAATTTAGATATAATTTTTGCCCCCCGGCTCAGCAACAACGAATTGCTTGACGGTAATTTTTCATTTTTAGAGCCATATGTATTTGACTCATACCATATTTGAACTTTTGTACCTTTAATGCCACCATCGTGCAATTTTGTCAAATTTTCATTTTTTCATGTTTTTTGGTAATTGCCACCAATCACCTTTTTTGTGTTTATAATGTCTTTTAATTGTTATTGATTCTGGATTCTTTATATCAAAATCAATTTGTTCGTTTTGTAGCGTTGGTGCCTCTCCCATTTCATTCACATGCTTTACTAAATTTTTATCAGCTTCCATATTCTTTTCTTTTCTTGAAGAAAATGATGGAATTCTCCAATCTGGTCTACAAAAAGAATCCCATGACTTTGATACTATTGATTCAAAATTGGTTGGTGGTATTGGAGCAAATTTATGTAAGCCTTTTTCTTTTTCTTCTTCCGAAAACTGGTGATAATGTGAATTGATTTTTGCTAAATCCTGTTTTAATTCTGGGCCCCAAATAAAATTTTGATGTGGTGCTAAAAAATGTGGGGTAATATTTTTATGTAATTTATCACTAGATACAAATTCGTGTGCAAAAGGAAGGTAATATAAATAGTTTAAATCAATTTTATTTGTTTTTCGTTCTGCGGAAATTAAACTCGATTGAATTGCAATTCTAAAAAATATTTCCAATTCGAGAATAAATGTTGCATAAGGGAATATGCTTGGTAAATTTGGTTTACCTTGTTGAGTCCAATACCCAAGAATTTTCGAATATAATGTATCTTCAATTCCTAAAAATGAGAATAGGAGTAATATTTTTTCGTAAACTTTTATGTTTGCACTAACAAAATTTCTTGAAATAGATTTTACTTTCTCAAACGAAGTCACTTTTATATCAGAGATATTCAATAAATCCAAAAGCGTATTAGATTTTTTAAGATCGATTTGGTTTATTGCTTCACGCCAATTTGAAGCTTGAATGTATTCCACCTTTTCAAATTCTCCAAGACCCCACCTTTCCATAGCTTCAACTTCGGGAGAAACTTCATAAACAATCCCACTCTGGCCTTTAAACTTAACTGGCCGGCCTCCCAATAATGGTAATTGCCCATATAGCGGCACTGTACCACCCAATAATTCATTAATTAAAAGAGTTTTATGATAGGTACAAGGCATAGAGCCCATGTGTGGAGTTTTTTCAGCTAATATTTGTAATTCTTCCTCGGCCGTTTTCCCTGCCCTTGGCGTTTTTTTTAAATCAGCTAATGATTCAATATAAAATAATGGATTAATTAAGCTGGTATAAAACCTATCTAACCAAACCGATTCATTTTCGCTTAAAGACTGAATAAAAGATTTATCAAAAAGTAAGTTAGGTCCCATTTTACAAAATCTTTGTTTTATAAATTTTTAGGATGTTTAACAACTTATTAAACCGCTGAGTTAATTACCTTCCAAATATACTTTTACTCACTGATGTGAGGAAGATCACTGACAAAAAATACAAAAATTACCATTTTATTCGTGTTTAAGTGCAAATTTTGAATTAAACGCGCATTCTTATTTAAGTGAAGGAGATATCTCTGATGGATGATTTTGAGAAATTTAGGGAGTATCTAGTTACCCGTTCTGATGTTATGTTAAATACAATTGAATACAGGGTTAAATGGTTATAACTAATGATCAAAAACAACAAAATCAATAAGCCCGGAACGCCTCACAGTTTTAGGCATAGCTTCGGAACTCACCTCGTAGAATCTGGTTTGGACGTAACAACCCTTCAAAAGTTAATGGGTCACAAAGATATTGAGACCACTATGGTTTATGTTCATATAGCCGAAACCGGCACTTTACGAGTTGCATCACCGCTAGATTTTTTGGGCAAAGCGGCCTAATTTAGTCATTCCAAGCGTTTTTGAACCCTGCGCCGGGAAAATGAAGACCTGCGCCACTATTATTTAGGCCTGCGCCAAGCTGAGGGAGCCGCGCGCCAGCAAAACATAAGCGCGCGCCGGTGCGATTAAGTTACGCACCAGCATAAGCTACCCAAGCCCCAGCTAAAGTTGCCTACGCCCGGCCAAATTTGATGGAGCCCCGGTAAAAATAGTGCGTGCCTCAGCCTGCCCCACCCTATTTTCCCAAAACCTTAAACAACCATGACACAACTATGACAAACCCCACAGAAAATTTCCGTATGCTCTAAGTATAGACTTAAGCGTTAGACCAAGTACAAAGGAGGCCCCCATGACCTTTGAGAACGATTACATTGCCCTTTTGCCCCAGCTAAAAAAGCTGCCCTCAAAAATAGTGATTCGGCCCCATTTACCTGTAGATGTTATTGCTCAAGAGGCCAACGACTTACACAACTGGGCCGCGTTGGATAAAGAGACCTTGTTGGCAAATGGCCTCAACTGGAACCTAGTGGAGTCTTTACCCCTGCGGGCGGGGGCCTTGCGCCAGGCTGAATCCAACTGGCAGATGGAACTCCAGCGCAAAGCGCTGGCCGGGACCCTGTGGAAAGGCCAATACATCTTAGGGCTGGAACTACGCAACCACATAAAGCAAAACCTTAGGTATGCCCTTCGAAAAAATAAAGAGGCCCTGGAACATTTGCGCATGTTGGGAAACGGCCTTCGCTATTCGGGACTCATTCTCGATTTATATACCCTGGCGGAATTCGGTAATCGTTACGCGAAAGAATTAAAGACAAAACATTTTGATTTTGAACTTTTAACCCAGGGCCAAAGCATGGCTGTAAACCTGGGCAAGTCGCTGGCGGATTATATGTATACCAACCGGGAAAAAGAGGTGCTGGATTTGCGCAACCGGGCCTATACATATTTGCATGAAGCCGTTAAAGAAATCAACCTTTGCGGGCGTTTTTGTTTTAATGGCAACCGGGTTCGCCTAAAGGGATATGGTTCAAGGTATAAGCGAATGCGAAGGGGGCGCAAAACTGGAAGGTTACTTAAAATGCAATAAAGCAAGCCTACAATAACGGCGCTTTACTCATTCCTCACTGCGATTTAGTTACTATATTCGCAGTTTCATGAAACCTTTGAGTTCCATTATAGATATCCGTCCTGGAGAAAGGGCCTTTTCACTTTTGATGATGGCCTATTTTTTTCTGGTGATAACCATTTTCTGGATTCTAAAGCCCCTTAAAAAAGGCGGATTTTTAACATTCTATGAAAACAATCCTTTCACTTTTTTTGGAATGTCCTTTAACGGCGCCCAGGCCGAATTATTTGCAAAATTCGCCAATATGTTTGTTGCCTTTTTCGCTGTTGTGGTGTTTTCCGCACTATCCAAAAGCCTAAAAAAGCACCAGTTGACAGGCCTATTTAGCGTGTTTTTTATCTTGTGTTTTTTCTTTTTCAGTTTGGTGAACCCATCCGAATCGGAGCTTCTTTCCTGGAGCTTTTATTTATTTGGAGACCTATTTTCCACCTTAATGGTGGCTACTTTTTTTATCAGCTTGAACGACTCCGTAACCGCCGATTCTGCAAAAAGACTATATGGCCTGGTTGGTCTGGGTGGGGTTTTAGGGGGAGCCATTGGCTCTATGCTTGTGCTTGCCCTAATTAACCGTTGGCCCATTTACCTACCCTGGCCCATAGACAAAACCTTTAAAATTCCCTTTCAAATGGATATGAGAGGATGGATGTGGCTTTGCACTTTTCTGGGTTTTTTAATTATTGCCATTGCCTATTGGGTTCAAAAGCTTCCGGGTCCTGCATCGGGCAACGGGGGTGATCCTGCTTCGGACCCCGAAAAATCAAAAAAGAATAGTACAACGAACCCCGCCATTGCCGGGGCCAAGCTGGTATTTAAATCAAATTATCTACTGGCCATTGTCTCCATAGTTGGTATTTATGAAATTGTCTCTACCCTAGTGGATTTTCAGTTTTCGGCAACGGTGGATTATTTCAAATCCGGCCAGGACAAAATCCAAACCATTGCCAGCGCCTATACTTTGATGAATGTTGTTGCCCTTATCGTTCAACTCTTTTTTACCAGCTATATTATGAAGAACTTCGGTATCCGCAACGCTCTACTGGTTTTACCCGTGGCTATTTTAGCCGTCAGTTCGGGCTATCTTTTCTTTCCCATTCTTTCCATAGCCATGTTGATGCCATCGTCCGATGGCGGGTTGGCCTATTCCCTAAACCAATCTGCCAAAGAAGCTTTGTATGTGCCAACCAGCAAAGAAGAAAAGTACAAGGCAAAGGCCTTTATTGACATGTTTGTGCAGCGTTTTGCTAAAGTTATCGCCATTGTGGTTACGCTTATAATCACATATTTTTTCAAAGACTTCTCCACCATTCGCTGGCTTTCTCTGGGAACCATGGCGGCCCTTTTACTGTGGTTGATTGCGGTGAGCTACGCCGGTAAAAAGTTCGACTCTTTAAGCCCTGCAAAACTTAAAACAAACAAAGATGCCGTTTAAGATTATCTGGGCAATTATTTTTTTGGGAAAACTATGCTGGGCGCAACAGCCAGCCCAACCAACAGCAACCGAAAAATCCAGAATAAAAATACGCTACTTTGAGGGTGCATCTCCCAAAAGAGAATTATTGGAAGGCGGAGCCATGTTAGGGCTTTTGGGCGTAGATCTATGGTTCAAAACCCAAAGGGCATGGTTTAGCACCCCTTGGCTTCCCACAAAATTTGAATCCGAATCCAATGACCCCGTTTCTGAAGATTTGGTTCCTGCCCAGGTTTTGAATATTGCCGTAGCTCTCCCAAACTTGTTCATTTTAATGTTGCCCAATGAAGAAGGTTTTTTCTCCCCCAAAGCCTGGAGACACTCAAAAGGATATGCAGAAGCGGTATTTATCCTAACCCCCTTAATGACGGATTTCGTCAAACTATGTGTTGGAAAAAAGCGCCCCAATTACAAAGCCTTAACTGCGGATGGAGCGAGCCCCGTTGGCGCCCGGAAGGCATTCTGGTCCCTTCATTCCGCCACAGCTTTTGGGGCTGCAAGTTATGCCAATTTTTATCTGCTTCAACATCTTGGGGACGGACTTAAAGACGACCTGATTTGGAAAATACCAACTATTGCCACGGCTTACGGTTTGGCTACCTTGGTGGCTATTACACGAGATTACAATCAGGATCACGATGACTATGACATTTTTGTAGGTGGGTTGTTCGGGTCTTTGATGGCTGCCGGAGTATACGCTGCGCAAGAAGGCTTGTGGCTAAACCTGTATCCCAAAACCGCTAAAACCTCTCTAACCCCAATTCCAAACGGGCTAATGCTCTCCTTTAGATTTTAACATTAGCCGGAAACTCGGTTAGTATCCGAGCCTCTTTATAAACTTGCTTATTTACTAATTTTGGAAAACCAAATTATCAGATATGAAATATTTCGCGACTAAAATCCTCAAAGTTCAGAAGGGCGAAGGCCAACTGGCCACAATGCTCTTCATGAATATTTTTCTGATTATAGGCGCTCTTCTTATAGTAAAGCCCGTAAGCAACTCCCTTTTTATTTTAAATCTGGGAGTTGGCGCCCTACCCTGGGGATTCATTTGGGTCGCGCTTTTATCCGGGCTGCTCATGTACTTTTATTTGCCCCTTGCAGCAAAAACCAACCTCACTAGCCTATTAAACGGGACCCACATTTTATTTATTGTGAGTTTAGGAGCTTTTTGGCTGTGGTTTCGGCTTCCAAACCTACATTTTAGCGCTTACTACGCTTTTTATATTTGGGTATCTCTTTTTGGAGTTGTTTCCGCAAGCCAGTTCTGGCTTTTATGCAACCGCGTATTAAACCCAAGGCAGGCAAAAAGGCTTTTTGGACTAATTGGAGCTGGCGGTATTGCAGGTGGGATATTTGGAGGGTACCTAACAACGCTTTTGGTAGAATACCTCGGAGCCCGAAACATGCCTCTTTTAAGCGTGTTGTTTCTTGTGGGCTGCCTATTGCTAAACTACAGGATATTATGCAGTTATCGGAATATGCCCTCCTCAAAAAAGAGAAAGCCCCTTTCCAAAACAAATCAACCAGAAAATCTCAAATCCACTTTCAGGCTGATGTTTAATTCCCGCCATGTATTTTACATTGCCTGCCTTGTAGTTCTGGGAGTGGTTGCGGCGACCCTCAGCGATTACATCTTTCGCTCCACCGCAGCCCAGCACTTTACAGGAGAAGATGATCTGGCGCTGTTCTTCGGGTTTTGGCAATCGAACCTTAGCATTCTGGCCCTTGCCATTCAACTACTGCTTACAACTCGCCTGATTGCCAAATTGGGAGTAGCAAGCTCACTGGCTTTTTTGCCTGGTGGAATGTTAGCGGGCAGTCTGGCTTTTTTATTTTTCCCGGGAATTATTAGTGCCATCTTTTTAAAATTAAGCGACGGCAGCCTTAAACAGTCCATAAACAAATCGGGAATGGAGCTTTTGTATTTTCCCGTTCCTCAGAAAACCAAAAAGCAAATCAAGGCCTTTATTGATGTTTTTTTAGACAATGCCGCTACCGGACTCGCTGGAGTTTTCCTTTTGCTTCTGCCCATGTCCACCAGCGGTACCTTTCAACTTCTCTGTTATATTCTCCTTGGCATCTGCCTCATCTGGTTGGTAATTATTTTTCTATTGCGCTCCACTTACATCCAAAGCTTCGGTAAGGCCATCGACCAGCAAGGGATAATTTTCGAGGACCCGGCTAATGCTGTAGATATAAAAAATCTACTGGGTTATCTGGAGCAGGCTATTGCATCCGGAAAAAATAAACGGATTTTGTATATGCTGGATCTTTTGAACAATTACAACCACCCCAGGTTGGCCCGCTTTCTTCCTGCTCTTCTCAAATCAGACTCCCTTTCCATAAAGGCCCGGGGCCTTGAAATTGCTAAACATCAATTGCAATTCAACGAAACCTCAATCTTTGAATCCATAATAAAACTGGGGCCCCATTATCACCGTATCGAAGCATACCAAAATCTGCTATTGCGGACAAAAGATAAGGCAGGCTTTATCAAAAACAACATTGATGTTAAGCAGCCCAAAAGGGCCTGGCCTTTGCTGCTTGGCGCGGCAAGAGAAAAAGACAGGATCCCTGGATTGCAGGAATTCTTAAGTACCGACCCAGACATTCGAACTCTTTTAAACCAGGCATTAAAAACCAATGACCAGAGCCCAAACGCCCAATTTTTTAAAACGGCACTGGCTGAACTCGTGGGACTTAGCCAAATCAAAGAACTATATCCCTATCTGGAAAAGCTGCTGGAAGGAAGGCAAAAAAACACTCTGCTTCAGGTTATTCCACAAATCAGTAAAACCCAAAACTCTCACTTTTGCAAAATGTTATTGGATTTGCTATCTGAGCCCGGATTAGTGAAATCAGCCCGCTTGGCCCTGGTTGAAATGGACGCTTTAACTCAAAAAGAAATAGATGAGGGTTTATCCGAGAAGCGTTTTGACGAAAAAGTATTGCAGGAACTGCCCATCATCCTCGGCGAAATAGCCAATCAGAGAAGTATAAAAATATTAGAAAAACATTTTCCGGGAAGTTCCTTTCCATTCTACCAGGCCGCTATTAAAGCCCTCACGAAAACCAAAAAACATCACCCGGAACTTATTTTTCAAACCAATGTATTGCGTTCTGAAGTTATCAAAATTTTGAAGGACTGGCTTCGCATACATTATATCCAGTTGCTAATAAAAAATCCGGGACCAAAAAGCCTTTCTAAATGGGACAAAGACAACTCTGCCCGCAAATTATGGCTGCGCGCCTCAGAAGACAAAAAGGAACAGCTTCTGGAACTTGTTTTCAGGCTACTGGGTATTTGTCACAAGCAGGGCGATTTGTACAATGCTTATTTGGGAATAAAGAGCAGTTCCAGCCGATTGAACGCAGATGCCTTGGAATTTTTAGATGCACTCTTGCCCAATGCAGTTAAACAATATTTAATCCCTATTTTGGAAAAACAATCGGTGAACCGCTTAATCCGGCTTTTTCAATCCGAAAGCCCAATAAAATCAACCTTGCCCGAAGTGTGGCTTATGAGTTTGATTGAGGAAAATGACCCCTGGTTGGCTGCATGCAGTTTATACCTTTTAATTCAAAACCAGGTTTCCATTGAACAGAATATTATCGTGGAACTAATGCAAAGCCCTTTCGGGATTCTTCGGGAGTCCGCAGGACTGGTTCCCCGCCATAAATCCCTTCAGCTTAGTTAAGACAGGATGAAATAATTATGGAAAAAAGCCTAACCACAATTCAAAAAGTCATATTGCTTCAAGAGGTAGACATTTTTGAGTATACCACCTCCGAAGACCTATCAAAAATTGCGTTTATTTCTGAAGAAAAAATATTCCCACCCAACCACACCATTTACCAGGAAGGTGAGCTGTCCGATTCCATGTATATGGTTATCACAGGACAAATCAAAATCCATCGGAATAAACAGGAAGTGACTAACATCGGCCCCCAAAAAGAATTTGGCGCCTGGTCTCTTTTTGACGATGAAATGCGGGTGGTTTCAGCCACAACCACTGAAGAAAGCCATCTTCTAAAAATCAGCAAAGAAGATTTTTTGGAGCTCCTTTCTGAAAATATCCGTATTACCCAGGGAATTTTAAAAAAGTTCTCCCGCAGGCTACGCTCTCTTATGGGCCAGATAGGCCCAACTGACTCACGCTAGACCAAAATTGGTGTAAAATCCATTAAAAAAGCTAATTTATTATTGGCTTGATTAAAATATCAGGCAAAACAAAACCTGGATAGGAAGATAGGATGATTAAAACAAACACAGTTCCAACCATAGCCATGTTAGACGATGAAGAAATTGTGCTAACCAGCGTGAGTTCCCTTTTGGCTTTGGAAACCGATTATGACATAAAAACCTTTACCTCTGCCGAAAAGGCTTTGGATTTTGTTGTAAACAATCCGGTTAATTTGGTTATCTCCGATTACCTTATGCCGGAAATGGACGGTATTACTTTTCTTTCGAAAGTGCGGGCAGTCAAACCTGAAGTCCCCCGTATTATTTTAACGGGCTATGCCGATAAGGAAAACGCCATCAAAGCCATAAATGAAATTGGCCTGTTTTATTATATTGAGAAGCCCTGGGATAATGATGATTTTTTAATCATCATTCGCAATGGCATAGAAAAACACATTCTCTCCCAAAAACTACTGGAAAAGATGGAAGAAATCACAAAAGCCCATGCGGATCTCTCCCAAATCCAAACGGAAATTGTAAAAACCTTTATATAAAAGGAATCTGCATTCTGTCTGAATTCACATCTCAAAACCTGACCATCCTTTTGGTGGATGATGAACCGGCCCTTTTAAGAAGCCTTAAGCTTTCGCTGGGAACTTCGGGGTATTCCAATGTTGAGCTCTGTTCAGAAAGTAGCGATGTTCTGTCAAAACTTAAAGACAAGCAATACAGCCTTATTGTTCTGGATAATATGATGCCCGGACTGTCTGGAATGGAGCTCCTTCCCCAAATAAAACAGCTTCATCCTATGACTCCTGTAATTATGTTAACGGCAATGTCCGACACTCAGCTAATTGTGGAAGCCATGAAGGCTGGTGCCTTCGATTATTTAGTAAAGCCAGTGGACAAAAGTCTATTTGTGACCCAGGTTGAGAGGGCTTTGCACTTCTTTTCCATGCATCAAAAAAATACGGACTTAAACAGCTCTTTGAAAAAGGCCTTGGGAGAATTAGAAATTAAATCCCAAACCCAGGATGACCTGGTAGCCAAACTTACTAAAAGCACTTACCAGTTGCGCTCCATTTTGGAGGCTCTCCCCGCAGTTATTTTGCTGGTGGATACCAAAGGAAATGTGGCCCAATGTAATGAACAGGTTAAACAATATTTTGGCATGGATTTTTTGGATGTTGTATTTCAACCTTTTGAAAAATTTAAGGAAGAAATCTCCAGTAAATTTGAAAACCCTTCTGATTTATTCAATGTAATGGAACGCGCTGCCAAACATCTGGATGAGACAAAACCCAATGCCTCCAGTTTTGAACACCAGTTGCAAAACCGGTTGAATGCGGCCCCTCCTTCGCAAAAAGTATTTTCAGTGGTAGCCGTGCCGGTCAGCCCCATGGCCGACAACAAAATGGGCACCATTTGGGTTTTTCGTGACATTACCGACATGGTTAAAGCTGAGGAGCAATTGCAGACCATAGTCAATGCCTCTCCGGTTCCCCTGCTCATCAGCAAAGTGGAAGACGGCACTTTTTTATATGTTAACAATCACCTGTCCAATCTTCTGGGAGTGGACAAAGAAACCCTGCTCACAATGAAAACCACGGATTTTTATTACGACCCGGGACAAAGGGAAAAAATCATTGCAGACCTGTTGATGAACAAAAAGGTGGTGAATCAGGAACTAAAAGTCAGAACAAGTAACGGAAGCTATATATGGGCCGTGTTAAATCTGGTGTTTTCCCGTTTATACGGCAAAGATGTTGTGGTGGGCGGATTGTCCGACATCACAGATCAAATCAATACTATCGAAACCCTGGAAAACACCAAAAAAGAATTGTTGGACGCCCAATCCCGTTTGGTGCAAAGCGAAAAAATGGCATCCCTGGGAAACCTGGTGGCAGGTATCGCCCATGAAATTAATAATCCTGTGGGAGCCGTCTCCAGCTCGGCTAACGCGGCATCCAGAGCTATAGACAAAATAATGACCCACATATACGAGGGAGACTGCTCAAATGATATTAAAGGAGATATAAAAGCCAGAAAGGTTTTTGAAATAATTAAAGATTGCCACAATATTATCACCGAAGGTTGCAGCCGGATATCTAACATTGTTAAAAGCCTTAAAAACTTTTCCCGCATAGATGAAGCCGAATACCTTAAAGCCGATATACATGAGGGCCTCAACTCCACTTTAGATTTGGTCAACCACCAATTCAAAAACCGGATAGTTGTGATAAAAAATTTTGGGAATATCCCTCAAATAGATTGTTACCCAAACCAGTTGAACCAGGTATTTATGAATATGTTAGTAAATGCCGGCCAGGCTATAAGCGAATGCGGCACTATCACACTTACCACCCGTTTCGAAAACCGGGAAGTTATTATCACTATTGCCGATACCGGTAAAGGCATCGAAAAAAGCAAGCTGCCCTTTATATTTGATCCCGGTTATACCACCAAAGGTGTGGGCATTGGAACAGGATTAGGCCTGTCCATATCCTATAATATTATTGAAAAACATAAGGGGCGAATAACTGTGGACAGCGAAGTGGGCAAAGGAACTTCTTTTCATATACACCTGCCCGTTGTGTCAAAACTTGAGCCGGCAGCTATAAAGCACTGAATTATTCCCTTTCAAAGCCCACAAACTGATGAGGCCCTCCATCCAGGGAATTGAGGTACACTTTAATATAGGGGCCGGGTTTTTCAGAACCCCGAATCGTTTTAATGCTAACCTCAATTTGATCGAAGGGCTTTTTTATTACATCGGGCTTTTGAATTTTTAAACAGCTGTCTGCCGACTGCCATAATGCATTTCCCTCCACGCTTTCACCATTATGCCGCAAAGAAAATTGGTAGATGGTTTTTTCGGGGTTTGCGATGTTGTCCTGCAAGGCCTGATCACTGAAGTACAAACGGTAATGTTGCGAATCAAACCTGAAATTTTCCAACGGATTGACGCGGGCATACCAGTAGCGGGCGATAATATCCCTGCGTTCGATTAAAATATCCGCCAATATACCTGGCGAAGTGCTGTCAGAATAAAAACCCTCTTGGACAACAGACCGTATTTGATCATCTGTAAAGGATTTCACCAATTTTGCTCCCCAATATCCGTCCCTGTTTGTAAGACGGGAAAAGGCCTCTAAGGGGTAGTTGATTTTAAATTTGCCGGGATTAAAAATGTGGTTATTGAAACGGCCCACAGAATTATTTTTAATGGGATTGTCCGTTTCCCATTTTGGCGCCCGAAAGGCATTTAGAACCGGGTTCACAACAAATGTATAGATGGGATTCATTAAGGGTTCGTAACCCCGCACTTTGGGTTGAGCTCCGAAAAGGGAAGCTCCCAACGAGGAACTGAAGTCGAGCAGATAGTGGCGAATGTAGCGTTTACCTTCATCTTCCACATAGCTATCAAAAAAATTGCCCGAGTTGAGATCGTGGTGATTGGTCCAGCTGGCAAATACATAGAGCCCGCGCAATTCCCTGCGGTGCTGGTGGGGTACAATGTCATTGGGATCTCCCTCTCGGGTTCCGGTAAAACTAAAAGAGCCCACAGGTTTTCCCTTGATAAAACGGCTGGCGGTTGCCCTGACCCGCCCATCAGGGCGAACATGGGTTCTGGCAAGAATTTCATCCAAATCCTTAGGAGTCATTAACCGCTTCACCCCCCTACTGTCCACAAAATTCACCCCTTCGCCAATTTTGAGACGGTCCAGCTTAAATTCCGCCAGGTAATTTTCAGGAGTGTTATAGCCTGCGGCATAATACAACAAAGTGGTGATATTTTCCGCAGATGTTCCTACCTCAGGAAAATTTTTAATTTCGGGTTTGATAATAAACTTGTTCCCCGCCGCATCCTCAATCCAAAACCCCGGAGCCATACCTTCGGATTTCACTTTGAAGATGGTCCATAGCCCCGATGTATCTGGTCCGGCTATGGTCCTGGGTCCCCTGCGGATTTCCTCAGGGGTTAATGGACGTATGGTATTTCGATTGCTGAACCAACTGGAGTTTTCCACCTCGTCAAACTCATTAACATTCATGGCCTGCTTGGGGTTTCCTGTTATTACCCGCAGCCAACGGGAAAAATCAAATGCCCGTGTTATGGGTTGGGTTACCTGGCGGCTGTAGGCATCTGCCCATACATTTTTAAACTCCGGGGGCGGAAGGGGAATGTCACTGCGATCATCGGGAATTTTAAGAGGAGGCATCCAGGGTTTAAATTCCTGGGACCAACTATTGCCCCATAGAAGGCATAAAAGCCCCATGTTAACAATATGCTTCATTTGCCTCATCATAATTTAATTCAATAGAAAATAGGCCTGGAAGCCTTCTTCGCTGAAAGCAAATTCCCAACTCAACACACGGTTTTTTGAGCTGTAGGCCCTAATCCCAAAGCCATAGCCATAACGCATTTTATCCCAGGACAAACGCCGGAATATATCGGATGTTACCTGGCCTCCGTCCACAAAGACAACGGCTTCCAGCACTCTGTATTCGGGAGACCAAATCGGATAGCGGTATTCTAAGTTTCCCATCACTCTGTCCCGGTCCCTAAAGCGCCCCCTTTCGTAGCCTCTAATGGTTCCTGTTTCTCCCAACTCACTTAGATAGTAGAAAGGTAGATTCCGCCCTTTAAAAGCCCTGACCAAAGAAGCATTTAATCTAATCTGAAAGCTTCTGTCATAAAACAAATGGAAACTTTGTTTATAATCGCTTTCCAGCACGGCAAATCGGTATTTATCTTTGCCCAACTCATAGTAATAATCCATTTTGAACTCCCCACGTATTCCGGTTAAGGGATGTCCCAGCGGAGTTAAACTATTGTAAATGAATCCAATTTCGAAATTTCCCAAATTTAAGTCGGGTTCAAAGCCCCGCTGAATATAAGGTAACTCGGGAAAAACAGACAGAATTGGCTCTTCATCCTCTTCGTAATTACGGATGTTATGGTAACGGTATCCTGGACCCATACCCAAAGTCAGACCTGAAGTCACAGGAAATTTAAAAAGGAGATCCACTTCTAGCTGAGAGTTTGAATACTCCCCCTCATCTTCGGGTTTGGTATCGGGGCCCCAACCATAAAATTCCACATCGTAAAGGTTTTGATACTCCGTTTTAAAATCAAATGTAGAGGAACCCAAAAGGGGATTATCCAGAAGGTAAAGATAAGCTCCCCTTCGGGAATCGAGTCCGTGACTTAAACCCACTGCTGAAAGAGAGCTATCAGAAAAAAGTTGCGACTTGGTGATTTTAAGGCCCGACCCCACCCGAACATCGTAAGTGGGCATTATAACACGGGTTCCGTCCTCAGATATTAAAATTCTTTTCACTTTGGGTACAATTTTATTTTCATCCACATAGTAAATGGTTTTTTCCACAGTTTTGTTCAGAAGCCAAAAGGGGGCATTTATAACATAGCCAGGTGCTGAAACAATATGCTCCCAGGGAGCTTTAGCCGGGAGTTTCTTATGAGGGTTTCTTTGGCTGGTCACAGCAGCATTAACATTCCCAGCCTGTGCACCGGAATCCAATGCGGTGTTGGAACTGTCCCCCAAACTGTCCTTTGGAAGCGGACTGTTCTCCCCAGAACTCTTTTTTTCTGAAACAGGAACCGACACCGGCTGAGCCGACACAATACTGACCATTACCATAAAAACAATTGAAGCCAAAATATGGAAAAGCTGGTTTGGTCTTTTTTCTTTCATGGATTTCAAATTGACTGATGCTCGTCAGAAGTTGGAGTACACAAAATAGCAGCTCCCGGGTAAATTTTCACTGGTTTTTTTACATTGTTAATCCTTGAGATTTTTGAAGCATAATTTATCCCCATTCTGCAGTTTTCAAGGGCTTAGCAGTATTCCTTTGATGTTAACCTTATTTATATGCTCAAGTTTTTCCATGGACTTGGAAAAGGGCTATCGCTTTGTAGTTGCCTTTGGCTCCTGTAATAAGTCCCATCTCCCCCAGCCCCTGTGGAAGGATATTTTAAACGACAGGCCCGATGTTTGGATATGGGGGGGCGACAATGTTTACGCAAACACCCATTCGGAAGATACGCTTAAAGCAAAATACGACGAACAACTTGCCAATCCTGGTTATACAGCTCTTAGAAAAAACACCCGGATTATCGGCACTTGGGATGACCACGATTTCGGTGATAATAACATGGGAAGGTGGAACCCTTCCAAAAAAATGAGCCAGCGCCTGTTCCTTGATTTTATGGAAGAGCCCATCGATTCCCCCAGACGGAAACGACCGGGAGTTTATACATCCTATTTATTTGGCGAGGAACCGAATACAGTTAAAATTATACTTTTGGATACCCGCTATTTTATGGAACCCCAGGCCGAGGATGCAAAGTTATTGGGAGAATCCCAGTGGCAGTGGCTGGAAAAGGAATTGAAAAATAGTAAGGCCAGAGTACATATTCTGGTGTCCAGCATTCAAATAATTAGCCCTAAAACACAGGGGGAGCAATGGGCCAATTACCCCAAAGAAAAAAAACGGCTTTTTTCCCTTTTGGAAAAACTACATCCTTCCAGCCTTATTTTACTTTCCGGAGACAAGCACTACGCTCAAATGTATAAAAAACCCATAGAGGCAGGAAACTGGGAAGTTGTGGAAGCCACCTCCAGCGGCATGACCCATAACCGGAATATTTTTAAGGTCCTGGGAGAAAAAATTTACAAGCTGTTTCAGCCCCCCACTTTATTCGAGTTAAATTACTGTCTGATTTCTCTGGATTGGGAGAAGGGTTTGGCGGAGTTGCAAATCAAGACACAGGGTGGAAAGGTTTGGAAGTCGCTGCAAATTCCTCTATAAAACATGGCCTCCGCCAAAAACCAAAGCTCCGGCACGATAAAAGGCCTGGGCAACATAACTATAACCACCCTCACTGCTTGCCGTAAAAGGAAGAATGACCAATAGACCTAAAAAAATAACAAACAAAACTCCACCAAGAAAAGTTGAAAGGCTGCCGATGAGGCCAGTAAAAACGCTAAAGCCAACCTGGCTACTTGCTGGCCCTGGCAAAAATTAGCAAATAGCTATAAGCTGCCCGAATTGGTTTTCATCAAGCCATTGGCGTTTTTCTACAATTTCTCTTCTGAAATAGCCCAGGTGCGCTACAGGGCCGCCAAAGGATGTTAGCCCTAGCTTTAAAAAGGTTGTGAATATTTCAAGAACATTTTCCAGCTTTTTACTTTTCACCCAATTAAATGTAAAACTCTATTGCCCACTTTGCCAATGAGCTTTGCCGGAGATTATGTAAGGAGCCTAGAGGTTCCTTACCATTCCGGGATTATAATGAATTTACCCATGTTTGAAAAGCACTTTATCTATTGAGAAGGCACCCCCTCCTGATATCACTAGAGCCATAAGAGTTCCAATGGCCAAAATAAAAAACTCTACACCCTCTCCTGATTGATTTCCGTCCCAATTCATAAAAAATCCATTGGGAAGGTGTACCATAAACATAGCACAGACCATGATAACAATAAGGAGTGAACTAAAGACCCTGGTTCCCAGACCGGCTATTAAAAAGAGAGACCCAAAAAATTCCAGTAAAATGATCAGCAGACCTAATATCCATGGGAAATTCATGGTTTGAGTGAAATAATTCATTGTACCGGAAAACCCGAAGCCGCTAAACCATCCCAAAAGTTTTTGAGCCCCATGAGGGAATATCATAATACCGGCTGTTACTCTCAAAATCGCTCCCGAACAAAAGTTACGACAAAAAGAATTGGCTAAGGCATGTATTCTAACCAAAAGCGGCATATCAAAAACCCTGACAAGCCTCGAAAAAAATCAACTGATAAAAAGAGTCGCTGATAAATCCGATGGCCGAAGCGTTTTTGCTGTATTAACTAAAAAAGGAACCATTGAATTAAAAAAGGCATGGCCGATTTATAAAAGATGTATTGAGGAGCATTTTCAATTGAGTCACTCTGAATACAAAACTCTTCATATGATATTTAAGAAGTTACTTTCCGGATTTACTTAAAATCGGGCACCTAAAGAATGAGAACTTTTAGGTGTGGTAAAACTTAGCCAAAAAAATTTGTTCATATTTTTTAACACAATTCAAATCACTACGGGAGCAAAATCCACTGGTGGGTGGTAAAAAACCCATCCGCCCGCAGGGTATAGTAATAACTGCCGGGTGCAAGTTCCAATGTGCCGAGACCAATAGTATGCCTGCCCGAGATAAATTCCCTTCCGGCCAACTCGGTAACAACATCCCCATGTGAGTTAAAAACCTTGAGCGAAACATGCGTTTTGCCTGGGATTCCAAAAGTGATGCCGCTGGTTTGTGAAAGAGAACCTGGTTCATTCCTCTGTAAAAAATAACCGTTCGTCTCAGCACTCATCAGCGGAAGGGAAACGCTATAATCTATCAGGGCAAGCATTTTCTCGGCGTACCGCCGTCCCAGTTCCCGATACCCTTCGGAATCAAAATGGGTATTGTCTGATTGGACCGTGCATCCCTGAGATGAGATTACATGGGCATTTGAAATCACTGAGGGTAGGTTAGCGATGATACTATTCATAGAAGAACAACATCCCTGCTGATCAGCGTGAACCACCTCCCCGGCCAATATGGGGACTGAATCGGGATTCAGAGAGAGGTCAGCCATCAGGTCATTATAAATCTTCTTAACATATTGCGGCCATTGAGTATCTCCGGTATTGGTTTCTCCTTGGTGCAGCAGGATTCCCTTAATCACACCATCCTGCTGAGCGACTTTTGCACGTCCGATAAGGTATTGGTACGGGTTACCTTCATAGGCCTTGACCCTGTCCAAAAACCAACTTTCCGTAGAGGTGGAGTCGTAACCCTGGTAGATATTTTTGTCGAACAGCCGGATATCACACCCCGCCACGGCAACATTGATTACCCCTATCTCAACTCCTTCGGGCGCTGCTTCCAGCATGGTCCGGCCAAAATAGTCTACGGGAGAAAGGCCTGACCAGCAATTGCAGGTTGGGGGCTCCGCTGTATACCAGGTATCTTTGGTCCTTCCCAAGTTGGAGCAATCCAACGCCTGAAATGTTTTGAATCCATTCTCAACCATTCTGTCCGGAGATTCAATGCTGCCCTGGCCTTCCATATTAGACTGCCCGAAAGCCAGATAGATATGTAAATTGGGGTTTTGCGAATAGGCACCCGAAAGTAACATGATTAATGTGGCTAATCCAAAAAATTTTATTCTCATTTTTGATAGTATTAACATAAGGTACTATTCATTTAGTTCAGCTACTTTTGTTTAGTAGCAAGAATAATGTTAACGCCATTATTATTTTTAATCATGGAGAGATTATCTGTTGATAATGTAACGCTATCTATAAAGCCGCTATTCCATGTAAATACTAAAGTTTTATTGTTCTCAGAAGTAATTTTCCATGTTCCAAAATCGTATTCAACAGAATTAATTTTTCGAGACATTGATAAATCTTCCTTAAATTCAGTTTCTCCGTAATCTGCTGATTCATTTGGAAGCCACTCCCACATTCCTACAACTTGACCAGATAGGTTTGTGGAATTATCAACAGGATTTTGGCACCCCATTAAAGCCAGAACCATAAACATTAGTGTAATTATTTTTTTCATTTTATTTCCTGTTTTAACAAATTCATTTTGCCTATCGTTGGGCGAATATGCAGTATTCCAATATTTTGGTCATATAGCAACTTGAAATTTTGTTGTACTAAAACATTATTTTACCCGATCTGCTTTCTTCGGGAGTTTTCAGGCGGATAATATACAACCCATTTCCAAATTGATTTCCATCCAACTTAAAAGTCATGCGCTTGCTATGTACTGGCCCGCTATAAACCACCGCAGCCGTTTTTCCCGATAAATCACAAATACTAAGGGTGACTGGCCCGCCCTTGTGGGAAGATTGTACTATCGTGGGCGGGCCATTAGAGGAATACACAACAAACTCAGTCCCTTCCATATTAAATGCCAGGTTCTTTTTTATAGCAGTAATAGAATCCGTTTGTATTAACGAAACGTTGTCAAGATAAACAACCCCTGCAGAGGCCGCTCCGTTTCCGCCTATGTCAAAAGAAAGCCTTCCACTGGCCTCAGTGGTGTCCGCAATAAATGTATAGCTGTAGGTGGTTTGGGCTGTGGTCAAGGAAATTTCTTTTGAAAGCGCACCATTGGCGGTCCAGACATTCATGGGATGAGCAGCTTCAGCCCAGGCATCAAAAGTCAGTTTATAGGCTTTCCCTTTTATAAAGGAAACGGGGTTTTGATAAATTTGAATATTCCATGTTTCCGGCCCCCCATTGATAACTGTATATTTGAGCACACCGTCTACCACTTCAGCATTACCTTGTGAAGATCCGTCGGCACTCCATGTATTTACGGTCCAATTGGAGAGGTCATTTGAAAAATCCCCATTGGGGATTAAATCATTGACTGTGCTAAACCGTGCTTCGATTGTTTTGTTTTCGTTCATTGTCAGGCTAATTGTTGTATTAGTACTTGAATCTGCTCCCACCCATCCGTAAAATTCCCAACCGCTGGCGGGAACAGCCGTTAAAGTAACTTCGGTACCATCCTTAAATCTAGCTCCATTAATACTCTGGTTCACCAGGCCATTGCCTAAAGTGTTTATAGTGAGAGTATAGTAGTCTGGAGTCTGGAGATCTACTGTATCATCTGTTGATAATATAAAGTGCAGTGCCGAATAGGCCGGCGCAGTATAATTAAGATTGTTATTTGCAATCGGGTCCACATCCTCCATGCGGGCAATTTCCGTACTGGCCTCGGTAAAACCGTAAACAATTCCGGACTTATACTGCTTGCTTCCTTTGATGTTAACGCTAACGGGTGAATCGCTGGCCTTTTTATTTATAAGAATAACATGGAGCAATTTGCTATTTTCCGAATCGATTGACGCATATATAGAATACTCTTCTACACTGGGAGAAATAGCGGCAACACTGGTATCTCCAAAAGTGTTGTATTTTCCGTCAAAGTTTCGAAATAGTTGGAAGGCCGGCTTTAAAAAACCTCTGACATTTGTATGGAGGTTGGCAAGATAAATACCTTCCCTTCCAAATATTCCCAGAACATCTGAAAGTGCCAGGCCACCCGATATATGGCCTTCCCCGCCATAAGAGTATTCAGTGATTCCAATTTTTGTTCCAGGATACCAGGTATCTACGGATTGCTTTAAACGAGGTAGTAAATTAATTGGGTCTCCCTGGCCACTGTTTGTGATCCAACTATTCTCAACATAGGTGGAATCCCAGAGAGAGCGAGGCGCCTGATAGCGGGCCTGCACGGTGGCCTCAGTGCCTGCGGTATCAAAACTGATACGGGCATCTCCTGTAGCTTCCGGATACCAGTGAACTGTAAGAACATCGAGAAGTCTCATGTTCGCCGCATCTGATTTTTTTTTCATTTCCCCCAAATAGGCGCTGATAGCCCAATCGTAGCTACTTTGGTAATTTTCCCAACCGGTGGCACTGGTAAATTCCAGAAATTCCATCCAGCCAAAAGCCTCAAACCCCAATATTTCAGCCGTTGGGTCCACCGCTTTAACAGCTAGCGAGAGTTCTGCAGATCTATTGATAATGTCTTCCGCTGTAGGTAGCTGGGGATGAATACGAGGATGTGTATAATTCCACAGTCCCGGTTCATTATCAAGGCAATAGCTTTTAACTCCGCCTTCGCTGGCTTTTCCAAATTTTTGAACCATATAATTTACAAATTCATCAACATAAACATTGTCGTCCGTTTGAAGTGGATTAAGCGTAAAATCGCTTCCTTTTTGAAAGACTACTTTTTTCCAGCGTGAGGAAGGAGCGGCTTCTTCAACAGAAACAGAGCCACTCATATCGGCAGCAACATACCCTGCCATGGGAAGCTGAATGGTGGAATAACAGTTATAATTTTTGCAGCGTTTCATAAATGTTACCATAGCACCGCCTGATTCTGTTTCAGTGGTAACGGGGGAAGTCAACAAATGGTTGTCGCTGTTATGGTTCCAATCTAGCCCGGCATTGGAAGCGTTGTTTTCCCAGTTGTACCCAGTAACTCTATTGCCACCAATACGCTCGGCCGTAAGGTTTGTGACAGGAAGGTCGTTCGTGACAGCATCGCTACTCAGGGGAAGGGTATTTACTCCATAAATGGCCGGATAAATATATTGTTTTGCCGAATCGGGATTTATCTCAAAGACAGATTGGGCGTATACCACACTGCAATGAAGGATAAGGAGACTGCACAAACCCCTATGAATTTTTGGTGGTAAAAAATTCATCGGCAGCCTCCTTAAAACCAAATTTCCTAAATAATTCATAATAAATGGTAACAGTTTAAACAATTTTATGCTTATTTTAAGCATTATAAAGGATTAGTAGGCGTTTTTATAAATAAAGTTCAACTTTTTTTGGCAACAACTTAAAAAAGGGAATTTCCTTTTGAAAGGATAGCTGGGGAAGTGAAATTCGCTGTATTACTTCAAAAAATCGGCAGGGCCCATACCTTCAAGGATAATATTGTCTATCCATATTTCGGCATTTTTATTTGCCAGGAAGGTCATATTTCCTACTGAAGTAGCACCCGTCTCCCATGTTATAGGCTGGGGGGAGCCGGAAACTTGTGCATCAGGGATATCATTTGAACTTATGGTAAACATTTTCCAAGTCGGGGTTAGGTCGAAGGGAACTTCAAAGGGAAATTGAGAGCCACCCGCTAGACTGTCTATTTTACTGGTTAATTGTAAATATACGGTTCCCGTCCCCTTGGCCATAAAACTAACCGCGGTCATATTGCTTAAGTCGAACCACATCTTGCCATCCGCAAGAGTATCGTAAATTCCATAACTGATATTTGTAGCAACCAGAGCATAAGGGGCGCTGAATAAAGAATCAACCTCGTACTGGATATGTAAACTGCCACCGGAATAAGCCTCAGCTGTTGTATCAATTGCAGCAACCAAACCCGTCTCTTCTGTAGGCAAAACCCGGCTATTTCCGCCGCCTGCCTGGTCGGAATAGGAAAACCACCAGCCGCCTCCCAAAAAGCGGCCGAGATCATTGCGGCCATCCATGTTATCAAAACCTTCAAGCAAGGTAAATGGAACATTGCTAATTAAAAGCGTATCTCCCCTATCGGCTTCACTAAACAAAAATTCTCCGGCAGTCGGTTCGTTACCAACGGCTATTCTGAAAAGCTGCTCACCCTTTGGCAAAAGAAGGGAGAAAGCCCCATCAGCAGCTAAATCAACCACTTTGTCCAACCCCATTACCAGAAGCTGCGCAGCTGAAGGCGGGAAACCATCCTGCAGCACACTTCCTGTAAATTCCACTGAAGTGTCCAAAGTGATATTGCCCAAGTCGATGTTAGCATTGTCATTTGAAATATAAAAACGCTTTATGGCGCTTAGAGAATCACGGTTCCATAGTTCAATAAGATAATAGCCAGAAGAAATATTGCCTATTTCGAATAATCCATCAGAGTCTGTTTTAACAGCCTTATGTTCCTGAGCTGGTTTTGATAGAGGTATATAATTTTGTTCTCTCAGTATAACATTTGCATTTGCAGCAGGCAAACTATCAAACACTAAAGCTGTTCCCACTATTTTAGCCTCACCCGCATCGGTTCCTGTTCCATTGCCCTTGGAAACAGACTGTAAACAGCTTGCAAGGAAAAGCAGGGATATTGAAAGGAGCAGCCTTACAATCATAAACCCTTCTTCTTCACTTTGGCTCGTGGTACTAACTGGAACCCCACCCGGCAAACCATCTCAGGGTTTTGGTCTTGCCTTGCAATTGTAATCAGACGCTTTCGAAACTCCTGAATTTCCATACGCAGCTTTTCAAAAGTTTCTTTGGACACACTCATTGTTACCGAGGAGATACTGCTGTCGGAGAGCGTTCCATTATCAAAGATTTCAATATCAAGTTCCAGATTTTTTTTATGGAAGCGGCTCAGGATAGTTGAGTTCACCCTGGGAGGAGTCGCCACAATAGGTTCAGAGGGTTCGTAACCTTGATTCTTTTTTCGATGTTTTATGAACCCATGTTTTAGAAGAAATGTAACAGCTCCTTTGGCCTGCTCGGGTTTAATGGGAGGAACAAGCATTCTGGCCAATATGTTATAGTCTTCTTTAAAATCAACAAGGGCAACAAGATCCCGTATGACAGGGTAATACCATTTTTCAAAATACCGGAGTTTTTTATCCTGGAGGGAATACTTTGTTTTATCGGAGCGTATTTTTAATAGTTCTTTAAGGAGCGCATCTCTTTTATCTAAATTTTTGTTGTTACCAAAATTAACTAATATTTTAAAGTAGGAAGACTCCGATTGATTATGTTTTAAAGCCGCTGAAAAATTGGCAACATATTTCGGAGATAACTTTCTCTCATCCCGCAAAACCCTCAAAAGATAGGTAGAGCCTGGTATCCCCGCCTCCGACAAAAATTTCCGATGGGAATAAGACGGATCAACCCCTTTAAAATAATCAAAAGCGTCGTTTAAATAGTCCCGATAGTCGAAATAGTTATAAATTACTGGTTTTTTATCCATTTTTGCGTTCAAAAGCCCTTCCAGGGATATAATAGCATTAAAAATCAAAAAAAGCAATTTTATTTGGCAACAGCAAATTTTATAAAAAATGAACTTATGCCAGCGCAATGGTCACTAAGCTAGCTGGGGGTATGTAAATGCATCGGAAAAATCCTTTTAAGCGTCAATTTTTTATTGGTTTACTTTTTTGCCTTTACTTTTCCATTCAAGCTATCTATGGGCAGGGAATCACCATACATGTGCAAAATCCATGGGCTAATGTGGCCGGAAGGGAAGATCTCCCATTGTCCGTGCAAGGAGCCGATGGCAACATGGGCTGGTATCCGGGTGAGCCTTTAGTAAATGAAGTCCGTGATTGGTGGTCCTTTAATTTTCAAAACAACATACCTGCCAATCAGCAAAGCCCATTCATTTTATTAACAGCCATTGAACCAAACCTCCAGGAACCCCAATGGCTATCCCCTCTAGGGCTATCCACCGAAACTCAAGCCCCCGCCCAATCCGATTGGTTTGATATCAATCAAATTATGCGGGATTTTCCCGGAGCCCTCGATATATACATTTATCTTGAAAACAACCAGGTAGTGATTACTGCCACTCCCCCCGATGGAAAAACCGTCTTTATATTAAACCCCTGGACCATCACTGCTCCAACCATAAGTGTCAATGGCAGCGATTATCGCAACATGCGCCTAAGCGACAACTGTGAATGGTTTGTTGCTTTTTTAATTAGTGATACCGATTACAATGTTAGTTTTCAGGAAATGTTCGGGAGCTCTTATTACGGTGCTAATGGGCTCACTGATGCAACTCCCATCAATTTAAACACCCACTTTTCCGTTTACGATACAGCCTATATATATCCTGAGCCCTTTCCCGACGGAATTCCAACAATCTCTCCACAACATCCGGGCTTTGAAGGCTCCTGCGGATTTAATCTGGCAGCTACGGTCAGGGATTTCAGCCAAACACATCCCGATTTTCAGGCCGAAGTTAGCGGTGGCTTGTTTAAGGGTATGGTTGATTCCATTTTAGGTCCCGACAGCAAACCCCGTATTGGCTCCAATCCCTTTGAACAGTCTGCCTTCGAAGAATGGTTTAATACAGTGCCGGGTACCAATGCGGAAACCTGCGTGGATCTTCCCATGAGTAAAACCAATGACGGCCTTTGGGAGTTTGATTCATATAACACCCCTAGCCACGGTTACTTTCCCATTGATGATTTTAACGAAATCGCTCCCGAGGAACGGTTTACAAGCACCTACACCGACCGGGTAACCGGCCAGGGTGTGGAAGATCCCGACCCCCATAATTTTCATTTTTGCCTGGAAATGCACGCTAACTTTGTATACACCCCGGGACTGGATGGTAAAGAAGGCCAGACATTTATGTTCGAAGGCGATGATGATGTTTGGGTTTTTATAGACAACAAGCTGGTTATTGATTTGGGGGGTATCCACGGAGCCAGTCGGGACAGGTTGGTGCTGGACGATGTTGCTGGCGGCTACGGATGGAATGCGGGAGATACCCTGCCCTTTGATTTTTTCTTTTGCGAGCGGCATACTACTGCCTCCAACCTTTGGATAAAAAGCTCCATCTTTTTTGAGCAACAACTTTCTACCTGGATTGATACCATTGCTCTAAGTCCCACAGTGCGGCGTTATGATATATGGCGAAGTATTGGAGGGGATGGCTCCTGCGGTTCTAAAACCACCAGTGAAGACAGCATTCCCGAAACGGCTGATTTTGAACTTACAGGCCCTGGTGTTAATGGAGTACGCAATTTAATTACAGAACCTCTTACTGGAATTGAAATAACCGGCGGCACCTCTGTATCCATGGATACCCTTGCCATGCGCACTGTGCTTATACCCGGAGATTACCTGCTTACCATACGCACACATAACAAACCCGTGCGGGAGTTTCGCATACCCTTCACCATTTACGGCGAGTTAGGAGTAAACTTTGTGAAACCCCTTGTTCCCATTGACACCCTGGTCGGCATTGCAGCGCCTATATATATTCAGGCTACTGCCTCTGGCAAACCAGTCTCGGTGCAGAGAACCTACAGCCTTGCTATTCCCGAAGACCTTATGGTTTACCAGGATGCCGCTAAAAGTATTCCAGCAGAGGGTACTCTTTCCACAGACGCCACAGGTCTTGATACGCTTTGGGTAACTGGAAGTACGTCTGCGCCTGCCGCTCAAACCTATATCCTTGGGCTTTTAAATGGGGCAGGTCTTCAAACCGACACCCACCCCTATCTTACTTTTAGAATCCCTCAATTACGTTTTGTGGACGCCCAGGGAGTGGCCCTAACATCCCTTCCCAACTTAACCCAAAACGATTTACAGGGATACCCGGTACGTGTTGAAGTTTTTACGGACAAATGGGGACGTTGTTTGGAATCTTCTTGTTTGGATCCGTTATCAGTCAGCAGTACATTGACCGGCCTTAGCTTTAAAGCCGATTTAGCCGGGACTAATGTTACTACGGTGACGCCTCAAAATGGCATCGCTGAATTTTTCCTTATCTTTTCTGATATCGCTGCCAATGTAAACTTTATGGTTCAAGGGACATCTCCGGGAACTCTGGCAGAATGGTTAAGCGGAATAAATGTAACATACAATGTAGAGAGGAGCTGGATAATAGATGGAAACCAAGATGGCAGAGCCGATTCGGTTTTTATTAAATTACTGGAACCTATTAGCATACTGCCAAGCTCCATAACATCCATCAGTTGGCCTGCTGATGGCAACATGGATAAAAATGCCAACAGCCAAAACATCCATGCCTATTCGGACAGCGTTATAGTCGTTGACTTTTCCTCAGACTCTTTTGAATTTGGGCAAACTGCAGCTGTGGACGAGCCCAGCCTCATTATGCCAGATGGGAAAAGCGTAATTATTGAAGATGGCATAGGTCCCATGCTAACCCGCGCAGAAATCACCGCGCCCCGTTACAAGCGTTTTATATTGGAAAGCGATGCAAGCCAAACCATCCAGGTTTCTCCGGATACTTTGGTATTAACAGTATCCGAGCCTCTGTCTGCTCTTCCAGGAACTTCTGAGCCCTGGAAAAACTTGGTTATGTTAGTTAAGGGTTGTGATGAAACAAGCCAAACCCTTCCTCTTCCGATTTTAACAGCTCCCACAATTGGCTCCCGGGGAGATCTTACCATACACATTCCGATTAGTATTTCCGAAGAGGGAAGCCTGGTTGAGCTCAACGATTGCGTCTACCTAAACAACAATGCCTTATATAGAGATGCCGCTAACAACCCTCCAAACCCCGTCCACAGCCTGGTTATCGGAAACCCCAGTGGTTTTGATAACTTTTATTCCTCACTTGTGGTTCCTATTATTGGAAGAACCAACAATACTTCTGAGTTTAATATGCCTCACATCGGGGAAGTTGCCGTTATAAACAATGCCGGCGATATTGTCAGAGTAATCGAAGGCAACCAACTAACAGAATGGATTCCCCCTTTATATATGACTCCATCCGGTGAAATAAATGAAACTGCGCAAAGTATTTGCGATGCCGCTGCTAAACAGAATGTATCCCCCAGAGCCTTTCCAGCTAATTGTTTATCCGCCGTGGGAATATATAGCGAAGGTCCATATACTGCAGAAATCGTAATTCTGGATCACTTGGGAAAATTCATTCAGTCCTCCACCCAAAGTTTCGGTTACTGTGGTGAAATGGAAAACCCAGATCGCCTGCAACCTGGGGGCTATGTTAGCTTTTTAGTATGGAATCAAAAGGATACTGCAGGAAAATTTGTGGGAAATGGTGTCTATATTTGGTCTATTAAATACCGATTTGCCAATGGACTTAGCAGACAGAATTTATTTAAACAGGGTATTATCCGAACCGGGGAGCCCGGCCTCAACTGTGCGGTGGAGTAGAGGCTATTTATTAAATATGAGCCTTTGCGAAGGAAGTCGATAGTGCCCATTTGCAATTGAAACCTTAGGTACAATTTTTCCCCGAATATCATAATATGTTATTTGCGATTCCTTTATTTCGAAATTCAAAACAGGCCCAACGCTTGTCGGAATTTCTGCCATAGGTTTATCGATATTTGATATAACCCGGCCATCGGAGGTTAGCACCGCTGCGGGTAAAGCGATGTCAACAGCGTTGGATATGTTTGCAATTTCAACAATCTTGTCTCTGTTTGCATCCCAGCGGAGGATTTTTCCATCTTGAGTTAATATTAATTCACCGCCAAAACGGCTTGATTCTATTCTTTTAACATTTGATAAATTAAAATTTGCAAATTTTCCACCATAACTTGAGATTGTGCCGTCTTCATGAACCAATTCATAGGAGTGATCTCCCGCTAGTACATCAATAACATCAGAGCCTATGTTTTCTATAAAATTCCTTAAATCATTATTATTGGGCACTTCACCCCAAATAACAGCCGTGTTGTCTTCCAATAATGCCATTGCCACATGAATTCCAGAAGATACTTTTTTTGCTCCCGACAAATTATTAGGGATGTTTGTATTATATTGTGCATCACCCCAACCAATTACGGAACCATCTTCTTTAACAACCTTAAAAGTTTCCCAACCTACAGAAATTGCTATTACATCGCTTAATTCATTAATCAATACTCTATCTCCAAAATTGGAATAACTGTTCTCCCAATTTTCCAAGAAGTCAGCCTGAACAGTTCCATCAGAAGACAAAAATGCCACTCCTAATTCGTTAACGCTTATATCGGCAACTCCTTTTAAACTATCCATTTCGGTACGCAGCCCATCATCTGTCCAGGAAATTACTGTGGAATCTTCAAGAATGCCATAATATAGACCACGGTAGCCTCTAATCTTAGCTATTGGCCCTGTTAATACAGATTGCTCGCCATACTTTTCAAAAACAACCTTATCCGATGGACTTGATATTGCCGTGAATGGGGCACATAAAAAGAATGCAAAAAAGAAGCTGTTTTTAAAAATCCGCATAAATTTAAACTACAACTAAACTCCAATTTCGAGCTATGAATTTAAATTTAATTAATAATTACGGTAAAAATCTGGGAAATTTATAAGAAATTTGGCAAACAAAAACTGTTATACCACGGCCCAGATTTCCCCGTCAGCTTTTTAAAATGCAACTAAACTTTCGAAATATTTAAATGGGTCGCTAATTTACTGCTGGTACTTTTAACGATTTTGTATCCCAGTTTTTTCAAATCCAAATTAAAAAACAAATGCTCTCCGTTTCCCAATAGCACAGGAGAAACAGCAATATGTAATTCATCAATCAATTGTTTTTCCAGGTATTGCCGCACTGTATGAACTCCCCCGCCAATCCTCACATCTTTGCCAGCTGCCGCTTGCTTGGCTTTTTCCAAAGCTTTTTCAATTCCTTCTGTCTCAAAATGAAAGATAGTACCACCCTTCATTTCGAAGGATTCTCTTGGATAATGGGTTAATATATACACTGGGCAATGATAGGGAGGCTCGTCTCCCCACCAACCCTTCCAACCATCGTCAGTCCAATCTCCACGGCTGTGGGCAAACATATTGCGCCCCAAAATCCAGGCTCCCACATTTTCAAAACCGGCTTTAGCGAAATCATTATCAATTCCGCTTTCTCCGCCACTTCCGCCCAACATAGTTTTAAAAACCTCTGTGGGAAAAAACCATTGATGCAATTCCCCTCCTCCAATTCCCATTGGCTGGTTTAAACTTTGACCAATGCCTGCTCCATACCCATCGGCTGAAATAGTAAAACTGGCTACTCGTACTTTTTGCATATGCTGAACCCCCAAATACTGAAAGAACTAATAATAGCATTAATACAAAAAGCGTAGGATAATTAGATTATTTATTAATTTGTAGCAGACAGTTGATTTCAGATATCCCGGAAAAGATTGATTCATACATGAGCCTATTTTCTAAAATAAAAAACTATCTCCTTAACACCCTTTGGGACATTCCTGTTCGGCAATACTCTGGCATTCAATACAAGGCAATAGCCGCCTTAAAAATAACCCTGCTCAGTCTTAAAGGTATCAAACAGGACCGCATTTCCCTACGGGCCAATGCTCTTACCTTGCACACCCTAATGTCCATTGTACCAGTGGTGGGGCTCGCCTTCGCCTTGGCCAAAGGTTTTGGCATGGAAGCACGTCTGGAAAAAGAAATCTTGTCTCGATTTGAAAATCAGCCAGACATGGGCCAAAAACTCATACAGTTCTCCCAGTCTTTATTGGAAAATACCCACGGGGGCCTTATTGCGGGGGTGGGAATTCTGGTGCTTTTATTTTCCGTTATTATGGTGATCACCGAAATTGAATCCTGTTTTAACGATATCTGGGAGATTCATGAATCCCGTTCCTGGGCCCGGCGAATAACCAACTATATATCTTTTCTGGTATTATTCCCTGTATTGTTTTTAATTTCCAGCAGTTTAACTGCCTTTTTGAGCAGTAAACTTCCCTCCCTTCTTCCCGGTTTTCTTGAAGGACCGGGTACATACATTTTAAAGTGGATATCCTGGAGTTTAATTTGGTTGTTATTTACCGGTTTGTATTTTCTGTTGCCTAATGAAAAAGTGCGCCCCTTTTCAGCCCTGATTGGGGGCGTAGTAGCGGGTACTTTGTTTTTAATCTGGGAGCAAATATACATCAAATTGCAGGTAAACCTCACCAGTTACAATGCCATTTATGGGAGTTTCGCAGCTCTACCCCTTTTTATTATTTGGCTGCGTGCCAGTTGGACCATAATTTTGGCCGGATCTAAATTTTCCTATATGCACCAGCACCTGGAATCTTATGAAGCTGAAAAAGAAACCAAAACATTCAGTAATAAAGCCTCCAAAGATTTGGCACTTCGGATTTTCCTGCGACTCACCAAAGCCTTTCTGCAAGGGCAGCCACCCACCCGTGTCGAGGAGCTTTCTGCCAGCCTTAATGTCCCACGTCGTTTTGTAGTAGCGGTGCTTACCAGCCTTCTGCGTTCTGGCCTGGTGAGGGAAGTTTTGATTGACAACGACCAGGAAGATAGAGCCTACCAGCCAGGTAAAGATCCTTCCACCGTTTTTGTTCTGGATGTGTTAAATGCTGTAGAAAACGATGGCGATGCGATCACCCAATTACCAGAAGATGATAAAAAAGCGGTGGAAACCCTTGATGGGTTCTATAATATTCTAAAGGAAACATCCCTTAATGTGAATATAAAGGAATTGGCCTTAAGACAAAAGTAGCTAAAGCCTCGACCCTGTTTTTATTTTGGCAACAAACCAAATACCAATCCTAATCGGACCGTAGAATAATAATCCGTTTTCAAAAATTGGCCTTTTCGAACCCAGGTGTTAATTCCGCTTTCTACTCCTACATATTTATTTAAAGGCATCATAAACATGGCTTTGATGGGTATACCAAACTCCCATCCATTGGTTCTATAGCCGTATCCCCCATATTGTTTGGCATAGCTGATACCAGATTTAAAGGAAAAACCAAATTTATTCCAGGAATAAACATATCCAATTAATCCATTCCAAATAAACTTATTGGAATAATCATAGCAGGTTAAGGCGCAAACCCCACCCTGCCTGTGAATTAAATCAATACCGCCGCCTAATAAAAAATTATTTATGGAAATATTTGCAGATACATCCAAGGGGGAATAAATAAATTCTTCAAGGTCCATTAACCCCAGACCAGCACCCAGACTACCCCAATATTTTAATCCGGATCCAAAACACAAGTTTCCGCTTAAAAATAACAATGTTATTAAAAGTTTAATTTTCATTTTGTCAAGCCTCTTTGCACAGGTTTAAAATAAAAATACCATAAATTTTAGGATAGATTTTTATAAACATGATTTTCTGTTCTCAGACTGCAAAATATAGGAACAAAAAAATATCCTGTTAAAACTGGTAAAGGCAATAAATCTGTTAGTTATCCTTCAAAACAACTAGGTATAAGTTTTTTGAACTGACAACAATTGTTAAAAACAACACCCCAGATTTAAAAATTCTGGTTAAATTATCTGCAATGGTTACCGGGTTCACTCTATCGAAAGCAAAATTTATTGCGGGGCTGACTTTGGCTCTTCTTCAATTTTCCCAAGCTGCTCAAATTTATGTTTCTGCCTCTGCCGCCCAAAATGGAAGCGGAAGCGAATCCAGTCCTTTTGCGACTCTCCAGCAAGCACAGAATGCCGCCTCCCCAGGAGATACGGTATGGATTAAGGCTGGCAATTATATATTTTCCGGCACCAGCGAAGCAGTTGGGGTTTTGTTTAATAAAAGCGGAACTGAGGGGCAACCTATTCGTTATTGGGCAGCTCAAGAGCAAAAGCCTGTTTTTGATTTTTTCAATTTATTGCCCCAGGAACGAATTACCGGATTTCAAGTTCGCGCTGACTACCTGCACTTTAAAGGACTGGAATTAAAAGGGGTTCAGCAAACTCTAACCAATACCAACGAATCCTGGTGCATACACATCCAGGGAAGTAATAACATATTTGAAAACTTAGATCTCCACCATAATGAAGGACCGGGAATTTTTATTAAAGCCGGAAGCGATAATCTGGTTCTTAATGTGGACTCCCACCATAATTTTGATGCCGACCGCGGAGGTGAAAACGCTGACGGATTTGGCTGTCATACTACTGGCAATGGCAACCTATTTCGAGGTTGCCGGGCCTGGTGGAACAGTGACGACGGATTTGACTTTATTAATTCCCCAGGAGTATGTACAGTGGAACATTCCTGGGCCTTTTATAACGGATTCCAACCAGACAGCCGAACCGCTGCCGGCAACGGAGCGGGAATTAAAGCTGGCGGGTTTACAACAACGACCATTCCCGAAACTATTCCACGCCATGTCGTAAGATTTAATTTATCCTTTGAAAATCGAACTCAGGGTTTTTACGCCAACCACCATGAAGGCGGAATTGACTGGATTAACAACACTGCCATTAACAATCCCCGAAATTATGATTTGCTGGCAGATGAAGGGCGGGCAGAACATTTTTTGAGGAATAACATCGCTCATGGTTCTGGTGGAGCTTTAAATAGAGAGACTCCGGGAGAAATTGACGATAATTTTAACTCATGGAATGGCATTTCACTTTCAGATGATGATTTTGAATCTCTTAACACCGAGGGAATGGATGGCCCCAGAGGAATAGATGGAAGTTTACCTAACATTCCCTTTATGAAACTTTCCAGTGAAAGCTCTGCCATTGACGCCGGAGAAGACAGAGGACTTCCCTATTCTGGGGACGCACCTGACTTAGGGGCCTTCGAATTTGAGTCCCCAACTCCCATATTGAACTCATCAAATGATTTGCCACATTTACATGGAAATATGCCTCAGTACGACGCCTTAGGCAGAGCCAAGAACAATATTCAAATTCCCAAAAAACTAATATGGCTAAAATAATCTTCCCAATTTAAATTTGGAAGAATCTGACTTTGTTATTACTATAGACGCTTCTGAATCCACAAAAAAGTTTTGGATTCGCCCCTTGCAATCCTGAGTGCGTAATAGCGGCTGGGAATTTCAATACTCAACTATTGTCTCCAGCTTTTCAGACCTTTAAAGGGTTTTAATGATTTTGGAGATAGATAAAAATACATGACTGATACGGATAGCACTAAAAAAAATAGCCGAGAACTAAGCAAAACAGAAAATAAATGGGTCCCCATACGCATTCGGCGACCGCAGAACATTAAGAACGATATATTATCAGGTTTAACCGTCGCCCTTGCGCTGGTACCTGAAGCCATAGCCTTTTCCTTTGTTGCTGGCGTGGACCCCAAGGTAGGGCTATATGCCGCCTTTATTATGGGCCTCATTACATCTGTATTGGGTGGACGCCCGGGAATGATTTCAGGCGCTACCGGCGCTGTAGCCGTTATTTTTGCACCCATGATTGCAATGGTAATGGAAAAAAAACAGGCATTGGGATTGAGTTTTGCCGAATCCATGGAAAGCGCCTTAGGTTATTTATTTGTTGCCGTCATATTAATGGGAATGATTCAGATAACCTTTGGTGCATTAAAACTGGGAAAGTTTATTAGACTGGTCCCCCACCCTGTAATGCTGGGTTTTGTGAATGGATTAGCCATAATAATTTTTAAGTCGCAGTTTTCACAATTCACTCAAGGTGGAAACATCCTTCCATCTGTCCCGTTGCTATTGATGCTTTTGCTTGTAGCCCTCACAATGGCCATTGGCATAGTGCTTCCAAAATATACTAAAGCTATTCCCGCAACCCTTGCTGGTATCGTTAGCGTCTCCATCATTGGATATGTTATTAATAGATTTTCACCGGGCTCTGTTAAAGTAGTTTTGGATTTTGTAAAAGACGGCAACCCTAATATTCAAACCTTGGCTGCAGGCTTTCCCGGCTTTTCACTACCTGATGTTCCTTTTTCATTAGAAACCATAAAGTTAATATTGCCCTATTCCATATTAGCTGCTTCCGTAGGCCTGATTGAATCCTTGATGACTTTGACTCTTATTGATGAAATCACAGAGACCAGAGGTAAGGGAAATAAGGAATGTATTGGCCAGGGTCTTGCCAACATAGCCAATGGCTTTTTCGGGGGTATGGGAGGTTGTGCAATGATAGGACAAAGCATTATTAACATTCGGGGGGGCGGCCGGGGAAGGTTATCCGGAATAACCTCAGCTGTCTTTCTATTGATCTTTATAATTTTTGGCGCTTCCTTTATAGAACGAATTCCCCTGGCTGCTTTAGTGGGTGTCATGTTTTTAGTGGTTATCGGCACATTTGAATGGTCCAGCCTGCGTTTATTGGGAAAGATACCGGGTTCTGATTTGCTGGTAATTGTTACTGTTTCCACAGTTACTGTATTTTTTGACTTGGCCATAGCCGTATTTGTAGGGATAATAATATCGGCGTTGGTTTTTGCCTGGAAGCATGGAAAAGAAATGGATGCGGAACGGCATAACTACAAAGAACGAACCGTGTACCGCCTAAAAGGTCCATTGTTTTTCGGGTCCATTCACTCCTTTAAAAACATCTTTGATTTCAAAAAGGATAAAGAACACGTTGTTATTGATTTTAAGGAGGCCCGGGTGTGGGACCACTCCGGAATTGAAGCTCTGCAAAATATTACTGATAAATACAATCAATATAAAAAAAAGCTCCATTTGCTTAACTTAAGCAAGGAATGTAAGCTTCTCCTAGGCAATGCTTCTAATATTGTGGAACTCAGCGTAATTGAAAGCCTCGAATGGCATATAGCTGAAGATAAATTGGACTAAATTTTAATCTTAAACCAGGCTATATCCCAGCCAGGATACGGATGGGAATTTTGTCAAGAGACAGCACCAACTTAGGAGCACCAAGGTCAATGGCTTCTTTTGGCATTCCAAAGACCACACAGGATTCTTCACTTTGCGCAAGTGTGAGCGCCCCAGCCTCTTTCATTTTTAATAACCCCTTGGCCCCGTCTTTTCCCATTCCTGTAAGGATTACTCCAATCGCATTTTCGCGGGCCTCTGAAGCAACTGAATTGAAAAGGACTTCGACAGAAGGTCGTTGATGGTATACCATGGGCCCAGTCTTAAGAATAACCCGGTATCCACCCGGTGATTTTTTTAATAACATATGGAAATCTCCCGGAGCTATCAATACCAGCCCTTGCCGCAGACTATCCCCATTTTCGGCTTCTTTAACAGACATGGCCGACTCCCGGTTCAATCTTTCCGCAAAGGATTTGGTAAAATGTTTAGGCATATGTTGAACAACTACGGTTGGCGGGCCATCTGAAGGCAATGCTGTTAAGATCCGCCGTATTGCATCAGTACCTCCTGTTGAAGCCCCAATTGCCAGTATGGCCTGGCTCTTGCTTTGCCCTGGGTAGCGTGATGTAATCTGAGTCGGAGCTTGTTTTAGACTTAAAAGATACTGGTTAATATCAATTTGCGACGCCCCGAGGATTTTTTCATGGAGGGACTCTACCATTTCATTTACTTCGGATTTATTGGCAGGTTTATCCAATACATCTATTGCACCCTCATCGAACGCCTTCAGAGCCATGCTCCCACCAGCATTGGTTTGGGAAGACAGTATAATTACCGGTAGAGGTTTGCTCTTCATCAGCTTATGTAAAAATGTAATCCCATCCATTCTTGGCATTTCGATATCCAGAGTAATAACATCAGGTTTATTTTCAATAATTTGATACCGGGCCTCATAAACATCGGATGCTGTCCCAATAATTTCAATATCTTCATATTTTTCCAGTTGGGTTTGAAGGACCTTCCTAAATAAAGCCGAATCATCCACAATAAGAACCCTAACAGGTTTTCGGATCACTTTAGATTCCTTGACAATTTAACAATTAGAAGAAGGCTATATTTCAGAATATATGCCATTGTTTTTTACCATAGTTGTTCCAGATCTTAGATTCAAAACAAGAGTTTTTGAAGAGTCCCCCCCAATCAGGCGGGAGCTAATGGATAGATTATTTTTTTTCAATAATTTATCCAAAACTTGGACATTGCGGCTCCCAATATTAAAAAGTCCTTTCGGATCCATAATTTGACCGCATCCGGCAATTTTTAAAATCACATCCTCTTTATTTGAGCCTCTTAAATTCATTTCACGGAATAAATGGATAAAGCCCGTATCCACAAACATTGCGGGATACTTCTTTGCTTTTTCCCTGTCAATCCGGGAAAGGGGCAACATGCAATGCATCAAACCTCCTACCCCAGCAATAGGATCCCATGCGCTAATTCCAAGACAAGATCCCAAAGAATGAGTAATTAAAATCTCAAACGGATCGTTTGATACTATACATTCTGAAAGTCCAACTACCGTAACAAACTGAGTTGGTGTAGTTTTCATATGATATTCTTAAAAAGATTATATGGAAAATTTAAAGTTTTGCATATACCGAAGGCCTTATATTTTTTAAATCGCAAAGCTGACCCGTTAAACTTTCTGCATGGCCCACAAATAGATAACCACCATCCTTTAATAATCGCTCTGACTCTTTTAATAAGTTTAATCGTGTTGGATTATCAAAATAGATCATCACATTTCGGCAAAATATAGCATCCAAAGGACCAGGCATCGGATATGGAGTATGTATTAAGTTTAATCTTTTGTAGACAATAAGCGCCTTAATAGATTCTTTTAATAGGAACAAGTTTCCCTTGGATGAGGTTTTCTTTCGAAAATATTTTTGCTTTAAATTGCCCGGAATGCCTAACATCTGCCTGTTAGAATAAATCCCCATGCGGGCTTTTTCCAGAATTCTGGTCGAAATATCGGTAGCAAGAATACGGATATCCAGCCCTGGGACATGTGAAAAATTTTCCATCAGGGTTATGGCCAGAGTAACGGGTTCTTCTCCACTGGAACAGGCGGCAGACCAGAATCGAAACCTGCGCTGCCCCTTATCAATCCATTTGGACATCAGATCTTTAAGAATATCAAAATGTCCGGACTCCCTGAAAAAGCTGGTTACATTAGTAGATATTACATCTAAAAGATTAAGAATTTCATGCCCGGTTGAGTCGTTTTCTATGTAATCAAGATAGGCACTGAGGTCCGATAAATTCAGTGTTCTAAGTCTTTTACCAACGCGCGCATTTACTAAAGATTCTTTACCCTCTCTTAACGTAATTCCACTGTGATCATAAATAATCTTCCTTATTTTTTCGTAAGAAGTAGTATTCATTTTATTGACTTAAATTTTTAAAAGTCCTTAAAATCGTCATCATCTAATGGAATAATTTGTTCGTGTTTAACATTTTTGGCTTTATCTTTGGAGCCGTTATGGTTACTGCTGCGAAACTGATGCCCACCAGAGATAGGATCATCTGTCAACACATGTTCAAATAAATGATGGATATTTGAAGAGGAGTGTTTTTTACCCATAGAAATATGATTTAGGGGAACATGGTTTTCAACAGGGCTCGGTTTAAAATTAGTTCTGCCTGTGCCATCATTTGCTTCCACAATGCGGATTAGCGCTTCCATAGTCTCCTTGAGTTCTCTTGATTGGGCGGAGAGCTCTTCACTTGCGGAAGCAGACTCTTCAGCATTGGCTGCATTAGCCTGGGTCACTTTATCCATCTGGGCTACAGCTTCATTTACTTGATCAATTCCTCTGGCCTGCTCGTTACTGGCGACAGCCACTTCGGCTATTAATTTTACCACTTTGTCATTTCCTTCGGAAATCTCTTTAAGGATCTCCGCAACTTCATTAGAAACATGTACACCATTTTCACTATTTTTTTTGGATTCCTCCAGCAATACTGATGTATCTTTTGCTGCTTCAGCTGATCTTTGGGCTAAATTTCTAACCTCCTCTGCAACTACAGCAAACCCTTTTCCAGCATCGCCAGCCCTGGCTGCCTCGACAGCAGCATTAAGAGCCAGAAGATTGGTTTGAAAAGCAATTTCATCAATTGTCTTAATGATGTTAGCTGTCTCATCCGAGGAAGCTTTGATTTTTTCAATTGCGCCAGACATTCTTTCCATAGCTTCCATACCCTTTAATGCGGAGTCTTTAGCTGCTTTAGCAACAACATCAGCTTGATTTGAGTTGTCAGCATTTTGTTTAGTCATTGAAGCCATTTCCTCCAACGATGCTGAAGTTTCCTCTAAGCTTGAAGCTTGTTCATTTGCTCCCTCGGCCATTTGCTGGCTGGCGGATGCAACTTGGTTAGATGCATCTGCAACTTGAGCCGACCCTTTAGTCATACTGTCAATGATGTTTCTAAACTGTTCCCCGGTTTGTTCTAATTCGAGGGTGCTGAAAGTAGATAAGCCTTTAAAAATATCTTTAAAAGGACGTGTAATAGAATTGCTAATAACTATCCCTATTAAAACACACAGGCCAAGCCCAACAATAAGCAATATCCATTCTACTGTTTTTAATTGTTTGGATGTTTTCTGGGCAAGGATTAAATCATTTGACATTAATTGTTTTTGATCTTTCATCATCGCCTGCAAATTTGTTGTTAATTTATAAGCTATCGGAGCGGCTTTAGTCCCAAGCCAGTTATTAGCAAGGTTCCATTCTTTGCCTGACCTAATTTCAAACATCTTTGGAACCAGCGGCTCAAACTCCGTCCTTGCCTGTGCAAATGCCATAAAATGCCGTTTCTGTTCAGGGGTCAATAAGTTTTGAGAGTTTTGTAAATCCGCAAAACGTCGTGCATTCTTTTTCCACAAGGCTGTAAACTTTTCTTTAAACTTATTATCACCTGATAAAAGAAAAGCTCTGATATTTGCTAATGCCAGACCAGTTGTTCCTCTAACATCGGCCATCATGCCCAAAAGAGCTTTTCGTTTATCTGTGGCTGGTTGTTCCAATTCTATATCAATTATATCAGTAATTTTTTCTGCTAATATGGATGCCCTTGGGGCGGCTTGGGTTAGAAGAATTTTTAGGGCAGGTTGGTTTTCGGGCGTTTGAGCAATATCTTCAATTTCCTTTTGATACTTTTTAAACTCGCCCAAATTGGACTCAATATTTTTCAGGCGATTTATATTTTCAGGATTAGTCCAATTTTTTGACAAAGCTTTCAGATTACTGAAAGATTTATCAATCCCTTCATTCCAGGCGAATGATCGTTCCTCTTTAAATTTGTTATCTCCAAGAATTATCCATCCTCGAAGCGCGGCAAGGGATTGATTCATTCCATTTAACATTTCTATACTGGCCATTGCTGTAGGAGACCGCAATTCCACAACACGGTTTGTAACATTATTCATGCTATTCATCATTATCATGGTGCTTAGCACCGCTATTAGAAGGACTGCTCCTGAAAGTCCAAAACCAAGCGTGATTTTGGTAGTCAGTTTCATTCTTTTAAACATTGACGGCTCCTTGGATTATATTAAAAATTTATTATTGACCTATATTCGCTATTTCTGAATATTCCTGGTTTGTCAAAACTCTTTCGATATTTAACAACATGATAACGGATTTATTGACTTTCCCAATCCCGGATAAATATTCAGTGCGAATTCCCTCACCCATTTCAGGTGTTTCTGATATATCTTCATGCGCTATATCCAAAACCTCGGAAACCTCATCAACCAAAATCCCCATGATAAGATCTTTGTCCCTGGTTTGAATCCTCATTACTATAATACAGGTTCTTTTTGTATCTTCAACGGACTCAAGTTCGAATTTCGCCCTCAGTTCCAATACTGGAATCACCCTACCTCGAAGGTTTATTATCCCTCTCAGATATTCCGGTGTTCTGGGCAAACGGGTAATTTCCATTATACCTATAATTTCCTGAACCTTAAGTATATCTAAACCGTATGTTTCGCCAAATAACTTAAAGGTGAGGTATTTTCCTCCAAGATTGGAAATTGGATTCAAAACTCCGTCGGTTTTATTGGAGATGGATTCCGTTTTCATAATTTTCCTCTTTTAGATTTTTCGATGAAATAACTCCAAACTTTTTGTTTGAAGTCAAAGCTGTGTTAATTAAAGATGGTATATCTAATATGAGACATATGGAACCATCTTGCATAATGGCTCCCCCGGATACCGCTTCTATTTTGGGCACCCCATCCCCTAGACTTTTCACTACAGTTTGTTGCTGTCCTTCCAGTTTATCCACTACCAGGCCAACTAATTTATTCATTACTTCGACTACAACAACAATTGAATTTGAAGTAGAATTTTCCAGTCGATTAATGCCGAAATAATCGCTTAGGGATAAAAGAGGTATTCGATTCCCACGAAATTCAAGTAAGGTGCCATTACCTAACACCCTCGTTAAGTCCTCTGATTTTGGTCTAAAAGACTCGATAATCGAAAGTGTTGGAATAATGTAACGCTCATTAGCTATACGCACAACCATTCCATCTATTATGGCCAGCGTTAAAGGCAAGATAATGGTAAATTTTGTCCCTCGGCCTTTATCAGTTTGGATCTCAATGTTTCCCCTTAATTTGTCCACATTTTTTTTCACCACATCCATACCCACCCCTCTACCAGAAAGATCGGTCACAGTTTCCATGGTTGAAAAACCTGGCTTAAAAATGGTTTGAAATATATCACAATCATCAGGCATTATGTGTGTCGGCAAAAAGCCTCTTTCTCTGCCTTTATTTAGGATGGCATGTTTATCCAAACCCCGTCCATCGTCCTCTATTTCAATATATATGCTTCCACTTTTTTGAAAAGCCCTTAGGTAGATTGTTCCTTCTTCCGGTTTTCCAGCAGCAATTCTTTCTTCGGGAGATTCTATTCCGTGGTCTGCGCAATTCCGGATTAGATGGACAAGGGGGTCTCCGATATGCTCTATAATAGATTTATCTAACTCTGTTTCCTGGCCCATTGAAACCAATTGGATTTTTTTATTTGAATTTTTAACCAGGTTTCTTACTACCATGTTCATCTTTTGAAAAGTGGAACGCAATGTTAGCATTCTAAGAGTTGTTCCAACTTCTTGCAGGTTTCTGGTAATTTTAGTTAGCTGGTGGAGGTTTTTTCGCACCCTCATAGAGGCCCTTCGGGTAATTTCCGGATCACCAGTGACAATAGATTCTGTGATTACCAGCTCTCCTATAATATTTAACAACATGTCAAGCCGGCCTGTATCTACCTTAATAAAATCATTGAGAGACAAATTGGTATTAGAGGGGGTAGCCCTTTCAGGATTTGAACTGGAGTTCCCTCGACTGTTTTCCTGGTTTAACGGCATGTTATTTCTCAATACATCAAGCGATTTAACTTCCTGTACTTGGCTGTTTATTGCATTGTCAACAAGACTGCTAATTTGACCAATTAAATTCTTAAGATCTGGACTGGGGAGATAGCTCCCTTTTTTCGCTACCGCAATGGACAAGGCGGCCAATTCTCTACGCATTCCCTCAACAGATGAAAAAACCGTCTCCATGTATTCATCTTTAAGCAGAATTTCCCCTTCTCGGGCCTTTGCTAAAAGATTTTCTGCCTTATGAGCCAAAATCCTAATAGGGGTTATTTCTAAAAAACTGGCGGTTCCCTTAATGGTGTGAAAAACCCTGAAAACCCCATCAAGAGCATTGGCATTCCCCACATTTTCTTCAATCTCCAGAAGCAAAGACTCTGTTTCCAGCAAATGTTCCTTTGACTCGCAAATAAAGTCCTGAAGAAGAGAAATATCACCTAGGCTCTCCACATCAATTGGGGCTTCAATATCCTCATTAGAATTTGATTTAAACCCAGGATTGATTTCATATGAACTTTCCTTCTTTTTGGAACTCCTATTTTTTTTTCTCGGAGTGTTTGCAACTATTTCTTTGACCCCCGAAATAAGATTCGAAATTTCCAGAAGTTTTTGATTCCATGTAAAGGAATCGTATTTCACTTCTAAAAGTCCGTTAACAAGTTCTTTGCACCTAGTTAGGGGTTCTTGAACCTTTGGATACAGATTTAAAGATTTTAGGCTTTCAATTTTTACGAGCACCTGCTCTATTGAAGAAGGATTTTCATAATCCAATAAAACAGTATCCAGCGAGATTTCCTCTATTATACTTCGAATCTTGTCGGATTTTTTTAACGTCAAGGACGGGCCTCCTAATACATTCCCAATTGATTTAAAATCTCGGCGGGAATACTGCCTCGCCCATTGAAATTTTCACAAAAACTCAACTTGAATTAAGCCTATTCAGTGAATTTTTAGTTTTTTGTAAACGCTACTTTACTCTGATTATTATAACACAGATTTGAAAATAATCAATGATTTTATTTAAATCCGATTTCAATTGAGATTGACTTATTTCGCGACCACCTCGATTTTTACGCTATCCTGAGCAATATTCCCATCGTCATCTTCCACTTCAACAATTATGGTATAAACATTTTCTTCCGAAAAATGCACCATAAACTCCGACCCTGTGGAATCGTCGACTCCACTACCAATTCCATCACTCCATCGATATTTTAAAATTTTCCCGTATACATCAGTGGCATCGGCATTAAAGTAAAGAGTGTCATTAACAACTCCAGCCGAGTCTCCCGTAATTATAACATTGGGAGCATCTTGCAGTACCTGAATTAAAACAGTATCCTCAGAAGTATTTCCATTATCATCAGTTACACGCAGGACACTCGAATATTCAGGAGTTGCAACATCAGGTAAGCCAATAGTCACTTCGCCTGAAGTTGTTTCTTCAAATCCTTTACCACCAATATTCCACTCCCATTGAGTTACTGTGCCAAGGAAGTTATCATCGACCATACCATTAAGAGTCAGAGTGTCTTTGATGGATGCTGTTATGTCGTTTCCAGCCATAGCGATAGGGAGCAATGTTTTAGCATGAAAACTGGGTAAAGTTATATCCCCCGCCTTGCTGTTAAAAAAAAGAACATCGCTTTTGCTCATCAACTGACCATCTTCATTATACACATTAACGTATATTTCATAATACATGGTATTTTTACCATTAGGAAAATAAATGAAACCGCTGAATTCATTAGAGGGTTTATTATAAAAAAGTTCTGCCACCACAGGGTTATCCACTAGGATTCCATTGCCATTTAAAATAGCCTCTACCTTGTAAACATCCTGTGTTGGCCCTGATAGTGAACCGGAAAAATTACGTTGGACAAGCCTTACATCAGGAAGCGTGTCTACCCATTTTTCCACATCCAAATAGGCAACATATTGACCATCCTGAACAAACACCAATGTATCCAGCACCTCTTCGGCGGATAATTTTTTAGAGGACTCGGAGATATCCCCCATTATCAAGTATCTTCCTTGGTTATCAGTCGTATCAGTTAGGCCTGTCCTCGCCAAATGGGCGACCACCCCATCAATTGGATTCCCATTTTTATCCAAAACACGGCCAGTTAATTCGATGTCAGAATTCCCTGTCTGAGACGAATTTCCAGTAACATTATCTTTATTAAAACACCCGCTCAAAAAAACGAGCAGCATAGGAATTAGTAATAACCATTTTTTCATTATCTTACCCTTTTCTTTCATGGTTTGTCATAGGGAAAATTTGAAAGTTTACCTGATAAACCGAATTAGAATAAACATCTTTTTCAGCAAGTGAAATTAATTTTTCCTGTAACTTATAAATTTCTTCACAAATATTTTTATATGCCTTTTCAGATATCCCTAAGGTTAAGCCGGAAATATTTCTTTTATCTTGAGGTAATTCCTCAAGCGCAGCTTTTGCTAAGTCCAAACATTTTAGGTGAAAATGATGTACTGCCAGGTTTTTAATTTCCCGACCAGTAGAAATATGCTGATCTGTAATTTTATATATGCCATCTGGAGTTTTTTCAATTAGCCCCATGTTTTCCAACAGTCGTACAGATTTCTTTGCCTGGTTTATGTTTATGGGTGGGTTCACCTTCTTGGCAAGCCATGCATAATTGTCTTTGAATGGATACATTCCAATAATAGAACGAATTGCTGCGTGATACCATTGGGAATAAAATTCAAATTGATTTCGGCGCAACTTTTTAGAATGACCTGCTTCTCCGTTAGTGCAACGAATTGAATCCAGTTTATCATAATAGTGATTTTTTTCCTTAAAACCTTTCGCTTGATTAAAATGCACCAAGGCTTCAAAATACTCCCGTTCGGTTTTTCCTAATTTAAGTGCCTCGCCCATTTTTACAATTGAAGCTTTTGAAAGATTTTTTCTACCCTGAATTACATTCAACACCGAAGATTTACTTGTAAACCCAGCTAGACGGGAAAAGCTCTGATAAGAAAATGAGGCCTGCTTTTTCTTTTTCTCTTCGTAGAATTTTCCCAAGTAAAGCCGGAAGTCATTGTATTGGAATATATCTGGCATGTTAAGTCTCTAAATTGAAATGTACAGTCCATTATTGGTAAAGTCAATCTAGTAACATCAAAAAACGGTTTCTAGCAGAAAACCTTTTTCGGTATCTTACAAGTTATTGAGGGTCAATTATTAGCGATTTTTTGCTTTAAATGGCATTTTTAATTGATTGAGGAGATACACTATTTACAGTCTTATTTTTTTTTGGATACATTTTGGAAACCGCCGAAGAAAGGTTGGTATCTCAAATATATTCAAGAAGGTCTATCAATTAATTATTTCACCCTTATTCTTAGCAAGCCTTTCGCGCCATTTTTGAATTTCGTTGGCTGTTTGTCTTTCCCAATCTGTTATTTCTCCTAGGATTTTTAATGGCTCACCAGAGCGATAAGAAAGAGTTGGATTTCCAGGAAATTTTTTATTGGTAACATTTGGATCATTTTCAAATTCACCAGTGGGTTCCACAATGTATACTCGCGCATCACCATCCGCCTTCGCCATTTCCGCAGCTAACCCTGCCCCACTAACCAAAGCAGTAAAATATATATGGTTCATTATTAAGCTAGCCTGGTAGTTTGATCTTCCCCCTGGAACTAACAATTCACCGACTTTCAAATCAGCTCTGGTCCCATGGTAAAAGGGACCCTTGTGAGTTGGCATTAAGCTTATGGATGAAGTTAATTTTTGGTATTCTGTTGCCTTTTCCAAATCGTTGTTTATTTCATAGCATTTGGCTATGTTTGTATATAAATCAGGAAGAGCGCTATTTACACGATCATCATTAATGTTTAAAGCGAACAGCAAAGCGTTTTCCAGCCACTTTAATTCGTCTGCAATGTTCTTTGAGGTCCGGGCTAAAAAAAAGGCGCAAATAAATTTTTCGTGTTCATCCGTCGCTTGGTTCCAGGCCTCAACAAAGAGGTTTAGGGCTTTGTCAGGTTCTTTTTGTTCTTCATAACCAATCCCCTGAAGACAGAGTTTAACCACATTATTCTTAGGAGAAAATTCCATATTATGCAACCCGCTTACCTGACACAGATAATTTACGGACCCTCTATCACGACGATGTCTAGTTCTGCCGCGCCAATTCGGATTTGTCTTGCATTTTGGTATTCCTCCGAATTCCAACAATCCAAAGCATCTTTATAACTTGGAAATTCAATTACGCTATTCCTCGCTCTTGATTGGCCTTCAACAATTTTTTGCTGACCTGCCCTAACCAAGAATTGTCCTTTATACTTCCCAAGCGCCTCAGGGGTTTTAGAGGCATAATCAGAAAACTTCGTCATATCCGATACATCAGCTCTCACTATCCAATAACCTTTTTTCATATTTTTACTCTCAAACAATACTGTTACTCAATTGCAATTTAAATTTACAAAACCTGATTTTCCCCATTATGGTTTGCCGTGCTCCCCCGAATGAAACTGTAAAAAAATTCGACGCATTTTTGGGTTTTTTAACAGATTATAAAAAAGCATGGCCAAATTTCATCATTTTATAAGGAATTTATTAGGCATGCTATTTGCAGTAAAGTCTAATAGCTTTTAAAGGAAAAAAATATGTTAAACATTAAAAATCTTATTAAACCCGCCCTGATTGGTTCTGCTCTTGTGGGTATGTCTTATGCAACTCCTGTTAATATGGTCTCCACACAGGTAAACCAATACAATACCTGGTGGCAAGAAATTGCGGGCGCCTCTTGGGAAGATGCTTCCGGCGACAACGTTATTGAAGTTAACGAAGTTGTAACATTCACCATCACCATGGACAAACAGTATCGTGGCGACCACGATTATGATGCCCTCAAAATCTGGATGGAAGACGAAGTTATCAATGCTCCGTTGACTGCCAATGGCTCTTTGTTAAAAGATAGCGGTTACCCCTTTTTAATTGACGAAACCGGAGGCGGTTGGATTTCTGATCCTTATAATGGCCCTCAATATCAATTCTCATTTGATTACGTTTTCGACAACACTGGTATTTTTAACATGTTCGCCTCTGTTATGTGCAGCCGCGACCTTTCTGCCATGTACGGTACTTCTAACGACAGACCTACCACTTATGATTTTAGCCTTTGGGAAAAGAACACTGTTCGCTACCAGGGCGAAACCGAACGTTACCAATTGGAAGTTGTAGCCGAAGCTGTTCCTGAACCAGCTACTTTAGCTCTTATGGGACTAGGTCTTTTAGGCTTCGCTGCTCGTCGCAGAAAAAAATAAAAAGTAAAATTTGCAAGCACAAAAAGGCTCCTCAATGTGAGGGGCTTTTTTTATTTCTCGATTTTAAAAAATAAGCTTCCAAATTTTTAATGGCTTTTTTGAATCAGGGCAGGAATTTTTAAGCTCGTTCCAATTAGCCCGCTCAGCTGCTAACAAAGGGTTAGGTCCAAAGGATTCAGCCTCTACCGCTTTTTGAATGTATGTATATCGCTTTTTACTCTGAGGGTGGGTTTGAAACCAGCTTGATAAAGATTCTGCTTTATCATCAACTTGTTCTTCACCCTTTTGCTCAGATGCTATTTTACCTTGATTCTCTGTTATGTTGCCTGCCTCATTCTTCTTTTCTTCTTTTTTATCTTCCTTTTTAGAAAGGCTGTCTAACCGCTTAAAAAAATCAGCCATTCCCTGGGCAGTAATTTCTTTAGAGTGCAATCTTTTAACGGCCAGTTTATCAGCTTCTTCCTCAAAACCCCGGGAATATTTGAGATAAAGCAGAGTAGATAAAATTTCGCCCATAAATTCAGCAGCTTCAAAGATTTCAACACCTTCTACAGCCATACCGATAACCATAGATGCCATAAAGGCCATTCCCACCGACCGGGACATTTGTTTTATGCCGTGACGTCTTTCAGCGTGTTCCATTTCGTGGGCCAGTACAGCAATGACTTCTTCTGGCGATTCACTGACTTTAACCAAACCCTTGAATAAAAAAATCTTTCCACCGGGAAAGGCCACCGCATTTACCAGCGGATAATTCACCAAATGTATTTTAGGCTTAAAATTATCTTCTGGCATGGATAAAACTTCTTCGACCTTGTTTATAAATTCTAAAAGAGAGTCTGATTCGCATACCTCAGCTTTTCTGAGTAATTGCTTTTCAATTTTTTCTCCCAAATACAAGTCGTATCTTTTAGGAATAAAAAAGTGGATGTTACTAAATGCTAAAAACACCAGCAATAAAAACCCTGCGCCTAAGCCAAAAGTCAATGTCAGTTTGCCTGCCAGATTCTGTCTGTCAAAAAAGAATATGGATTTAGCAATGGAAGAGGAGTGTAGCTGCCGATAACGCTGAACTAAGTTATAAATTTCAATCCCCTCAAATTCGATAAGCTCCACAGCATCGCCTGTAATGAGGGCTATTAATTCAAGCTGGTACTTTTGCCCTATCTTATTTAAGTGGGTTATATCTTTGTAGCTAAACTGACGAAGCGTATTCCCCTTACTGGAAATTAACCTTATACTGCGCTCCCCCACTTCCATTTCCACGGAGTGGGGATCGGATTTTTTTCCATCGAAATATAGAACCGAATACATAACTTAATTAAGCCAAACTCTGAAAATTGCCCTCACGACATAATACATCGTTGCTCTCACTAAGAATATAAAATCAAATCATGCTGCCAATAGCGTCCAGAGCATCCACAGCTTCGCTAACACCATCCGCGAAGGCTGATGCCTGGCTATCTGAAACATTTTGTAAATCTTTTAGAGATTGGGCGTCGGCTTCCAAGCTCAGTTTACCAAAAAATTGATACATGGAATAATTCACGGCAAAGGCTAAGCCAAATCCCAGAGTAAACAAAACAATTAAAAAGGATACCAAATATATTTTAAACAATGTTCCGCCCGTTATTTTACAATTAAACTTATTGCCGTCTAGTTCAGTTTGAGAAAAAACATATCGAATTAGGTTAGCCGTATACCAAAAAGAATATATGCCTAAAGTCACTATGCTAAGTAAAATACCTTTTAAGTATATAAAAAAGATTTTTTTGCCTTCCCCGTAAAAACTAAACTGTTTGTCTCCCAAATTGGACTTACCCAATAAATAATGAAGGATATTGTTAATAAACCAGGGGCTGTAAATCCCTAAAGTCAGCACTCCCAATAGAACACCTTTATAATACATAGGAGCAAATTCTTTAAAGTTTCCGGCAAAACGAAAGCGTACATTGCTCCAGGACGATCGGCTTAATAAATAGCGGTGCCTGCCCACGATGATTAAAGGCTGGGCTCCCAATATAATTACAGTAAACATTGCACTGGACACGAGCTGTCCTGTTTGCGGGCCTAAAATTAAAGGAAGCATCATGGCTGCAATCAATAACAAGATCACCACGGCTGCCCCTTTAAGAAAGCCAATAAACCTCTCCTTGCCTGTAGCGTGGTAACCAAAACTACGTCCCAAAAAACTAGTGTGGGAAAACAGATATTTATTGATTTGCACCTTGCCCCAAAAACGATAGATGCCCAGAGTTACTATAGTGAGTAAAACAGTTTTTAAATAGATGCCAAAAAGCTCGCTGCCCACGCCCTGATATTGGAAAGGCTCTTCTCTTTGGTCCAATGCTAATTGGGAATTTGCTTCCATGTTAGTTATCTCCCTTGTTAGGATAAATTAGTTACGCATGAAGAAAATTTAGTTAAAACAAGCTAATCCCAAGGTTTTTTTTCCACAATTGAAGGGATGCTAAAATTAATTAGAGAATTTTGAGGCTATAATAATACAAAAAGCGGCAAATATTAGGCCACCCAATTTTATGGGGTATAGTTTAATTCTTCAATTAGCCCATCGATATACTCTTTTTCATTTTCAGTATCGTTATTCGGGTCCACCCATCTTAATTGATAATTCAGAAGGAAATGAGTAACGGGTCGCAAATTTTTAAAATTTTTGGCCAGAGTCACAGCTGATGTATAAGCTGCCTGCTGGGTCGCCCGGCCATAGTATTCTCTGGCCACAATTTCCATTTTACCCGATGGGCCCATTTCCTCGTGCTGGGACTTAGTACCGGATCTCCTATCAATGACCTGGTTTAAAAATATTTCATGAGATCTAATTTCGGACTCAATAGCCAATTGCTTATTCTTGTTTTTTACCTCAGCCAGGGCTTGATAAGTTCCGAACGCCGAAGCCAAAATCCCAATGATAATGGACAACAACATAAGCAGTTTTCTTTTTTCGGAGCTTTGGCGAGTTTTTATTTCAAGCTCTAAAACTTGGACTTCTTTTCTAAGCTTTTCAATTTCTAATTGCTTTTTTTGCTCTTCCATAATGCGAATTCCCATTTTGTTTATAATAATTATTCAAACAAAATAAAAGAATACGTTTACTTGAGGGGAAAAAATTATTCTATACTGTCCAATTGGTAAGCTTGCCCAAAATATTTCAAGACTTTTATTCTCAAAGTATCGCCGGGGTCGGCATTGACTACAGGCCCAAAACTTTCCTTCTGGTTTGGAATTAAAAACAAAGCCCTTTCTTCCTTGGAGTTGTTAAAAACCATACTAGCTGCACCCGATGGCAAGCTATCAATTACCGTAAAGCTGTCGCAACGGGCCCATATGTTGGTGCCGGGAAAATATGTATGGGTAGAATCCAGTTTCTCATAGGCATAATCCACATATTCCAATGTGATTTCCAATCGAAGAGGCTTATTCAAGTTTATATTGTAAGCATCCTTGCTCGGAACAATATTCTTTTCAAGCGCAACTAAATTACTTTGATTTAAACTAGCCGCAATATTATAACTTTGATCAACATCAAGCCCTTCAAATTTGTATTCTCCCATGGAATCGCTTTGGATTTGGAATTGAAAACGATTTGTTTCGTTGGGGACAAAATCAGAGGGCATAATGCTTATCCAAGCTCCCGGCGCTATTTCTCCGGATTCATTATAGACGATTCCCATAATGGTGTTTTCGTCATTTTTGTTAGCAGTTTCAGTATCTGATCCCCCCAGTAACACACATTGCGTAAAAAAAAGAGAAAAAATCAACCATAACATAATAGAGCCTTTCAGGCTTTTCTTAAAAAGGAGGTTAATTGTCATGCTTGATTTTTCCAACTGGAAATAAATGTATGTTTAATTGCTGTACTTGGTCCACCTTTTTTTCTTTAGCCGCCATATCCAGAAGCTTATATCTGCATTTCCGGATTATTTCTTTAGCCTTTTCAAAATTTGGATTGGATAAACCAAGTACGGTGCTGGATGCCAAATAGCTCCCTTGCTTAGCTTTGGACAGGGCATCTATGGACAGGTTAAACATTTTTATCTGGTAACTTAAAATTGAGGCTCTACGCATTTCCTGGCCTGAAGAAAGCACAGGTTCCCGTTGTTTATATCCTCCATTTTTTCCTTTTAGCAAAAACCCCAAGCGCAATAACATATCCTGGGATTCACGAACTTTTGCAGGACTAACCTCTGGTACTAAGCATTTTGCAATATCTTCGGGGCTCTTTAGCTCTGGAATCACGGCAAGCTCTCTCACAACGGGATGATACCATTCCGAATAAAACTCATAATCCCTGGGCTCCACGATTTTTATTTCGTGCTGATTTCGAATTTCCGTAAGCTTGGCAAAATAACGGGCATTATCCCCAACTGTTGCGGCCTGATTTAACATTACCAGATTTTTAAAATAATCCCGCTCCAGCCCCTTTAACCCAAAGGCATCCACCGCTTTTTCCAAAGTTCCTTTACTTAAATTACGCTTTCCTTCTATAACATATTTAAAAAAAGACGAGGAATTAATCCCCGCCTTGAATGCCATTGCGCGATAACTGTAACTGGACTGTTTTTCCTTGCGAAAAAAATAATAGTCCTTTATATATTCCCGATAATTGGAATATTTAAAAACATCAATCATGGGTAAAACCTATAATAATAGCTTCCAGGCGATATTAAACTTACATCCCAGTACATAAAGCCCTGTCCCTTCGCATTGATTTTTTTTATTTGCCTGCCCATCATATTGTAGATATAAATAGCTTCCGGCATTAAATGCGCCTCCCAATTTATTTTTATCTGCCTGTGGGAATTTGAGGCAGGGACCTGAATTAATTTAGCCTCTGGATGCATTGGAATTCTATTTACAAACTTTAACCCAGTAGTGGGTTTACTTATTTCAACTATGCTAAAGCCCGCCCAACCATCAGCTACATAAATGTAATCTTGCGACACACTAATATCCTTACTGTCTCCCGGGCTATAATAGCTTGGCCCCATCTTTAAATGGATAGGATCGCTAATCTGAACCGTTAAAATTTGACTGGAACCGGTTGCTAAAAACAAGCGTTCGCCCATTAGTTCCATATCGAAAACATCGCGATTAATTTTAAAACTGGCTAGGGGGGTAAAACTTTGTAAATTTAAACTATGGATAGTGGAATCCGCCCCAAGCAAAAATGCGTTCTCCCCAAGAATTTGCATGTTTAGCACCGCCCCTAAACTACTAATGTCATCCACTAAAACCGGAGAGGTTAAGATGGAAAAGTCATAAATTCGAATTCCAGATGGGCCAAAGACATATGCAAATTGCTCTGTCAATAAAACATTAGTGTATCCCGTTAAATTTTCCTCAATGTATAACTCTTTAGGAGATAAAGGGTTTGAAACATCCACAACCGCAAAACTATTTCCTACAATAAAAGCTGTCGCTCCTGATATTTCGAAATCTGAAATATTGGTTCCCCGATAGGTCCCTTCTAAAAAAGGTTTAGCCGAATCTCCCAGATTCCACATTTCCAAATCTGAATAGATGTTCAGGAATAGATGGTCCTGATTAAAGCCTATTTTGGTGTCCTCTACAAAAAAATTTGCTGGCCGGTTAAACTGCAATTCTGGCATTGCATGGTCGCTCACATCAAATAAAGTAAAGGCACCACCTGAGCCTGTTATTGCAACTCTATTATTAAAATTTCCAATTTTTGTAGATAGTTGAGACAGTAATTTCCTAAATAGCGGGTTTGGATTCAGGCTTGTCCCTTTTAACAGTTGTAGGCTTAGGCTGTTGCTTGCCAATATATAGTCTCCTTCCACTGCAAGAGCTCCAACCGTTCCTCCAATGGAAAAGTTTTCCATCCATGTTGAACCCTGTGAATTGCTAAATTCCAGTTTATTAATGGTATTGCCGCCAACATATAATGTATTTTCTGTGGCCCTCATAAAATAAGCACTGCCCGCAATGTTCTGGCTTCCGATGTATTGTGGAGTTTCCGGATTTGTGATATCGTAAACTTCCAAGTTGCTGGCCTGAGTGGAAACCACCAACTTATTACTTACTATTGCCAAATCATAAGAAGATTTACCCCCCAAGTGGATAGGTTCTAATAGGCTAGGTTGCTGTGCGTTTGCCAAATTAATTACTAAGACAGTTGAATCTTTATGAACCATATAGACATAGTCCATGTAAGTAACCAGCTTTTTACCTCCATTTCTTCCAATGTTGATGCCAGCCCCTTCTAATTCAGAAACATATTGAGGGGACTTAGGATTTGTGACATCAATAACCGTCAAGCGGGATAAGCCCACAACCAGTGCGTAATTTTTATAAAGGCAAATACCATAGGCTGATTTATCATTTCCCTGGACGCTGGCTGGAGGAACCAGCTCATACTCTCCCACTAACTCAGGTACTGACGGGTTGGATACATCGAAAATTTTTAGGCCAAAACTGTTGTCAGCCACAAATGCAAAATTTCCGCTAACAGAAACCGCCCTCGCTTGAAGTAAACCATCGGATTTAGATAATAGCATGGGTTCGGAGGGGTTTTTAAAATCTACCGTAATTAAACCTTCGTTTCGGCTGGCAAGGTAGGCTATCCCATCTACCAGCTCCATGTTGTTGACTTGAGAATTAATAGAAATGCCTGATAGCCATTCCATATTGAAAGCAGAAATGCTTAAAAGGAAAAAAAGAGAAACTGATTTAATCATCCCGACCTCAAATATAAACAAATAAATAATTCTATTTGAGAACTAATTTACCCCTTTTTTAATATTTTTAATGATTTTTAATTTAAATACGTTCTCATTTGAGAACAAGAATCGCCAATTGGACCAAACCTCTCATTTAATTTTAAAGGAGTTACACAAAAGTGAATTGCCTTTTTTCGGTATCTCTCTATATTATGGACTGGGGAAGGGTCCAGAATTAACAGATTTTATCTATCAGGGGGTTCCAAAAATATGCATGCCCGCATTTCGAGCTTGTTCAAATTAAATCTTGCTTCAGTAAAAGCCATTTTGCCCGGTAGTTTTTTAGGGATAACCTTATATGCAGGCATAACCCTATCTCCCCAGCAAATCTTGGCAAATCCCCCTACCCTGGAAAACGGGAAAATCGTATTTGAAATCCACAACATGCGCATTGAAATTGACCCTGAACTAGCTGGAAGAATTAGTTCCGTAAAACTGGATGGGGAAGAATTTATCATTACAGAAGGTGCCACGGAGCAAAGAGGTTCTACTTTTTGGCCCAGTCCACAAAATTGGCCCTGGCCTCCCCCAAGAGCCCTGGATAGCCAGCCCTACAATGGCGGAATTGATGGAGATTCGGTTGTCCTCACCAGCGGTATTGATGAATCCACCGGATTACGATTTAGAAAGACCTACATTGGAAACCATGCGGATACATCCATTTTGATTCGCTATGCCATGATCAATGAAAAGGCCTCCGCCATTAATGTGGGTCCCTGGGAAGTGACTCGAATACCCAAAACAGGCCTTAGTTTTTGGCTAAAAGGAGATGGCCAAACTCCAAACGAACTCCCAGAAATGTCTGGAGCCATTTGGTTTGACTGGTCAGACCCGCAAACTACCCGAAAAATTTTTGCAGATGCAAGCGATGGTTGGCTAACCCATGTTAATTCAAAAGGCCAATTTCTTATAAAAAAATTTGAAGACACGCCTGAAAGTCAGAAGGCTCCAAACGAAAATGAAATTGAAATTTATACCGCCTCCAATTTTTTTGAATTGGAACATCAGGGTCCTTATACAGAAATTGCTCCAGGAGATTCATTAATCTGGGAGGTTAAATGGTACCTGCGGAGTGTTCCAGAAATATCGGTGGAAGCCGGGAATGAAGAATTAATCGAGATTGTAGAATCTGTAATATCATTACCCACAGTAGCCATTTCTCAATACAGGCATAAAGGAATAGATAGGCCTGGAGAATACTTTCTCCGATTTGGAGGAAATACAGGCAATTATTTAAATTTGAAGGGACAGCAAAGCCAAGCCGTGCCTCAACTGCTCATTCAAAAGCATTAAACAGAATTAAAAAAGCTTCGCTTGACAAGCCCAGAATTACTGGGTACTTTTAGCCTAGGGCAATGCCATAGGCCGATTCTATCTGTCGTGGCTGTTAATTCGTTTACAAAAACATAATCCACAGTCCGTCGGAGTATTTGGCATGGGGTACCTTACCGTACTTTCCCTCCCATTTCATTGTCCTCTGTCCAGAAAAAATTTTCCTATGGATGCCTTGATCACGCTTCAGCTAATTTTGGATTGAATCCTTATTGGCTGAAGCTTTTCAAAACAAAAAGACCTTGCCTAATTTTTAAGGGGGAATATCGGTTAAGTTTTAAATATTATTCTCATTAACATTAGCAATTTAATGTATGTGTAATAATTTTTGCATCTATTTGATTTTTATTAATTTTTTTTATCTTTAAAAGGACAACAACGTTTGTTCGACGAAATCTTTAGTTAATAAAATCTTTAACTATTTTTTGATTCAATCGGCAATTTCAATCGTTTAACATAGAAGTAAAAATGGAAAAGAAGAATAAAAAATTCCAATGGGGAGTTTTGAGCTTAGCTCTCCTCATGTTAGTATTATTAAACTCTTGCATCAATTCAAACAATGGAGACGGCACTGTCAAAGTGCGCATTGATTTACCCAATAAGGATATTGTTACCGAGTCCGCGGCAACTACCAAGGCGTATGTTATTAGTGCAAAAGGCGATACCACTTTATTCTACCAGGGCCCGAATTTAACTGGCCCCTGGGAAACAAAATTTCCAACGGAAAATGTTATTCTATTGGTGGAACTTTACGACGAAAACGGAACCCTTCTTATTAGCAGCAGCTATCCCTACAGATATGCAGCCAATACTTTTAAAATTCAATCCAAGCTTGAAATCACCCCCCGCCAATTGAATCTATTATTAAGCTCCGAACCTGTGTTATTGGGTGTTGCCAGTTTTCCTTCCAGTTGGTCTCCTGCCATGCAATGGAGCACTAGCAATCCATTAGTAGCCAGTGTTAGCTCCCAGGGCGTCGTAACGCCGGTTTCCGGAGGCAATTGCTGGGTCAAGGTAGAATCGGAAAATGTAATGGATAGTATTGAGGTGATTGTGGTAGACAATTCTCCCAATGTAACCCCCCTTGAAATTCTAAACCAACCTGTTGGTTTAGAGGTCCTTGCCGGAGAGCCTGCCAGTTTTTCTGTAGAGGCGTCTGGGGATTCACCAGTTTATCAATGGCAATTAAATGGCGCAGATATACCCGGGGCTAATTCCCCTCTTTTTACCATCCCAGCCACCACATTGGAAATGAACGGCGGTGCATACCAATGCGTCATTAACAGCCAAGCCCAGACCATCACCAGCAATTCTGCCGTTTTATTGGTAGTAGAATCCGTAAATCCCGTAGTCATAGTTACTCAACCAGTTGATGTTAATGTTAGCGAAGGAGAACCCGCTAACTTTTTTGTTATTGCCACCGGCACAAACCCAACTTACCAATGGTATAAAAATGGCGGATCCATTATTGGAGCCCAATCCAATGTTTATAATATTCCCAGCGCATTGTTATCTGACAATGGAGCAGTTATTATGGTCGAAGTTAGTAACTCCTTGGGCTCAGAGCAATCTGTTCCGGTAACCTTATCTGTAATTTCGAACGGAACCACAGATCTTCCACCTGAAATTATCACCCACCCTCAAGATGTTTCGGTTATCCTGAACAGCCCCGCTCAATTTACAGTATTGGCAAGCGACCCCAATGCAAGCATTCAATGGCAACGGGATGGTGTGGATATAACCGGCGAAAATTCAAACACCCTTTCTATTGCGGCAGCGACCATGCTCGACAACGGCGCAGCCTTCCGCGCAATTGCTACTAATTCCGTCGGCTCTGTTACCAGCACAGAGGCTATCCTAACTGTAAGTGAACAAATAATTGCGCCGGAGATTACGGCAGATCCTGTGGATGTAACTGTCAAAGAAGGAGAATCCGCCTCATTTACAGTCACAACCGCCGGAACCAATCCCAGCATCAAGTGGCAAAGGGATGGAGTGGACATTCCTGGCGCAAATTCCAAAACCATAACAATAGATGTGACTACCCAATCAGATGATGGCGCCACTTTCAGCGCTGTTGCCACTAATTCCGCTGGCTCCGCCACAAGTGCCGCGGCCACTCTTACTGTTTCCGAAAATATAATCGCTCCAACTATAACAGAAAATCCCGCGAATATATCCGTTACCGAAGGCGAATCTGCAAGTTTTACAGTGGCAGTGAGCGGAACTAGCCCCAGTGTGCAGTGGAAGCGGGACGGTGTGGATATACCCGGGGAGACTTCTTTAACTTTAATTATCAACCCTACATCTTTGAGCGATGATGGGGCAAAGTTTTCTGCCACAGCAAGCAATTCTGAAGGCTCTGTTTCCAGTACTGAAGCCACTCTTAATGTTGCAGAAGAAATTATCATTCCTGCAATTACAACGCAACCTTCCAATGTATCCGTAACCGAAGGGGAACCGGCCACTTTTAATGTGGCATATACAGGTACCAACCCAACTATCCAGTGGCAACGGGATGGGGTAAATATTCCAGGAGCCACAAATGACAGTTATACCATAAACTCCACACAGCTCAGCGATGACGGGGCCATTTTTAAGGTCGTAATAACCAATAGTGCAGGCTCTGCCACTAGCCTGGAAGTCACTTTAACAGTGGATGAAAATATTATTCCTCCCAGCATAAGCACCCACCCAGTAGATGTTACTGTGAACGAGGGTGAAAATGCCAGCTTTTCCGTGGTGGCCACAGGAACCAACCTTCAATTCCAATGGCAAAAAGACGGAGCTAATATTACGGGAGCCACCAGTTCCCAATTAAGCCTTTCGGGAGTTTCTTCCACTAATGCCGGAAGTTACCGCGTTGTGGTTAGCAATAGCGAAGGTAGTGAAAACAGCAACGCTGCGAGCTTAACTGTTATTATTCCCCCCACAATTACAAACGATATTTCCAGCTCCACAGTAAACGAAGGCCAGGCTATCACTCTCGCAATAACAGCCTCAGGTAGCACTCCACTTCAATACCAATGGTATAAAAATGCCGGAGCCATAAGCGGAGCCACTTCGGCTTCCTACAGAACCCCAAGCTTTACCCCGGCCGACAATGGAGCTGAATATTATTGCCGGGTTTCCAATGCAGCCGGTGAGGCCTTTTCAAGTATTGCTGCAATTACAGTCATAGCTAAGCCCTCCATTATTACCCAACCAGCCAGCCAAACCGCTACTGTTGGTGACCAGGTACGTTTCACAGTAGTGGCTACCGGCGATGGAACCCTTAGTTATCAATGGCAAAAGAATAACAGCAACATGGCCGGACAAACAGGAACCTCTCTTACGCTTTCCTCGGTTAGCCTAAATGACGATGCATCTACCTATCGGGTTGTAATCACAAATGCTGCTGGCTCTGTAACCTCCTCTACCGCTATTTTAACAGTTCAGGATATGCTGCCAAGCCCTGCCAGCAACCTTGTAGCCACTAGTCCGGACTACGGGACCATTGCATTAACCTGGGCGGACAACTCAACCAATGAATCTGGTTTTCGCGTCCAACGCAGCACTCAATCCAACAGTGGCTTTCAAACAATAGCTACCGTTGGAGCAAATGTAAAAGCCTATACCAATACAGGAGTAGGCGATGGTAACAGATATTACTATCAGATTTTGGCCTACAACTCCACAGGAAACGCAAGTCCCTCAAATGTGGCAAATGCAACTACATGGGGATGCGGAGATGATCTGGTAGACCCAAGAGACCAGACTTTTTATCCCACTGTACTTATTAATGGAGAGTGCTGGACCCAAAGAAATATGAATTGGATTGCAAACGTGGGTATAAGTTCATGTTATGATGATTATTGTAAATTGGCAGAAACCTATGGGCGGTTATATGACTGGACAGCGGCCAAGGCAGCCTGTCCCTCCGGGTGGTCGCTAGCTTCATATAATGATTATCTATACCTTATCCAATCTCAAGGGGGAATGAGCAGCATAAGTACGGCACCCAAGTTAATTGAAGCAGGGGCTACAATTGGAGGCGTTGTGGGTACCAATGAAAGTGGTTTTTCCGCCCGCCGTGGAGGTTATTACACCGGGTCTGCCTATGCAAATGGGCCCAGCAATGGAGATGCCGATAACGCCTATTTCTTTTGTGCTGGGAATAGCGGGAACATTTGCAATATGGAACTAAGGACTATTTACCCATATCTAAACCCAAATGTTTCAACATCCAGTGAAAGACGTGCGGTGCGGTGCACCAAGGATTAATCACAATCTCTGGAATTTTATCTCAAGGCATATGATTTCAAATATTAATACTAAAAGGTTTTGGACTGTCTTTTTGGTCCTTTCTCTCTCTTTTGCTTTTTTTCATTGCCTCCAATCCAACGGAGATGGTGATAAAGTAAAGGTTCAGGTTGTCCTTCCCAACAAAGACATTCTTTCTGATTCCGCAAAAACCATGAGGCTATATGTAATTGGAAAAAGTGGTGACAGCACAGTTGTTTTTGAAGGATCAGCATTGGATGGGGAGTGGATTGTAGATTTGACTCCCGAAGATCTCAGTTTGTTTATCCAGCTATATAACAAAGAGGGGTTGCTCATTTCAACTTCCGAATATCCCTATCGCTTTGTCAGTGGAAGCCTAATTATCGAACGCAAGCTGGAAATCACGCCAAGGCAAGCTTTTCTCGATTTAACCGGTGACCCCAAAATTTTGAGTATAGCCTCCTTTCCCTCAAGTTGGAACGCTAACATAAAATGGAGCAGCAGCAATACTAATGTGGCCAGCGTATCCTCCGAGGGTGTGGTTAGCCAAGTGGCAGCGGGCCAATGTTATATCAAAGCTGCATCAGAAGGAATCTCAGATAGTATTTTAGTTTCAGTTATGGGAGGAGAACCTCCCATAACTGAAATTGAGTTTCTTTCACAACCTCAGGATGTTCAAGCCACAGTCGGCGAAGAAGCCAGTTTTAGCGTATCAGTCAACCAAAGCGATGTAAATTACCAGTGGTATAAAAATAACATCGCGGTGAACAATAACGATGTCCCCAATCTCACAATTAATTCAGTTTCTCTGGAGGACAGCGGCTCAGTATTTTACGTGGAAGTTTACAATGAGTTTGAAAAGCTGAGTTCTTCCACCGCTGTATTACATGTGAGGGCTGAAAACCAAACTCCAGATACTATTAAGACGAGTCCTCCGGTTATCACATCAGACCCCCAGGATGTTTATATTACTCTTGGAGAAACTGCTAGCTTTAGTATTACCGCCACAGGGGAAATAACCAACATCCAATGGCAAAAAGACAAGAAAAATATTGAAGGCGCAGACTCCATCTCTTTGTTCCTGGATAACCCTACAATGGACGATAATTCATCCAAATATAGCGCCATAGTAAGCAATGCCGCCGGCAGCGATACCAGTTTAGAGGCAATTCTTAACATAGCTGTAATCCCGGTGGCTCCCTCAATTGAAATCCAACCCGCTAAAACCGAAGTGGAAATAGGGGAAGAGGCCATAATTTTTGTAAAAGCTACTGGGACAGATTTAACTTACCAGTGGCAAAAAGACAGAGAAGATATTGAAGGAGAAAATGACTCTCAATTAGTAATTTCAAAAACCACTTTGGAAGATGAAGAAAAGTATCGGGTGGTTGTGTCCAATTCAGAAGGGTCTGTAGTAAGCCAAGAAGTGGATCTTGTTGTCCACTCTCCCCCTATTTTAATTACAGACATTCCGGAGGATACTGTCATACTACAAGATAGAATCATGGCGCTTTACGTACGTGCTGTGGGAACTAACCCAATTTTATACCGATGGTACAGAAACGGAGAAGCGCTAACTATGGAAACAGAACCAGGATATACATCCCAGAAACTGACTATGGCAAATAATGGAGACAAATATTACTGTAAAATTTCGAATACCCGTGGAACCATCAATTCCACTGAAACCACCGTAAGAATCGACGCAAAACCAGTAATAATCACTCAACCAAGAAGCCTAACTGTGGATGAGGGAGCCCAAGCGGCCTTTAGTATAGCGGCTACTGGAGGATCCCTTACTTACCAATGGCGCCGCAACGGTTCAGTTTTGCAAGGAGAAGTTTTTTCAAGTTACACAATATCAGTAACTAGCATAACGGATGATGGAAGCCAATTTAGTTGCGATGTTACCAATCCCGCAGGAACAGTAAGCTCCGAAACAGCCACCTTAACCGTAGAACCCATCCAGTAAGTAAAATTAGCATTAAAAAAGCCCGGATGTTTCCGGGCTTTTAGTTCCAACTATAATTTTTATTGAATAAATACCCGCTGGGTTATTTCTTCGGATAGGGACTTTAACCTTATAAAGTAAATTCCCTGTTCTAATTTAAAAGAATAATTTCCAGCCTGGGCGTTTTTAACCTCTTCTAACTGTTGCCCCATAATATCGTGTACAGATACATCAACTTCATTTTGAATATGATTCAACGAAACAGTTAACTTATTATTCCCGGGCTGAACCTGATACCAATTTTGGGCAGCCATATCTTCCACAGAACTTACTATTACAGTGTCTCCGCAATCTTCAGTGCCCCAATAATCAAAGTTGGCGTAGGGATTATGGTTTGTCCAACCGGGTTTCATACATCCAACAACAGGATTCTCCAAAATTTTAAAATTTTTGATTTGCCAATAGCCGCCGTGGTTGCCCTGCAGGCCAATGTAGCCTTCGCTGGCGTAGGTTGTTTGGTCTGGTTGTCCACCGGGTTCATAAGGACGGGCAAAACAAAGGGGCTTGTCATTGTTTTCGCGAGTACGCCAAAACAAATTAAACTGGCTTTCAAAATCATCGGACCAATATTTAAAACCCAGTAATTTTTCTCCGTTGTGCCAGTGTTCCACTGAATCTTCAATGGCTATTACGGTAAGGTTATTAATTTGATTAGCCTTAAAGTTATTGGTGGAAGGCTCGTATAAAGAATAAGCAGCCCCGGGGGTTTTAGTCCATTCGATATCGGTAGTGTTATTATCAATGGCCACCTCAATGGCGGACCACCAAATATCAGAACCGCAAAGAGAAGCCCTATACATAAAGCCCTGATTGCCGTCGGTTTGGTAATCCATGGTTACCACAAAGTCGCTGTATTTTCGGTCAGTGCGAATATCAGAGCCGTTTCTATCCACGGTCATCATACCATTCTGTACGCCCCATCTGGCTGCGGTAATATCTCTGTTGTTATTTTCATTGTCGCTTCCCCAAACTGTCCAGTCTTCTAAACTGGCTTCAGTTCCGTCAAACAACAATTCCCAACCGGCCTCAATTTCTTCCGGAGTTAATGTATTGTCCTGGCTAAAGGCCAAGCCTCCGGTTAAAATACCGGCCATTAATGCGATTTTTACTTTTTTCATATATCCCCCTGAGAAACCCAGTCTCCCACTCTTAGTGGTAATTTACCAAACTTTTTAAAATTGACTTTGTAATTTTGCTCTAAATTAGTGCTAATTATTTTGTTTTTAGCCATTTTCCCTTAAATTCCCCACTCCAGCTGACACATCCAGTACCAATCATCGGGCAAAGTAGTGACTTCCTGGGTTAAATACTGGGGTCCAAAGAAAAAGGCTGTTCCGGTGAGCTGCAAATGGGTGCGCCCCGCCTGCGCTCTAATATGGATATTGTTTCCAATTTTCTTTTCTGCCATAATGGCCCATTTGATGTTATCTCTTTGGGTAGCGTCGTTAAAATCGTTTTTAGTAAGCGCGTCCGAACCATCCAGAGGCCCTTCCGTAGGTAAATAGGGCGCTACTCGGTTGGTTTTTCCAATGTTATAACTGTTGTTTAAATGAGGGTTGTTCCAAATTTCGTATTCGAAGGATAACAAATCCAGAATTTTAAATGTGGGCAGGTTTATGCCGAAAACCAGTGGAACCCTGTCCATACGGTTTTCAAAAAGCACCGGATAATTTTCAATACCAAGTAAATTCACTTCGAAATACATTTTTAAGTCCTGCTCGCCTAAAAAAGAAATGGGCAGCCATTTTTGAATATCCAGACTTGCCATTCCCATTATACTGGTTCCCGCAAATGTATAGTACTCCACCATGTTATTGGCTATAAGGGAATCCTTAACATCAAGCACTGTAGTCAATTCGGAGTCCCACTTGTTTCGCTGGGCCAAATCAGAAGCAAAACGGTTGGGGTCCACACCATTTTGGGTCAAGGCCAATGTCAATTCCTGGGAGAGGGTTGCTCCCACAGTATCCACATCAAACCCGGGCAAGCTGCCTTCAATTTCTTCGGCCGCGGCAAACAGACGGTCATCATAATATATTCGGTAGGTCCGATAATAACTGGCGCTGGTTAAATAGTATTTTCCGTTGTAGTTAAAATAGGCGTAGTCATCGTGTTTAGGCTGAGTTCTATCGGGATCTACGGGTATTAAACTTTTTGATAAAAATCCGGCGCCAAGTTCCAGTACCCCGCCAAACAAAGAATATTTTGCTACCGCTCCCAAAGAAAAGTCAAATAGCGGAGGTAAAGATGTTTCCGTGGTCAGCAATAAGTCTGCACTAAAGCCCTCGTGTTTATAGCTTGCTTTAAGACCTCTTAAATAAGCCTTTGAGTTGTTTACAATCTGATAACCGCCAGTGCGCAGTAAGGTGGGATAGGGAGAAGAACGAAATAAGTACTCCCCTAAAACTTTGGAGTTAGAATTGTATTTATAGGCAATACTTCCGGCGGAAATTTCCAGATAGGGGTTTTCCACATCGCCAAAAGCATAGCTTGCCATACCGATAGGACCTAAAAAAGGCGCTCCCCGGGAAGAAGCCTCAAAAGCCACACCGTTCACCTGGGGCTTTCTAAACTGAAAACTGCCCCCAATACCGGCCAGCATTTTGACGCGATCGTTAATGGTAATGGATTGAATAAAATAGGCGCCGATATGGTCCACCCATTCATTTTGCAGTTGGCTAACCTGGCCATCTACTGGTTCCTGGTAAGTACCCCTCTCCACTGCGCCAAACTCATATTGAAGCCCCATGTTAAGAGGATGCCGCACCACATTGGCATCGGCCCAAAGCTGTTTTAGGAAACAAGCGGCCAAAATGAAACTGATTTGGGAAAATCTGTGCATCATTATAGCCCCCACGCCAGTTGGAAAGACCAGTACCAGTCATCGCCACGGACAAAAACCTCATTGGGATCTTCTCTGCTACCGTAAAAATACCCGGGAGAAGATACCCTTAAATGGTCCCGTCCCACTTGGGCGGAGAATACAATGCCGGGCAAAAATTCTTTTTTAGCCAATATGGACCAATATAGATTATCGTTTTTAGTAACTCCCATGTATTCCCCGTCTTCGGCATAAGAGTAATAAGAATTGAAATAGGGCTGGGGAATGTTGCCGTCTCCCAAATTGAGGTGGTTGTTTAAATAAGGGTTATCCCACCATTCCACTTGCACACTTAGCAAATCCAAAATTCCAAAAGCGGGAAAATTAAAACCAAACATAAGGGGCATTCTGTTTTTCCGGTCTGTATACAATACAGGATAATTTTTCCAGCCTAAAACATTAAGCTCGGCGTAAAGTCGTAAATCTTCTTCGGAAAATAAATCGGAAGGAATCAATTTTTTGAAATCAATGGCCGCTCTAAACATCAAAGACAAATTTTGGTTGGTGAAAAAATCAGCGTTAAGGGAATCCAGCACTTTGTCTTTGCCCTGGCTGCTTACCTCACTGCGAAGACCAGCTATTAGAGTTCCGATGGCCTCCAAAGAATCGGCCATGACCTGAAGTGATAAGGTATCTCCCACATCTTTTCCGTTACGGATAGAATCGATTTTGTTTTTGTAAAAAGTGGCCCGTTGCTCATAAAAAGCAGAATTTCCTATCAGCTCTCTTCCAGTTTGGCTGTCTGTAAAAATGGCGTTTTCCAACATTTTGGGAGTGGTGGAATCCGCAAACATAGGCAATATGCGTTTTAAGGCCACTCCTGCGCCCACTTCAATAAGGCCACCGGCAATTTGATAATCGGCGACTAAAGACACGCTCCAATCGTAAAAGGGGGGCAAGGAAGTTTCCGTGGTCACTAACAAATCCCCATGGAAATTGAAATTGCTATAAGAAAGACGCAAACCCTGGAGCTGTGTTCCGTTGTTGCCTATCATCATAAGCCCGCCTGTTGTCACCGTGGTGGGATAAGCTGTGCTGCGAAATAAATATTCTCCCAGGTTGTGGGCGTCGCGGTTGTATTTATAGGGAAAAGCCCCAAAGGCCATTGAAAAAATTGGTTCTTCCCAGTTTCCGCTAAAAACATAAGCCCCTTCTGCAATGGTGGGGCCCACATAAAACCATACTGCCTGACTGCCGCCAAATTTAATATCCGTCCATTCGGGTTTGGGAAAACGGAATACGCCCCCTACCCCAACGGACAGTCGTATAACCTCGTTTACAATGGCCTCCTTAGTAAAAGAGGCTCCAAAATTATCCACCCAGGCATCGCTGAATTCCATATTCTGATCGGCAAAAACCCCGCCCTGCAACATGCCCATTTCCTGAGCTCCCCATATTTTTAAGGGACCGTGCTCTATGTAATTATCCCCTGCATAGCTATTAGCCAGCACAAGAACTCCAAATAAACAGACCCGAAGGATTGAGTATATATACTTAGCCATATTTATATGCCCATCCCCATTTGAAAGGCCCAATACCAGCTGTCTTCCCGGGGAGTCATAACGCCGCTTTCAAAACCCGGCCCCAGAAAAAACTTATCGTGGACCAGGCGCAAATGGTCCCTGGCAAATTGCAGTTGAAAACTCACAATGGAAAACTGCTTTTGCAAAAGCACACTCCATTTCAAATTGTCTTTTTTGGCCACATCGCTGTAATCCAGTTCCGAATAATAATCAATAGTTCCCAGAGGATAGCCGGGTATATTATTGTCCCCCGCCCTGCCGTTCAACAGGTTTAAATGTTCCGAGTTGTAAATTTCCGCCTGAAGGCTGATTACATCCAAAATTCCAAATGTAGGCAAATTAAAGCCGAACATAATGGGCATACGCTTTGTTTTATCCTCGTAAAATACCGGGTAGTCCTGAACTCCTAACAAAGCAGCCTCGGCAAATATTCGAAGGCCTTTGGGCCCCACCCAATTTTTATCCGGATCCACAATCTTGCCCAAATCCAAGGAAGCAAAGGCGGACAGCATTATGCCTTTGTAAGGGTAATAATCTTCATAGCCCCGTATATTCTGATAAATATAGGCCAGGTCATTTAAAGAATCCAGCGCCACTCCACTTGCCCCGGGGATGGCGGCATTTACATCGGCTAAATCCTGAGCGTAAAAAGCGGCTAATAAGGAATCGCGCAATTGGGGCTGTTCTTTAATTTGTGTTTGTAGTTTTTCCCAGTTAAATACTACCGAATTAAGTTCGCGGATAATATCCACCTGACGCTCGTAACCTATGGCCTTTTGCTCCTGAATATTGGCCAGGGCCGAGTCGGCCGCATTGTTGTTAGCTCGTAAACTTTTAGCCTGATTTTCATAATAAGTTTGGGGTTCCAGATAATAACCCACATTTCCACTTACATAACGGCCGTTTAGTTTAACATAGGCGTTTTCCGCACTTTCTTTATTTTTAGAGGACTCGTTAATAACCGGAATGAAACGCTTAAAATTAACGCCAGCTCCCAATTCAAAAATGCCCTCGCCCGCCGTATACTTTCCCACAGCGGCCAGGGACAAATTGTATAGAGGAGGCATGGAACTTTCCGTCAGTAATAATAAATCCAGGTTAAAAGCTCCAAAGTTCATTTCCCCAATTAACCCTTTAACAAAAGCCGCTGAGCTATTTGCCATTAACATGCCCCCACTGGTTAACAGGTTGGGGTACGGCTCGGTGCGGATTAAATATTCTCCCAGATTATGGGCATTATGGTTGTACTTATAGGGCATTAACAAACCGCCCTTGATTTTTAACCAGGGATATTCGGGATCGCCAAATACGTATTGCAAATGCCCGCTGGGCGCTATAAAAAAGAATTTGGTGCGCAAACTGGGCCATTTGGCTGAAGGTGGTTTACCTGCCGAAGAAGGCCTTTCTGGAAGGGGGAACTGGAAAATGCCTCCAAAACCCACCATTGCGCTAAATCTATCATTGATTCTGGCGTTTTGATTGACAAAGGCACCCAAATGGTCCACCCAGATTCTTTCAAAGGGCAATTGGCCCGCATCGAGCTGGCCATTGTAAACCATGCCGAATTCCTGAAGGGCGGATATGTTAAGAGGCTCGTATTCAATTTCCGCCATAGATAACATTGGCAAAAACCAAAGGGCAGACAAAAGAATAGCATTTTTAAACTTTAAAATATCCAAAATATATTACCCTGCAAAAACAGTTGGGTTTAAAAGTATATGTATGTGGCAGTGGTTGTACGAACCCCAATCCCGCCAACGACCTGCTCATCCAATAGGCAGATCATAATAACCAGTCAGAAAGATAAGTAAAGTTGGTATTTTTTTTCAATATTTGGTTAAAAAAAATCTTTTTTAAAAAATCAGTTGATATTTCTTTCAGTTGTCTTATATTTTTTTTACCCAACCCAATAACCATAGCCTAGTCTTTGGCTTTAAAAAGACGTTAAATGTTATAATCAATTTATTAGCATGTAATTTATTGCGCCCGGAATTTAAAAAATTACAACGGCCTCTTCGATTTTTGGTTATGGCCAGCATCAAAATCAGCTTCCGATTTTTATCCGTAGTTTCTAAACCCCCGACTGATCCATGCCCTAAAACAAGCTGTAAAAAACAGCCAAAGCTCAACTTTTCCCTAAAAAAACTAAAAAATTTAGACCGTTGCTGGCATTTTGCCGTAGAAAGTTTGGTATAATATTTATAGGGGATCTTTCCCGAGGCCGGTAATTTAAGGAATGCCTGTGATCGCAACTAATTGTAATGTTCCAGAGAATTATGTTTAAAAAACTTCTTACATATACATTAGGGTTCGCCTTAGGCAGTGCCATGGCGTTAACAAGCACTGGCAATACAGAGCTTCCCCATGTGGCCACTAACATGTGCCTTTCGTTAGGAAAAAAGATTGTTTCCAGCAAAATGGACCCAAGTCTGAAATTTTTAAACGACGGAAAAGATGCCACCGTTTGGGAAGGCCAAGGCCCTTTTTGGGTGGCTATCCAAATAAATGCTACCGATATAGAAGATGCCGATTATTTGATGGTGCATTATCGCTCCAGTGGCGTAGGAGACTGGAATGATGCCAGCTACAGCCTGAACAAATATAAAATTTTAACCAGCCACAACTCCACTGACGGGTATGACGGAGACTGGAAAGTAGTTAAAAAAGTTAAAAACCGCCGACGGGATCGAGTTGATGTTATTCCCAACAACAAGCCCAAATGGATAAAAGTGGCCGAGTACTCTAATGTGCATGTATCTCTTTCCAGGCTCGATGTTTTTAGGGCTGCGCCTGAAGGCCAGAAAAACGACTACTGGATATTTTTTGGCGCCAGTGTAATCGCCATGGACATGGGAGCCGGAGTAAGCGAAGACAAATCTCCTTCCTTATTTTCCGATTTAATCAGCAGTTTTTATCCCGATAGATACCCCATTGTTATCAACTCCGCAAAGAGTGGAGAGGTGATCCAAAAAGGGGTTAAACGCCAGAAAAAATGGGTATTGCCGGAGAACCCCAAAGCTACATTTTTCGCCTTCCACCACGGAGGCAATAACGTATCCTTGATGCGTCCTTTTCCCGGAGGAAAAGACGTATTGGATAAATCCTATCGGCAGATCATATACAACGCCCGTAACTACAATATGCTGCCGATTCCCTCCCGGCTTACTTTTAGAAATTATCCCGAAGTGGTGCTCCCTCACCAGCCCCATAGCGAAGGTTTGGGGTCGCTTCCCTATAATGAATTTGTAATCGACCCTATCATCCGGGAATTGTGTCCATACGCCGTGGACCTGGTAACGGGTAAACCGATTATGGACCCCTACCCCTGGTATCGGGACAACCAACATCAGTTGGAGGATTCCGTACACCACGATGTAGCCGGAGCTGTGGCCCTAAATGAAATGTTTGCCATTGCAGCCAGTAAAATTGTATACGAACCTTTAGAAGCTCCTTTGCTTGTATACAACAAGTTTCGCTTGCAACCCCATTATTCCAGAATGGAAATTCCTACCGAAGAATCGCTGCAAAAAGAAACCGCTCAAATACAAAGCAGCGATAGCGGTATTATTTCGGGAATTTTTTCCAATATCAATACTCCAAGCCAAATAAGGCTGGTGTCCTCACCCGCTCCGGAAGCAGAGGCCAATAGCCTGAAAATTATTATGGACCCTCCTGATGAGGAAAAATTCATTCCTCCCCCGGTTCATTTAAATATTCTGGAAGTGGAATACGGTTTACCCCTTTCCGTAAAATAGGCTTTATACAATATTTTGGGTCTGTGGAAAAAACAAAGACCCTCGTAAAATTTTCTCCTGCACTTTTAACCGGAAAGTTTCAAAAGCGATATAAACGTTTTTTTGCCGATTGTTTGCTAGGGGAAAGCCACGATACGGTTACCGCCCATTTGCCCAATACGGGGTCTATGAAAGGCTTAATTAACGAGCCTGTGCCTTGTTTACTTGAGCCCTCTGACAATCCCAAAAGAAAGCTAGCCTATACCCTGGAGGCCTTAAAATCCGGTAACAGCTGGGTGGGAGTAAACACTCATAGAGCCAATAAATTAATGGCCAAAATTTTGGAGGAAAAACTGGCTCCCTTTGGAGCCGGACAACAAAATTTTGCGGCAGAATACAAACATCTGGATTCCCGGCTGGATTTTTATTTACCGGAATTAAATATGTTAGTGGAGGTTAAATCTGTAACCCTGAGCCTAAAAAAGGGGCTGGCCCAATTTCCCGATGCGGTAACCCAAAGGGGCCTTAAACACATAGAAGATTTGATGAAAAGCAAAAAGGCCGGCTACCGCGTGGCCCTGGTATTTATGGTGATGCGAAGCGATTGCCATACATTTAGCCCCGCTTTCGAGCTGGATGCCAAATACAGTGAGGCCCTTTGCAAGGCCCATAAAAACGGCCTGGAAATATGGGCTCCTGAAATTAAAATCAGCTCCAGAGAAATGGCCTTTTCTGGAAAAAGTTTAACCCTTGACATGGCAGCCTGAGCCACATGAAATTTCTGCAAATATATTTGCGCCTTCACAATTTACGGCAAAAATTTGCCTTCATTATGGATGGGCTGAATTCCGCTTTTTGGCTGGGAGTTTTCAATACGGAAAAGCTCCATCTGCTGGACAACCATTATTACCAGCATTGGGATATGTATCAAAGCGAAGAACATAACATGAGGGGTTTTTACAAATGGGAAGAGGGATATATTGAAAAATATTTTACAGAATTGGATTCGGTACTTGTGCCAGGGGCCGGTTCAGGAAGAGAAGTGATTGCCTTGGCAACGCGTGGAAAACATGTTCGAGGGTTTGAATGCAATTCCGTCCTGCTGGAAAGAGGAAAATACTTTTTAGAAAAGTCAGCTCTCGATGCGTCCCTGGAATTAGCTCCCAGAGACAACTGTCCTGCTACAGGCAAAAAATGGGACGGCTGCCTGGTGGGATGGTCGGCTTACATGCATATCCCCGGCAAAATAAACCGGGTAAACTTTTTAAAGCAAGTAGCCCAAAACCTAAATGAAGCTGCTCCAGTGATGCTCTCTTTTTTTGTACGGAGCGAAGAGGACAAAAGTTTTAAATGGATTGCAGTTGCCGGTGGAATTATCGCTGGAATTTTTAAAAATACTCCGGGGCCGCAAAAAGGCGATTTGCTTTCGCCCAATTTCATCCATTATTTCACTGAAAATGAGCTTAGGGAAGAACTAGAGCTGGCCGGAATGGAGCTCCTGGAGTTCGCCAACCCGGGCCCTGGTGTGGCCATTGCCCGAAAAATTTGAAAGGAAGGATAATTTTTGACCTTGCACCCGTGATTCTTCGGCCCTTTCCAAAATTTCCATGGCGTTAAGCCCTCGCTGGTGCTGTCTATCCATGCTGAGATTTTTTTCTATGGCTTCGGCAAACTTTTGAGCTTGAAGGGCGCATAATTCAAGGCGAGACATATTAAATTCCTGGAAACTGGGAACCCCATCCGCTTTTCCGGTAACCACTTGCTGATTTGGATTTAAATACTCCAGATTAAAATGAGCCTTTTGAGAAAAGAACTGTTTGTGGTGGATTCCTCTGGGAGGAAAATAGGGCCCCCATCCCAAATTCAAACTAGCTCGGAAATTATTTGGAAAATACAAATCCAACTCGTAAACATTGGGGAAGCCGTGATTTTGGGGAGCTAAATTTTGAGCCCGACAATCGATAAATTCCGGAAGGCATTGGGCCATTTGCAAAATAACATCCACATAGTGGATTCCCGCATCCAGCAAAACTGAACAAAAATTCAATTGGCGTAATTGGCTTTCCCATTTTTTACCCTGGCTGTGCTGCATGAAGTTGATTTTTAATTGAGCTGATTCGGTAAATTTTCGGCAATTTGAAATCCAGTAGTCATAAGCAGGGTGCCAGTGCAGGATAAATCCCCCCATTAAAACTCGGCTTTTTTCAACGGCCAATTTTACCAGTTCCCGGTAATTGTTAACACTCAACGCCGGCGGTTTTTCCACAAAAATATGAAGGCCAGCTTCCAGCCCCTTTTTGGCATAAAAAAAATGGGAGTCTGCCCAACTGCAAATGCAAATAGCCCCGGGATTGCTGGTTAAAAGGGCTTCCTCAAAATCATCAAATACTGGTATATTCTGCATTTTTTGGGAAAAGTTGTGAGCATTTTCTCTATGGATATCCAGCACGCCAGCCAACTCAAAGGCCGGGTTTTTAGAATAAGCCATGGCGTGTTCGCCGGCCATTTGGCCTGAGCCTATCATTAAAAGTTTCAGCGGTTTATCCATGTTCAAAATCATTATAGAAATTATGACGGGTAATTTTGGGAAAGACCTGAAAATGTAGTTTTT
>JBNKOC010000002.1:0-1520 GCA_050294405.1 Fibrobacteria bacterium | reverse complement strand
TTTACACTGCTAAGCACCCTTATTATGTTCGCCTCGGATTTAACCCTGGGGAATTTTGCCGGCAAGTATTTTGTGGTTTACCCCAGTATGAATTTTAAAAACCCTCTGGATTACTGGCGTCTAATTTCTCATGTGGCCGGTCATCAAAACTGGAATCATTTACTCAGCAACTTTTCGTTTATCCTGCTTTTAGGACCAATTTTAGAAGAAAAATACGGCTCGGGCAAAATTCTGCAAATGATACTTCTCACAGCTCTAGTAACAGGGGTTCTTAACATTGCCCTTTTTTCCTCGGGGCTAATGGGAGCCAGCGGAATTGTGTTTATGTTTATTATACTTGCCTCCTTTACCAATTTTAAATCGGGAGATATTCCCATAACCTTTGTTTTGGTTATTGTATTATTCCTCACTAAAGAAGTTATTTCTGCATTAAAAGAAGATAACATCTCCCAGTTTGCCCATATTATCGGAGGCGTGGTAGGAAGCATTTATGGGTTTAAACAAAAATGAGGCTCTTTGGAAATTGAAGTTATAACCAAGGGCTTTGTGTATGGATTTACCCTGCTGGGTTTATTTTTAACTCCCCCCTCCTTAAAAAAACTGCGCTGGCTTTTTCCCCTTTGGTTTTTGATTACCAATGCGGTTTTGTTTTCCAATATATGGATATACCATTTATATGGACGGCAATTATTGTTTATTATTTTAAACCAAGCCGGATGGATTTTTATTTCCGCCTATTTTCTGGTGGCCATGCGCCAGGGTCTTATTAAAATCGATACATCGCAGTGGATTCGCTGGCAAAGCTTTCGATTAATGGGTGCTAAATATTATTTCTTATTATACGCCTATACTATTCCCCTTGGCTTTTGTTTGGAAATGGCTGTGCTGGAAAGCTTAGTGGGGGCTACAGCTTTTTTAATATCTCTGTGGTATAAAAATAATCCCAAACGAGCCTGGGGATTTTTATTGGCCTGGAATATTTTGGGATTTCTATCCGTCTGGCGCTTTAATTTAAAGTTCAATTCCACTTTGTTTTACGGACCAATCGGTGCCGACCAGGTGGATATATCCAATTACTTTTCTCTATTTCCCGAAATCTGGATTGTTAGCTTTTGGGTACCCCTTAGCCTCACCATACATATTGTTTTGTTTTTACAATTGCTGGGGAGACAGAGGTAGGTGGGGGGGGGTTATTTAACCTCTAGGTATTTATATCCCCGTATTGTGTTGGGTAGCGTCTACTTTTTTGCGCACTTTTTTTGGAAGCCCTCCATCCGTTACGCGACTTGACTTTCTAGTTTATGTTTTTTCAAACATTCCATACTTAAATATTTTTTTGTTGACCACTTTGTCCCGGCTATATGCCTGAGCCTAGCGGCTGCCAACATTAAGGCAGAATACCCATCTGGGAAATTACCTACCACTCTAGTACGCCTTCGGATTTCTCGCATCAGACGTTCTAAAGGATTATTCGTTCTAATTCGTTTCCAATGTTCCTCAGGAAAAAATGTGTAAGATAA
>JBNKOC010000001.1:0-126200 GCA_050294405.1 Fibrobacteria bacterium | reverse complement strand
CCTCTGGTTCAGATTTACTACTGGATAACAAACCCATTGCTGGTGATTCTTCTGTCGTATTTAATCTGGGTGTGGGTGATTCCATTTTCCCTTCTTCCAACATGGCCTATTTATTAGCGGTTAACTTAAACCCAAGCCCTTTTTTCTTACCCACTGATACCATTAAGTTCCAACTGGACCCCAATGAAGTTTTTGTGCACGGACATATGTCCAGCTCTCCTCTTGTTCCCGCAGGTTCCATACTTACATCAGACTCTCTATTCGGGGCCCAGGGCAGTCTTAGCATGAACAAAGTGGGTGGCCCTCAAGGAGGTTTTGCTTTTACCGACCAGGATAGCGTTGTTCTTATGACAATAGATTTTGGAGCAGGTCCTGAAGAAACTGTTATTATTGATTCATTAAAAATTAAAATGTTAATGGGTGATTCTACCCGGGTTCAAAACGCCCTGTTATTTAGAGATATAAATGATGATTTTAATTTCACTCCTGGTGTGGATTCATTATTAGATAGCAAACCAGTTTCATACGATTCAACCGTAGTTTTTAATATTGCAGGTGGAGAACCTATAAATCCTTCAATCAATCAATCATACCTAATCGCGGTTGATTTACCAGCAACTCCGACTTTTTTTCCGTCAGATACCATTAAATTCCAACTAAATCCTAATGATGTATTCACACATGGCCTGAATTCAATGGCCAGTATAATTGTTTCGGGTACAACCCTAGTAACAGATAGCATATTCGGAGCCCAGGGAAGTATCGCCCTTGGAGCAGGAAGTAATAATGCCTCATTTGGCGGAGGCGTCATTACTGACCAGGATTCAGTACCCATTTTGCATTTTGATTTAGCGAGTGGGCCCGAAGAAAACATCGACTTAGATTCATTGGATATTTCTTTGCTCACGGGTGACATGTCCAAAATTCAGGAGTTATTGTTAATTCAGGATTCAAACAACGATGGATTCTATAATTCAGGAACTGATGTTGTACTTGGAAATTTGTCACTAGCCGCCGATTCCACTGTAACATTTATTGGCGCTCCGCTTGATATAATTACTGCAAATACCGGCAACAACTATTTAGTACTTGTTAATTTTAACGCTATTACACAAACTACTACAGACAGTTATAGTTTCTCAATTAATCCTGCCAATATATATGCCCAAGGAGCAGTTTCAACCATCGGACTCACAACAGGCGGCACAACCGTTAATTCAAATTCCTTGATTGGAATCGACAATATTGCTCCTGTTGCCCTAACTGGCCTTGGAGCTACTGTGGTGAGCGGAACTCAAATCGACTTAGCATGGACAGCCAGCACTGATGCCGATGCGGACAGCATTCGTGTGAACTATAGAACCGATGGGATATCCCCCACCTCTGAAACAGATGGAACTACTTTCGCCGACCTAGCTGGAACCGATGTTTCTGTTTCTGTAACTGGCCTTTCCGAAAAAACCATGTATCACTTCTCATTGTTTGTTAAAGACAGTTCAGGTAACTGGGGGCCTGCGGCTACTGTTAACGATTCCACACCCGACCAAACTGCTCCTATTGCCCTAACTGGCCTTGGAGCTACTGTGGTGAGCGGTACTCAAATCGACTTGGCCTGGACAGCCAGCACCGATGCCGATGCGGACAGCATTCGGGTGAACTATAGAACCGATGGGATATCCCCCACCTCTGAAACAGATGGAACCACTTTTGCCGACCTGGCTGGCACCGATGTTTCTGTTTCTGTTACCGGATTGACTGAACTTACCATGTACCACTTTGCTCTGTTTGTTAAGGATAGCTCAGGTAACTGGGGGCCTGCGGCTACTGTAAATAATTCAACTCCTGATAATACTGCTCCTGTGGCTCTGAGCGGTTTAAGTTCTCAAAATATTACTGGGAGCCAAATTGAAGTTAGCTGGAGTCCTAGCACAGATTCAGACGCCGATAGTATCAGAGTGAACTATAGGACAGATACTTACCCAAGTAATGAAACAGATGGAACTATTTTTGCCAATATTTCAGCTCAAGACAGCTCCATTATTGTTACTGGATTAGCTGAAACAACACGCTATTATATTTCTTTATTTGTTAAAGACAGCTCTGGAAATTGGGGACCCATGAGTGGGATAACAGACTCTACACTGGATGCTACTTCACCAGTTGCTACAGTCAATGCTGTTTCAAGTTCTAACAATTCCCCTGAAATTACCGGAACAATTAATGACTCCTCAGCTACCATTAATGTATATGTTTCCGGTCAGGGTCCTGCAACGGCCACAAATAACCTAAATGGAACCTGGACCTTAGCTGCCGGAATTTTAAGTAGTTTAACTGATGGATTTCATACCGTTACTATAAGCGTAACAGACCCATCAGGCAACTCTTTTTCAGATAGTTTGGTAAATGGACTGTATATCGACGCCACAGCTCCTGCTATTACTATCGATTCCCTTGTGACATCAGATTTAAGCCCTCAAATTACAGGAACTATTGATGATTTCAGCGCCGGCATCACATTAGATATTGGTGGTCAAACAGGGATCTCCGTGACCAATAATGGTGATGGAACCTGGACTTTGTTGGACAACACCCTCTCTGCCTTGGCAGAAGGAGTATACAATGTAATTGTTACTGCTACTGATACTATGGGCAATGTAGGAGTGGATGGTACTACAAACGAAATTATTATTGATGCCACTTCGCCTGGCGTCACCATTTCCTTTTTATCCACAAACAGTTCATCTCCACAAATCAGCGGAACAGTGGACGACAGTTTAGCCATAATCCAGGTTATGGTTGATTCTCAATCTGTTTCTGCGAATAATAATGGGGATGGAACCTGGAGTATTGACACCGGTTCAATTACAAATTTAACTGAAGGTACTTATGATGTATCTGTAACAGCAACTGATATCTATGGCAACCAGGGTACAGATGCTAGCATAAATGAACTGGTAGTAGATTTAACAAGCCCGACCATTACTGTTAATTTTCTTAATTCAAATGATAACACTCCTGCCATTAATGGCTCTATAAACGACCCTCAAGCCTCCATTTCGATTTCAATCAATGGACAAGTTTTAACCGCCATTAATAATGGCGATGGAAGTTGGAACTTGCCAGATAATATCGTAAGCCAACTGCCTGATGGCATTTATAATGTAATTGCCCAGGCCACGGATTCCGTTGGAAATGTTGGTCAGGATAGCAGTAACAACGAACTACAAATTGTAACTTCATCCCCAATAATTACAATAAATGAAATCCATACAAATGACAGGACACCACAATTATCCGGTACCATAAGTAAAACAGACGCTTCAATCACTGTTAGCTTATTGGGACAATCTTATACCGCCACAAACTTAGGAGATGGAACCTGGATTTTACCTGACAACACTATTGCTGGTCTTGATGATGGAGTATACAATTTAGGAGTCACAGCTACGGATAGCTTTGGTAATTCTGGAACAGATAGCAGCTTAAATGAAATTTCTATTGATGGCACAGCTCCAATCATTACTGTTTTGGCACAAGTTTCAGACATTCCGAATCCAGATATTAGGGGAACAATAAATGACAGCTCTGCAATTATTCAAATTGGGTTAAATGGCCAGACTTATTCAGCCGTTAATTCTAAAGATGGCAATTGGATATTAAGTGGCTCCAACCTCCCGCTATTAGCAGATGGAATTTACGACATTATTGCCATTGCCACCGATACCCTTGGAAACCAGGGTACAGAATCAACTTCGCAAGAATTGACTATTGATGTTAATGACAAACCAGTAATTACAAATTTGCCGGACACAATAGATATTTTGGAGGATGAACCCTATTCCTTTACCTTGCAAACACAAGACTTGGATAGTTCAGATATCATTAGTCTGAGTATTATTTCATCCAATCATCCTTGGTTGAGCTTAGCTGATAAGGAACTAAGGGGAACTGCAGAAAATAGCCATGTTGGTATCAATATTCTAAAAATCCAAATATCCGACGGGTCTGCTATGGATACTTCGGAAACGGTTGTAAGAGTTATTAACGTTAATGATGCCCCGCAGTTTACGGAAAGGCCCAGCGTATTAGAGACAAATGAAGACGAAGCTTTTATCTTTTCACCAGTTTATTCGGATGTGGATGACAGCTTGCTAACTCTATCTATTTCCGGAGTCAATTGGCTCAGCATAGATTCTTCAAACAATATTACCGGTCAACCTGTAAATGAAAATGTAGGGAGCCATAGATTAACAATTACCGTTTCTGATGGTTCCTTGAGTGATAGCCTCATTCTTGATATTATTGTCATAAATAAAAATGATTCCCCATTTGTTGTAAGTAGCACATTGGCGGACCCATTAAACATTAATTGGAAAGAAGACAGATTAGACAGTTTTGTAATTAACTTAGAAGATCCGGATCTAAACGATTCCTTAACCTTAATATTGGATAGTCTTCCCGATTATTTAACCCTGGCAAAAAAAGAAAAAGTTCAAAAAGTATCCAGTTTCTTCTTTAAGGTAAAACCTGTGCAAAAAGACACTGGAAATTTCAACTTAAGGCTCTCCTTCTCCGATATTGAAGGGATAACCAGCAATCTAAACATTGCTGGACGTATTGAGGAAACCAATGATGCTCCAAAAGCCGTTGTTTCATCACATATAATTAAAAACGGTGCTATTCAAATCATATTAAACGTAGAGGATGAAGATGGATTACTTAGAGAAACTAGCTTTAATTACAGCCTTCTAAAAGATTCTGCAATTGTTTCACAAAATACTTTCCAATCGGCAATCGCTAATTTTTATCCATTGTTAGATGGAAAATACAGCGTTCGCTTTAAAGCCGTGGATAAGTTTGGATTGTCGCAACCCGACTCCACTATCTTGAGTTTTGAAATAGCCAATGTCTCAAAGATTAGTCTGGATAGCGGCAAATGGATAATGGCTGCAGTACCGATGGATAGCCTTAGTTTGGATTCTCTTAAATCAAAGGCCCAATTTTACCATTGGTTGGACAATGGCGCGGAAAGCAAGTTATATAGCAAATACCAAACAAAAGAAAGTTTAACGAAATTAAGAAAAGCTAAGGGATATTGGGTGTTGGCCAATTCCAAAATAGACCTTAGCTTAAAAGAAGAAAAATTGATTAGGGAAAAAGTTTCCGTAAAACTTGTAAACGGAGGCCTTGGTTGGAATCAGGTTAGCAACCCATTTGTATATCCAATAAACTTAAAATCCAGCGGCTTCACATTTTATAGGTGGAACTCTGATTCATCAGACATAGAAGATGTTAATGGTGTTTTAAAACCCTGGGAGGCTTATTGGGTCAGAGTAGAAAAAGACACCATACTGACAATGGATAATGTCCCTTATTTTGGAGAAGCTAAACTTGCTAAGCGATTAGCAAAGTTTAGTAATTCCGAAAATTGGGTTGGAAGGATGATTTTAAAAGCTGGTAACCTAGTGGACAGAGAAAATTTATTTGGCTTAGTGCCATATGAAAATGTTAGCAATCACTTCGAACCACCTAAAATGGGATCACACATTAGCTTGTTTTTTACATCTTCTGACAAATCAACTAAAAACGGAAAATTAAGTTCTCAATTTACGCCTGTTTCAACAGAGGAAGGTGAAAATTGGTTTGAGTTTGGTATTCAAAAATTCGAAACCTCTCAGAAAACAGCCAGCTTATTTTTAGAAGGCATGGATGATTTAAGAGCAAGTGGAAAATATATATATCTTGTAGATAAAAACAGCGCCACTTTAGTTGATGAGTCTAACACCGTTACCCTTAAAATTTCCAGCCAAGAGAAATATTATTCCATTGTGATAACTTCCAATGAGAATTTTGCAGAAAAATTAGGACTGGGATTTTCAGTAAGCCAAAACTATCCAAATCCAGTTAGGGCGTATACAAACATCAAATTCACTTTACCCTACAGCTTTAATAACAATGGAAAAAGGATAAATAAAGCGTTACCCTTGGCAATACATTTGTATAATTTAAAAGGGCAATACTACGGAACCTTATTTAAATCAGAGTTAAACCCCGGAAACCACCAATTTAATTGGCGTAGGCCTATGCACATTCCTAATGGAGCCTATGTCTTTACTATGGAAGCCCCAGGGTTCAAATCCAGCAAGAAAATGCTGCTCAGCAGGTAGATCTACATGTGATCTGGATCAATTAAGCAGCTAAAAAAACTCAAAAATTGTCGAATTTTTGTGATTTGACTCACAATTGCCGCCCCCTTTGCTGGTAATTAGGCCTTAATGGCCATATAATTAATATAGACGCGCATTTGCACAGGGGTATTATAATGAATTCTAGATCAGCAAAAATTCAAATAGCAATTCTCTTCCTAATATTTTGCAGTTCGCTATTTAGCCAGGAAATTTTCCAAGTCAATAAGGCTGCGCTAAATACTCAGGATGGGATTTTAACCCTCAGCTTTTCCTCTGTTCCTAACGAAAATACCCTAGGCTCTAATGGCTTCGTTACCTTATATCCCTCTTTAGGAGGCCCTGAAGATACTATCAGTTTTTATACTCCCTTTTCTTTTAGAACTGGCACGGACGGTTCGAGCATTCAATTTATTTTATCAGATGCTCAACGAGCTAAACTTGAAAATTTTGGCACAATTGGAGATTATCCGTTGTTAGATATAGGAGAAGGAAGTTTCAGCTCTGCTAGCGGTACTCAAATCCCCAATATTAATGCCTGGCCTGTAGAAATACAGGAAAACATATCCGACGAAAATAGCAGTCAATATTTTTTAAATTGGGCTAGCTTAAATTTATCCAGAGGGCTTTTAGAATTACATTTTAACAACCCCAGAGATATTAGTTATCCTCTCAATCCAGGAATTGTTCTTTATAATGAATCTATTAAAATTGAATTGTCAGGTACAGGGGTTCAATTTGAAGAAAACAATAGTCCCTATGATTTTTGGATAAGACTAAGCGGAACTCAAATAGACAGTATAAAAAATAGCCTTTCAACCGGAAGCAATTTAAAACTGGATTTAAACAATGATTTTTCAAAAGACATTTATGGAAATATAAATGATCCTGAATATGAGTTTTTTGTTGAGACACAACACAACATAAACAATCTGGAGTTGTTATGGGTTAATTTAAATTGGGATGCAAAATTACTTGAATTTGAATTTAATAATAAAATATCTTCCATTAGCCCTCTTATCAACGGAAATTTAAAACTGGAAACTGCGACTAATTCACTAGAGCTCATAAACTTGGTTCCAATATCAGATTCGCAAATGGATGATTTCAGGTATCGGCTTGAGCTAGATCTTAATCAGTTGGAAGAAATTAAAAGTTGGAGCAACTTGGAAAATGAACTGAGTATTTATATCCCCAGCAATTTTTTTATGGATGAATTTGGAAATACAAATAGTGAACTTTATCACGAAGTAAATCGACCCAAACAAGATACTCTAAGCCTGCATTTAATCTGGGCTGCCATAAATCACATGGAGGGTATGTTAGAACTAGAATTTAACAACCCATTATTAAATGGCTCTTTTTCTCCCGCTGCAATTATAAATATCTATAAGAATGGTTCGCAGGTTTTGAATCTCTCCAATTTAGAAAATTCATTAATTCAATCTGAAAATGACAGGAGTCTAGTTTTTAAATTAGATAACATAGACCTTACTATTTTAAAACCCGATAGTCTTAGCTATTTCGAAATTGAAATAAATTCAGGGATTGTTTCTGATATATATAATAACCAATCACTTGAAGAATTCAGAAGACCTCTAAACCACTTTCGCAATTCGGATGGTTTTAATAATTTTATCAATTATTATCCAATGGAAGGGAAAATTGTTTTTGATTTTCCAGAATCCATTGACGATTCCAAATTAAATTTCTCCGGAAAAATTTCTTTCTCGTCTGATAAAGGCGGTACTCTCACTTTTTCAATCCCCACACCATGGGTGGATATTAGCCCCAATTCGAATGATGGGCATGTTGTTATTGTGCTAAATTCTGCAGATAGAGATGCCTTAAATTCGATTCTGGACCCTTCCTTAGAAACCTTAATAAGTATGGAATCAGGAATTTTCTATTTTATGGAATCGCAAAAATACAATCAGGCTGTTTTATATGAAGACAATTGGCATTTATATATACATGGTGAAAATTCAGACGGCCATCAAGACCCCGTTTTTATTTTCGACAATTTAGCAGACGATCAAATTTGGTTGGAAGACAGCAGTTATCAATTCTCAATTATTTTGGAAAATGAAAGTGGCTTAAATGCGGGTGAAGAAATTGGCGTAGAATTAAGCCTTTTGCCTGGATTCATTTCCCTGGATTTTAAAGGCCAGGAAAATGGACAATACGTGCTTAAGTTTTCGTCAAATCCCACAAACTCTGAAATAGGAAGCCATATACTTGATTTTAAATTGTTCCCGGAAAATACTGTCAGCACAACCGGAAATTCCAGCGATGAATTTATTATTCTGAGTAAAAATGTTAGTGTAGTAGCAAAAGAGCACGAGCCTGTTTTCAGCTTAATTAGCCAACAATCTGGCGGCGCCATTTCATTGCAATATAACTTAAGCGATTTAGATACCCCTTTGGATGAGTATGCTATTAAGCTTTCCCTTAAAAAAGAGGGTGAAACCCTAGTACCTAAATCCCAAAATAAATTAGAGCAACTATACTTCCCTTTGCCAGACGGAGAATACCAAGCGGAGCTTCAAATATTAGCTACGGATGGCAAAAGCTATGTAGATTCAAAGACTATAACTGTTTCGGGAATTACCACTCGCAGTATTCCTGCCGGCAGCTGGTCTATGGTGGGGATTTTAGGACAAAAAATAAATACTTCAGATTTAGGAGATGCCACCACTCTGGCTTTTTGGAAAGATGATGGAGAAGAAAGTAATCTATTTAGCAGGTATCTCATGGATTCTAAAATTCCCTTTTTAGAAAGAGGAAAAGGCTATTGGATATATAACAATGAAGATATCAACTTGCCTTTGACCAAAGAGCAACTTCTAGATAGCGCCATATCTATAAAGCTTGTCTATGGTGCTTTGGGTTGGAACCAGATTAGCAATCCTTACCCTTATTCCATCGATGTCTCTTCATCTGGTCTTGACTTTTTTAAATGGGACCCAACCACTTCGGATGTAATCAATGTGAGCGGAATCCTGGAACCCGGTGTGGCTTATTGGGTTAACGTGAATGAAGAACAAATTCTAAGTTTAAAAGCCCAACCTTATTTCAAAAGCAATGCGGCTAAAAAATTAAGCAAATTGCCAGCAGACGTTATTGCAGATTTGAAATTATCCTTATCCGCAAAAGGCAAAAAGGATAGTTTCAACTACCTTAAAATTTTAGCCAATGAATCTCCAAATAATTTCAAATCTCTTGAGGCACCCAAAATGGGCAGCCATATTTCACTTTACTTTAAATCTGGAAAAAAATCTGGGTTAAAATACAACAGCATTGGTACATATATGGATACCAATGGAGATATATGGCAAAGTTTCTATGTGAAAAGTGAAAATTTGGGAACTCAAAACAGCCAGCTATCCATAGAAGGGTTAGAAAATTTAAAAGCTGAGGGGTATATATCCTATATCGCAGATAAAAATGAAATTTATTCCCTATCGGAAGGCAATAGCATCCCAATGAAGATCTCCTCACAAGAAAAAGAAATAACCTTAATATTAACCAAGAACCCTAATTTAAAAGAAGAATTAGAACATACAAAAAGCTCTATTAATAATTACCCCAATCCGGTTCGGGGACAGACCACTTTTGAAGTTAGCGTTCCGTTTTTTAACGGATCCTACATTAATGCAATAAAGGAACATGCAGCCCAGATTGATATTTTTAATATTTCCGGGGAAAAGGTTTCTGAGATTGGCTTGTTAAACTTAAGCCCCGGCATTAGTCGCGTGGTTTGGGAATCCAAGGACAAAAATGGAAAGAAATTAGCTCCGGGCAGTTATTATTATGTCCTAAAAATGGAAAATTTTATCCAAACTAAAAAAATGTTAATATTGCCTTAAACGGCAAACACCTATGGCAAAAAAAAGCCGGCTTTTATTAAAGCTGGCTTTTGTGTTTGAAAATAATTTGTAAATTGTCTCAATGACTCATTTTAGCGAAAAATTAAATAAGGGAGAACCCACATTATCTTTTGAATTTTTCCCGCCAAAAACGCCAAAGGGCTGGGTAACATTGTATTCTACCTTGGCCGAATTAAGTTACTTAAATCCTGATTTTATCTCCGTAACTTATGGCGCCGGTGGATCAACGAGGCAAAAGACTTTAGGACTTGTGGAGAGAATCCAATCCGAATTAAAAATTGAATCCATGGCACACCTTACTTGTGTGGGACATTCTCAAACAGAAATAGCAGCCATTTTAAAGGATCTGGAAAAGTCGGAAATAAAAAATGTAATCGCCCTAAGAGGAGATCCCCCAAAGGGCCAAACAGAATTTAAAGCTCATGCTAACGGCTTTAGTCATGCCAGCGAACTTATTGAGTACATGAGCCAAAACTTTTCATTTAACATAGCAGCTGCCTGTTATCCTGAAAAGCATATTGAGGCTGAAAGTCTGGAATCTGATATTCAATATCTGAAGCTAAAACAAGACATGGGTGCACATTTTGCTATCACCCAATTGTTCTTTGACAATGATGATTTTTACCGTTTTAGAGATAAGGCCGTGGCTGCCGGAGTAAATATTCCCATAATTGCAGGTGTTATGCCAGTAACCAGCCTCTCTCAACTGGAGCGTTTTAAGGATATGGCTGGCGCAACTATTCCCCCAAAATTAATCCAACATTTAAACAAACATAATGATGTTATTAGCCTCGGCGTAGAGTACGGAGTGCAGCAATGTATGGATTTAATTAAAAATGATACAAGCGGTTTACATTTATATACTCTTAATAAATCTGATTCCTCTATGAGAATCACTAAAGAGCTGCAAAACAAAGGCTTGTTTGAAAGTCAGCTTGAAAATAAAAAAGCCTGACTCAAGGCCAGGCTTTTTTTAAAATCATAAGCAGATATACTAGTTTTCGTCGTTTCCTCTTTCCAGAGTTTCTTTATCTTGCATTTCAAAAATTTCGTCGTCAAATGAACGGGTTAGGGGCAGAGCATCATTCTCCAGACCGGAATTATCCAAAATGTAAATGGCGGAAGGATTATCTAGCCAGCCAGTAACTTCTTGGGCATCAAGGTTATAGGTGTCCCCTTTGTTATTGGATTTGATATATTCAACTGCGGCATTATCTACCCAGCCTTTTACGCCATTTGCAGTTTTGATCATGGTACGATTGTCGCTTTTTGAAATAAGCAAAACCTCTTCGCCTGAATTAAGCGTACCCTTAGTTCCATTTCCACCTTTGCTTTGGAAAATGGAAACTTTATCGGATTTTACTCTTAATTTTTGCGCTCCAAAGGATAAAGCCAAAAATCCTGACAAGAATATGATTCCCAACAATTTCATATTTAGATCCCTCTTTAATTGATTTAAGACAGCCTTTCAAAAAGCCCAGAGCTTCCGGCATGAGATAAATATACCTATAACCAGAGTTTTTGCCACAGATTTTTAAAAAATCTGCTTTTTTTGGCAAAAAATAAAGGATTTAGTTGGACTCAATAGTTGCATTAAATTGCCGAGAAATCGTAAAATTAGAGGAAATTGAGGATTTATTGATAGAAGTTGGGAGTTTATAAAAAACCTGCAAAAAATAATTAGCACTTTCCAGAACCTGATTCCATTATTGCAGCCTTCCAAAAAGGGGATTCAAATCTTATGACTATAAAAAAATCTCCGTTTTACCTGCTGATTTTGATTTTATGCCTTCAAAGCTATTCTTCAATTATTCAATCTGGGATGATTTTAAACATACTCGTGAAAGGCGATGAGCTCCTATCCAGACAAGTCAAAGTACAGAGCGATGGAACTATAGATTATCCCTTGTATCAAGACGCTCCTGTTTCGGGGATGACAACATCCGAATTACAGGAAATTTTAACCATAAAATTAGTGAATTATTCCGATGCGCCATTTGTTCTGGTAACAGTTTTGAATGAAATGCCACAATCCATTACAGTATTGGGTCAGGTTACAAAACCTGGCGTACTGAAGGTGGATGCGGGCACTAATCTTCAGGAAATTTTGCTGCTTGCCGGGGGAACCACGAATTATGCCAATTTGGAAAAAATAAAAATTGTACAAAAGGATCAGCTGGATGAGGACGCCAGCTTTTACAATTTCCAGGAATTCTTAACATCCGGCAATTTAGCTTTGTTGCCTAAAATTCAGGAGGGCGATAAAATAATAGTGTTGGCGAAATCCCAGCGCACTCAGATAAAAGTATTAGGAGCCGTAAAATCTCCTGGATATTTTTCACCGCCGGACACAACCAATTTATTTGATGTATTGTATCTGGCCGGTGGACCGGTGGAGGATGCCAATTTATCGAAAGTAAGGATTATCAGCTCTGAAGATGGAGGAAAAGCGGACAACCTGATAGATTTAAAGGATTACATCGATACCGGAAAAATGAAAGATATTCCAAAGGTTTATCCTGGTGATGTAGTTGTTGTCTACAGAAAAACTTTTACCTGGAGCAAATCATTATCCATCGTACGGGACGTAGCCACTTTGGTTACAGCATTTATAATCATAAGCAACTTCAATCAAATTTTTAATTAACTCAACAAAATAAGTGGTAAATGGCTATTCACATTAAAAAAGACCTGCAGTTTCGGGATTATTATTTTTTAATAATTCAGCATAAGCTGCAAATAATTTCTAGTGTTGTATGTTTTGTGGCCGCCACGTGGTTTTTCGTTTCCAGAAACCCCGACTATTTCACTTCATATTCCCAACTCACCATGGAAGACTCCCAAGAGTCTGTATATCTGGGTGGGCCCTCCAAACAGCAAAAATCTCTTGGATATTACACTGGAATTTTTCAGGGTCGGGCATTCCAGGATAAGCTTTTCAGCAGTATGGATAGCACTATTATTCCGGGTAATTCCTCGCGGGAAAAGAAACTTTTTGTTGCCGCTAATGTGAAAATTGAACCCGGAACTCATAGCAGTTTTATAAAAATATCAGCTTCAGTCACATCCCCAAAGTTGGCTTACGATTTAGTCCGAATCGCTACTGACAGCTTGATTGTGTTTTGCAAAAAGGTTGAAAATCAAGAATCTGACCAAGCTTTGTCTGTAATAAAAGAGCAAATTGAAAAAACCACTCAAATGTATAATGAATCCGTTGAAGAAAAAAACACTATTAACCAAAAGGAATCTCAGGGAGATATAAGCGGGCTTCAGGCTTTAGAAACGGCTTATGAAAATATGTTAGTAGAATACGAACTAGAAAGCGCCGACTTAGCTGCTAAAAAATCATATTTCAGCCATCTGGATAAAAAAATAAACCGCAAACTTCCTATAGAAAAAGAGGGCAGAAGAGAATTGCTTAGCAAGTTGGAAAAATTAAATAGGGAAAAGCAGAAAAAAATAAAATTGGGTATCCCCATATCAGATGGAGACTCTCTGTTAATCGAAATTGAAAATGTGCAAAATGAAATTTCAGAGCTTAGCAAAAAATCCACTACATCAAAGCCAAATGTAGGATTTTATGCAAAATGGAAGGAAAGCAAAAAGAATGTGGAAGATTTAGAAGCGGAACTGCAATTCAAAATGAATAAAATTAAATCCTTCCGCAAAGCGATTGATGAGTACAAAAAAAGCCATCCCAACATTTTAGAACATGAACTAGAAGTAAACCGACTCAACGAACTTATTAACCGCCATTCTTCCACTTACAAAAGGCTTACCATCCGTCTTGAAGATGAAATAATAAAAATGCAGGCGCAATCGGGCGGGTTAAAAATTGTTGAAAATGCTTTTATGCCAACGGAACCAAATAAAACAAATGACATTATATACTATTTATTTTCCTTTGTTGTGGGCCTAATACTCGGAATTGTTATTGCCCTATTCCGTGAATTTTTAAACGACTCCATTAAGTCCACCGAGGACATTGAAAAGAGACTTGCGCTTACCCTAATGGGTACCATACCTCATATTGTTACCAGAAAAAGTGATCTCAAAATTAAAAGAAGCACATCAGAAAAAAAGGGACAGACTTTATCGCAGCAATACCCTGACCTCATAATTAAAGGAGGTAAAGGTGAAGGCATAATCGCGGAATCCTATCGCTCCCTAAGGACAAATATATTGTTTGCCAGCCCCGATAAACACATACAAACCTTTATTGTCACCAGCTGCGGACCCCATGAAGGCAAATCCCTAACTTCTTCCAATACGGCCTTGGCGTTTGCCCAGCAAGGAGAACCAACATTACTGGTGGATACGGATTTAAGAAGGCCTATCATCCACCATTTATTCAAGTTGGAAAGAGGCCCTGGCGTTGGAGATTTAATTACCGACTCCACCACAATAGAAGAATCTATTCGAAAAATAGAAGGGACCTCTTTGCACATTTTACCGGCAGGAACTTTTTTGCCAAATGCCGCGGAGGTTTTGGGATCCAAAAAATTCTTATCCTTAGTCGAATTGTTTAAGCAAAAATATAAATACATAATTTTTGACACACCTCCCATTATTGCTGTTACTGATGCATGCGTATTAGCATCCCATGTTGACGGCGTTGTTTTAGTTACCAGAGCTGAAAAAACCAGCTTGAACGTAGCTGAAAGAAGTGTTCAGGCATTAAACCGTGTTAAAGCCAATATTTTTGGTTGTGTATTAAATGATGTTCCTTTATCAAAGAACAAAGGTTATTACGGTTATTATAAAAACTATTATCAATATTACCACACCACTAAGGATTAAACCTTTCCCGGGAAAATATAATGTATGCAGAAAATAAGGAGCATAATACAAAACAGTCTTTATTTTCTATCCTCTAATGCGGTCAATATGACTTTGGGCATGATTGCCTCAATAGTTTTAGCTAGAACACTTCAGCCAACCAAACTGGGAATTTACCATCAAGTACTTTGGTTTTCCGGTATTATTTCTTCTCTCATATCATTGGGATACATAACCAGTATTATTCGATTTTCAGCTTCTTATAAAGCAAAAAATAATCCGGATGGCCTAAAATCCATGTTAAAACACATTATTATTATTGAATTAATAATAACAGTGATTTCCAGTATAGGATTAATTGTAATAGCGCCCCTTATTGCCGACCATTATTTTTCTCCGAATGAAGCTCGGTTTTTCATTATAGCGTTTGTTGCTATAACGCCTGGAATGCAAACAGCTATTTTTTCTGCTTTATTAGAGGGGGTGCAAAATTTTAAGTACCAGGGATTGCAATCTGTTACTATTACTCCCCTATCCCTTATTTCTAAAATAGTCCTGCTATTAATGGGATATGGAATTGAGTCTATGTTATGGGCGAACCTTGCATTTTCCCTTATAAATCTAAGCTTTTACATTTGGGCAGGAAAAAGAGAAGGCTTGATTGATGGCTTATTTAAGGCTTCAACCATGGACAGCGAAGAAAAACAAAAGTTAGGCGCCTATAACAAAAGTGTTTTTTCAATTTCTCTGGTTGATCAAATTGTGTGGAATAGATCAGAAAATTATTTTTTGGGAAGATACTGCCAGGCTTCCCAACTTGCATTTTATAATCTGGCCCAAAACCTGGTGCTTAAAATTACGGGTGTTATTCCTTCCCTTATGTGGAAAGTGCTGCTCCCATTGGCGTCTGAACAAGAAGAAAACAAGGACCCCAAATACAGAAACAAAACATATTATTTCGCTCTTCGGTATTCCGCATTTTTAATTTTCCCAATCTGTACTGTTTGTATTGTATGCGCCTATGAAATAATTGTTCTTCTGTATGGACAGGCGTACTCCCAGGCAGAGGGTTGTTTTCAATTATTGTGCATTGGCACGATTTTTACTTGTTTATCTCAACCGGGAAGCGCCGTTATTTACGCCGCCAATAAGCAAAGATACATATTTTGGTACGGCGGAATACTGGCTATTCTGAACCTGCTTTTAAACTATTTATTGATTCCAAGATTTGGAGCTTTAGGGGCAGGATTTTGTTTCAGCGTAGTAACAATCTTGGGTTCCATTGGAGGTTTTGTTTACTTAATCGGATTTATGAAATTAAAAGTGCCGTGGTTTTCACTATTTAAAATTTCTTTTAGCTGTGTGTTTTTAGGGATCATTTTATTTCTATTAATCCGCCAGGATATTGAAACCTTTAATGTTTTTAAAACATTAAGAGGTTGGCTAAATGAAAATTTGCATTCTAAAATAGCATATCTATTTCATCCTAGATTTTTGCGTCTGACGTTCGCAGTATTTACAGGGTTTTCGATTTACATCCTGTTGTCTTTGGTTTTATTTAAACCGGATAAGGATGATATTCGAATATTAACCGCAATGGATAAGTACCTGCCTAAATTATTCATTAAAGGAATTTTTAAAATTAAAAATTTATAAAGCCATGCGTATTGTATTTGTTGATCCCGAACCAAAATCTGATCATGGTGGAGGTATCAGAACCTATATCAATTTGTGCATTAATCTTTGCGAAAAAAACAATATTTCTACAATGCTGTATTCCCATAACATAAATGAATATCCAAAGTTCATTAACAAAAAAGAAATACAAAGGCTAACCCTGGAAAATAGGTTCTTTAAAAAAATGTTATACAAGTTAGCCTATCCGGCATTGATAACCGCTGAATTTTCAAACTGGTTAGCTAAAGAGCTGGTAAATAATTCACAGCCTGAAGATATAATTGAGTTTTGCGATTTTGGAGGTTATGGGTTTTATTCATTTAAAAAAATGGAAAATTTCCGGAAATTAATTCTTAGAGTGCATACGCCAAGCTTTGTCATTCCTAACAAAAGGCAAAATATTATCTCTGGTTGGATATTATCATTTATGGAAAAATATTGTTTAAAAAAGGCTAAGAATCTAACTGCTCCATCCCTGAATTTTGTAAAAGAAATCCTGCCTGCTTTCAGCTATGCAAAGTACATAAGAAATCCATTACCAGTTTACAAAGCCAAAAGAAATAAAATCAAATCATTTGAATCTTTATGCATTTTATTTATTGGAAGAATTGAAAAGCGCAAGGGATTGGATGTTTTGCTTGCTGCGCTAAGTCAAATCAAAACTATTGATATTAAATTAACTGTTGTTGGCGGGGGGATGGAAAGCGAATACGGAAAACTGATTAGAGACTTCGTTAAAAATAGATTACCGTCAAATATCAACATTCAATTCTTAAACGAAATTTCTAAAAAACAAATTGATAGTCTCGACGAAGAAAATCATTTCTGTATTTTACCCTCTTTATTTGAAAATAGTCCGTATGCTTTTTTTGAACAGTTGGCCCAAAATCTGGTAGTTTTAGGCAGCGCAACTGGAGAAATGCCTGTTGTTTTAAAAGAGTTAGGGTTTCCAATATTTAAGCCCCAAAACCCGGAAAATTTGCGCCAAACTCTCATGGAAATTTTTGGTAGGTGCAAATCAAACCCTAAATTTTATGGGGAGCTTTTAGAAAGGCAACATGGCTGGTATGTTAAGGCTAAACCCGAAATAGACAAAGAGTGGTTGGGTTTTTATCAAGGGTTAGCCAACGGATGAAATACTGCATTATTTCCAAAGAGTCCCCTTGGGGTCACCACGCAGGTGGAATTGGAACATACATCGGTTTCTTGTCTCAAATTTTAACCTACAAAGGCATTGAGACGCATATTATCACTTTTAACCCTAGCTGTGGTGAAAGTCTTAATCAACAATTACTGGGCAATAAACTTTATTTGCATTTTATCCCCCTGGCAAAACACCCCCTACCCCAATCCAAGTACTTTTATTGGTACAGGTATTTTTATCGCAAATTTTTTCCGCAATTTTTATTAGCAAGATGTTGGGCCTTAAGCGTGGCAAAATATTATGGAAGTCTGGCTGATAAATTGTCTTTTAAAATTTTAGAATATCCCGAAACTATGGGAGAAGGAGCCTATTTATTTAAAAAAAATAATTCGGAAAAGTTTATTTGCCGAATTCATTCCAGTTCCTTACTGAATATAGGGGGCAATTTTTTTGAAAAATTTAAAATTAAACATTTTCAAAAAGCCGGTTGCAAAAATGCGGACTTTGTATTTTCACCATCTCGTTACTCAAAAACTTATTATGCAAAAAGTATTTTGAATATCAAAGAAGAAGTGCGAGTTCTGGCTAACCCATACATATCCCAAACCAAGAGCGTTAATTGGAATACTAAATCCAAAAACAGCATTGTTTACATAGGCCGATTGGAATTCCGAAAAGGCCTGCACGTTCTTTTGAAAGCTTTGGAAGATATTGTAGGAGGTTCATATTCGGTAAACATTATTGGGAGCAAGCACCCGTCCCGAGATAATTTAGATCTCCAACTACACAGGCATTTGCAAAAATATTTTGGCCATGACTTCCCTGAATCTTTCGATATTTTAGAAAAACCTATCAGGCATAAATTAGGAAACCACAGTATCGTCTTTTGGGGACAATTGCAATCGGAAAAAATTATTTCCCAACTGGAAGAGTCCTATTTGTTTATTTTACCTTCTCTTTCTGAAAATTATCCCTACGTACTTTTGGAAGCCAGAGATTGTGGATGTTATTGTATTGCCACAAATACTGGCGGTATCCCTGAATTATTGGGAAAAAATATAAGTTCCCAATTATTTTCGCCTGAAAATCACCAAGAGCTACGCCTTAAAATTTTAGAAGCAGTAAAAAGTTATGATATAAACATTCAAAATTTAAAAGAGGAAAAAACAACCTTTAACAATTTTTATGACATAGAGATGCAAAAAGAATATTTCCCGGCCATAAAGGACAATGAGAAGTAAACCTTATTATAAATTTTCCAAACGTCTTATGGATTTAGCAGGAGGCTTGCTGGGGACTCTTATTTTATTTTTATTAATGCCCATTATTGCTTTTTTTATCAAACTTGAGTCCAAAGGGCCTATTTTCTTTTTCCAAACCAGGGTTGGTCAATATGGAAGAACCTTTAAGTTCATAAAATTTAGAACCATGATTGTTGATGCCCATGTAAAGCAAGGTGAATTGGATCAATTTAATGAAACGGGCGGAGTTACTTTTAAGATGTCTAAAGACCCTAGGATTACAAAGGTTGGTAAGTGGCTTCGTCGTACCAGCTTAGATGAAATACCTCAATTTTGGCTGGTATTATTGGGCAAAATGTCTCTCGTTGGCCCCAGGCCCCCTTTGATTGGCGAAGTAGAACGCTATGACGACTATCAAAAAATTAGAATGACAGTTCCTCAAGGTATGTCTGGTTTGTGGCAGGTAAAAGGAAGGTCCAATACCAAATTTTCTCAGATGGCAAATCTTGATGTTTATTATGCTCAAAATTGTTCTTTTTTAATGGACATTTCAATAATTCTAAAAACCTTTCCAGTAATATTCTTTGGTCGCGGTGCAAAATAATTTATCCAAATCTGAGATAAGTCTCGGACTTATTACAAAAGACCAGGAAAAGTATCTGAGTGCTTTTTTAAATAATTTTCTGAGCTGCATATCAAATACCAATCTAAATATTCCGCTTATTGTGATTAATGACGGTAGTACAGATGGCACGTATCAGCTATTAGAATCAAAAAAAGAAATTCTTCCTTTGCTTGTGGTGAAACATATTCCTCCCTCCGGTCGGGCCAATGCACGTAACGAGGCATTAAAAATTTGCGGAACAAAATGGTTAGCATTTACAGACAGTGATTGTATTTTTGACGAAACTTATATAACAACATTAATAAAACTTCCATCTTTGTATATAAGTAAAATTGCTGTAGAGGGAAAAGTTACCACGGACTCATTCCACCCTTCCCAAAAGTTTACCCATTATGTAGACAATCTTAAGGGAGGTACTTATGTTACAGCCAATATGGTCTATAATGTGCCACGAGTCTTAAAACTTGGTGGCTTCGATGTAACATTTAAAAATTACAGAGAAGATGTTGACCTTGGTCTCCGTATAAATGCAATTGAGCAAATCCCTTTTTGCTCTGACTTATGTGTTCACCACCCCAGAATCAAAAAAAGATTTATTTCCGAAATTGCAAGGGCGGTTCCATATTGGAAAGAGGTAGTAAATGCGGAATACAATTTATTTACAAAACATAAATTGGCTTATTCTAAAGTACGCCATTTCAAAAGCTTTAACGAGACCCTGAATCACTGGTGTCTAATGTACATGCCAGGACAACTTAAAATGTATTTAAAAGAATCCCTAATTTACTTTAAAAACAACAAACTCCCTGCTACAAAATGGACCCAAATTGGGTTTGGAATTATAACGAGTTTTGTTAACGGAATGGTTATGTATGGTTGGGAACAACTGGTTATCATTTACTTAGGAAAATTTAAAAGAAATTTTAGATGAATAATAAACCTAAATTATTAGCTGTTTGGACTGGGGCTTCCGTTCCTTCTTACCAATATTGGCTTCACGAATTAGCTAAGTATTACCAAATTGATTGCCTAGCTCCCAAAAAATGGGTGCATGGTTCCACAACATTTATTACAAAAGACCAAAATTTGGATTTTAAATTAATTATTTCCTTATTTTGGCCCTATTTAAGCAGCCATTTTTTGGTTCCCAGATATTTTCTTTTGTTGCTCAAAAAAAAATACGAATTCCTTTTTTTTATTAATGATATCGACAGAGTGAATAGTGCCATTCATCTGGCATATTGTTCTTTACTGTCACCAAAAACAAAAAAAGTGGCGTACAGCCTGCAAAATCTGGAAAAACCAAATTACTACCGCTGGTACCATAAATTAAGTTTAAAACTAAATGGGAAAATCTTACAGGGAATTTTGTGCGCCAGTGAAGAAATAAAAGACGTTATAAATAAACATGGAATTTTTCAGCCACAAAGCATTCAACCTCTGGGTGTATCCCCCGATTTTTTTAGAGCCGGAGACAAAATCAGTCTCAGGAACAAATACAAGATAGCTGAAAACACTACTGCCATAGTCTATGCCGGAAGTCTTCATCCGGCAAAAGGCATTCAGTATTTAATCGAAAACATCACTTTTTTTGAGAACTTGACCCTGATATTGGCGGGTTCTGGCCCTTTAGAAAAAACAATAAAACAAGGTTCAAATATTAAATACCTGGGTCAGCTGCCCCAGGAAAAATTATTAGAAATTTACCAATTATCCGATTACATCGTTTTACCCTCAATAGGAAATGAAAGGTGGAAGGAACAAATTGGCAGGGTTCTTCTGGAAGGAATTTTGTGTGGATGCCTGGCCATTGGCAGCAACTCGGGATATATCCCCACAATCGTTAACAGTGAAGAAGCTATTTTTAATCCTGAAAGCCCTGATAATTTGAAAAAATTTCTTGGGTCCTTGCCTTTAGAAAGACATAGGGAAATTCAAACCATGCAGTATAATAATGTTAGAGAAAATTATAGCTGGGAAAAAATAGCAAAGGACAGTTTTAATTTTTTTTCCAGCTTATAGTATGAATATTTTAATGTACCATAGAAACTTGCCGCCAGACAGCTATACTGGAGTGGCGCTGCAGGTGCACTTTTTGGCAGACAGCCTGTGTGAATTAGGAAATCAAGTGACCGTGATGACATTTTCCACCCAATCTATCAATCCACAATATAAAATTCAAACGATTACGCTTCCAAAATGGTTAATGTATTTTCCCTTGGTTTTTAAATTGGCAAAGAGAATTATCACTCCAATTCTAGTGAAGAAAAATATTGATTTATTGTCTTCAAATTTTGAAATAATTCATATACATGGAGACGGTGGCTTTCTGCAATACGGCAAAAACTGGGTTCGAAGTTTTTATGGTTCTGCACTGAGGGAGATGCAATATTCCCGAAATATTAAAGGAAGAGCTGCCCAATATATTTCTCATTATTTTGAAAAGAAGGAAAATAAACAACTCTCAAAAATGGGGAAATCCGTCGGTATATCCAGGGATACTCAAGATTGCTTAGATTCCATATCAAAAATAATTCCATGTATGCTTGGAAAAGCTTATACCTTGCAAAGAAATAGGGAAAAATCCAAAAAACCAAGCCTGTTACTTGTTGGTTCCATCGGTGGACGAAAAAAAGCTGAAATGGGTATGGAAATTTATTCCAATTTATGTTCCCTAGGCATTGACATCAAATTTACCATAGTGTGTAAGAACAAAAAACTTCACCAACAATATTGGGAAAAACATTTCGACTCTCAATACTCTCCTGTTTTTATGGAGGACTTAGAGGAAGAAAAGTTGCTTGACGCATATGAAAAAAACTGGTTCTTTTTAAACCTGGCAAGCTACGAAGGATTTGGGGTTGGTGTCATTGAAGCGATGTCGCAGGGATGTATTGTAATTAGCACTAAAAATGCTGGTGCTCTTGATATTATTGAATCGGGAACAAATGGATATTTAGCAGAGCCCAACGACTTTTCAAATTTGCTGCTTTTTCTAATTAATGATGAAGAAAAAAGAAAGGAAGTTAGAGAAAAAGCTATTTTCTCCTCTCAAAAATATTTTCCTGAAACTGTTGCAAAATCTTATTTGGATATTTACCGGGATTAATTTTGAATCTGTTTATGGCAAGTTTAACTAAAAAATATGGGCTCATTTTTCTAATACCATTTTTTGCCATCCTTTTTAATTTCTGGCTATGGACTACCCCTTCCCGCGCCGAAATAGCCGTGCTGATTTCAGTATTTATTATGGTCCCCAGCTTAATCTATCCGAAAATAGCTCTATATTATTTGATTGTTATCCAATGTTTTATTCCTGTTATTAGACGCCTTTATTATTTGATTGAAGGCCGGCCAAATTTAGATTTTTTAATGTTAATAGCAGATGGGGCTTTAATTTCAATGGTAGCCGCCGTTGTAATGATCTGGGTAAAGAATAAACAGAAAAACGAAAATCGATTTTCCATTGTGGTAGCAGGGTTTTTCGTTCTACTTTTTTTAAAAATATTCCTTCTGCAAAATGCAAAACTGCTGGATGGAGCCTATTCCTTTAAATATTATGGCATATATATTTTGTTTTATTTTGCCATTATTGGATTAGTGAATCATGTAAATACCATTGAAAGAATTATCCATATTTTAGCTGGTACTTTGGTGTTTGTGGCATTTTATTCAATTAAGCAATTGCTTTTTGGTTATTTCTATTTTGAACGGTTATGGTTGGATACCATAACTTTCACAACAATGTTTATAGACGGAAAAATCCGAACCTTTTCAACCTTGGTTTCTCCTGCGGCCCTATCAGATGCCATGTCCATATTATTTTTAATTGGCTTTTACTATTTATTTCAAAAAGGAGCCAACATTAAAATAATAGGGTTCTTTTGTATGTGTGTAAGCATTCCTCCGCTCCTGTTCGCCACCGTTCGAACAAATTGGGCCGCATCCATGTTTAGTTTATGGTTATTTATTTTTTGCCTGGTTCGATTTAAAAAGGCCTTCACCATCGCTAATTTTATTTTAATGCCATTAATGTTTTACGCGGTTTTAAATTTTAGCAATATAGGTTCTGATGCAGATAATATGCAGGCCCAGCAAAACCTGAATGCCGACAATCAATCTATTTCTGATGTAATGATAAAAAACAGAACCTCCGCCTTAATTAATCCCCTAGAAGAATACAGCATGCAAAAAAGAATAGACACCTGGACGCTCATTCTTTTTGACGCATATTATAAGTATCCCCTAGGACAGGGACTGGGTGCTGTGGGATATGCCCACAGCCTATATTTTCAAATTTTAGGAGAAACAGGATTTTTGGGTATTGCCATTTTTTTGATACTAATAATATGGACAGTAATTCGGGGAGTTAGCTGTATCAAATTGGCCCCTACCCCTCAGATACATAAAATGTCATCCTTGTGTTTTTCCTTATTTATAACCATTTGTATCCTAAATTTAACTGGGAACCACCTCAATGCCCATCCGGCAGATGTGGTATTTTGGCTCTCCATAGGGGCCCTTAATTTTATTTATTACATGCATATTTTGCCCCATAAAAAAGCGCGACTATTGGTAGAATCCAGGGAGCAGCAGAAACTGGACCGTAAAATAATAGGAAATGTTCATGCCTAAAAAAATACTGGTTATCGGACATTCCCTCGCTGCAGAACAAAACAGGCTTCCTTTTAAAAGCAGCGCAGAATTTGACTATCATTTGGCAGTTCCTAAAATTTGGGAGTCTTCCGGATTAAAGAGAAAATACATAGCTAATTTGAAACCTGGATCAAATTCTCATATATATTCTCTCGACTGCTTGTTTGCAGGAAAAAACAGCTTCTTTATTTGGAAAAACCTTAAAACCCTAATTAAAAGATTAAGGCCTCATATTATTTATTGCTGGGAAGAGCCCTGGTGCCTTTCCACTTTTCAAATACTCTCAACCTATAAAAAATGCCCTGTTGTATTTTTTTCTGCGGAGAACAAACCAAAAAAGTTGCCTGTTTTATTTAAACTCATTCAAAACTATGTTTATAAAAAAGCCTCCGCAGCCATAGTCATATCGCAGGAGTCTAAAAACAGATTGGTTAATTCGGGTTTTCAAAAAAATGTATATATTGTTCCTTTGTGGATTTATCATACCCAATATGTAAAAGATATCCAAAGCAAAAGTTCCGGAATTTATATTGGAAGATTAATAAAATTAAAAGCTGTGGATTTACTAATCAAATCCCTACCCTTTTTACACTCCTTTCATTTAACCATTGTTGGAGATGGACCGGAAAAAGAAAAATTGGAATCCCTGGCCAAAGAATTAAAAGTGCAAGATCGGATAAAATTTACCGGGGTCCTTAATGAAAAGGCAATGGAGAATTTAAAGTTAACCGCTGGACTCGCTCTATTCCCAACCATGGAAACTGACCAGCAGGCGGAACAATTCGGCAAAGCAGCCTTGGAATGTATGGCGTCAGGTATTCCCGCTATTTGTTCTAATACAGGGAACTATTCTCATTTCAAAAATGAAATTCCAATCTGCCATCTATTCGAACAATTAGATCCCCAAGGCATTAGCAATAAAATAAAACAGCTGTTGGAAGATTATCCTTTAGAAAGTACCCGCAAAACGGCAAGTGATTATATTATCGGAAAATATGGACCCAATAAGGCATCTGAAGAATTTGAAGCCTGCTGGAAAAATTTATAAAGGCAAAAATTGAAGTTTTTAATTTCACAGTTTGAAAAGCATTTGAGCTTTTTTTTTCACAGGCTGTTTTCCGCCAAATCCATTTCCCAGCCTCAATCTGATAATATTCTTGTTGTCAAACTATGTTGTATGGGAGATGCCGTAATAAGTTTGCATATTTTAAAAGCCTACCATGAAAAATATCCCAAAAAAAAAATACACCTGCTTTGCAGCAAAAGGATATCAGAAGTTTACAGTTCCGTGCCTTTTATTAATAAAGTGTATGTTTTCCCCATAAGCGGTAAAAATCTTTTCTGGGAATTGCTTAAACCTGGATTTTGGCGAAGCCTATATATAAACCTATCCCAATTAAAATCGAACCAATATGATGATTTAATTGACATGGAGTTATACCGTTATTTTCCTCTATGGATAAAAAGTTTATTAAAAATACCCCACTCCAGAGGTTTCAGCCTGGACAATGTGCAAAAAAAGCCCCATAATATATTAACATACCGCGATAAAAATTCTCTGGAGTGGGTGGATATGTTAATGCTTATGGATTTAAATAAAGAGGATTTACCATCCCCAAACATCATTTACCCACATAAAAAAACAATTGGCACAGATTTGCCGATAAAAGTTGGAATAGTTTTTGGAAGTTCGTTCAACTGGCCCCAAAAAAAATGGCCTCCAGAAAAATTTATTAAACTGTGTGATTATTTGCTGAGTAAAAACTGCGAAGTCTTGTTATTGGGGGCGAGTTTCGAAAAAAAAGAGGGCGATAAAATTGCAGGAGCCACGAATGGTCCTGTGGATAACCAGGTGGGAAATTTAAACTACCAGCAGCTTATTGAAGCTATTCAAAGCTGTCAATTGCTCATTGGAAATGACACCGGGCCCATTCACCTGGCAGGAGCCTGTGGAATTCCATCCATTACTATTTTTGGCCCAACCAACCCAAAAAAATGGACTGCATTTTACTCGAATTCTGTTTTTATAGATTTAGAATGCCGACCATGTTATTATTTAAGCCATATGCCGGCTTGCTCCCATAGAAATTGCCTGAACCAACTGGAATTAGATCTGGTTCAAAAGGAAATTGAAAAACTCAAAATTTTTTAAAATCACTGCATACAAAAATTAATACATTTTTAAATATGATAATCAGCAAGCCAAATAAAGGAACCGCAATTTTAAAAACCCTGGGGTTGTTCGTCGTAGTTGGGTTAATTGGAATAGCCCTGGCCGCCTGGAAAATTCAATCCATTGTGCACAAGCAATATTCCCGAAATATTGAGGAGCCCATATTATTTGAAATCTCTTCTAACGAATCCGCCTCAGCCATTATCAAACATCTTGAAAACGAAAAGCTTATACATCACCCCAGAATTTTTAAAAGATATTTACAGTATACCGGCTCCGATAAAAAATTTAAAAAAGGCATCTACGAAATTCCTTCAAGCTATAGCTACCATTCTTTAATTGATTTATTTTCCTCAGGTAAAACCGCAACCCGCACAGTAACAATTCCAGAAGGCCGGGTTTCATGGGAAATTTATGATATTCTCAATTCCTTTTATGCCTGGGATAGTTTAGAGTTTGATAACTTGGTGCATGATGCCAACTTTGCCAAGAAACTGGGATTACAATCTAAGTCCTTGGAAGGATATATATTTCCCTCTACCTACCATTTACCCTTTAAACTTAGCCCCGAGGAATTTTTAAAAATTGCAGTGGGGCAATTTAAGGCGACCATATCCAATATTGATTTTAGCAACTCCTATATTTACAAAAAACACGGGCTTCATGGTCTGATTACCATGGCCTCCATTGTGGAAGAAGAGGCTGCGGTTGTTTCAGAGCAAAAAGAAATTGCCGGGGTATTTACCAACCGGTTAAAACAAGGCTGGACTTTGGGAGCGGATCCAACAGTTCGCTTTGCTATCAAAAAACTCAGCGGCCCTTTATACCGTAGTGAGTTAAATAATAATTCTCCCTACAACACCCGGAAATTTGTGGGGCTACCGCCAGGACCCATTAGCAATCCCGGTGAAATGGCTATTCGCGCAGCCGCGAATCCAAATGATACTCCAAATATGTTTTTTGTAGCCAAAGACGACGGTTCCAGGGAGCATTTCTTTAGCACTCACGAAAGTAAGCATAATTACTACAAAACAGTGCGCAAGAAAAATCAGGATAAAAATTAAAGTTTAATTTCTAAACCTTTGGCTATAGAAAGCCTGCAACTCCTGTTTCAATTGAATTGCATATTTAATATAGAAGTTTATTATTATTAAACACTAACATTTAGCTTGTGAGTTTTGCCATTTTTACAAGCAATATTTATCGAAATTAGCCTTGCTTTTTAAAAGAATCTAGGTAAATATATAGTATTAGTTTATACGGGATAATAACATATAATTCCAATGGGAATTGAAAATAAATTCGCTAACATCAGGAGAGGGCACAATGGATATGGCTGTTAAGGGCAAGGCTATTCCTTGGAAAAAATGGATTAAGGATGGTTCCAGAATATTTGTAGGGTCAGGAGCAGCCTGTCCCAATCCGCTAATGCACGATATGCTAAGTCATTCGGACGAATTCAGCGACCTGGAGTTTGTGCACATATTAACTTTGGGCGATTCACCATGGATATCCGAGGCCACTTGCAATCGCTTTCGGGTAAATGCTTTTTTTCTGGGTCCCCAAAGCCGGGATATGGTATCCAAAGGTTTATCCGATTACACCCCCTGCTTTTTATCGGAAATCCCCGGTTTGTTTTTGGATTACACTCTTCCCTTGGATGTGGCCATTATTTGTGTGAGCCCTCCAGACAGCCATGGCTATTGTTCTATGGGTGTTTCTGTAGATGTGGTTTCCTCTGCGGTGCGCTCCGCAAAATATGTTATTGCCCAGGTAAACCCCCAAATGCCACGCACTATGGGTCAGGGTTTTATACACATAAACGAAATAGACGATTATATGGAGATAGACTCTCCCCTTCCGGAATTGGCTCGCCCAGAATTGGACCCGGTTACCCTAAAAATCGGAAAATATGTTTCCCTACTGATTGAAGATGGTGCCACCCTTCAAATGGGTATTGGCAAAATTCCCGATGCCGTTTTATCTAACCTGCACAACCATAAAAACCTGGGCATTCATACAGAAATGTTCAGCGATGGCGTGCTTGAGTTGTATGAAAAAGGGGTTATAAATAACTCTCAAAAAGCCATTAACCAAAATAAAACCATTACCTCCTTTTGTATTGGTTCCCGTAAGTTATATGATTTTGTGCACAATAACCCCCATATCCAGTTTCACCCAAGTGAATATGTTAACTCACCCCTGGTGATTGCCCAAAATCACAAAATGGTGGCCATAAACAGCGCCATAGAAGTAGATCTCACCGGACAAGTGGTTTCAGATTCGGTGGGCTATAAATTCTACAGTGGAATTGGTGGCCAGGTAGATTTTATCCGGGGTGCTGCACAATGTCCCAATGGCATTCCTATTATCGCCCTTCCTTCTACCACCAAAAATGACAGCATTTCCAAAATTGTGCCACATATTACGGAGGGATCTGGCGTAGTGACTTCCAGAGGCGATATACATTATGTAGTTACCGAATATGGTATCGCCACATTAAGAGGCAGAAGTATTAGAGAAAGAGCCTTGGAGCTTATCCAGGTGGCCCACCCAAAATTCAGAGACGAATTGCTTCACCAGGTTAGAAAAACTTTCTGGGTGCCCTCCTACCATGAAAGTAAAGTTTCCCACATCAAGGAACTGGGCCAGGTTGATGTTATTAAATATGAACATGGAGATCACAGCTTTTTGCTAAGAGCCCTCCGTCCCTCCGATGAGCGCAAACTTCAGGAATTTTTCTATAGCCACAATGAAGAAACCGTTTTTCAACGCTACCGGTCCATTAAAAAGCAAATGACGCGGGAGAGCGCATACAAACTGGTTAACGTGGATCAAAATAAAGATTTAGCTCTTTGTGTCATCGAGCGACAGGGCCCCAGGGAAATAATCCACGGCGTGGGGCGCTATTACCTGGAGGAAGATAAAAACGAAGCAGAAGTGGCTGTGATTGTGCGGGAAACGCACAGAAGAAGGGGTATAGCCAGCTTTCTCTTAAAAAACCTATTGGTGGTAGCGAAGGAGCGAAACATCCAGAGAATTACCGCCATAGCCCGGGCAGACAATTATGCCATGAACAAAGTCTTTAATAAATTCGGCTTTATTAAAAGCGAATCCGAAGATATTATGGAAAAGAATTTTATGCTCAACGTGCTAGAGGCCTCCCTAAACTAGGCCTCGTAATTAACCGGCAGAATTTAAGAACTCCACAGCCCGCTGTTCGGAGTAGTATTGCTGGTTTTTGTTAAATTGCACAAAACCCACATGGCCGCCCTTTTCGCTAAGTTCAAAAAATAAATTATTGTTTTGCTGAGCGGCCTCAGTGGGAAAACACTCGGGAGTTAAAAAGGGATCGTCTTTGGCGCTAAGGATTAAGCTGGGGACTTTTATTTTCGAAAGTTCATAAATACTGCTACATTGGTTGTAATAATCAAAAGCGTCTGCAAAGCCGTGCATGGGGCCTGTGTAGATGTTATCGAACTCCACAAAAGTTTTGATTTTATCAAGGTTAGATATGTTAAGCACGCCCCCATGTAAATTATCCATCACTTTTATTTTTGGTATCATAGTTCTCAAAAATTTTTTCATATACAGAAAATTTCTGGGTCTGGCCAATTCCAAAGAACAACTTTTTAAATGGCAGGGAACAGAGATAAATACCCCTTTTGTAATTTCTGGGGGAATGGCTTGAGCATTTCTACCCAGGTGTAAGAGAGAAATATTGGCCCCCATGGAAAAACCCACCAAAGCGATTTCTTTATAGCGCTTTTTAGAAAGTGCGCTATCTATAACACATTGTAAATCATCTGTAGCCCCATTATGGGTCATACGCAACTTTAAATTTGGTCCGCCCGCGCAGAACCTGAAATTCCAGGCGGCTATATCCCAGCCAGCTTTATTCAAGGCCTTTGCCATGCCTTTGATGTATCTTCTGTCACTGTGTCCCTCCAGGCCGTGGGATAGGATAGCTAGTTTAGAATTGCCGGTTTCCAGCCAATCACAGTATAAGAAATCGCTATCTGCGGTTGCGAGTTTTTCTCTATGATAATTAGTGGCTGCTTTCTTTCGTAACAAAGCCGCATAAAGCGTATTTAAATCCCCATTAGACAGCAAAGCTGGGGCTGCATAATTAGAAGCCAATAGGGGCATGGATTAAATATAATTACCAGCCATGAGCTGGTAAAAATTAAAGGATTACGGCCATCTAGGGGCGAATAGTATTTGCCATTTTTTTCCTGAAGGCCGCCATTAAATTTTCCAAGGTTCCGTCTTCCTTCAGACTTTTAAGGGCTTTTTCAAATTTGGGAACAAATTCTTTGTGCTTAGGAGAAAAATAACTATAGGTTTCCAGCATCTCGATAACGCCTAACTCTTTCAGGCCATGGGTTACATTGGGGTGCTGATTTCTCATAACCATAATTCCAATTTTTGGAGAAATCAAAATGGAATTGGAGTCTGCTTTTAATAAAGAAATTCCATGTACAAGATTATTATAAGGCTGTAATTTATTATCCTTAAAATGATATTGAGAATAAACCACTCCCGACTGGTAATAAACATTTCCCTTAAAGTCTTTGACATCCTGTCGGCTGTTAACCGGATTTAAATCCCCAAATGAATAGGCCCCAATGGGAATGCCGGCAAGAGGTTCCTCAACTCTGATTAATTCTGGATACAATTCTTTATATTCCTTAATACGGGACATCTCAGAATCAATTAAACCATTTTTCAAATATTTGGTACAGTTAACAGGAGTGCAGCCCACAAACTCAAATTTAGCTCCGGCCCTTTGGAAAGCTAAATCAAATATGCTGGTCACCAGCTCCAGGGTTGGGCTGTTGTTTTCCACCACAGAACCCATTTTAAAAACAGGTTCGTTTTCCTCAGAATTAATATTTGAAAAAAAACTTAATGAAAAAACAAAAACAGCTAAATATGGATATGGCTTTTTAAAAAGCAATATAAATTGACCTATGGCTTTGAATTATGAGTTAATAATAACAAAAAACTGAAAAAAAGTGTTGCAATATATTTTTTTGCAAATATTGTAGCTTATTTTTTATTAAAACTCTGCTCTACGCAGAACGTGAACCCATTAATTCGCAAAGCTCAATGAGGTTTTCCGTATTCTCGGATTTGGGCAAATTGCTCATAAACGAAATGGATTGATTGATTTTTTGCTGGGCAAAATCCTTGGCCATTTGAAAACAACCTTCTTCTTGCAGCAATTCCACAATTTTGGGGATTTCAGTGTCCATTAAAGGCGAGGACAAATATTCCTGCATTTGTGAAATTTTTGACTCCGCTGCTTCCTGGAAAAAATAAATGAGTGGTAAAGTGGTTAAACCATTATGCAAATCGTTTTTGGTGCCTTTTCCCAAATTTTGTGCGCCAATGCCAAAGTCCAACAAATCGTCCACTATCTGGAACGCAAGACCCAACTCTTTTCCCACAGAAGCCCAACCATGCACCATTTCTGGGTCATAACCTGCCAGCACCGCGCCACATTCTCCACAGCTTTCCCAAAGAGAAGCGGTTTTGCCGTAAATCACCTCAAGATATTGATTTAATGTCAGATTGAATTTACCCGAATAATCGATTTCCAAGACTTCTCCTGCCACCAACCTGGAGGCCGCCCTGCTTATGGAACTGGGAATCCGTCTGTCTTCATCATCGATAATAAGTTCCAAAGCTTTGGATAAAGCATAGTCGCCCACCAAAACCGCAACCCGTGTACCCCACTTTTTATGGGCGCTGGACTCATTTCTGCGGATATCGCTATCATCAATAATATCATCGTGTATTAGGGTGGCTAAATGAAGCATTTCAATGGCCGAAGCACTAAGAGCTGCTCTTTCCAGCGGTTCTTGAGTTCCGGAATAACTAATAAGCCCCACAAAGCTTGCCCGCATTCGCTTTCCCTTACGGGATACAATTTCTGTCATGTATTGAGACAGGGTTCCTGGAGCCTCCCTACCCACCTGTAACATAATTTCTGAACTTCTGTCCAATATCGGCTGCACACTTTGGCGGACTTTTTCCAAAGTGGCCACATAATTTAAACTTGCATTGCTATTACTCATAGGATTGCTCAATTTAATAAATCAACATGGAATCCCCATAACTAAAGAAGCGATATCGTTGATTTATCGCCTCCAAATAGGCTTTTTGTGCTCCATTAACCCCCAAAAGACTACTCACTAGCACAAAAAGGCTGGATTTGGGCCAATGAAAATTGGTGAGGAGCCCATCCACCAGCTTCCATTGGTAACCAGGGTAAATGTATTTTCGGGTAAAAGCGGTTTTTTCTGCCAAGACATCCTCTTCGGCAACCGTTTCCAAAACCCTGGCTACGGTGGTTCCCACGGCCCAAATTTTACCACCCTTCGCCTTGGCCTCCGAAATCGCATCCGCACAATCCTGCCTAAATTCGAACCATTCTTCATGCATGGGGTGGTTTTCAATTTCTTCGCTTTGAATTGGCATAAATGTTCCCGGACCCACATGGAGCGTAACATAACAAATACGCACCGCTTTCTTTTTAATAACATCCAGCTGCTCGTGACTTAAATGTAAACTGGCGGTGGGAGCAGCCACACTTCCCTCATGTTGGGCGAAAACACTTTGGTAATTTTCCAAATCTTCCGGTTTGAGTTTGCGATTTATATAGGGTGGTAACGGAACTTCGCCATACTTGTTAAGGGCATCTAAAAGTTTTTTATCTGTATCCAGATTAAATTTAAGAACCCGGTGGCCCCCTTCTGTAATGGATAAAACCTCGGCTTCCAATTCTTCTCCAAAATAAAACCTGCGACCTGGCTTAAATTTAGGTCCCGGTTTTACCATGGCGCTCCAGGCATATTCGCTAGTGGAATAATCTCTTCTGACTAAAAGAATTTCCACCTCCGCCCCATTTTCAGAACGGCCTCGTAGCCTGGCCGGAATGACCCGGGTATTATTTAATACCAATACATCGCCTGGATTTAAGTGTTCATGAAATTGGCGGCTGTGCTGGTGCAAAAAATTTTGGGAGGCCCCGTTGTCCAGTGAAGCTGCATTTAAATCGTCTGCCAGGCTTTGACTTTCCAAGGTTTCGGGCATAGCCAGACTTTTTAATTTTTTGGCCACTAACATACGGGAATCTCCACGGGGAAGCGGCTCTAATGCCACTAGCTCCTCGGGAACTTCAAAATCAAATAGAGATAACTTCATAAAAAAATGGCCAACAGTTTTTAAATGGCCGAGGCTAAATTAGTAAAAATTTGGGAGAATCTGCGGCGACGACGCACTCGCTCTTGGGATTTTTCTATGGAACTTCGGGAGGGCCTTTTTCCTTCATCACCTCTCCATTAGAAGACCTTATCATTTTAATAGCCGCTTTAGCCGCCATAGCCACCGTTTCATCGGGGTCTTCCAGAAGAGTTTCCGCAAACTCAAGGGCCACATGGAGTTTCATTTTTCCCAGAGAAATAATAGCTTCCCGCCTTACTCTGGGTTCGGGATCCGCTGTGGCCTTTAAAAGGGGTTCGGTAAAATCGCCATCGTTACTCATGGCCATAATAATACAGATTTGGGCTCGATGTTCTGCATCGGAAGTGGGATTGGTTACAATTTTCTTTAAAATATTTTTTGAACTACCGCCCAATTTTAAAATTTTATTGCGCAACATTTCAATTTCAGTGGGATCGTAGGGTACATCAGAATTGATTTTCCTTTTGATAATATCCAGATAATCCACAATTTGATCGTTTTCTAACTTAAAGGAGTTGGAGTTTTTCGCCCCCAGAGCTACCAGTTGCCCCTTTAGTTTTTCCACCTCTTTTTGCATGCTGAGTACATCGTCTTTTAAATCCACCTGCTCCTTTTGAAGTTCCGAAATTTTTTCCTTATCGGTTTTGCGATGCCCTCTAATGGCCCATCCGCCAAGACTTATGGCCACACTGATACCGGGAGCCTGATAGCCATTAACTGTATTTTCGGGGCCTTGAGTATAGAAGCCCCATTTCTTATCCTGATATATCCAGGATTGAAATTCGTTGAAGCCCAGGGAAAAACTAAAGAATTCTTCAAACTTGTATACAAGGCTTAAACTGTGGTGCAAGGCTTCGAAACGCTGGAAAAAATCATAGCTTAAATAAACTCCGCCCCCTAAGAATTGTTCGGCCCCGAAAAAACCTTCGGGAAAATTACTGGGCCCTGCGGACATGGCGCTGGCTCCTCCATGTATACGGGTGGACTTTCCAAGATTGGCGCTTATGGCAACATAGGCTTCGTTTCTAAGGCTGCGGGAGCTGTCCTTGTCTTCAATACCACGTAGCCAACCCTCTTGAGTGCCGTAAATAGAACGGGCACCCACTACAACATCGGGAATAAAATCGTCAGCGGAAGCCTCGTACAAATAGGTCTTGAAAGAAAGGCTTACCTGATTGCCGTATTCCACACCCACCTGGGCTCGGTCCCCCAGACCAATTAAGGCAGATCCGGCTATGGGAAATTTGTAGCTGCTGCTGGAATCCGCTCCCATAACATTAAATACATTGGTGCGGCTGGAAATGTGAAATTGCCCGTGAGGCAGAATATCTCCATTAGGGATTTGTAATAACCCGGGTATTCGCGGTTTGGCTGCAGCAAAAGCCAGAAGCAACTGGCTAAAAATTAAATATGTATAGAGCCGACTCTTAAAAAACACAAAAACCTCATCCGATTTATTTAGATATCGGATTTATTTTCGATTTCATTTCATTTATTTCCAACTCCTTTAATTTTCGTATTTTTCCTTCGGCTATGCCATGAACTTGCACTCCTGCGTATTCCAAACGGAGTAAATCCATAACTTCAACATCAAAAAATTCTAAAATTCTTCTAATTTCTCTATTTTTGCCTTCCGTAAGACATATTTGCAGGTAATTGTCCTTGTGGCGCAGGTATTTGGGTTTAGCCAAAAATCCCGGAAAAATTTCCACCCCATTTTTGATTTGCCCAATTTCATGTGGCTTTAAAGAACGACTTAATTTTGCCTCATACAGCCGCTCCACCTGGTTTTTTGGCAAAGTAAGATCTCGCGACAAGTTGCCATCGTCTGTCAAAAGTAAAATCCCGCGGCTGGCATAGTCCAACCTGCCTACATAGTGCAAATTTCTCCATTCGGGGGGCAAGTAATGGTAAATAGTAGTGCGGCCCTGCGGATCAAAATTGGAACACAAACATTTTGGAGGCTTGTGAAAAGCAACTACTGTGCTTTCCTGAGGGAGCTTTAAAACTTTGCCCTTAAATACCACTTTATCCCCCGGACCTACTTTGTATCCAAGGGATGTTATTATTTCACCGTTTACTTGTACCAGGCCTTCCAGGATATCCGCCTCTACAGAGCGCCGGGACCCCACTCCACAACGTGCCAGGTACTGATTAATTCTCATGGGAAGATGTAAACATAGGATAAAAATTTATACCTGGGGTTCGACGGCTTGCAGTTGTTTTGTAACTTTGAGGTAAGCATTGGAAAATTCGCTAAAGTAATTTTTCCGACCAATCAATTTGATAATTCCGGCATTTTTCAACTTTTGATAAACCCTTCCATTTGCTCCCGATAAAACAAATCCGATGTTCTTTCTTTTTAAGTCCAATATAAATTCTTCCAGCGCTTGCAGGCCGGTTATATCCATAAATGGAACCCATCTCAAACGAAAGATAATGAGAGAAGGAGATTCTCTCAATTCCGAAATAGCCTTTTCAAAATTTTCCACGGCTCCAAAAAAAATAGGACCTTCCGCCGCAAAAATTTGCACTCCCGGAGGAATGGGGCAATGAATAAATTCAGGGTACTCTCGGTTGAGTTCTTCGTTTTTAAAGTGGCGGAGCTCCACACTAGAGGCCATGCGATTTAAAAAATGCAAGGTGGCGATAATAACCCCGATGTTAACGGACACCACCAAATCAGTAAAAATTGTGAGTCCAAAAGTCACCAGCAAAATTCCTACGTCGGCCCTAGGGGCTCTTTTTAGCATTTTTATAAATTGCTTACGCTCAGACATGTTCCAAGCAACCATGAACAGGATAGCCGCGAGAACACAAAGGGGAATATTCACGGCCAGAGGCGCCAAAAAAATTAGAATCAATATTAAACAAAGGCTATGCACCACTCCTGAAAGCGGCCCCGTGGCTCCATTGCGAATGTTGGTGGCTGTGCGGGCAATGGCTCCAGTAGCGGCAAAGCCGCCAAAAAAAGGAATCAGTATGTTGGCGAGCCCCTGCCCCACCAACTCCTGATTAGAATTGTGGCGTGTCTTGGTCATATTATCAGCAACCACCGCGGACAAAAGAGACTCGATGCTTCCCAACATGGCGATGGTAAAAGCCGGTCCCATTAGTTCGATTAAACGCCTCGGTGTAAAATCCGGAACATGGAAGTTCGGCATCCCCCTTGGAATTCCGCCAAATGCAGTTCCGATAGTAGCAACCCCTTCAAATTGGAAAATGGATTGCAAAGCGGAGACAGCAAGCAGAGCCAGTACCGGAGAAGGTATTTTACACAGCTTTGGAATTTTAGGCGTGAAAATAACGATGGCGAGGGATAAACAAGCCAGAAGAGTAGTGGGAAGGTGTAACCCCGGGAAGGCCATTATTAAATTCCAAAAACTTTCGTGAAAGGTATGGGCTTTGGCTGCATTAAGACCAAAAAAATATTTCCACTGCCCCACCCAAATAATCACGGCAATTCCCGCAGTAAAACCAACCACCACGGGAGCGGGAATGAATTTGATAATCCTCCCCATCTTGACCAAGCCGAAAATTAGAAGCATTACTCCAGCCATAAAGCTCGCCGTTTGCAATCCTTCCACCCCGTATTTGGAAGAAATGCCCGAAAGCAAAACCACAAAGGCCCCTGTGGGACCTGCAATTTGAAAACGGCTTCCCCCGAATAGCGATACAATAACCCCGGCAAAGATAGCGGTGTAAATGCCCTGCTCCGGCTTTACCCCCGATGCTATGGCAAAAGCCATGGCTAAGGGCAAGGCCACAATGCCTACTATTATTCCTGAAACAATATTAGGGACCCAGTGTTTTTTGGCAAAAAGACCCGATGCATACGCATCGCGAATGGCATACATGATTAAAATCCTTTGAAGTGAAATGGGCTTATATTGCTGCGGCTATTTTGAGTTCTTCCAGGGCAAGGCCCTGCCGGAGTCCCCAGGTGCTAATGGTAAATTCCGTTAAATTATAACGCTTGAGGCTGGCTTCGAGAATGCACAAACCTGGGATAATGTAATCCACCCGGTCGTCGGGAAGTCCGGGAACCTGGCGGCGGTATTCGGGCTTTAAGTCCGCCAGTTTTTCAATCCATTGGCTCACCGTTTCCAGTTCCACTTTTTTGCCATCGATTTTTGCGGGGAGGAATTCCGCATCGGCATTCATTAACATGGCCAGTGTGGTTGCGGTTCCACCAATAACCGCCAATTTATCGGGGGCAAATTTTAAGGGAAATTTTTTAGTCATTTTAAAACTTTGCTGGCGATTGCCCTGATCGGGATGGGCCCCATTTTTTTCAAAAAGATTAACCGCTCCAATGGGAATGGAAGCGCTTTTTTTGGGTGTCGAAATTTCAGAACTGCCCCCACCAATATCAAGGATGCAAATATTGGCATCGTCCATCTGATGTAAAAGGGCTGTGCGCACCAGAGCACTTTCCCGCTCGGTGGTTAAAATTTCAAAGGGTGCATGCAGGTATTTGGCAGTTTCTTCCAAAACTTGGGGCCCATTTTCTGCCATCCTGAAAGGATGAGTCCCCCCTATTTTCAATATTTTTGCTCCCATACGGGCGGACACCATTAAAAATTCCCGGATGGAAATATGCAACCTTTTGATTGCAGATTCTGAGATGCGACCACTCTCGGCTAAACCCTCTCCAAGATTGGGAGCAGAGAACTTTTCCAGATGACAATTGAGCTTGTTATTTTCTAATGACACCAGCGAAAGGATGGCGGAATGAGTTCCAATATCAATGGTGCCGAATAACTTTTTCATGGACTGTGCGTCCAAATTAGTTAGGAAACAAGCGTTTTTCCAGGCCTTCCCGCATTTTATCCGGTTTAGTTAAAAACTCCCGGGCCACCTCCACAGAATTTTGGGCCATAGTTTCGCCGTAAAGCTTCACCCATTCAGAAATAATTAAGCCAGATTTTTGGCCAAGAGGAATTTGATTTTTAATTTCCAAAGCCATTTCCAAAGCCAGGCGTAACCCAAGGCTAAAGCCAAGCTTTTCCTCATCTTTAGGAGGATTGGATTGAAGCAGGCTGTCAATGCGTTTGATACTTTCTTCCAGAGAAATTTGATTGAATTGATTCTTATCGAGCATGGGCAGTTACCATATTTTTTTCCTCAATATAGTTTCTTTCCTTGCAAACCCGAGCTGCACGAAGCTCAGTTTCTTCAATTTCCATAAGGCCCGAAAAAATAAAATAGGGGCTTAACGTGGAACCGCTGTGATTGGTTCTCAAACTGAGGAAAAGAGTATTTTCCCTTTCTTGTAAATCCACAATATGTTCTTCAAAGGCCACTTCCACCCCACGGGCATTGGTTAATCTGGGAAAATCGCCGGAATTTATTTTGTGCAAAGCCTTTTCGATTTGCTCTTTTGTGCCCGGGCAACTGTATTCCACTTTTTCTATGCGCGGAAACTTTTTGCTTTTATATTCAACCAACTTTCTAATCTCTAAACCATTTGGTAACATAGGATTAAGAGTTTTAGTTAAATTATTTTCTAAATCATTTAATTTATTGGGAAACTCCAAAATCAACAACTCACAATGGCTTTCCAAACCAAGAGGAAGAGCACCGCTATTGGCTATTTTGGGCCGGGGGTTAAAACCTTTAGAATACGCAAAAGCGATTCCCAAGCGTCTAAAGGCCTTTTCAAAATGGCTCACAACAGCCTGATGGGGTAAAAATCTAGCCATACCGGTTTTACTGTATTCCAACATATAGCTAAAAGTGAGCTCCTCATTTGGATTTGCCTTGGATTCTGTTTTGCGTCCGTATTTTGCTAAATCCGCCTTATTGTCCGTATTCAAACTTTGGCTATTTGTTTCGGGCAAAATAGCATCCTCTTTTAGAGAAGTTGCCTCCAAATTATTTTCAGCAAGTTTAATATCCTGGTAATTCCCCGGTATGCCGCAGTGGTGGCAATCACCCCATTTGCAGTCATAAATAGGTTTTAAATCCTCTTTAAAGGCGTCTTTGTACTCCTGGATTAAATAGTTTTTAGCCACTCCTGCATGAATAAAGTCCCAGGGTAAAATTTCTTTGATATCTCTGCCTTCAAAAATCCTCTTGCGAGTTAGGGGAAGATCTTCCCAGCGTCTTTGCCAATAACCAAAATTAAAATGTTCAGAAAATGACTCGAATACACAACCCGCTTTATATGCTTTATAGATTTCCTGAGAGAGGCTTCGGTCCCCTCGGGAATAAAAACTCTCCACTGCAGAAAGCCCCCAATCAGCCCAGGTAAGTCTTACGTTTTTATCTCCCCGAAAACGATTGCGTACATATTGTATGTGCTCCCAAACTTCGTCTTTTGCCATAAACCCACACCACTGCATGGGGGTAAAAGCTTTGGGAATAAATATCCCCATATTGGCATGGATAGAATTGCTGCGCTTGTGGCGCATAGCAATTTGCTTTAAACCTTCAATTAGATTGCAAAAAGCTTTCATGTCTTCCAGGTTTTCTGTGGGCAGGCCAACCATGGTATAGAGCTTAATATTGGTAAAACCGTTCTTAAAAACTCCCTCGGCGGCTTCAAACATATCCGCATCGGAAATGGTTTTGTTAATTATTTTCCTTAAACGCTCGCTGCCGGTTTCAGGAGCAAAGGTAGCGCTACGGCCTCCCCGCATCTGCCGGATTTTGCTTGCCAAACCCTGGCCAAAAGCATTGGCCCTTAAGGAAGGCAAAGACAGGTTTACATTTTCAAAATCTTTGTCGGCCAACATGTAATCTGCCACATTTTCTATCTGCCCGTAATCTGCTGAAGAAAGAGACAGTAATCCCAGTTGCCTGTCTCCCGTTTGACGAAGACCTTCACGGGCGGTTTCCACCACTTCTTTTGGTGGCAGTTCCCGGTTGGGCCGGTACCAATAGCCTGCCTGGCAAAAACGGCAACCGTGAGTACAACCGCGCATCACTTCCACAGCGAATCTATCATGCACCAAATCTGTATTTGGAATGGGGTTCTTTGTAGGATAATCCCTGGCATCTAAATTTTCAACCCAACTGCGTTTGACTCCCTGGCTTCTGGCATAGGAACCCTTAGAATAATCTTTAGCAGGGACCCATTCCCCATATTCGTTTTTTTGGAAGGGGTGAAGCCTGGGCACATATATACCATCCCAAGAAGAAATATCTTCCAGAATTTGCAATCGGGTATGGCCTTGTTCCCGGCCTTTGGTTAAATGCTCTAAAACTCTTAAGCTCAGTTTTTCTCCATCACCGATAACCAGAATATCAAAAAATTCTGCTACAGGTTCGGGGTTAGCCATGCAGGGTCCGCCGCCAATAATAAAAGGATCTTCTTCCTGCCTGTCCAGACTAAAGGCGGCAATATTAGCCAGCTCAAGAACATAGGGTACATTAGTAAAATTAAGCTCAGTTTGAAGGGTGATCCCCACTGCGGTAAATTCTCTTATGGGTTTATAACTTTCCAAACTATACAGGGGTATATTATTACCCGTCATGAGTTTGGCCATATCAGGAAAAGGAGCATATACCCTTTCAGCCGCAAATTGCGGATGCCGGTTAATAACATGGTATAAAATCCTAAGGCCGTTATTGCTCATGCCTATTTCATAGGAATCGGGAAAACAGAGTGCCATATCCCCGCGGATTCCTTCCGGTTTTTTAACAATCTGATTGGGCTCTCCCCCAATGTAACGGCCTGGTTTTTCTACCAAGGGGAGAATTTTTTCAATGGCCTCAGCTAGGGGGCTGGAAAGTTTACTGTTCAATTGCCTCAATATCCTTTTCTATACTATTTCAAAACTTTATAAAGATACTCCCCAATTGGATTTATGCAAATTAAACGGAACCCCAAAATGGGTGGATTAGGTACGAATTGAGCAATTTGAATGTAATCGGTAGCGGAATAAGATATTCTATTCCGCTCCAAATTGAGGCCTGCTTGCTAATCCCCTAGAAAGTCCACAAAGAACTCAAGTCGGGTTTTGTCATAGGCTACAGGTTCGGGCTCAGCCAAGGGGCTCACATCTTCGTCTGTGCCTGCAAATAACCCGCAACGATTTAGCTTAAATATCCATAGATGGAGCATATTAAAAGCTGGAATGTAGCCCCTGTATGGGGTAGTCAGTTGAGCGGAACATTCCGAAGGCGTGAGCATTTGATCAAAAATGGGTGTGTGCTCCGGATTAACCTGCATGGCCTCATATAAAAAATTATCCCAACAAGCTCCCAAATGTTGGTGCCACATTTCGGAGCCATCGCCATCGCTAAAATAATCCAAATGAGGAGGCCCCATATCCATGGGGGTATGTGTAGCGGGATCCAACATTAACCCCACAGATCCGAAAGCTTGCAGTGTCATTTGTTGCACGGATTGTTGGACATAGGAACATGCAGTTAAATCGGTAATAGCCCCTGATTGACATAAAAAAAGTTTTCTATTGCTGCGAACCCAATCGGCCACATCAATTCCCTTATAATAAAATACAGCAACTAAATTTCCGTTTTCATCGTAATTCAAACCTTCGGGCAGCCGGACCTCCACCAATTCATCGCTAATATTATCCCAAGCTTCTTTCATAACACCCATGTAAAATGGCGCTCCAGAAGTAATTATCTGGCCTCCATCGTCTGTTTCAAATTTTACAGGTAGCCTGTTGTAATGCATTCCATGTCCCTTGAGCTCCTGTGTAAAAGGACGGTAACCGTCTTTAATTGCGTTTTCAAGTTTGGAATACTTTTTTGTGGCCTTATAAACCTTGATTATTTGTCTGTCGAAAGCATTGCTGCGCAAGCCCAATTCAGATTTAGCAATATCATAGTCATCCCAATTGAGTTCTTCATCGGCATTAAGGTCCATAATAGCATGGTACTTATTCTCATAAATTGAACTTCTAATTAGGTAGAGGTCCTCCTCGTTCACAATACTATTGCCATTAAAATCAGCCACACTTAAAATTCTGCTTTTTTCTTTGTCATCCGGGCAGCTGTGATGGTGATCCCCCATTCCCCCCATATCCCCATGCATTTGGGCTGTGTTTATGCTGATCCAACTAGAAATAGAAAGTAACCAAACTTTAAGATTCATAATTTTCTCTCCCGCAATTGAGCAATCGCGATTTTAGTTAGTTGAAAAAATAATTGCCAGTTAAGGCTAGAAGATATATCCAAATATGTTTATGCGCAACTTTTTTATAAAAAAAATAAGGCCAGCTGTTATTAGCTGGCCCAATTCATTTTAGTCCTTATTTTTTTTACTAATTATGCGCTAACTCCCGCTTCTATACATTAGTGGTTTTACTACCATATTATTAGCTGCTTTCAATCTTAAAAACAGCAACTGGGGAGCCAGCTTTTCCTCGGATTCCTCCACAGGATTCCAATATATTTCATTGAATCCTTTTTTAATCTCTTCAGCACCCCAGGTTTTTATAATTTTTCCTTTTATATTATAAACAGTGAGTGAAACCTTTTTGGACAGGGATCCTAAATTAAAGGAAATTAAATACCGAGGTGAAAATCCGGAAAAAGATCTTATTTGAATTTCCGGAGACAGGTCAAATCTTGCTTTTTGCTCCTGAAATTTAATGCCCACTATTTCCGGTTGATGTTCATTAAATTTCGCATAGGACATGGAGGGCTCAATATCTCCCTCAGCAGTTTGGGTGCCGGGCTTATTTTCCACAAAACGCAGGTCAAATAATTTTCCGGGTTCTGAAACTGGTTCCACTCCGGCAAAAACAATTTTAACCACGCCGTTTTCCGCCTTATATTTAACCATGTATCCATTCAGCTTGGAATCGGGAATAACATCTGCCAGATTGTATTTTTCCGCATTGTATTCCATTTCAAATTCACCGGAATACATGGGTGTTTCCATTTTGCTGAAGTGTATTTCTGTTTGGAATCCATTTTTATTTTCCTCTTCAAGGCTAAATTCTTTTGCCTCAGGCAAGGTCATTTCTACACCAAAGAGCTGTAGGGAAGGATCCAGGACCGAGGGCTTTCGCATGAGTTCCGGGCTGATATTCCAATTTCCACTCACATCCCCAATCAAATAGGCATTAAAGTTTATATCGTGAATGGAGGAAATTATTTTCGGAATATTCAGCAAGGCCGGGACCATTTTCCAATGGCCAATTTTAGTCAAATCATTTTCACCAACTATGAATCGCAAAATAAGTGCCGCATCATAGGCTGTAACCATTTTGTTATTATTAACATCGGCTGCATTTATTTGATTGCTAAAATCTTTCATGCTATGCAGGCCTACCACATTTCGTAAAATTATAGAGGCATCGTATGCGGTTATCGCCTCTCTTAAATCCCCGGAATCTTTTTTGGCCTCAAGTGCCGTTGGAATTTTTATGGCTGGTATGTTAGGAAGGGAATAAAAGCCTTCCGCCCCTGATACCGAAACCTGATTATTGTATTGAAAGGTTATTTTTGCCCCAGAAACGGCCCTATTGTTTCCCTGATATAAAATCTTGCCATCCAGACTATACCCCCCATTTCCATTTCCGCCGCTGCAGCGCATAAATACGGTTCCGCTGGATACAATGGCAGTGGGATCTCCATCATTAAAAACAGCCTTTGTTATGGGCAGTGCGATATTCTCACCGCAATGTTCATTGTAAACCTTTAGCTTTAAGCGAAAGAGCCTTCCTTCTCCCATCATCGGGTCGGCGCTGGCAAATGCCACTTTTACATTGTTAGTTGTTATGTTATGGATAAAAGAGACATCTTTAAGTACGGTGCCGGTTGTATCCACATCCAAAATAGTGACCTTGGTATTGTTAAAAGCTAATTCAATATTTCCAGCAATGGCGCCGTACTCGTCCATGGGGGTTACTCTAATATCCTGATATACATACTCTCCAAAATCCACCGAGGGGCTATCCGCATAAACTAACAAGTTACTTACGGCAATTTGGAAGCTTTGAACGCCCATTTTACCCATGGAATCAGTGGCCACTACGGATACCACATGGTTTCCCAAATCTAAAAATTTAGGATACCAGGTGATTTTTCCGCTGAGACTGTCAATTCTCATATTAAGCGGATGAGCGGCCAGCGAATATCGAATTGGATCTCCATCTGGATCCGTAGCTTCTACATGGTATTGGTATTTTAATCCGGCAATGGCCTCTTTTGGAGGGGTACTGGTTATAATTGGAGCCTGGTTGTTTTTTATTGTCCTGGGATAAAGGGCGGAAATTCCCAGGCTATCGTCCGCATGTAATTCCCTATGGTAGACATCGCCTGTCCTGGCAGAGGGCCACATCACCGCTCGACTTACTTCGCTGTGATCCAATCCCAAAGCGTGGCCGGCTTCATGTGTGGAAATATGTCCCACATCCATTTTTCCGGCCTCGCCTTTAATTCCCCATTGAAAGTGTTTTTCGTTAAAAACAATATCAAATTCTTTTAGGGCGCCGCCTTGCCTCCAGGTATAACAAACAGCTATAACATTTTTGTCCAGATTCCAGGAATCTTTTCCAGACCACATTAAGACATTTTTGCCATCGGCGGCGGGCTTTCCCACATCGGTTATTCCTAAAAAATTGGTTTGGATGGCTGTGGTAGGGACCTCCTGCCATACATCAAAACTTCGATGTAAATAAGACTCTTCTCCATACAAATCTTCACTGCCCCTTTCGTTCAAATAATAATTTACTACTGGATTCAAGCCTGGCCATTTAGCCCCCATAAATTTATATCCAAACACAGGGTTTATTTTGGCTAGCACAAACAACAAAATTGAGATATATAAGTAATAATTATTTTTTTTCATAATATCCTCGCCTTCCCCTATTATTTTTCGCCTATGTATTCTAATACCGAATTTTTAAAATCAGCCAGGGACATTCCGTTCCCTAAAGTCGGGTCTGGACTGCCAGAAGCCTTTTTTAGCAGCATAGCGCCTCCTTCCGGGGCATCCTGTTTTACGCGAGAGACATTATTTTCATCGGTGTATATTATGTATTTTCCCTGAAACATTCCAACTGTTTGGGACACGGTACTATTTTCGGGATCTTTAATGAGGAATAAAATATTTTCTTCACCCACTTTATAACTTGAGCTCCCTTCCACATCAAGGGTTAGAGTGCCTACAGTACCCCCCATGGTTTTAATAATGATTTCATTGTCTTCATCTTCTCCAATTAAATCATCTTTTATATTAAGGCGCACATATGTTACAATTGCTGATTTATCGTTGTTCCATTGGGGAACAACCGCTGTGACTACAGCTTGAACTACTTTTTCCGACTCCTGACTTAAATCCCTTAAAGACAACTCAAACATGGTAGTGCCGAAGCTGGGTAATACCCAACAAAAAATCAGGCAATATTTTATAACGCGGGTAATGGTTCCCATTTCTGTCTCCTGGTTGTATGTGACCCCTGGCTTTTAGCCGTTCTCTCTGATTTTATGCAGTATTGCGCTTAATGTTATTATAGGACTAACCTGACTAAACGTCAAGAACGGAATTTATATATTTTACTGACAATTTAAGAAGATGTTATTTATGGAGAAATTTGAGGCGATTTTTTGCGAAATTTTAAAAATAGATATCTTCAGAAGTCAGACTACAATCCCTTTTCCTTAATTCCTCCTGTTTAAACCAGGCTGAGGAATCTATGAGGGCTTCCTCCTTAAACACTAATATCCGTTGGTATCCATTAACTTCGCTAAAGCAAGCAATCTTTATTGTATTTCCCAAATACACATACATTAAGCCTTAAAATACTGGGGCAAGTAATTTGTTCCTGAAATACTTTACATCCCTGGAGAGAAAGAATAGAGCCGATAAAAATAGCCCTTAGTATTGCTGAATTTCTGTTAAGCCTGTTCTTAGGTAATTTCATTTTATTAAAATTTAATTTATAGATTTCTTTTTAATTCTCAGGTTATTTCAAATTTTATACCTCAAGGATTTAGTTCTTATTAAAAATTTATTTACCCAGAAATTTTGTGATTTAAATTTCCCACATTCTGCGTTTAAAACATTATTTTGAAACAATATGGCTCAAAAAAAGATAAACCTATTGCTAGCTCCTAATGCTTTTAAAGAAAGTATGACCGCCCAAAGGGCAGCTAAAATCATGGCCGAAGGAGCAAGAGCTTCCGGCTTATGCGGCAAAATTTTTGAGGTCCCTCTTTCTGATGGTGGAGACGGTCTGTTGGATTTTTTCAAAGGGGAAAATAATTTCAAAATAATCAGAGCTAAAGCCCAAAATCCATTGGGCGTTTTAGTCCCCAGTCAATACGGAATATTAAATAAAAACACGGCAGTCATAGAAATGGCCTTATGTTCAGGGCTGCAGCAAATACCTCCATTACAACGAAATGCCCTGGAGGCTTCGAGCTTTGGATTAGGGCAGCTCATTCTCCATGCTCATAAAATGGGCATACAGAAATTTTTGGTGGGAATTGGCGGCTCCGCCTCAACAGATGGAGGCATGGGTATGTTAACGGCTTTAGGGGCTCGTTTTTATGATAGCAAGAGAATGCTTTTACCTCCTTCTGGAAGAAACCTGCAACACATTTCCCAAATAGATTTAAGCCATCTTATTGCTTTTAAACCAGGTCAAATTGAGGTGGCCTGCGATGTAAGCAATCCGCTCTACGGAAAAAAGGGAGCAGCCTATGTATATGGTCCGCAAAAAGGAGCGAGTTCACAAGACCAGGCTGAGTTAGATAAAGGGCTTAGGCATTTTGCCCGGCTTGCCCGCAAACTCAATAAAGACTCCAATCCCCAGTTCCCTGGAGCTGGAGCCGCGGGAGGCACCGGCTTTGGGATTCTAAGTTTTCTTAAAGGAAGATTAAAACCCGGAGCCCAGTTGATTTTGGATAGCAGCAATTTTAGCAAATACCTCCGCAAAACAAATTTAATTATTACTGCCGAAGGGGCTCTGGATGGCCAATCCGCCTTTGGAAAAGTACCGGGCCTGGTCTGCCAAATGGGAAAAAATACAAACATACCCGTAATCGCTTTGGCGGGAGTGCTTGGAAAAAAATGGACAGATCTTCATAAATTAGGCCTTAGCGCGGCCTTTTCTATTCAACCCGGGCCATTAACATTGGAAGAAGCCATCAAAACCGGACCTCAAAATTTAAAAATGGCGACGATGCAAGTAATAGCAACCTTCGCTGGCGGGCAAAAATGATAAAGGGCTTTTACATAAACCTGGAATCTCAAAAGGCCAAAGCACTGGCCATGGAACATCAAATAGCCGCTTTTAATTTACTGAACTACAATCGATTCGAAGCGCTTACTGCTGATTCGCCCACGCACCCTGAATGCCCATTAAAAGGGGGCGAGAAGGGATGTTTCTTAAGCCATTTGCAGTTGTTAAAAAATTGTTCCGGGCAAAAAGAAATCCTACATGTGTATGAAGATGATGTGACGCTTAGTTCTTCAATTAACGATTGCCATAAATTTATTCTTTCTCAAAACCCCGAGAGCTGGGATTTAATATATAGCGATATTTTTGTTCAGCCCGATTTAAACAACTTTTTCAATTTTTTAGAAATGTGGGAACAATACCAGCAAGATGGAAACATAAGCATTTTCGATTTGAAAAACAGAAGCCTCACAGGAGCCACTTCCTATTTTGTCAATCCAAATTCTATTTCCAAATGCGCCCAATTGCTAGAGCAGAACATTAGCTCCGGGTTGCCCTATGATTTGTTACTACGACAACTCATTGATAAAGGATTTTTAAAAGCATTCGCCCTCTTTCCTTTTTTTTCCTATCCAAAGTGTGATTTAGGCCATTCGGATATTCGCACAAACACAAATCTGGATTTGGCCTTTGCCAAATTAAGAGAAGCATTTTTTGTGGAAGCAGATTTAAAAAAAATTTTAAAGGATATGGAAGGTATTAGCAAGGTGCAGCCTTCCCCGCTCCATGTGAAAATTTATGGAGAGTATTTTAAAATCGTGGCAAATGATTTGCGTTAAGTAAGGCCCCTTATATTTGAGGCACCTTTAATTACATATCCCTGTTGATCAACACTATTTTCCCCAGATGCAGGCCTTTGGCCCAATAACTATGGGCTTCATTGATTTCATTGAAGTCAAATTTTTCCTTGTCCAAAACCGGGCTGAGTTTTTTTTCATCCACTAATTTATTAAGCTCCTGTAAAATCTTGCCATAGCGGGGCGAAGCGTTTCCATTAAACAAGGGCAACAACATAAATACGGCATGGAGGGTAAGACCTCTTACATGTAATGCCGTTAAATCCTGAGCGGAACGGGCCGCAATGGTTGCCACTACGCCTCCTCTTTTACAAAATAAAAAGGCATTGGCCAGACTTTCAGCCCCCGCCATATCCAGCACCACATCAAACTCAACATTGGATTTTTTTTGATATTCTTCCAATAAATCTTTTTGATAAGAAACAACCTCATCTGCGCCCAATTGCTTGGCGAGTTCCGCACTTTCCGGACGACCACATCCTGCAAAAACTTTGGCCCCTAAAGTCTTGCACAGTTGAAGAGCTAAATGCCCCACCCCACCAGTGGCGCCTAAAATTAAAACCTTTTGGCCTTTTTTAACCTGGGCTCTTTCCATGACCATTTCCCAGGCGGTTATTCCCGCAAGGGGAAGCACTGCAGCCTCTTCAAAATTAAGCTTATTAGGCATTAGAGCCAATTGGCCTACATGGCAAATTATATAATCACTAAGAGCTCCGCTATAGCCCAAAACCCCGCCAATATATCCATATACATTTTGCCCTAATTCATAAACATTAACGCCTTCGCCCAATTTGGCGACTTCACCGCTAAAATCCCCATGTAATACGGCAGGTAACGCAGAAGCAACTGGCGGGCCGATGAGGCCTTTTTTAATTTTCGCATCCAAAGGATTGATACTGGAGGCCCGTACTTTCACCAAAACTTCCCCTTCTCCTGGTTCTGGAATATTGGCCTTAGTTTGAATAAAACGACTGTGCTCCCCGTATTCTTCTAAAATAATTGACTTCATAATTCCTCTTTTACCCTAATGGTGCAAAAATTCCAGCTGCTCCCGCAGGGTAAAAATAAAAAAACGCAGGCCCAAAATGAACCTGCATTAAATTCTACTGTTTTATTTTAGGAGGGCTCTAAAAATTGAAGGTCAATTTTTAGGATTCCCAATAAATGGACTAGGGTGCCATCCATATTTTTGAAGCTGCAAAAAGACCATTTACTTCTAATTTAAATACCACCGCAGAACTGTTGCCACTTAAACCTCTATCGTAGCTAAATTCGTAATTTCCGCCTGCAAGGTTTTTTTCAATTAAAGTGGATAACAGCTTTCCGCTTAAGTCGTAGGCTTTTAATGACACGGAATTGCCTTCGGCTAAATTGAAATGAACATCCAATCTGTTTTCCAGGGATGTAATGGAAAAATTATAGGGATTTATAGCTGATTTAATATTGCGTCCAATGGAAGCTGGTTCTTCTTCAATGGAAAAGTTTTCGGGACTATCCATCATGTATACGCCAGGATCTTTACAATGGCCTCCGGCCAATTGACAAATACGAATACGACCTTGAGTAGTTACCGCATCTTCGGGTATTTCCCACAAATAGGTGTTTTTTTCTCCATCCGTTCTGGAACCCTGCCATGGTCCGGCCATTTCCAAGGGATAGGTTTCGCCCCCATTTTTGGAAAAGTATATATCGTAGCGACCATCATGGGCTTGCAGCGTATTCCATTCAATGGTCATTGCATCACCCACGTAAAAAGTTTCCCCTCCTTTGGGCAATAAAGATCCTACTTCAAGATGGGAAAATGCAGGATTAAACAGCGCTAACAACAACAATACATATAAAAAACCTTTCATAAGGCTCCCCCCTTAATTAACAAATGAAATTCAAGTGATTGTGATTTTGGCTTCAGACCAGACACTTGGAAATATGACAAAAATATATGTACTTTGTGGCACTGATGCTTGGCATTTTTTTTAATTTCATATTCTTTCCATTGGCTATTTTCTTCCCGATTTGCCTTAAAAGCAGTAAAATCGCCAAAAATCCACTTAAAATTACCATTTTTGCAATTGCCTGCCTCCAAGTTTTTCAAAATTGCCAATGGACAGAACCCGAACTAACCTCTGCAAATAGCATAGACCAGGCTGGGCCTAACTGCGCCAGTTGCCATGCCTATCCTCTTTTAGATACAAATCATGTGTTTCACCTTTTCGAACTGGACAGCAGCCTCACAAACGACCGGCCTATAACATGTTTGCACTGCCATGTTAACTCCATCGCCGGTCACGACACGGCTTTTGCCGATTCTATTTTTCAGGATGTTAATGGAAATAGGTTCCATGCCTTGGATTTTCCAGATATACAAATGATTCGAGACTGGCCTTTGGTAAGTATTGACACTCTTTATGCCTACAAACCCCTTTTCCAACCGCCACGTCCCGGCCCACCGCCGGAAATGTTAGAGTTACAAACATCCTTTGCGCATCTCAACGGAAAAGTGGATGTGGATTTCAACGAAACTTCGAATAATCCCATGGCATTTGAAGGCAGGGAAGCCAGTTACGATCCGGTGGAAATGACTTGCAGCGCCGTGTATTGCCACCCCAATGATGTGGCTTACCGATGGGCTCGCCCCTCTAAGAATATCCCCATGGAAAACGGAGATCCGAACAATGAATAAGGATATCTTTAAAGTCTTATGGCGTAGTATATTAATTAGCCTTGTGTTTTATCTTCCTATTTTAATTGGCTGCGCCAAGGTTAAGCCCTACGAAAGAGAAACCTTGGGAAATCCAATTTTGCAGCGGGTACCCGATAATGTGGAGCAGGGGTTAAAAAGCCATAACCTACCCCGCAGAGAAGGCTCTGCAGGGGGGAACTCCGGTTCGGGAGGCGGCTGCGGGTGTTAAAATCCAGGTTCAAAAAGCTTTTGTTACTTGCCATTTGCCTGGGGTTTTGCCCCTTTTTGTTAGGTTGGACCACAGGGGACAAACTGGATTTTAAATACATGTATTATTGGGACAAAAACAAAGTTTGGAACCACACTCCCACTTTGGTTTTGTTAAAATCCTTAAGTGAGAAATGGAAATTTGGTTGGAATCAGGAACTGGATGCTGTTTCTGGGGCCTCCCGTCGCCTGGGGCTTAGGAACATAGGCCGCCAGGGAGATAACGATTTAAAACTGGACGGTCTTAGCGGTGCCTCAAAAAGAGAAATCCGCCACTCGGAAAAGCTAAGTGTCAAATACTCTAACGATGGCAGAGACATGGACGCTTCCTTTTATTACAGTGATGAAAGCGATTACACCTCGTACTCTCCCAGTTTTAGTTTAGCTTGGGACTTTAACCGACGCAATACCACCTTGGGGGCCGATGTTGCCCTGTTTTATGATGAGCTCCATCCACAAGGGGAGTTTAAAGGTTTGGGAGGAAAAAGAGACATTCAATCTATTAGCTTATCCCTCACCCAATTGTTATCCATAAAATCCCTGGCCAGTTTTACCGCTAACCTCATTCAAAGCAATGGAGTGCTGGGGCATCCCTATACTCCCGTGATTTTAGCAAACGGCAACATGTTATTGGAAAAACTCCCCAATGCCAAAACCTCGCTTGCTCTTGCCGGCCAATACATAATCGGATTTAATTTTTTAAACAGGCTTTCTTCCGTGCATAGCAATTTTAGACTGTATCGGGATAGTTGGGAATTGTTATCCTACACTGGAGACTTTCAATTTTTCCATTATGTTACAGGAAATTCCTATTTTAGATTGTCCACTCGCCTTTACCACCAAAGCGGGGCGGCCTTCGCCAAAACATTTTATTCGGGAAATGAGCTTTATCATACCTCAGACATCCGCCTTCACAAATTTAGCTTTCTAAATTTGGGGTTGAAATTTGCATCCCGCTTTCCAGAATCCTGGCAAAACTCTTCCTGGTTGCCCCACAAATGGGATGTAGGCTATGAATATGGATGGCGGGATACCAAGGGCGAAGACAATGGGTTTCAGCCCTTTAGCCGTTACCAACTCTACCCCTCCAACGAAAATTATATGCAGGGTATTTTTATGTTAGGTGTGGGATACGAGTTTTGATAAAGCTCTGGCAGTTTCTCGCTAAAAAAACCAGTAGCGTTTCCACTCCAGTTTTTCCAACTGGAATATGGTGTTATCGGGGTATTTGGCGTAATACACCTGGTGTAATCCCTTAACATCTAAATAAAATTCATAAAAAGTATTTTTAGGTCCGGAAACACTTATAAACCATACTTTTTTATCCCTATATACTCTTTGGCCCTGCACCACAATTTCCGATGTATAAGGCTTGTTTGAGTACACCTCTTCGGTTAAGGGACCTAAGAACCAAATATTTTCCCGGTAGCCTTTTTCCAAAGGCAGGGATCGCAAATACACAAACAACTGTTCTGCCGTATACACAGGAGTCTGATTAAAGGTATAATTTTGCACACCCTCTTTTCGGCTCACAACATTAAGCTGGGGGGAGCCATCTACAGCATGAAATTTTCTTTCGGAAGGATTGTCCCAGTCCAGTATTTTAACCTTTTCCTCCACCAGAGGAACTCCCTTTTGCCGGGAGCATAAAAGTTGCGTTTGTGTATTGCGCTCATAAACATCGCGAGTAAAACTGTAATTCAGGCTATATACTAAAATGGGAAACCATCCCTCGGCGCTGTTGCGGCTGACTTTTTGACTCTGGGCCTGGTAATGCTGGCCTTCCAATACAGAGTAAGCTTTAAACCTAATTTCTTTACCTAAATAAGTCTTTCGAACCTCGTAGCGAATGATTTCGGCCTTGGGCTGTTCCCATTCCCCGGCAGAGATAAAAGCATCTTGCCCCATAGCAGCCTGGGCAAAAAGCATTAAACCCAGGGCTGCAGATAGGCAGTAAAAAACATTCATAAATCCATTATACAAGTTCTTAATTGGAGGATGCACTCCAAAACAACTAAAAAAACTAAAGGCTATGGATATGCGAAAAGGGAGCCTTGGCTATGGAGCTCCCTTTAAATTTGGTCTATCCTGCAGGGTAGTTAAAAGTTTTAATCAGCTTTTCAGCCAATTCAGAACGAAACTTTTCTGTATCGTAGAACCCATTTTGAATGCGTTCTTTCACTTCCGCCACTTTGTCGGCGCGCACATCGGGCAAAGCCTCAATGCGTCTGGAAGTGGTTTCTGCAGAGGCCTTTGTGGAACTAATGTCCTTGGCTTCTTTAGAAACAGATACAGAATCGCTTTTTCTCTCAGACTTTTCAGGCTTGGAAGCAGATTTGTTCCCAGCCATTTTCTGCAGGTCGACTCCGTAGGTATTTGCTATCTGTTCTATTTTCATGACTATTATAAGATATAGTTTTCTCTATTCTTTATTATCGACATATTTAGAGAAATATTTAAGCTTTTTTTTAGAATTTTTTAAAAAAGGCAAAAAAAGAGGAAATTTTAAGATTTTGAGGCAATTTTCATTCCTGAAAAGTTCTTAAAATTGAAGTTCACAGCTTGAGACAAGGCGCTCGAAGCTAAACTTTGTCCGCTAATTCCATTTCAGAATCGAGGATTTCGAACAATTTGTCCACGGAAGTCATTTCGAACAAGTCATAAATGTTCTCTGACAAATTCATTAAAAGCAAATCGCCACCGGCAGATTTCATATTTTGGTGGCAATGGATAAGAGCCCCAAGGCCTGTAGAATCAATAAAGCTGACATTTTCAAAGTTGGCCACAATATACAAGTTGCCATCTTTTAAATTTTCCCGACAAACCTGCTTTAAATTCTCAGACTCTTTACCCCGGATATTGCCTTTAATATCCAGTATTTGCCATTTGTTTTTATTTCTGATTGAAACTTCCATGACAGAATCTCTTCAATATTAATTTAATAAAGTTTAAAAATCATTTGTTTTTTCTAAAATCCGGCATTTTTTCTTTTTATTTTACCACCTAATGGATGCTGGAAGCCATGTCGAACATGGGTAAATACATGGCAATAAGAATTCCACCAATAAAAACGCCTAAAAATACAATAATCATGGGTTCTATAAGGGAGGTTAACCCATCAATGGCCGCATCCACCTCATTTTCGAAAAATTCGGATACCTTGCCCAACATTTCTGATAAGCCACCAGTCTTTTCGCCAATGGATATCATTTGAATTACCATTGGAGGAAAAAGTTTAGTGGCCTTTAAGGGTTCTGCAATAGTTTGCCCCCCAGTGATGCTATCAATAGCCGTCAAAATACCCTTTTCCATAACCTTGTTTCCCGAAGTTCTGGAGGTGATTTGCAGAGATTCTAAAATAGAAACGCCTGCACTTAACAAGGTGCTTAGGGTTCGGGTAAAACGAGCCACGCTGCTCTTGCGAATCAGGGGGCCAAAAACCGGAGCCTTTAATAAAAAGTGATCGATAGCAAAGGCTCCTTTTTCGGTTTTACTCCAGCGGTATAATAAATAACCTCCACTTAGCGCCGCAATAAACCCATAAGACCAATACATCTGCACTAAACTACTGATGTTCATCACCAGGGCTGTAGGTGCGGGGAGGGCTCCTCCATTGGATTGGAACATATCGGCAAAAATGGGAACCACTTTAATGAGCAAAAACAAAATCACGCATACGGAAACCAAAACCACGAACACTGGATAATACATGGCTTTTTTTATTTTACGCAAAAGGGCATCGGCCTTTTCCTGGTAATCCGCAAGGCGCATTAATATCTCATCTAAAATACCCCCGGCCTCGCCAGCTGCTAGCATGTGGCAGTAGAGGTCCGAAAAAATATCCTTGTGTTTGGAAAAAGAATCGGCAAGGGTGTTTCCACTTTGCACATCTAAACTGATTTTTTCCACAGCGGTTTTTAAGCGTTTGTTGCTTTCCTGTTCGGCCAGGGTATCTAAACATTGGATTAAGGGAAGACCTGCAGAATTCATAGCTGAAAACTGCCGGGTAAAACGGGCCAAATCCCGAATGGCCACCCCCCTTTTGAAATCAAAGGAAAGCTCCAAAGGCTTTTTACGAAGTTTGCTTATTACAATTCTTTTTTTGCGCAACAGGAGCTGAGCCCCGTCTTTATTGGGAGCGTTTATTTCGCCTTGGGTTTCCTTACCCGATGCGGTGCGGCCTGTGTATTGCCAAACTGCCAAACTTTTATCCTCTTCCTGAAGATGTTATTAATCGGAGTAAATTATTTTCATCGCCACAATGTTTCAAGGCATCTAATTTTTCAACTTTACCCGAGCCAATTAATTTAGCAAGACATGCGTCCATTGTAACCATTCCAAATTTTTGCCCCGTTTCCAGCATACCCTGAACCTGGTGTATTTTATCATCCCGAATCATGGCGCGAATACCCGGCGTGGCAACCATAATTTCATTGGCCATAACCCTCCCACCCCCAATTTTAGGAAGCAGTACCTGGCTTATGACACCCTGCAAAACAAAAGACAATTGCGTTCTGATTTGAGCCTGCTCTCCCTCCGGAAAGCTGTCTACTATGCGGTTAATGGTCTGCACCGCAGAATTAGTGTGAAGGGTCCCCAGGGTTAAGTGCCCGGTTTCTGCAATGGTTAAAGCTGCCCGAATGGTATCCAAATCCCTGAGCTCTCCAATTAGCACAAAATCCGGGTCTTGTCTAAGGGCCACCCGGAGGGCATCTGTAAAAGAATTTGTGTCTGCATACACCTCTCTTTGGGTAATCATGCAGCTTTTGTGTTTGTGAACAAATTCAATAGGATCTTCTATGGTTAAAATATGTCCTTTTTTATTGCTATTTATCCAATCAATGAGAGCCGCCAAAGTGGTGGATTTTCCGCTACCAGTGGCTCCTGTAACTAATATAAGCCCAGATGGTTTTCGAATAAGATCTACCATAATATTCGGCAGATTAAGGTCTTGCACTGTTTTTATGTCAAATGGAATGAAGCGAATTGCCATACTTATGGTGCCCTTGGTGTGAAACACATTAGCCCTAAAGCGTCCTAAATTGGCCACCCCAAAAGAAAAATCCAGTTCCCTCGCACTCTCCAATTTTTTTTGCTGTTGTTCCGTCATCACGCTGTAGCAAAGCTTTTGACATTCCTCGGGCCCCAAGGGTTCTCCCTCTTCTGGGATAATATCTCCATCTCTCCTGAAAAGCGGAGGCGCGCCATAAACGATGTGCAGGTCCGAGGAGCCATACTCCACCATTTTTTCCAGCAATTCTTTAATTCCGGCCATAGAGTGTTATTCCCAGGTTGAGCCTCAATTGCATTTGGCTAAAACGCCCCATTCGAGCAATATGAAAAAAATCAAAATATTGTATATCTTACCATAGATAATGCACAAAAGAGAAATTTTAAAAACGGGATTTTTTTGGCCGGCTATCTTCCTGGGTACGCTGTTTTTATCTTCCTGCGGGAAGGAAGATAAAGCCATTTCAGGCAAGGTTCCAGATATCAGTCTGCAGAACCTGTTTGGTAAAGAGGTAAAAGTATCCGAAGGAAATCACAAAGTACAACTGCTGGTTTTTTGGGCCACCTGGTGTCAGCCCTGTATTATGGAAATCCCCACTTTAGTGGAACTCACCAAAAAGTACGAAAAGGATGGCTTTAAGGTCTTATCCATTAACATCGATGACCCAACTGGAGAATTAGTTGGAAAAATTTATTCTGAATTTAACATGAATTACGAGGTGCTTTTCGGAAACGAAAAAACCATGAGTCAATTTGGAGGTGTTCAGGCCCTGCCCACCTCGTTTATTGTAGACGGTAAGGGTAAAATTCTGGAAAAAATCGAAGGCTTAATGCCGGAAATTTATCTGGAAGCCAAAGTTAAAGAATACCTCGAAAAATTATAAAGGAGTGATTATGGGTAAAAACCTTTACAACAAGGTTTTTGATATGCATACCGTTCAGGAATTATCAGGCGGGCAATACCAGTTGTTTATTGGCCTGCATTTGATTCACGAAGTAACTTCTCCCCAGGCCTTTGCCATTTTAAGAGAAAAAAATCTTACGGTTCCCTACCCCAAGCGGACCTTTGCCACTGTGGATCATATTATCCCCACTACAACTACGGCCAGACAACGGCCTTTACAAGATTCTTTGGCCGAAGAAATGTTAGTGGCCATCGAAAAAAACACCCAGGATTTTGGCATCGAATTTTTTGGCCCCAGTGCTACAAACCAAGGGGTGGTTCATGTTGTGGGTCCTGAATTGGGTTTAACCCAACCGGGAATGACCATTGCCTGTGGAGACAGCCACACCTCAACTCATGGCGCCTTCGGCAGTCTCGCCTTTGGTATCGGTACCAGCCAGGTTTCCGACATTCTGGCCACCCAAACCATGCGGGTGGAAAAGCTAAAGGTACGCCGCATAAACGTGAACGGCAAATTAAAACCCGGTGTCTATGCCAAAGATGTGATTTTAAAAATCATAAATCTTTTAACAGTAAAAGGTGGCGTGGGCTATGCCTACGAATACGGCGGAAGCGCCATTGACGCCATGTCCATGGAAGAGCGCATGACCCTTTGCAACATGTCCATTGAAGGCGGAGCTAAAATTGGCTATGTGAATCCCGATAAAACCACCTACGACTATATCCGCGGCCGCGCTTATGCCCCTTCCGCAGAAAAATGGGACAACCTGGTGGAATACTGGGATAGTGTTCGCTCCGACGCAGATGCCCAGTACGACGATGTGGTTAACATCAATGCCGATGAAATAGAACCTTATGTTACCTGGGGTATAACTCCAGGGCAATCGGTTATGATAAACGAACCCCTGCCCTCTCCCGATAGTTTTTCCGATTCAGAAAAACCCGGTATTGAAGAAGCCTATGAGTATATGGATTTAAATCCAGGTGAAAAGATCGAAGGGAAAAACATTGATGTGGTATTTATCGGTTCTTGCACCAATGGCCGCCTGAGCGATATTGAAACCGTGGTGGAACTGGTAAAAGGGCACAAGGTGAGCCCCAATGTACGGGCCCTGGTGGTTCCTGGTTCTAAAATGGTGCAGGAAAAGGCCATTGCGTTGGGTTACGATAAAATACTTTCCGAGGCTGGATTTGAATGGCGCGAACCGGGCTGTTCCATGTGTCTTGCTATGAACCCCGACCAATTAAAGGGAAGAGAAATTTCCGCCAGCACCAGTAACCGTAATTTTAAGGGCAGACAGGGAAGCCCTACCGGACGCACCCTCTTAATGAGCCCTGCCATGGCTGCGGCAGCTGCCATTACCGGCAAGGTGTCCGATGTAAGGGAAGTTTTTTCCGGCAAATTTCAAACGGTATCTGTTTAACAATTCAGGATTTCAAATGGAAAACAAATCAAGTATAACATCTGTTAGCGGACGGGCCATTTCCGTAAGAGGAAACGATATAGATACGGACAGAATTATCCCCGCCCGATTTTTAAAATGTGTGACCTTCGAAGCCCTGGGGCCCCATGCTTTTGAAGACGACCGAGCCTCTCTAAAGGAAAAAGGCAAAACCCACCCGTTTGATGAGCCCAAATTTAAGGGAGCCAACATTTTGTTGGTGAACAAAAACTTTGGCTGCGGCTCCAGTCGCGAGCACGCTCCTCAATCTTTAAAAAGATGGGGCATTGACGCCATTATTGGGGAATCTTTTGCGGAAATCTTTTTTGGCAACTGCGTGTCATTGGGAATTCCCTGCGCCACGGTTTCTTCTGACTTAGCCGAAAAAATCCAGGCTGCTGCAGAGGCCAACCCTGAAGCCAATTGGGAGCTCAATCTGGAAAGCCTTAGCTTATCGGGGCCCGTAGAAATTTCAGTGAACATTTCCGACAGCACATTAAAGCAATTTCTAAAGGGCAGCTGGAACCCTATGCAGGGATTGCTCAACGCCATGGATTTGGTTCACTCCAAAGCGGCCTCTTTACCCTACGTATAAAATCGTTACATAGTATTAGCGCGACCATGGGGAGAAGTTTATTTTATCCTCATGGCCACATCTCTTTCCTTACGTTTTGAGAAAAAAAAATACGGGACCATCATTTTTGTGGCGGGCGATTTAACGCAAACAACCCGCCCCCAGCTTTCAGCCTTTTTGCGAAAGCTGATGTCAGAAGATCACCGACGTGTGGCCTTGGATTTGCAAAATTTAAATTACATCGATTCCAAAGGGATTTTAGCCATTAAATTTTTACTGGCAGCCTTAAACCACAAGGCCATTCCCTTGTATGCCTATGGAATGAATGAGGAAATAGCCACCATTTTGGATGTGGTTGAGTTTGATGGAAACATACACCTTTTAGAAGACAAGCCGGATTTTTCAAAGTTGGGTTAGCTCATTTCCCCACTCAACTACAACGCAATTTTATATTTTCAATTTCTATGACTGATAAGACAAAGCTTAAAAAGCTGCTAAAAAAATATTCCCAGGTTTTTCCCGTGGGCCTGGCGGGTACCCAGTTTCCCAAGTTGCTTAAAAACAGAAGAAAAAAACTTTTGGATAAACTGGAAGGTCCCTGTGTATTTGCTGCTGTGCCCCATGAGCCGGGTGCCGAAAACATCTGGATTATGAATGGCCTGCGAATTTTTCAGGAACCGGCCATGATACATTTAACCGGTATTAACCAACCTAAAGTCCTTCTTTATCTCAATCCCAAAGGAGCTGAAAAAGAAGTGCTTTTCTTGCCGGAAAAAGACAGTAAAAAGGAATTTTGGGATGGAGTGCGCTTTGGATTGGACAGCAACAATTCCCAAAAAGGAAAGGAACTTTTAGAAGATGTTCAGAGCCTGACTGGCATTAACAAAGTTCTTCCACTACATCTTTTTGAAAGCTTTTATGTGAGCCAGGTAAAAAAATTAAGACCCAAGTTAAGCTTTAGCTTTTTCCACCTCTACGAGGAGGGAGATAAAAAAAATGCAAAAAAAGTTACGGGAGATCACAACTGGAGTTTCAGTCAAAAATTAATGGCTCTTGAAAAAAAAGCTCTGGGAAAAAACAAACCCCAACATAAGACTATTGCTCCCCTGCATTTTAAACAGCGGTTGCCCCTGGATAATTTCCAGGTTAAGGATGTGTTAAAGGCTCAAAAAATTACCGGCAAGGCCTTTGAAGATACATTGGCCAGACTGCCAAATTTTAAAAACGAAAATCAGCTTTCCCGCTATCTGGAATACAAGATGTTATACGAATCCGAGTTTGGACTCAGTTTTCCATCCATTGTAGCAAGCGGAAAAAATGCCACCGTGCTTCATTACCTGAAAAACGATGGCCCCCTTCAAAAAGACAAACTTATACTTTTGGATTTCGGAGTGCGTTACGGAACTATGCACGCCGACATTTCCCGCACCATAGCTCAAAATGGAAAGTGGAACCCGCTGCAAAAACTTCTTTATAATATTGTGCTGGCAGCCATGAAGTTTAACGAAAAAAATGCCATGGCCGGAGCCACCATCCGACAGCTCAACACCAAAGTTTGGGATTTTATAGAAACGGAATTGGAACGGCAATTTTTCAAAAAAGGCGGCCGGGCTAAAAGAGAATACGACTTTCAGCCTCACGGAGTATCCCATTTAATGGGAGAGCAGGAACACGATGGCGATCCTTTTCGTGTGTACCAGGATGAACCTCTTGAACCAAATATTCAAATTTCCAACGAACCCGGAATCTACGGACATTTTACCATGGAGCTTGGAGGAAAGCTGTATTCCGAGGATATTGGAATCCGCATTGAAGATAATCTTTTAATTGGAGAAAAACGCTCCCTTAACCTTTCCCGTTCTATCCCAAAAGAAATTGGGGATTTGGAGCGACTTATTGGAAGGAAAACATAATTTTTTATGTTTTAGGCAACTTTTTTAAAATTTGCAAAACGATCCTTTTTTAAATGCACAGGTAAAAATTTTATGCCCGAACAAAAAGAAGAAGAACTAGAACAAAAAGACACCATAGAAAATCCAGAACAGGAAAATTCTCTGGAAAATGGCTCAGGCAATTCCAATCCATCAGATCCTTCCCAGGATTTAGACCCCGAAGAAAATTTAAAGGATAACTCTGACGATGATTCCGATGACGACTCAGATGATTCGGATGATTCCGATAAAAGCGAAGCTAAATCGGGATTACACAACTCCCTGACCACAGACCGTTTGGTTTTGGTTGTGGATGAAGCCGGACAGCGCCGCGATGAAACCGTGGAAATTGTAAAACAGGTATTGCCCAACTCCCAGGTGGAAGTAGCCGATACGCCCGAACAAGCCCAGGAAAAAATGGACGAAAACCAGTACGATACCTGTGTGGTAAACTTTTTAATGCCCGGATTTTCTTCCTCGGATTTTGTAAAGAACGTGGCTAACCACCCCCGCAACCCCTTATTGGTAGGCTTTTCCGCAGATAAAATGAGCGATGCCTACGATCCTAAAAAGGGAATTAAAATTAAGCCCCTTCGCCGCATTTTTGAAATCGAAACACTCAGTGAAGATTCCGATGACATGGATGGGGACTACGAAGAAGAAGAATAGAATATATTCTATTATAAACTTTTATATTCACAGGCAGGGCTTTTAGCCTTGCCTATTATATTTTTGGGATAGAAAGGAACTCCAACCCGCTATAGTTTTCCTTAATTTTGCTCAACCTAAAACTATTGGGGCTTAAGTATACATAGCGATCTTTTTTATCCTTAGCCATTTCAAATGCATTTTCCCTGGCAAGTTTTTCAATTTCTTCTCTTTTGCCGTAAACCCAGCTGGCAGAGTCTATAACAACAGGTTCAAAATCGCATATGGCATTGTATTCATTTTCCAGGCGAAATTTAATAACATCAAATTGAAGTTTCCCAACTACGCCTAAAACGGGGGATGCCGATTTTAAGGGCTTAAAAAGCTGGGTGGCGCCTTCTTCGGAAAGTTGTTCAAGCCCCTTTTGCAGTTTTTTGCCGGCCAGAGGATCTCGTAACACTACTTTAACAAAATGCTCCGCTGGAAAATCGGGAATGCCCAAATAAGAAATTTTGTCTTTAAAGGTGAGGGTATCCCCTATGTTGTAATAGCCTGGATCGTGAATGCCTATGATATCCCCGGCAAAGGCCTCTTCGATAATTTCTTTTTCCTGGGCCTTAAAACTGGTGGGAGCGGCTAATTTTAAAAAACGTCCGGTTCTGCATTGGTAAATTTTATCACCACGGGAGCATTTTCCTGAACACACCCGCAAATAAGCGATGCGATCCCGATGTTTTGGATCCATGTTAGCCTGGATCTTAAATACTATTCCCGAGAATTCGTTTTCTTTAGGATCGATGTCGCCCTCATCCGTAGAGCGGGCGATGGGAGCCGGAGCTATGTTAACAATACTGTCCAGTATGTGTTGCACGCCAAAGTTGTTTAGCGCCGAGCCAAAATAAACCGGGGCCTGCTCACCGGCCAAATAGCTCTCCATAGAAAACGGATCCATTACGCCTGTAACCAGTTCGTGGCGCTCTCGCAATTCCGCCAGATATTTGCTGTCAAACCAGTTGTCCAGTTCGGGATCGTCAATACCCTCCACCTGTTCTATTCTATCTTCCCCGGATTCGGGGTTGTAAAAATGCACGGTTTTATCTTCCATGCTATACACTCCCTGAAACATTTCTCCGTTGCCAATGGGAAGGGTTTTTGCCACACATTGAACTCCCAAAATGGACTCCACCTCATCCATTAATTCAATGGCATCGCGGCCATCTCTATCCATTTTGTTAATAAATACCGTAACAGGAGATTTTCGCAGTTTGCAAGCTTCCATCAACTTGATAGTTTGAGCCTCCACACCCTTTGCCGAATCAATCAACACCAAAGCCGAATCCACAGCAGTTAAAGCCCGGTAGGTGTCTTCGCAAAAATCTTCGTGGCCAGGCGTGTCCAGCAAATTTATATGGCAGCCTTTGTAGGGAAAGGACAATACGGAAGAAGTGACCGAAATTCCCCTTTTCCGTTCGATTTCCATCCAGTCTGAAGTGGCGAATTTTTTATTGGCCTTGGCTTTAACATGACCTGCCTCGCGAATAACCTTTCCATACCACAAAAACTTTTCAGTGATGGTAGTTTTACCGGCATCCGGATGGGAAACCACGGCAAAGGTGCGACGTCTCATTATTTCTTTTTGAATTGTATTTTCTAATGACATAAAGTTTTTACATATTAATAAAATCAAACCTTATTTAAAACTCAAACAAAAGGCCGTAATTTTTATAAAATGAATACCACAACTCCAGAATCTAAAGACAGTACCAATACTCTGCAACTGCCCCCTTTGCCATCCAGCGAGTTTCCCCGTAAATTTTTGCAAAATCTGAAGGAAAAATGGCAACTGGAAGATTTAAAGCCTTATTTGGAAAAACTGTCCGAGCCCCCTCAAAATTCCAAAGAAGCCTTTGAAAACTGGCTTAGGGATTATATTGAGCTTAGTAATGTGTGTCTGGAAGAAGGCTCCCGCTTATACATAAACATGACCTGTAATACCAACGACAGTGAAATTTCCAATGCCTATCAAAATTTTGTGGAAAATATACAGCCTGAATTGGAGATGTTTAATGATAAAGCCAGAAAAATAATTTTGGGCCACCCTGCAGCCCAGCAGTTGGAACCAAAAATTTATGAAAAGTGGCTCCACTCCTTAAAAATTCAAAATGAAATTTTTTGCGAAGCGAATATTGAAATCCATACTAAAATTTCGCTGCTTACTCAGGAGTACCAATCTATCCAGGGTTCTCTTATGGTGGAATGGGAAGGCAAAAAGAAAACTCTGGTACAAATGGCCAACTACCTGGAGAGCCCGGATAGAAACATACGGGAAAAAGCCTGGAGGGCTGTTCAGGAGAAAAGGTTTGAAGTTTCAGAAAAGTTAAACGGATTATTTGAAAAATTATACAATTATCGTAATAAAATAGCGGAAAATTTAAAACTCAAAAGTTTTGAAGAGTATTCCTTTAAACATTACGAAAGGCTCGATTACACTCCTTTAGACTGCGAGCAGTACCACCAGGCTATTTTGGAAATAGCTGTTCCTCTGTACAAAAAAATTATGGAGCAACGCAAAAAAGACTTAAAAGTGGAAAGTCTTCGCCCCTGGGATTTATCCTCGGACCCCTTCGGGCGCAAAAGCTTAAAGCCCGTATCAGACGGTTTTGAATTGAAAAAGAAAGTGGGCCAAATTTTTAAGCGCATGGATGAGGAACTGGCCCAATACTTTTTTACCATGGAAAAAAACCAGCTTTTGGATTTGGACAACCGTATGGGAAAAGCTCCGGGAGGTTACCAGTGCTCTCTGGATGAAAGCCGTCTGCCTTTTATTTTTATGAATGGAGTGGGGCTTCATTCCGATGTTATGACTTTGTTACACGAATCGGGCCATGCCTTCCATTTATTTCGCTGCCGCCACCTGGACCTGGCCGAAAATCGATCTGCGCCCACCGAATTCAGCGAGGTGGCTTCCATGTCCATGGAAAGGTTTGGTTTGCACTATTTGGATGAATTTTATTCGCAGGATGAAATAAAACGGGCTCGCTGCCAGGAAAACGAAGAGGTGCTTCGTCTTTTAATCTGGGTGGCCATTGTGGATAAGTACCAACATTGGTTGTACACCAGTAAAAACCCTGCTGCCGAAGAAAGAACCAAATATTGGGTAGAACTCAACCAAAGTTACAACACGGGAGCAGATTGGACGAACCTGGAAAAATACCTGGAAGTGTCCTGGCAAAGGCAGATACATATTTTTGAAGTTCCCTTTTATTACATCGAATACGGCATTGCCCAATTGGGAGCCCTGCAATTTGGGCGTCAATTTGAACAAAACCAAAAAGAGGCCCTTAGAAAGTATAAAGAAGTTTTAGCGTTAGGCGGCAGCCAGGGATTAAAAAAGTTATTCCAGGAGGCTGGACTTAAATTTGATTTTAGCGCCGATTTTTTAAAGCCCTTGTTAAATGATGTTTATGAACAATGGAAAGCGGATTACCAATAGAAGGCTATATAAATTTTTATGAATACCAGTATTACAGATAAAAAAGCAATTGAATATTTTGAAACCAATAAAAAATCCTACCTAAACCAATTGGTGGAGTTGGCTAAAATCCCCAGTGTGAGCTTTAAAGGCTTTGAGCCTAAAGAAGTAGTTCGCAGTGCGGAATTTGTGGCAAAAGCCCTTAATGGGGCTGGCCTTGAAAATGTGGAATTAATGCAAGTGGAAGATTCCCACCCTTATGTTTATGCGGACTGGCTCCATGCCGAAAAGGCCCCCACTATTTTATTGTACGCACACCACGATGTGCAGCCCCCTTTGCGAGAAGCGGTTTGGAATACTCCTCCCTTCGAGCCCACAGAAAAAAATGGCCGCCTGTTTGGAAGAGGAACTGCCGATGATAAGGCGGGAATCATTATTCACATAGCCTCACTGGAAGCCTTTTTGAAAACAGAAGGAAAATTGCCAGTTAACGTTAAACTCATAATTGAAGGTGAGGAGGAAACCGGTTCTCAACATCTGGAAAAATTTTTGGCCAAGTATGCGGACAAACTTAAGGCGGATTGCCTGGTGATTGCAGATCTCAGCAATTACGATGTAGGCATACCCAGTATTACCAGTTCTCTGCGGGGCCTTGCCACTATGGAGCTAAGTGTAAGAGCCCTATCTTCGCCCCTTCATTCGGGAATGTGGGGCGGTCCTATTCCCGACCCCATTATGGGGTTATCCAAAATGCTTTCCAGCTTGACGGATGACAACGGGCAGATAGCCGTTCCCGGGATATTAGAACAGGTTATTCCCCCCAATGAAGAAGAAATCAATGACATACATTCTCTTAACATGACCAATAAAGAGTTTGCCAGTCAAATAAAAATGGTGGACAGCCTGGAACTCATAGGAAAAGACGGAGAACTATTGGAGAAAATATGGAAATACCCTTCCCTATCCATAAACTCCATTGAATCCGGCGGAAAAAAAATTGCAGGCAATGTTATTATGGACTCTGCCTGGGCCAGAATTGGCCTTCGCACCGTGGCGGGCATGGATGCGGATAAATGTTTGAGCTTGATTGAGCAACATTTAAAGGCCCATTGCCCCTGGGGGTTGGAATTAACCGTGGAAAAAGAGGCCGGAGTCAACGCCTGGAAAACCCCGGTCAACCATCCTGTATTTGGAATTATGAAACAGGCCATGGAAACAGGCTATCAGAAAAAGCCTGTTTTTATAGGCTGCGGCGGAACCATACCTTTTGTAGCCCCCATCACCCAAATGCTGGGCGGTATTCCCGCCCTACTCATTGGCATTGAAGATCCGCTTACCAATGCCCATTCTGAAAATGAAAGCCTGGGAATTGATGATTTTTTAAAAGCCTGTTTAAGCCAGATAGAATTTTTCAGGCTGGTGGGAGAGAAAAGCAATATTTTTGAGGGGAATTAGCCTAAAAGCATTTTATAATAAAAGCTGTGAAAAGCTTTTTTTTATTGTTTTTATTTACAGGTTTTACCTGGGCTCAAAGCGGAACAGACGCCCGGAATATGAATATTCCTTCCACCGCCAGCGAGTTGGATTCTCTGGAAAAGATCCAATCTATGGGTCCTTCCCAACCTCAAATCAGACTCCATTATAACTTAGGTTTGCTGGATAGGTTTTCCAGTTATCTTTATTTTCGCACAGGCAGTTCCTCCAATGATTCCAGCCAATATCAGGGAGTGGAACCCTCCTTTTTTTCTAAACCCTCCGAAAGTTTATACAGGGTGCCCATTGGTTGGTTTGGAAGCGATTTTAAAAAAGCCATTAGTGATAATTCGGAAGCTAAAAGGATTATGGCTTTTTATTACCTTAGAAAAACAGCCACTGTGCTCATGTTAGCAGGCAGCATGGTCACAGGCACTCTGACTTTTGTGGGATTGCAGGAAAGAGAGTATTTCTTTGGCGAATACCGTAACTCCCATATTTTATTTGGAGCAGGCCTTACCTTTGGGCTTGTGGGGGGAAGCATTATTCCCGAGCTGTTTAACCGGGGAAAAATCCGCAGGGCAGCGCAGATTTACAACAAATCCTACAACTAATTTTTTAGTTTTGTTTCCATGACTGTTTGGTTTCAAAACCGCTTTTCCCTGGGTGCAAAACGCCGGGGCTTTCATCTGGTTACGCGGGAAGTGCTCGAGCATACAACTGATCTTAAAAAAATTAAAAAAGGCATTTTCCACCTTTTTATCCAGCACACTTCGGCCTCGCTAACCATTAACGAAAATGCCGATCCCGATGTTCGTGTGGATTTTGAATCTCATTTTAATGTTATGGTTCCCGAAAACGCGCCACATTACATCCATACCATGGAAGGGCCCGACGATATGCCCGCCCACCTAAAATCTTCCCTTTTGGGAAATCAAATTACTTTACCCATCGCTTCGGGTAGCCTTGCTTTGGGAACCTGGCAGGGCATTTACCTTTGCGAACATCGGGATTATGGCGGCAGCAGAAATCTGGTGGCCACTTATTACGGCGAAACTAATTGAGGGTAGCTCTCTTAAATTTCAGGAAAATCATTGTAATACAAAGAAAAGGCCCTAATCAGCGAAGATCCGGGGATTTCCAATCTCCACAATTTGTTTCTTTCTTCGCCCATTCCAAAGGGAATGTAATTGGGAAAGGGGCTTTCAAAATGAAAATAGAATTGGGATTTTAAGTTTCGGGCCGCGCTAACCCTGCCCTGAAATCCATACATATAATACAAACATTGAGTTAAATTTCTGGAATAGCGTCCCTGTAAAAAAGCCTGCTCGGCAAATTTGGTCAAACCTTCAAAATGATTCTTTTTAATATCGGCCAACAATTTTTGATAATACAAGCTACATTCTCCGGGACGCCAACTGCGCACGCAATTTTCCATTTCTTCTTTTTTTTGCCTCAACATTAAAAAGCTCCCGTATATTCTTTCCCGAAATAAGCCGCTTAATATTTCAAAGTATTTGGAAGAGTTTATCCCCGCCTGAATTGCGTTTTCCAAACACTGGATGGAAAGCTCCTGCATTCCTTTATTGAAAAAAAGTTCAGACAATTCCAGCCAACCCTCCCCATTTTCGGGATTTCCTTCCAAACCCCGGGAGTAATATTTGATGGCCATTTCCGTTTCTCCCTTATCCTTGAGAAATTTTCCGTAGGATATTTGTATGGCAAATAAGGAATCTTTCCAGGAGGATTTGTCTCTTAAATACTGGGCCAAATCATTTTCCGTACCTAACATTTGTATGAGGTTTATTTTGTAGCGCTGCGCCCAAATAGATTTTGGCAAAGTATCCAATACTTCTTCCACCAGGATATCTGCCTTTTCATATTCTTCCAGGGCGATATTTATGGAAAACAAATTTTTCCATCCCGCTTCCTTCCAGGGGAATTTTTTCAATACCTTTTCCAATTCTTTTCTGGCGATATCGGGCTCACCCAGCGCAAATTTTAAAAGTCCCTGATTAATCCCCAAACAGTATTCCAGAAACTCACCGTGTTTTTGTCTCCTGAAATACACAAAAGCTTCTTTGGCCTCACGGTATTTTCCCTGCCAGATGAACCTGCACAACACTAAAAATTTAATGGACATTTCTCTGGAATCCGAATACCCACACCATTGGGGAACCTTCTCCAGCATTTCAAAAGCCGCGCTATCTTCACTCCATACAAATTTCTCAAAATCCAAAAAGCAAAGCGAATCCGGCACAGCTAAAAAAAGGGGCAAAGCCCGAAGTTCCCTGTTTTTATCGGGGGCCAGAGAAATCATTTTATAAACTCTAGGCGGATTTTTAGCAGGTGGTGATGGGCCCACCACAGGTTTTGCGGCTACATATCCCAGACAGGCAAAAAAAAGTAACAAGCCCCTTATAAAACACCAAAGATGCCGGAATTCCGGGCTTTTTATAACTTTGGTAGCATCTAACAAGGTTTTATTTATGATACTAACTGGCCCTCAAATTAAAAATGAAATAGAAAATGAAAATATTATTATCCACCCTTTTGTGGAAAAACATTTAGGCCCTAATTCATATGATGTTACTTTGAACTCCAGCCTTTTGGTTTACGATTTAGGGGAACGGGGGCATTTGGATATGAAAGCCGATAACAATACCCGCAAAATTGAAATTCCCCCCGAGGGCCTTGTGCTTGAACCCAATATTCTTTACCTGGGCTGCACAAACGAAACAGCGACCAGTTTAAAATTTGTTCCCTTGTTTGAAGGACGAAGCTCCATTGGCCGTTTGGGAATAAACACCCACATCACTGCGGGTTTTGGCGATATAGGATGGGGCTATTTTCAAGATTCTGAAAACAACTGGGAATGCCAGTATCCCACCTGGACTTTGGAAATAGCAGTGGTCCACCCCATTCGCATCTATCCCAATATACGTATCGGGCAAGTTTATTTCTTAATCCCCAAGGGCGATATCCGCTATTACACCGGAAAATATTCCCAGCAAAAAGCCCCCCAGGCGAGCCAGCTTTTTAAAGATTTTCAAAAAGCCGAATAAAAAATGTTTCCCGATTGGCTAAACATTTTGCTGCTGCCGCTTGGCCTTTATCTTTTGGTTAAAGGGGCCGATTGGTTAGTGGATGGCGCAGCCGCCATATGTTATCGTCTTAAAATTCCCGAAATTGTGGTGGGCCTTACAGTGGTCGCTTTTGGGACGTCAGCCCCTGAGCTTATTGTAAACATACTGGCGAGCTTTTCCGGAAATTCCGAAATCGCCATGGGCAACATTCTGGGAAGTAACATGGCCAATGTGCTGCTCATTTTAGGCGTTTCAGCCTTTATGGTTCCCATTGCGGTTTCTAAAAATACCTTTCGCTTTGAAATGACCTTCCACATCGCTGTTATTTTATTGCTGGCACTGCTGATTTTTACCGGCAGCTTTACGGGAGAGCGTTTTCTCACCCGTGCAGATGGCTTTTGGCTCCTGGCAAGCTTTGGCATTTTTTGGGCCTATACAATTTCCATAACTTTAAAGGGGCGCAAATCCGCCCTTGAAGAAGAGCTTCCGGCCAACGAATCCCAGACTATGTCCAAATCCATGTTTATGGTTTTGTTAGGTGTGCTGGGACTTTTCCTGGGGGGAAAATGGGTTGTGGACGGAGCCGTAACAATCGCTTCCAAAATGGGTATTTCTGAGGGGCTAATTGGCATTACCATTGTAGCCATCGGAACATCCCTTCCGGAATTGGCCGCCTCCGTTTCCGCCGCGCGCAAGAACAAAGCCGATTTTATTTTGGGAAATGTGCTGGGCTCCAATATGTTTAACATACTCTGGGTATTAGGCTTGAGTTCGGTAATTCGCCCCATGCCCTATAATTCCCAAAGCAATATGGATGTATGGGGAAACATTGCTGTGGCCATATTGTTATTCGCCCTCACCTTGCTAAGCGGCCGCAAATTAAGAAGGCTTCACGGTTCCTTGTTTCTGATTTTGTACCTGGGTTATATTGCCTCGGCTGCTTTGTTTAGAGCTAACTAATTTTTTTTCCATACCGTTTTCCCGCGAAACATCTTAAAAAATTAAGTTTTCGCGAAAAGCACCGGTTTCCATCTTCCCATGGGTGAATTTTCAGCCATAAACTCCTTTTACGCCCGGTAAATATTGCGGTTTTAGCCCATTACTTATATTTTATTTGGAAACAACGGAGGATTTTTAATATGGCATATGGCCACTCAGAATTAAGTTTTCAAGACAAAATAAGCAGAGATATTAGCATCAGCAAAGAGCGTAGCTCCATGCTGAAAAAAACCTACCTGCTTTTTTCCATAGCGATTGCAGGTATGATTTTAGGAGGAAAGGTTGGTGTTTCTTCCCCAGCGGTCTTAAGTCTGTTCACAGGCTGGCTGGGCTGGATAATTGCCATGGTAGCTTTAAACGCTGTTCCTGTATTAGCTATGAAATTTCGCTATAGTCCTGTGGGTGGAACAGCTGCTCTTTTTGCGGACGGCTTTATCTCCGGACTGGTATTAGCCCCAATGCTTTACATAGGCGAGCGGCTAAGCGGACAATACATTGTCACCTCCGCAGCCTGGATAACCGTAGCTATTTTCTTGGGGGTCACAGGTTATGTTTACTTCAGTGGCACACGTTGGGCTCCAAGCCGCGCTATGATGACCGGAATCTTTTTTGCGATTCTTGGAGCCATAGTCCTGAATATGTTTCTTAACCTGGGCTTTTTGGGCACTATGATTGCTGCAGGCATTGGAGCCATGGGTGTCATCACACTGGTGAGTGGCACATCCGAAGTGTTGCACAATGATGAAATCGACACTCCGGTTCCTGGTGCTTTAATGTTATTTGCCGGAGTCTTTATGGTATTCCAGGCTGTTTTCTACCTGCTTATGCAGTTTGCCGGAGGCAATAGGGACTAATTGAGGGTCTCCTGAAAAAATAAAGGATAAAATTATCTATTATTAAGCCCGGTAAATTTCTACCGGGCTTTTTATTTGTATGAAACCACGATTAAAACAAAACAAAAATTCTCCCTTCAAAAAAAGACCTTCAGCTCAGAGAAGTGCTAGTTTTCGCCCCAAACCAAAGGGCTCCCCTTCCCGAAAATTGTTAGGCCATTTACTGAGTTATCACGGGGTGGAAATAGACCCTGAAAAATTGAGCCAACTGTGGGAATACCACCAAATGTTACGGGAAGCCAATACGGACAGCGATTTAACTCGCCTCCATGCCTTTGATACCATAGCTGAACGGCATTATGCGGATTGTCTGCTTGTGCGCAAAATCAGTAACTTCCCATTTAAAGCTCCCCTTCTGGATATCGGCAGTGGGGCTGGCTTTCCCGGAATCATTTTAAAAATTCAAAACCCTTCTTTAAAACTAATATTGGCTGAACCGCGACCACGCAGGGTGGCCTTCCTGGAAACTGTTATAAAAAAATTATCTTTAGATAATATCGAGGTGTTTCCCCATAGAGTAACACCGGAAAGTTTTAAGGAAAAGGTTGAGGCTACCATTTGCCGTGCCTTTGCATCTATGCAAAAGACTATAGATATATCCGATGCTTTTTTACCTAAGGGTGCTCTAAGCTATTTTATGAAAGGACCAGCCGCCCCTCAGGAAGTTGCTGAAGGCATCCCTAAAGGATATAAATTAGTTCAAAACGCAGCCTACCCTATTCCCAACTCACAACAAAAAAGAGCCCTGCTTGTATTAAAAAAAATCTAGGGAGGAAGCATGTCACTCGAACTTATCACCCAGGGAAATGAAATATTAGGCAGAATAGCCCAACCTGTTAAAGATATTGCTAATCCCGAAGTGCAACAATTTATTGATGACTTAATTAAAGCTTGTTTTGAATACGATGGCGTAGGTATAGCAGCTCCACAGGTAGGAGTTTCCAAGCGAATATTCATTATGGCAGCAAGGCCTAATCCCCGCTACCCCAATAGCCCGGAAATGGATGTAGAGGCCGTAATCAATCCAGAGCTTATTCACGAGTCCGAAGAAGGTGAAATAGACTGGGAGGGTTGTTTAAGTGTTCCTGGTAAAAGGGGATTAGTGTATCGGCCGCAAAAAATATTGGTTTCCTATTACAACCGAGAGGGAGAACGCATTCAAACTGAGTTTGAAGATTTTTTCGCCAGATTATTTTTGCATGAGTTCGATCATCTCAATGGAATCTTATACCCCCGACGCATGGCAAAAGGCGAGCCCTTAATTAGCTATGAAGAATACATAGCCCTAATGCAGAAACAGGCCGACGAGGAAGAGTAGAACGCCCTGCCTTTGGGACCCGTCGCAAGATGGGATGGGGAACCTCACAGCTGCGAGGGCACCCGAGGGAGCTTATGAATAACCTATTCGAGCTTGAAGGAGCAATGCGACGCCCCATTTTTAGAAGTGTCCATAAACTTGATAGAATGAGCTTGGTAATTTATAATTAGGTTGCTCATCTCGTGAGGTTTAGGCCCCACGCAATAAGGCCGAACCGAACTCCGCCAGGACGAAAGTAGCAACGGTAGGTATCGAAATTATGTGCCGTGACCAGGTTTATTCCAAGCGGGGTGGGTTTTTGTCTCCCCTAAAAAAGTTTCATAACTATATATATGAGAGCAGTTTAAATAACTTGCACTAAAGAAATTTCTGGCGGGACTTAAAAAATTTTTGAAAAATATTTTGCCACGGCTCCCAAAAAAAAAGGATATTAGCCCTAGTTAAAATTCATGGGGGCTATATGCTTTTGGAATTTTGTCCGCGCTGCAACAGAATGGTTGTTACCCGGCAACAAAATAAAAAATACCGTTTTATCTCTGAATTACCCGATACGGAACCATTACTCCAGATGATTTGCAATGTATGTGGAGTTACCGTATCCGTAGATTCTGACCGTCAGGATATCCAGGAAGATTTGAAAACAGTACATAAAATGATAAGGGAAATTGAAAAGCCCAGGTCTTTCGTAGAGAAATAATGGTAAAATATTTCAAAAAAAATTTTCATTTTTTTTTTTATTAATTCCCTTGCACGGGTAAAAAATTATATTAAAAAAAACAATTAACCATTGGGGTACTATGGCAGTAAAAAAGAAAAAAGCAACAAAAAAAGCCGCCGCAAAAAAAGCAACAAAAAAGGCTGCCAAGAAGGCAACCAAAAAAGCTGCTAAGAAAGCGGTGAAAAAAGCAACCAAGAAAAAAGTCGCAAAGAAGGCTACCAAGAAAGCGGCAAAAAAAGCAACTAAAAAAGTTGCTAAAAAAGCCACCAAAAAGGCAGCCAAGAAAAAATCTAAAAGGAAACCAAGTGCCGCTTTTATGAAGCCGGTAACTCCTGATGATAAACTTGCGGCTGTAGTAGGTGCTAAGCCTCTACCCCGTACAGAGCTTACCAAAAAGCTTTGGGCATACATCAAGAAGAACAAACTTCAAGATCCTAAAGCTAAAAGAAACATCAATGCAGATGACGCCTTAAAAGCTGTTTTTAATGGCAAAAAAACTGTAGACATGTTCCAAATGACTAAGCTTGTAAATGACCATTTGGTGTAAATTTTTATTCAATTAAAAAAAAGCCGGATTTATTCCGGCTTTTTTTTGTGCCTAAATTTAGCCCTACTTTTTTTTTGCTGCGCAAAACCTGGAAAAAAGATTTGAGTAAGTAAGCGCATTCCTCGGCCATTAAACCCTCTTCCACCTGCACTTCTCTATTCAAAAGATCCATATCAAACAATTGGCAGTTGGAGTGAAGAGCCCCCAGGCGTTTATCCCGGGTGGCGTACACGACTTTTTCTATGCGGGAATTTAAAATAGCCCCTGCGCACATGGGACAAGGCTCCAGAGTCACATAAAGGGTGCATCCTTCCAACCTCCAATCTTCAAGATTCTGTGAGGCCGCCCCTATACATAAAATCTCAGCATGGGCAGTGGCATCCTGGGCTGCCTCCACCCTATTATGCCCTCTGGCAATGATTCGATTTTCCTTTACAATAACTGCGCCAACGGGAACTTCGCCCTCGTCAAAAGCCGCATGTGCTTCTTGCAGCGCCTGGTTCATATAAAAATTTGGATCTCGGACGATAATATTACTCATATTATTTATTTGTAAGGGGTTTTAAGGGCCTTATAGCCTCAATAATCTGCATGGTGGTCAATGAGGCGCAAAGGCTGATTAAAGGATTCCAGGGCCAGGAAAAGCGGTATAGTGGTTCCCACACACCTTCGGGCAAAATAGGAATATTTGAAAACAGCAATAAGCACAATACCCCGGCCCCGCTCCCCCACCAAAGACTGGAAGCCCTCCAGTGGGGCTTAAAAAAAGCGGCTATAAACATAGCCAGCAAAGGGCCTGTGAAAAGGCTGGTAAAAAAGAGGGCCTTACTAAGCAGGCTTTTTTCTCCCTGGGCGCAAATAATTGCTGCAATTACACCTAAAGCACCAAATATTAAGGTCCACCATTTAGCAGAGGCCAACTGTCCCTTTTCTTCTGTTTCGTGCTTTCCGAAAATCCATTTAAAATCCACCACCGCGGTATTGGATAAGGCTGTCATGGCTGAATCCAGCGAGCTCATGGCCGCAGCCATGATAGCGGCCACCATAAGGCCGGTAATCCCTGGCGGAAGCATGTTAATAATAAAATAAGGAAAAACATCAGCCGAAGATATTCCCTCTTCCAGCAAACCAGGTTTAATATTTTGGAAATAAACATATAAGCCCGCGCCAATAAGATAAAAAACAAATCCCACCGCAATACCCAAAAGCACTGAAAGAACGGAGCTCCGGTTGGCTTCCATGGGGTTCTTGCAGGATAAGTACCTTTGCACGAATTGTTGATCGCAACCGCGAATAGCTATTTCAAAAACAGTGTAAATGATTCCCGCAGAAAGTAAAGTACGAGGGTTTTTGGGGTCCAGGGAAAAGTCGAAAACTTTTAGTTTCCCTGCTTCCGAAGCCGATTGCCAGAGCTCGGCAAATCCTCCGGCTTTAGCCGATAAAAACCAGAGGATAAATATGCCACCCCCGAACAAAACAATAAATTGTAAAACATCGGTCCAGATAACGGCCTGAATTCCCCCAAACCAGGTGTAGGCAATGGCAAAAAGGCTCATCAATATAATGGCCATATATATGTTAAATCCAAACATATTGGCCAAAACCAGGGCAGGGCCATATATTAATATTCCTGTGCGAAGAAGCAAATGAAGGCAATAGAGGGTAGATGCCAAAAGGCGCACGCTGCGGCTAAATCTGAGTTCGAGAAGCTCGTAGGCGGATTTTACTTTTAGCTCCATTATTTTAGGGATAAACAACTTGCCAATCACCCAAAGGGAAAGAAGCCCGCCGATTCCTGTCATGAGATAGGTCATGTTATTTTTGTAAGCGTCTTCGGGGTTGCCTAAAAACGTGGTGGCGCTTATGGAAGTGGCTATTAGAGAAATGCCCACGGCAATCCAGGGCACTTTGTTGTTGCCGAACATAAAGCTGGCAAAATCTTTATTGCGGCGCCCCAGAAATATTCCCAACCCGGTAATAACCACAAAATACAAGGATAAAAATATCCAGTCCAAAGGTCGGTTCATGTATGCAATTCCTTAATCCGAATAAAATACAACTTTATTGCGCCCTGTTTTTTTTGCGTGGTAAAGGGATTGATCCGCTTTTTCCAAAAGATCCTCCCCATGGCGGGAGTCAATGGGGAAAACAGCCCCCCCAATGGAACAGGTTACTTTTAGAACCTGGCCCCTGCCAATGTCAAACTCTCTGCTTTCAATAGCCTTTCGCATTTTTTCACTGTGGGATTTTCCCATTCGAACATCGCAATTCACCAGAAGGCAAATAAACTCTTCCCCGCCGTAGCGAGCGACAATGTCCCCTTCCGCAGAAGGATACTGAACTAAATTTTTTGAAACTTCTTTTAATACCACATCCCCTACCGGGTGCCCGTGGTTATCGTTTACTTTTTTAAAGTGGTCCACATCAATCATAAGTATGCAGATGGGGTAATTCAGGGTTTGCGCCCGTAAAAATTCTTTTTCGAAATGTTCGTGAAAGGTCTTTCTGTTAATAAGCCCGGTAAGGCCATCTTTTCGGGAAAGAGTTTCTTTTTCCTCGTACATTCGCGCTCTGGAAATAGCAAAGCCGGCCGCTCTGCCTATGGTCATTAATAATTCTTTCTGATGGTTGGTGTACCATTTTCTGCGGCAGGACTCCACCATAATAACATGGCTAATACCCTTATCTGTGCGCATGGGAACCGCCAGCACGCATTGGATGGATTCATTGTAGGGCTCTTCGGGAGACAACCTGGGAATGCGTTCGTGTTTGCCTATGGTCCTGTTTATCACCTGATCTTTTTCAAATACAATATTTACCAGTCCGCGGCTTTGTATATCAAAAGTAAATCCCTTTAATTGCCGTTCATCTATGCCTTTGCAAAAAATAACCTTGGCCCTTCCCATTTGATCTGGCTCTCTGGCAAGTATGGTAATTCTATCCGCCTCCAAAGTTTGTTCGATGTACTGCTGAAGATAAACTTCAATTTCTCTAACTGACATGTTTTCAAAAAATTTACGCTGGTAACTGGTTAGGGCGGCTAACTGGTCCCTCTGGTAATTACTTTCGAAATTGGCATAAGCATAATACATGAGATGCCCCACTAAATGGGCGGCGGATTTTAGGATTTCCAATGTTTGGGAATCAAAGGCCGATTTTTCCAGGCTATCAACAACAATGGCTCCCCGGCGGGATCCCTGCACAATGATAGGCATACCAGCCAGAGAACATATTTTTTCATCGTCGCTGTAGTATTGCAATTGGGTAGAAGAAGCTACTATTTCACTTTCCAGAACTTTGTTTTGTCCTTCTTTTAACAAAAGCCCCACCAAACCCTGGCCTCCTTCAATGCGGGCCCCGGGAATAATCGACTTGCTGTGGGATATCCAGGTGCGCAAAAACATACCATTCATACGCCCTGGGAAAAAGATACAATAGGAATAGGCGTCCAAACTGGATTGCAAAAGATTCAGGCAATCAAGCAAGGTTTGATCCACCACCTCTTCCAGTGCTAAAAGATTTTTTTTGCGGTTTTCTTTTATCCACTCGATTTGTCTGGTTTGGGGAGCATTATTTGCAGAAATAGCCTGGATAAACTGGGTGGATTTAGAATCCTTAAGTTCCACTCTGTCTGCTTTGGCCTTTCCCTTAAAGCTGCGACTGAGCCATCCCATAAAAATGCAAAACAGACCCACCAGTGAGCCGTAAACGTATATGTCTCCCAGGAAGCTGACACCAAAAAGGACTCCAGCTAATAAAATCCAGATGTAACTAATCATTTATATTGTTATGGCCCTCAAATAAAACAGCAGGGAAATAGCGCCAAAAATAATATGGCCCACCCAGGCAGCCAAAAGAGGTTCGAGGCCCCCGTTTTCTCCCAAAGTGATTCCCAATTTCATAGCCATAAAATACGCGAAGGTGAATAGCAGCGCAATTCCGAAACGCTTGGCGAGGCCACTTTTAAGAGTATTGAGAGCAATGGAAGCTCCCATAAGCATCATAATAAGGCTTACCACCGCACTGGATAATTTAAAATGGTATTGGGTTTCGTAGCGGCGGGTGGGCTCTCCGGTGCGTTTTAATACAGCGATTCTTTTTTTAAGGGTCTCCCGGCGCATTTCATCGGGAAAAACCCTGGTGTTGATTAAATCGGCAGGGCTGTCTTCAATTTCCAGCAAATCCAGTCTGGTAAATTTTTCGGCCGTGATTCTGTCTTTTCCCAAGGTTCGCTTTACGCCATTTTTTAAGACCCAATGGTTTTCCCAATCCAGTTTTTGAGCGTCCCAGCGGGTTACCAGGGAATCTGCTTGTTCTTTTAAAATGGAAATACGGTTTCCCAATTGCCGGTTGCCGCTGTAATACTGCATTAAAAAGGTGTAGCCTCCGGTCCCAATATATACATACTTGTATTTTTCGTTGGGATTGCCTGTCTGGTTTTCCGCTGTTTGAGGTTCCTTGATTTTAAAACGCCGGTAATTGGAATCGGGCAAAATGCTGTCGCCAAAGTAATACATACCAGCACTTAGAGCTATGCCCATTACTACAAGAGGTAGCAAAATGCTGAAGTTGGAACGACCTGAACAGCGCATAATAATGATTTCCAGGTTTTTGGACATTAAACCCACGGAAAATATGCTGGCAATTATTATGGCAATGGGGCTTATAAGATATACAATATGAGGAATGTAATTGATATAATACTCAATAACATCCTGCTGACTGTGGTTTAGCCAGGAGCGGGTATTTTCCACAAAATCAATCACCAGAAAAATAACCACAGAACAACCCAGGGCCAGAATAAAAAGCCCTAAAAACTTCGCAATTAGATATCTGGAAAATAAACCCATTTTTATTTCCTGATGGTCATGGCTCTTGCCATTAAAAATAAGGCCACCACCCCCACTAAAATATTGGGAGCCCACATGGAAAGCCATGGTGAGATTAAAAGTTTATCGGCCATGGCTTCTCCCCTTAAAAGGCAAACCCAATATATTAGAAAAAAGCCGCTGCTTAAAATGGTGGCAAGGCCTAGCCCTCCGCTTCGGGTTCCCATTCCAAGAGGCGCTCCCACCAAAATAAATATGATACACGCCACGGGAATGGCATATTTTTTATGTATTTCCACCCTGTACTGACTTTCCTGGACCAGTTCAGAATTTAAGCGCCTATCCAATCGCCTGGTGGTATACCATTTGTCTTTTTCCTGAATGCGGACTTTACTGATAATGGCCTTTGGAGGGCGTTCTGTTTTCCACCAGGGTTCATTGGCAAAACGCTCCCACACAATGTTGCTGGTATCGGATTCAATGAGGGAATCCATGGCATGAAAATCTTTAAAAATCTTTGCGGGAAATTCTAAAACCAAATTTTGCTGGGAAACTTTTGCTTTTGCCACGACTTCTTTCATTTGATCAATGGACATTTCCCGGTCGGTCCTCCCCACTCTGTCTCTTCGCACTAAAGAGGCATCCACATTTTCGATGGCAATGGTTTGTTCTTTAAACTGAACTCTTAAGTAGCCTTCTTTCTCCCGGTTATCCACTATGTGGTTTTCGCCCCCAAATAGATTAAGGAAGATGTATTTGCCGTCATCGGAATATTCTATGCTGGCGGTTTTGGCTCTAACATAACGGGGGGGTTCTCTTTTTTCCCAAATAAATATTTTAACCCCGTACAAAAGGTCCTTTTCGTAATGTATGCTATCCACCCAAATCTGATAATTGTTAAAATCCTTAATTAACATGCGGGGGGTAATAAATGCCGGAGCCCTTTGTCTGGTAATATCACTTCTAAGGCTGGCTGCCCGGTGGTTGGCTTCTGGCAATATGCGATCGTTGAAATAAATGAGCGAGCCGCACAAAATAACCGATAAGAATATGAGGGGCCCCACCATCTTAAGGGGAGATACCCCCAGGGCTCGCAAGGCCACCACCTCATTATCGGAAGCGAGCCTTCCAAATGCCATTAGGGATGCCACTAAACAGGCCATTGGAATAGCCAATGCCTGCATCCAGGCCATATTTAAAACAAAAATTTCTAAAATAACCCAAATATCCAGACCTTTTGTCAAAATTGAATCAAGTAATTTGACCAAAAAATCGATAATAAAAAGGAAGGTTATAATGAACAGACTGTAAAAAAACGGCGCAATATGTTCAGCAATTATATAAATGGGCAATTTCATGCGGAAATGAACTCAAATTTATGGAATAATTCTAAAAGATGAAACCAATAATAAAACAAAATTTTTCCCAATAGTTAGCCAAAAAAAAATGATTCGAAATATATCTAATAAATTGTTACTTGTTTTCGGTCTTTTTACTCTGGCCTTTATTTGGAATTGCGCACCGAGCGCTCCCGCTCCTGTAGAAGATGTATTGCTCCCTGAAATCGACGTAGCCCAGGTAAAAGACAATTCTGATGAAGCCTTGAAATTATCCAGAGAAACCAAGCTGGACATTGAGGCCATCAACACCAAACTCATTGAAATTGACAACCGCCTGCTGATTATCGGTGAAGAGTTAGCCTCTTTAAGCGCAGCCAAAATGGAAGAGTTGGAGAACCGTATTGCCATTCTTTCCGAAGAACTGCGCTTTTTAGATTCTGAATTGAAAAAGACCCAAAACTTAACTTCCGTAAAAGGCTCCGCATTTGGAAATACCTTTACCCCAAATCCAAAACCCCAGGGAGACAAACCAAAAATCGAAGAAACCGAATCCCAGGCTTACAAACAGGCCTCAGATTTATTTTACGCCCGCAAATACTCTCAAGCTATTCAAGAGTACAACCGAATTCTGGAAAAATACCCCGAAGGCACCTATGCTGATAATGCCATATTCTGGAAAGGCGAATGTCAGTTTGCTATGGGTAATTATGCCAAGGCCATTGCCAGCTACCAAAGGGTTTTTACCTTTCCTTCCACGGAAAAAGCCGATGATGCCCAATACAAAATTGGTTTAGCTTATTTGCGCATGGGGGACAAAACCCAATCCAGAGCCGAACTGGAAAAATTGCTGTCTCTTTACCCCGACAGTGAATATGTGGGCCGAGCCAAGCAGGAATTGAGAAAAATTCAATAAGATTCTAGTTTAATTGCTTCAAAAAAAAGCTTTTAACAGGAATTTTAGTTTGAAAACCAGTTTTATCCTTTTTGCTTCTCTACTTGTAATTGTTGCCTGTAGCTCCAACAAGAATATCAGCCACGAACAATCCTGCCAAGACAAATACGATGCTGTTTCCGAAAAATTTGAAAAAGGTAAATACTCCGCAGTTAAGATCCCTTTGAATGATTTATTGTCTGTTTGTTCCGGATCAAAATTTATTGAAGAGGCCCTTTATCGCCTGGGTGAGGCCCATTTTAATTTAAAGGAATGGATGGAAGCCCAGCACGAATACTCGAACTTTGTGAGGACCTTTCCCGCCTCTCCCCTGGCAGAAAACGCCCAGTTTAGAAATGCAATAGCCTCATACCACCAGATATATTCCGTGGGACGGGATCAAAAACCCACTTTAGAGGCTATAGATTATTTTGAGGAGTTTTTAAAAGAATACCCCGCTTCTAATTTAACAGACAGCGCCAATGGTTATTTAGCCAAACTCAGAACCTGGTTGGCAAAAAGAGAACTTAAAATTGCCCGCCTGTACAAAAAAATGAAAGAACATCAGTCTGCTATTATTTACTACAAAAGCGCTTTAAACCGCTATGGCGACTATGTTAATAAAGAAGATTTGCATTTAAAAATGGCGGAAAGCTATATACATCTTCACCAATACGAACAGGCCCAGCTTCACTTGGACGAGCTAAAAGAAGTAAAAAAAGGTGAAGAACTCTATTCCAAATTGGAAAAGGTCAAAAAGACCTTAGCGCAAAAGCAGAAAGAAAAGAAAAAAAGCTTAAAACCTGTTTCCGAGAAAAACCAGCAAAGTTTATAAATGGCCCAAAAGGCTTGCATCTTCGGAGGGGCTTTCGATCCTCCTCATTCAGGACACCTCCAACTGGCCGAAGAGGCTATAAAGCAGCTCAATGCTGATATATTGTTTTGGCTTCCCACCTATAAAGCTCCTACCGGAAAAGAATTTGTGGCCGACTTTTCCCAGCGCTGCCAGATGTTGTCGTTGCTTTTAAAAGACAGGAAGCAACATACAGTGGAAACTCTGGAAGAAGACCTTTCCGGGCCCAGTTATGCCCTGCACAGTTTAAGGGCGATGCAAAAAAAATATCCCCAAATTACCCATTGGTATTGGCTTATGGGTGCCGACAACTGGAACAGTTTTGAGAGCTGGTATGAGTGGAAAGAGATTTTAAATCTATGCCAAATCGCAGTGTACCCAAGGCATGAGAAGGAAATAAAGGATTTCTCCCATAGAAAAGCTATTAAAATTGGAGTGGAGCTTTTGCCCCTGAGTTCATCTGCCATAAGGCAAGAGCTGGCAAAAAAAACAGGGCTGGGAGAAAATAAAATACACCAGAGGCTAATTCATTATATTGAGCAGAATAATATTTATTGAACCACTATGAAGATTACTAATTCTACTCTAAGACTTTCAGCCATTTTTTTGTTTGGCCTATGTTGGCAGCTCTCACTGGGGGCTTCGGTTTTTGGACCCGCGAAAGTGGCTGGAAAAGACAGCAGCCTTAGCAAAGATTCCGTATCCATAACTGAAGACTTTCTCAAACTTAGAATTGCTTTGAAATTAGCTGTTGGCTTCAGTGAATTTGGCAGCCAAAAATATTATTCAGATGATTTGAATTACATTCTGGCCCAGCGCTATAGCAGGGATTCTGCCCTTGCCCTGGAAACACCGGAAGACTCTCTCCAGGCCGTTAAAGGCCGAATTTTGCAGGGCTACAACCCGGTGATGGTGTATTTTCCACTTGGAATTGAATTGGCTTATGCCCCTTTGGCCAGTTTGCAGTTTTTCGGACAGTTGAATAGATTCTGGAAGGAACAGAGCGCTATTATTGAAGTTTCCGATATACATCCAAAGGGCGGAGAGGCCAGCAGCAAAAGCCTCGAAACAAATTATGGAGTTTCGGCCTTAAATGTATATGGTGGTCTTCGCGTTAAAATTCCCATGGCGTGGATCTATTTAAATCCAAACCAGGCCTTGTTTTTATCTTACTCCAGGATTTGGACCCTGCCTCAAAGTGAGATATACAGCAACGGACATTCTGCCAAAGCCAAAGCAAGTCCATTTGGAGTGGGCCAGGAGTTTTCTCTGGGCATGAATTTAGGCAAATTCAAATTTATTTCAATTTATTCTGAAATGGCCCTTTGCCAGTTGGAATACAAAGCTAAGGGAAATTGGGGAATGCTGTTGAAAAACACAAATGAGGATCCTATCAAATGGTCATTTCAGGCTATAAAATTTAATTTCTTGTTTAACTTTCCCCTTTGGTGACTGGCCATATGGCTCCCTTTAAGAACCGAATCCAACTCATGTTTTTGCTCAGCATTTCTGTGCCTGGCATCATATTGGGTTATCTCAGTTTTAAAACCATTAAAAATGAAAAAACGGTTTTGGAAAAAAGCCTTATTACCCACCGCGAAGATTTTTTGGCCTTTTGCGAGCGCACCATAAAAAAGGCGGAAAAAGAACATCTGGATCAGGTAAAGGATTTGCTCATAGTGAGCGCCCACGGTAGACGGGTCAAAAATCATTTTTTTGTGCTTACAGATTTGCTTTCTCTGCCAGTCATCCAATCTGCTGTGGTATACGACAAAAAGAATATTTTGCTCCCTCCCCTGCCCTTAAACCAAAGTTCCAAGCGCATGTTTCTGCCCGAAATCAACCCCCGATTGCAAAGCTGGGTAGACAACATCCAGGGCTTTTACCAGTCTCAAAGGTATCGGGAATGTATACGGGCCATTGATTACTTTTTATCCAATATATCCGAGCGCATAATAGGCCCCATGGGAAGCCCCTACCAATTCGGATTTAAACTTTTAAAACTCCAGTGTTTTAAGCAACTGGGGTGGGAAAAAGAAACCCTGGAATACGGCCAGTACTTGGTGAACGATTTTTTAGAGTTTAAAAATATCGATAATTACCGGGAGTACCAATTTTATCTCAAAGAAATTTTAATTGCTTTAACCTCTATGGAAAATCTGCCCAGGGATAAGAGGGACGAAATCTGGGATATATTAAACCGCTCAGAAACATTTTTTAAAAACGCCTCCTATGTTTACGGCAGCTGGAAACCCAAGGCGGACTTCCTTTTTCAAATCAAGGGAAAGGTGTTAACCGAGGGTTTGGAGGTTTTATACATCGACCGGGAACCCTACTTAAAAATAAAATTTCCCTGGATAGAAAGCCGAAATCAAATTGTGGCAAAAATCAACCAATCCCTGTTTTTTGATTTAATTGAAAACGAAACCACCCGCTTATCCGGCTCCCCCTGGAGCGATATTTCTTTTTCTATTTTTGATATGAATAACATTCTCCTGGGAGGGGTTTCCAGGGCGGCAGTCCCCGCAGAAGGGGGCGTGGAAAGAATTTTAAACACCCAGTACCTGCCATGGAAAATCATGGTTTTTCCCCACAAAGATGACGGGAAATTAAAATTAGGTCAAACGAAAATTTTGTTGCTATACATCTTACTTTGTTTTTCCTTTTTGGCCCTGATTTTAGGGGCGTTCAGCATTATTCGAGGGATCTCCAAAGAAGAAAAAATGATAAAAATGAAAGGCAATTTTTTATCGGCCATTACCCATGAACTCAAGACGCCACTTACTTCCATTCGCCTCCTATCTGAAATTTTAGGCAGCGATAAAACCATCCCCGAAACCAAAGTTAAAAAATATGCCAGTCTCATTGGAAAAGAATCCAACCGTCTACACAACATGATTGAAAACATCCTCAATGCCACCCGCTTGGATAATGAAGGTTACAAATTGGAACAACGGCCGGTTAATTTAAAAGAGCTGCTTTCCGAAATGACTCCTCTGCTCCATAATGCCTATCAGGAAAAACAACTTAAGCTCAAGGTGAATATTGAGGGCGCTCCAGTTGTATTAGGGGATAAAGAAGCCCTTCGTTCCGTATTTCAAAACCTCTTAGACAATGCTCTAAAGTATTCCAATTCAGAATCCACTGTACAGGTAAATATTGAAAAGAAAGAAGCTGCGGTGATTTGTGAAGTAATTGATGAAGGCATTGGCATGGCTCCAGAATCTTTAAAGTACATATTTGAAAAATTTTATCGGGCCGAAGACGAACTTACCCGAAAATCCAAAGGAACGGGCCTTGGACTAGCTTTAGTGAAACAAATTATGGATCAACACGAAGCCGAAATTTCTGTGAAATCCAAACTCAATAAAGGCAGCCAGTTTACCTTGGTATTTAAAAATTTGCCAGATGTCACGGAAAGTCTGCCTGAGGAAAAAATTGCTGAAAATAGCCCAAAAAATGGAAATTAATACCGGGATTTAGTAAGTCATTTTAAAGGAAAATACGCCGTATGAACAAAATATTAGTGGTGGAAGATGAAGAAGCTATTCGCTTGGGAATTGTAGACACCCTGGAAATGGAAGGCTATTCCATAGAAGAGGCGGAAGATGGTGAAAAAGCCCTGGACATCGCCCAAAACTGGAAGCCCGACCTGGTTGTGCTTGATGTGATGCTTCCTAAAAAATCGGGCTTTGATGTATGCCGATCCCTCAGAAAATCCCAACCGGATATCTTCATATTGATGCTCACCGCCAAAAGCGATGAAATTGATAAGTTATCCGGATTTAACATGGGCGCAGACGATTACATGACAAAGCCCTTTAGTTTTATGGAGCTTAATGCCCGCATTAAAAGCATGTTGCGCCGCTTAAACAAAAAACCCGATAAACCCAGCGATTCCTTGACCATTGGAGATATTGAAATCAATTTTAAAAAATACACCGCGAGCCGACATGGCGATCCGCTGGATATTTCCTCTAAAGAAATTCAAATTTTAAAATACTTTAATGACCACAGAGGCGAAGTGGTGACCAGGGAAGATTTACTTCAAAATATATGGGGATACAGCATCGAAAATATGCCCACCACCCGTACCGTAGACAATCAAATCGCAAGACTCAGACAAAAAATAGAAGAGGATCACAGCCAACCTAAATATTTGCTAAGCGTTCGCGGGGTGGGCTATAAGTTTGATCCCGAATTGGAAGGTTAAACATCAGGGAGGCGGCTAGTTGAGAGCAGCAACCAGATACATATATTCGGGGATTTTTCTGACGTCTATTTGCCTGGCTTCTGAATGGGATGTTTCTCCTTTAAATTCAGAGAGTTCCAATTCGCGATTGTATTTAGAATCCATCCGCTTTAGAGCAGATATCGAAGGCGATAAGAACTGGGCAAAAACTGAATTGGCCAGATTCATACAAAAAGAAACCAAAAGCCCCGAAAAAACTCTTGCGCTTTTTTACTTGGGAAATTTATACGACCACTTAAACCAGCTTGATTCGGCGGTTGTGTATTACGAACAATCGGTTCGCGAAGACGGACTTCCCAAAGAGCTGCAAACCTGGCTTTACCGGCGCATGGCCAATTTAAAGCCAGACTTGGTAGAGCCTGTGGTATTCAAAAAAAGCCCATATTATAAAATTGGGACCGTGTACCCCAGGAAAAAAGGCCATAGCCAGGACGTTCTGTATTTTCAGACCTGGACCAAAAGCAAGGGTTTTTCCACCTTCAATGTAAGCTACACGGCATTTAAAGCCCCAGGCAAGTACGAAGAACTGGATGTTAATTTGAAGGGAAACGAAAAGGTTTATGATTTATGCCAGAATTTTCTCCTTGCAGGAACAGGGCGCTATCTCCGATATGCCTCTCTTCAGGATAAAATGGATTTTCAAATTGAATACACCAAAAATATTGAAGGGGCTCATATCATATCTTCAGAAGAGAATATGTTTCTTATTGTTTACCCCGGCCAAATTGATGTATTTAAAGAAAATTCCCTGCTGCGTAGCATTTCCTACCAGGGCCGCAACTGCCAATGGCATGGGGGCATTCAAAACTCCCTGGGCATATTAGCCTGCCGGGAAAGCCTCAACTACCTCGTTGATACGCAGACAGGATATATATCTCCTTTGCCCACTGCCGAAGAGTCCATTGAAAAAGCCCTGTTATTCGATGACTTCGCCATTTTGCAACTGTCCTCCAAACTGCAACTTTGGAAAGGAAGCCGTTTTAACGAAAAAAAATGGGAAGTTCCTTTTTCTAAAAAATCTTCCTTTTATTCCGACGGGAAAAACCTTTTGACTTCAGGGGAAGAAGGGCAAATCCAATTCAGAAATGTTAAAACCGGAAAAATCCAATGGGAAAAAGTGATCAATGCCAATAACATCCTGCTGGAAGATGAAGAATTTATTGTTTGTACCCCCGACAATCGCTTTATATCCTTTGACTATAAGGGGGATGCCAAATGGTATTATGAGTCCGATTACAATCAAGAACTCATACCTTTTCTTTCCAACGGCTACTTGAGTTTAATCCACCGCAATGGACAAGCTCTCAGTTTAAATGTGGACTTAATGGGTGTCGCCTATAAAAAGAACAATTCCATGCTGGAAGATTTTATCCAACAGCTGGAAAACGGAGAGCCCAATGCAGGGCTGCAATTCGCCAATAAAGTTTTAAAGATGGAACCTGGAAATGGCCTGGCCTGGAAGTTTAAGTATCTATACCTATCTAACCAATCTCCTCACTCGGATCTGCACATACAGGCCCTTAAAAAATATTGCCAAAGCCTTTTAACCCCTGCCTGGAAAAACTCCCCCCAATTGCAACAATTTAAAAATGCCCTTGGCGCAAATTGGATTTGGAAAAGAGAACCGAACCCTTCTGTTTTTCCAACTATGGCGGTCTCAGATAATAACCTGGTATATATGGGAAGGGATAATAAATCCCTGATTTTTATAAACAGCCAAAGCGGAAAATTAAAACATGTATGGGAATCCAACCATTCTATGGACAGTAAGCTGTTCCATATTAATAACGGAACCTTATACTTTTCGGGCAATGAAAGGTTGATGGCTCTAAACATAAGCCAACCGGATAGCCAATATTTCGAACGCCATCCTCTTGCTCCCATTTGCAGCCATAGCTTTATTAAAGACCAAATTTTTATTTCGGACTGGGAAGGAAACCTTTCTAAATTTCAGCCGAATTCCACAGAAGGTTTGCTCCTTGGATGGAATAAAAAGATATCCAAAAATGCATTGTTGTTAAGTTCGGTGGAGGGGCAATCCAATTTGGATGCTGTGGAAATCAACGGAAACTATTATTCCCTCTCTCCCATTACAGGTGAAATATTGTTCCAATTAAAATTACCCGAGGGAACCATAACCGATATACACAGCCAAAAGCAGTTGGTATTTGCAGGCTATGACAACGGGCTCTTAATATGCATTGATAAAAACATCAAAAAAGTACTGTGGACCCGTAATTTTTCCGATCAAATTTTTAGCCTCAGCGGCAATCAAAAGGATTTACTTGTTTTAACCACATCCGGCAAAAAAATTGTTTGTGTTAATGCTTTAAACGGGGGCTTTTTAAACGAATCTCCGCTTTCGCTGCCACTCTTGAATAAACCCACTGTACAAGAGGATTCATACTGGATTGCCACCGTGGAACCTTCCTTGGAGTGGAGAAATTTTAACCATGAACAGTTAGCCTCATTTAAACTCCCTGATTTACCTGGAAACCCATTAATAAGCTCAAAAAATGTGATGGTTTCCACCCAAGACGGCTTCATTTTGGCTTTTTCTCCTCCAAAAAGGTAGTCCTACCTCCTTCCAGATTATTTATATTTCCTCTTTCATTTAACCAGGAAATTTGATTGGCCCAAACCCGATACATTGTACCCAATTTTTTTACCAGCGTTTCCTTTATGCTGGGCATATTGGCTGTCCTTATAGGCGCCATATTCTATAACCCTCCCGAGCAATTCTCCAATACCCTCTTTGGCCGGGAACCCCTTATCCTGGCCAGTTGGATGATAATCTGGTGCACAATGCTGGACAAACTGGACGGCTTTGCAGCTAAAATCATGAACGCCTCCTCTGGTTTTGGCGCTCAATTCGACTCTTTGGCCGATTTAATTGCCTTTGGAGTGGCCCCTGCCTTCCTTGGGTTTTTCTATGTAAGCAACTACGACCAAAACTGGGCTCGACTTCATTTTCCACTTCTACTCATTTCTTTAACCATCTATGTGCTCTGCACAGCCATGCGTCTTGCCCGTTATAACTCTAAAGATAGCCAGGAATTAACTGATTTTTTTCATGGAATCCCTTCCACTTTTTCAGGTGGCTTTGTGGTACTTTGCATCATACTCATTCACGAATACAATTTATTTGAGCTTCACAGTCGGATGATATATTCCATCCCCCTTATTATGATATTAATGGGTCTTGGAATGGTGAGCCCCCTTTACATGCCAAAAATTAAAAAACGCAAACGCCTTTGGGTTTCCATATTGGAGCTTTCCACAATGATGGTGGGATACATTTGCGGATTTGGCATGATCTTTCCCGAAATACTTTTCAGTATTCTGATTGTATATCTCGTTTCGGGCATTAGCTACGGATTGCTAAAGAAGGGTGTTATAGAAGATGATATTGCAAAAGAAGCTCCCTAAGAGTTTGCCTTTATTAACCTCAAAACTCCATAAGGGCTGTTAAAAATTGATGTTCTCAAAGGCTATTATTAAAAGACCTCTAAATTCATTGGTCCGGGTATTGGAATGGGCCACTGTGTTTTTATCTTTTTCTATGATAGGTTGTGGCAGCAACAAACAGGGTCTAGAGGTACCCTTGGATATGCCGGAAATTTGCCAGGGAATAGATTTCAACGTCAATGTGAGCATGCGCGATGTATGCGGCGTAAAATCCCGTAGTTACAGGGCCTATAAAAATTTGGCGGAATACCGGCTTTTACTCTATCCCAAAAATGGAAAAATTGTTAAAAAGAACGACCACTTGGAATTGCGGCTTGAAAAAACCATACCCGTCGACTTGCCAAAAAGCTGGACGGGAAAAATTGATTTCAGCGAACGCAGCCGTAGCCAGTTTTTGAAAAACAAATACGATTACCAGGAATTTATACCTAAAGGGACGGGCAAACGATTAAAAATCATGAAACTTTCCGTGCCTTTCATTTCCGGAGACTACGGAAATGTATGTTATTCAATCCCTCCCAAAGCACAGGGCATTAGCGATATTCAATCCGGTTACGCACATAAAATTGAGCCTATGGATTGCAAAAAATTTGAACTTTATAAAATTCAGGCTGAAAGCGAAAATTAATGATAAGTGATTCCATAGCAAACCTGGTTGGCAACACTCCTATGCTGGAGCTTTCCGAGTTTGTGGATAAACCCAATGTTAAACTCTATGCCAAACTGGAGGGTAACAACCCCGGTGGAAGCGTTAAAGACAGGCCCGCTCTTTCCATGATAAAAAATGCCATTGAAAGGGGAACCCTAAAGCCAGGTCAAAAAATAATCGAACCAACTAGCGGAAACACCGGAATAGCTCTGGCTATGATTGCCACTGCATTGGGTTATCAAATAGAATTGGTGATGCCAGAAAGCGCCACCAGAGAGCGTGTATTAACCATGCGGGCTTTTGGGGCCGAGGTTACACTTACCAAGGCCGAAAAATCCATGGAGGGGGCCATAGACTACGCCCGTGAGCAGGTTGAAAAATACGGCCATGTGATGTTAGACCAATTTTCCAACCCGGATAATTACATGGCTCATTACAGCTCAACGGGACCTGAAATCTGGAAGGATACAAATGGCAAGGTTAGCCACTTCGTTTCCGCCATGGGGACCACTGGAACCATTATGGGGGTTTCCCGCTATTTAAAAGAGCAAAATCCAAATGTGCAAATTGTTGGGGCTCAGCCCACGGAAAACTCCTGTATTCCTGGAATAAGACGCTGGCCCAAGGCTTATTTGCCTAAAATTTTCGACCCTAAACGGGTGGATAGAATTATTGATGTATCTCAGGATGATGCCGTGCAAACCTCCAGAGATTTAGCTAAAAAAGTGGGTATTTTTGCGGGAATGAGCTCTGGAGGCGCGGTTCATTGTGCCTTAAAAATTTGCAGCGAAATCGAGCAAGGCGTCGTGGTCGCCATAATTTGTGACCGGGGCGATAGGTATTTATCTTCTACATTATTTCAGTAATACAAAAGGAGCAGCTTTACCATGATGGAACATCTTGAAGAAATGAAAAGCGAACTGGAAAAAGGCGAGGCCCAATTGTTCGATGTACGAGAGCAAGAAGAATGGGATGCCGGCCATTTAAAGCTGGCAAATTTGGTCCCTCTGAGCAGCTTGAATTACGGTGAAGAGCCACAAGCTGATAAAAACAAAAAAACCTATTTGCACTGCCGTTCCGGTAATCGGGTATATTCCGCAGCCCCAATTTTAGGGCAAATGGGATTTAGCGATGTTATTCCTTTGAATGAGGGATTTGAAGAATTGTGCGATGAAGGTTTTGAAAGGGAATAGTTTTGGCGACAGAAATTGAATTACAAAAAATTGGGCCTTATAAATTCGAAGCCAAAAACTCACAGGGTTTTACTGCCATTTTAGATGGGCCAAAAAAAATTGGGGGCGACGAAGAGGGCTTAAGGCCCATGGAAACCCTACTTATTGCCCTGGCTGGTTGTTCAAGTTTTGATGTATTGCACATTTTAAATAAGGCCAGGCAGGATGTGCAGGACCTTAAAATAAAAGTAGCAGGAGACAGGCGGGAAGAAATTCCATCCATTTTTACAAAGATACATCTTACTTTTATCGCCAAAGGAGGCCTTTCTCAAAAGCAATTTGAAAAGGCCTGCCAACTCAGCATGGAAAAATATTGTTCTGTGGCCAACATGATTAACAAAGTTGCAGATATTACTTTTGATTGCATCATTGATAATGACTAAATGACCTGTAAGAAACTTTTTATTGGCGCTACAGGGCAAAATTGCGGTAAAACCACAGCCAGTGTAGGTTTGTACCATCTGGCCCGCAAGCGCTATAAAAAAGTGGGCTTTATTAAGCCCGTAGGACAGGAACACTTAAATTTCCACGGCATTGATGTGGACAAAGACGTGGCCATGATGGCCGATGTTTATAAACTCCACGAAGATCTCCCCTATATGTCTCCAGTGCTGGCTAAAAGAAATTTTACCAAAGAGGTTCTTCAGGGAAAAATATCCACAGGAGCTTTGGAAAAGCGAATTATGGAATGTGTAGGGGAACTGGAAAAAAAATATGATTTTTTAATTATCGAAGGCACGGGACATACAGGAGTAGGTTCCATTTTTAATTTAAACAACGCCAAGGTTTCCGCCATGTTAAAGGCCCCTCCTTTAGTGGTTTCCGACGGAGGAATAGGCCGGGCTTTCGACCAGCTCACATTAAATCAGGCCCTGTATCTCCAGGAAAATAACCCGGTGCGATTTGTTCTTTTGAACAGGCTTATCCACGAGAAGCGCGCCTCCTCACTTGATTTTATAAAAATGGCCTACGACAACAAAGGGGTGACGCTAATTGGTGGACTGGATTATTCCCCTATTTTGGACAAGCCCACTCTTCTGGATATTAGCGTTCTCTTTAACCAGCCCATCTCTGGCAACCCGCAAACTCCCAATAAAATTATCCACGGTTTTACTTTAGGAGCGGCCTCCACCCAAAAGGTTGTGCGCGACCTTAAGAAAAATACTTTGGTAGTGGTTCCCTGCACCCGTGATGAATTATTGGTAACCCTAAGTGGGCTTTTTCATATTAAAGACTACCAAAGGAAAATCGCAGGATTGATAATTTCAGGCACCGGACAATTAAACAAACATTGCAAAGAAATTATTGAGGCCAGTGACATTCCCTATTTCAGAGTTAAAAAACCCATTGGCCAAATTTTTGATGTTATCAAAAGCCATGTATCCAAACTGGGAATTGCGGATCAGGAAAAAATTCGGACCATACAACGCATGTTTGACAGAAGCATTTCCATCTCCGAATTAGACGGTTTGTTGTAAAAAAAATCCGCTGTTTACTATTTGTAAATGAGGGTTTTAACGAAGAATGCAACGACGGATTAAGTTGTAAGGGCTATTTTTAACCTACCCGTTCCATGGCAAATAGAGTCAAATCGTCGTACTGCTTATGGCCGTTAATGTAGGTTTTAACATCCTTTAAAATATCATCCACAATTTCATTTGGATGCTTATCACGGCCCTGTCCCAACAAAGACATAAGCCTGTCCAACCCATAAGCCTGTTTATTGGCATCCATGGCTTCATCCAACCCATCTGTGTAAGCTACAAAATGATCTCCCCTGCTCAACTGTATGGATACTTCTTCCAGCATTTCTTCAAACTCGGTTCCAATAACCATTCCAAGAGCAATACCCCGGCAAGGAATGCAGTTAGGCTGCTTATCATATTGGTTATAGGAAACAATTTTAGGGTGCCCTGCCCGGGTAAAATTCATATTATCGCCTGTGGCATTAATGACCAGACACATGCAGGTGATAAAGCTGTTATCTCTTTGCAAATCAAGCCCCATAAAATCATTTACTTTGACTAAAAGGGATTTGGAAGAGCGTTCTTTTTGCCCAATGGTGCGAATGGTGCTCCTAAGGCTGGTCATGACCAGAGCGGCAGGAATGCCTTTGCCACAAACATCGGCAATTACAATCACCCAATCGCCAAATTCATTTTGAAAATAATCCAAATAATCTCCACCCACCTCGTTGGCAGGCAGACAAATTCCTCTCAATTGGATACCGGGTATATTGGGCTCCACAGGGGTAAAGCGTTGTTGGATACCTCGCGCAATTTCCAATTCGCTTTGTATCCGGGTTCTCTCCCCTAATTCCTGGTAGTGGTTGGCATTGTCCCAGGAAATGGCTGCTTGGGAAGAAAGTGTATTTAACAGGGGTTCTTCCCGGCTAAATATTTTTTCAAAAGATGCCGGAGCAAAAATTTGAACCACTCCGCGCACAATATGATTGGTGCGAAGGGGAATAACCAGGTAACAGGGTAAATACTCCAAGCCTTTGGGAATAATGCCCTTTAAAAAGCTGTTGTTCATCCAACAGCCCTCGAAGCTAAGGGAATCCATTTTATCCGCATCTAAAAAGCGCAGGGCATCCAGGCATTTGCTTTTAATATCCCCTTTCACCATACCCGGAGTATTGTGAATGGATACAAGCTCGCCCTTGCGAATTTCTACAATTTGCACTTCCCCCTTGGGAAAGCGTTCCACATAGGAATAAAAAACGGCCGAAAGCAAAGCATCCCTGTCAATCAATTGAGCAAAAAAGTTTCCTTTTTGATGGAGGTATTTTAAATGGGAAATCCTAATTTCCATTTCCTCATTGGCCTCTTTTAACTCTGCTGTTCTTTCTTCCACCCTTTGCTCCAGAACCTCATTGGCCTTTTGAAGTTTGAGCCGGGCATCTTTCAGTTCGGTAATATCCCTAGATACCCCTACAATGTATTTTTTTCCGGAGCTATCTATATACAATTGCTTTCTGGTAATAATAGTTAGAGGTTTGCCATTTCCGTCTGTAAACAGCTCTTCATTCACATTTTCCCGGCCAGAGTTCAAAACCTCTTCATCCCGGTTCCAAAAAATTTCCACTTCTTCTTTCGGAAATAAATCATAATCATTGCGGCCTAATAAATAATGCCTGGGTTTATTCATTATTTGGCAAAAACTATCGTTAAGCAAAACCCAGCGATGTTTTTCATCCTTTACAAATATTGGGTCACCAATGCTATTGATGATGTTATCTAAAAATTCGGCTCCATCCACCTGGCTTAGGTTTTGGCCGTGCCCTTTTTCCGATAGGTTAATCATTAAAATGATTTTATAAGAAGAGCCTCCATCGGATACCTTTTGAAAACAAACATCCTTACTATGCATATTGTTTTCGGAGAGCAACCACTTAGGTTTTAAATATTCAGGGGTATCCGGCTGCAGATTTAAATAGAAATACTCCCACTTTTGAGCATCCCAGCCTTCGATTTTGTCGAAAATTTTTATTTCCCCGCCATCAAGGGATTTTAAACCGAAAAACTTTAATCCCGCCGAGTTAGCCCAATCAAATTCCCCATTGGGTTTTAGCCACAACATGGGCGACTGCACCAAATTCAGGGCTGCTGAGCATAATTCACCACGGGGAGCATTTTCTGAAAACATCAAATAACCAATTTTAAATTCATTCCAGCCAATTATTAATATAATTTTTTCTGGAATTGAAAGGATAATCCCTTCCTTAATGAGCTTTTATTCTATTTTAGCTCATTTCCTCAATATAAACCAATTTTAAATAAGATTGGACCTGTTCATGTTTGTTTTTGCAAAATTAACCAGTTTGTTTCCCCTGTGGGTTTTGCTGGCCTCGCTTCTCTCCTTAAAATATCCAGGTTTGTTCACCTGGTTTAAAGGCCCGTTTATTACCTGGGGATTGGGCGTAATTATGTTAGGTATGGGGCTTACCTTAAGTCCAAAAGACTTTAAGGGAATAATCCTTTTTCCAAAATCCGTTTTTATGGGTATCGTCTTTCAGTACAGTATCATGCCCGCTTTGGGTTTTTTCCTGGGCTATATTTTTAAGTTGCCCACTCCCCTTGCCGTGGGCCTGGTGTTAGTCTCTTGCTGTCCGGGAGGCACTGCCTCCAATGTTATTTCATTTTTGGCCCGGGCCAACGTGGCGCTTTCTGTTACCATGACTTCTATTTCCACTCTGTTGGCTATTTTTTTAACCCCCATGCTCACGACCTTGCTTGTAGGCTCCCGGCTGGATGTAAATGCTCTAGGACTTTTTCAGGATACCTTAAAAGTGGTGTTATTGCCAGTGGCTTTGGGTGTTGGACTCCATCAGTTTTTTCCCAAACAGACCAAATCGCTTATGGATGTATTTCCCTTTATATCCGTTGCGGCTATCACTATGATTGTGGCAAGTATTATAGGCAGCGGGAAATCCCGCTTACTCACATCGGGAATTTCTTTATTTTTCGCCGTGGTAATTTTACATGCTGCAGGATTTTTTCTGGGGTATGTTGCGGCTTATTTACTATCCCGCAACAAACAAACATCTCGAACCATTTCCATTGAAGTGGGTATGCAAAATTCAGGTTTGGGAGCAGTGTTGGCAAAAAACAATTTCACAGATCCAGCTACGGCGCTTCCCAGTGCCCTTAGCAGTTTAACCCATTGTTTAATTGGCTCTCTAATGGCTTCCATTTGGCGCAAATCTCAACGAGAGTAACTGCGCCCTGAAGCCATCACAGAGACTTGATAATTTTCATAGTTTTAAAAGAACCCTTATCAATTCTGAGTTTAACCAAATAAACTCCAGCGGGCAGTTCTTTTCCCTGTTGGCGTCCATTCCAACTGGCAATATAGGAGCCGGGCTTTTTAACGCCCTTTTCAAGATTCATTATTTTTTGGCCGCGAACATCATAAAGGCTTAACTCATATGCTACCCCATTGATATTAACACCATCCCCAGGCAAGCTAAAAGGAATGTATGTGATACCTGTAAAAGGGTTAGGGAAATTTTTAAGCAGTCCAAATGCAAACTTTTCAAATTGAACTGCCTGCCTTTTTGCTAAGTAGTTATCATTACCCACTATGAGTTCAAGCTCAAAACTTCGTTTATCCGCTTCTAATTCGAGCAGAGATTTAGCTTCGCCCAAGTTATACAGTTTGTTGCGGAACCTGTCTAAAACCCATGCGTTAAGCCCTTGGGGAATATTCTCCAAACCATAAAACTCCAACTCTATTTTTGAATTGTTTCCAGACTGAACATCCATAGTCCAATAAAAACCTTCGTCCAATTGGCCACGTACATCAGATAAGTAACTTCCTTCTACGGTTCCCTCTCCCAAGTTTTTCCAGCTTATTTGCAGAGAAGAAATATCCATAGGGGGCTTCACATAATCTTTTCTATCTTCCCCCAGGATGCTGCCTGAAAAGTTGTATCCTGCTATGAGCTGTCCATCGAGCTCTTTGTTGCTGCGGGCCACAATACCAATAGTTTGGCCAGTGCTGGCTCGTTTAGCCACAGGCGCCGCCGGAACTGGTGTGGGAGGAATTTTCAATTCAGTTAGATGGCCCGATTGAGTGAGGCTGGGGTTCTTAAAAATAAAACCGGACCAGGGGCTTAGCAGCAAACTGTCCCCTATGACCCATCCCAAGGCAGGGTCCTTGGCATATATCTGTACGTTTTGGTTTATACTGGAAATATCCCCGGAATAAATATTAAACATAAAGGGATTGGAAAGGCAATTCCACCCTGTGTGGGTGTCCACTTCAAAGGGTTTGGATAAAGCGGGTGTAAATGCAGTGGCAGCAGGAATTACGGGTTGCAGATTTATGCCCTGAGATCGAACCCAGTAGCTCTTGCCAGTCTCAAGCAGGGACGCCGAATTTAATTCCACAAAGCCATTGCCATCGTAATCAAAAATTCGCCATACACTGGGATTGGCCGCACCCCAGTAGGGATCAAACATAGCTGAAATGGCGGGGTTCGTTTGAACCATGGGAACAGATAACAGTTGATAATTACCTGGAACCACTACATTACTGGAAGTTAAGGCATCCACATTAGCAACCACAACATCTATAGTATCCGATGCAACTGAATTAGGCCCATCGCTGGCATTCATTACAAACCACATGCCATATACCCCCACATATTCTCCGGGAATTTGAAAAACTCCGGTTTCTCCGTTTAAAGGGGCTGATAGTATAACTTCATTGTTTACCACATTGTAAAGCTTAACACTGGCATCAGGGTTACTTACATTATCGCTAACTGTATAACTTACATTTAAAGGAACCCCCACAGTCCCAGGAATATTAGTGCCTGGAAGAGGATCGCTTATGCTTACTACGGGAGGAGTGTTGTCCTGAGCCACTATATACTCCCGGAGATTGTCGGTACGGACAATATGTTGGTTTCCCACAATAGTAGAAGATACCCTGGTCCACTTACCACCTGCTGTTTCCGGCCCCAAATAAACCTGGGATTTGGGATAGTCCTCGGGAGAAATAGTATTGTCGCTCAGTTGCAACCTGACTTCTACGGAATCGGGAAAAACCAAGGGGTTGCCAGTGGCATCGGAAAAGGTAGGATTTGGCCCTACTACGAAACCTGGAGCTGCCGTAGCTGTTTCCTGATGGGCAAAAATATCCTGGGCATTTATGGCAGGATTTGGAGGAATAATCAAAATTACACCGGGGATCAATCCCAATGTATCTCCCCCACCTTGGGACACCTGTGCCGAAACCAGACCTGCCCGTGTGGCGCTTAAATTTATTTTTGATCTGAAGGGAAGGTTTTTTGCAATGTTAAAGGAAAGGTCCAAGTTGCGAAACACATAATCTTTAATTGTGGCGCCCTCATCTAGCTTTAATTCAGTGACTCCAAATCCGCCTTTATTATCGCCCAATTGAACCACATATTCAAATTGCACACTATCCTGGGCGGTAAAGGGTTCTATAATCGCGTAATGATCTAAGGTTGTACTCGCATTGAGATGCACCCTCAAGTTTCCCCCACTGAGAGTCGTCTTACTGGAAAAATGCAAGGTAAGGGGTACGCTTTCTCCTAATATCATGGTAGTGTCGCCAAATGGACTGGTAATGGAGTCCACTTCGGGCAAGGTAGGATCAAAAGCCACCACCGTAAGATTTATAACTTGTGTTCCAATCCCGGCAACATTGGTAAGGGTTAAAGTGTAATCGGTACTGGGAGAAACTTCTGTGGGAGTTCCAGTTATAGTTCCAAATACGGGGTCGATGCTAAGACCAGCGGGTAAATCTGGAGTAATGGTTACAGAGGTAATCTGCTCCCCGGTATAGCTAAGAATATTCCCGGAAATTTCCACATCTTCCATATAAGTAATCACATTGCCGCCTGTATAACTGATGTTAGCTGGAATTTGGGGGGCATCCACCACAGCAATGTTTAAAGTATAGGTACCACTGCCAAATGGGTTGGTTACAGTAACAATATAATCCGTTGCTGGAGAGAGCACTAAAGGAGTACCAGTGATAGAACCATCGCCAGGATTAAAAATAAGACCCTGGGGCAATATTTTATCAATGGATATGCTAGTTGCTGTTCCACCTAAATAAGAAAGACTGGTGGTTCCAATATCCACCCCAATGGTATAGGAAATGGGGTTGGGTTTGTCATAAGAAAGGTTGGTGGGAATTCCCGAAGCTACATTGATGGTGATACTGATAACAATTGTATCCCCACCTCCCGCATTAGTGCCTATCACACTGTAGGTAGTGGCAACCTGAGCTGTGGTTGGAGTTCCACTAATGTCTCCTGTGGCAGGATCTAAAACCAAACCAGTTGGCAAAGCAGGAGTCACTTGAAATGTTGCGCTGTCTCCCGTATAAGACAATTCATTTGTGACTATGGCGCTGCCTTCCACATAAGACAAGGCCACACCCTGGCTATACACCAAATTATCCGGGGGATCTATTACATCTTCAATGGTTATGGTAAAAACCTTGGCAAAGGTGAGTTCTCCCGTGCCATCATCTCTGGTTTCCACCCGGATAGAATAACTTTGCTTAAGACGGTAATCAAAAACTTCTGCCGTTAATAAGGTGGAACCTTCAATGCTAAAGCTGCCATTGTCCGCATCGCCGGTACCTTGAACCAAGGAGTATGTATGGCTATCTCCAGCATCGGGATCCACTGTGCTAAAGGAACCTACCACAGTGCCAATAGGAAAGCCTTCTTTTACTGTATTTGCGGAAAGCACAATGTTAGTGGGCGCCTGGTTGCTTCTTTCACCTGCGAAAACAGTTACTGTTGCAGGTAAGGTGGTCTTCTGAGTTTCGTAGGTTAACTTCACCCAAGCTGCGCTTCTGGGGTTATTGGAAATGGTAATTTCATCCTGAACGCCATTAAAATAGTCATCACCCGACCAATTGGATCTCGCCAGATAACAGCTATTGCGGGTGGCATTCCCAAGGCCATTGACATTTGAAGTTAAAGTACCTGCGGAAACTCCGTTTTTAAAAACTTCCATAGTACCGGCGGGATCCCAGGAGGCGCAAACATGAGTCCATGTATCCACAGTATAATAGCCAGTGACGTCCAGGGTGGAAGGAGTGGTGCCGTTGTATATTTCCCAACGCAGATCACCCCCGGTGCCCATATTGCCCAATAAAAATACCTGGTCTCCCGAACCCACGCCGCAATCAATCATTCGTGACCAGTTGTTAAAAGATCGATAATACATCCATCCGCAAACCGTCATACCATTAGTGTAGTCGAATGTCATGTCTTCCAGATCAATGTGGTCATCTGTTCCATCGTAGCTGATGCCCTGGCCTGCTACACCAGTCACGGACTGGTTGTTGGCCATGCCGCCAGTTGGAGTTCCATCCACAGACCTGGAGGTTCTGTCTTTGATGGCATTAGCCCCCCCAGCAGGGTTTTCATTTAAATGCCATGCATGGGAATATCCGTTTGTGCTGCCGAAAACAGCGGCTCCATCACTTTCACTTGCCGCATTGGGGTTGCCGTACCACATATAAATAGATTGGTTATTGTCATTGCCATTGATGGTGGGCACCAAAACCCATATCTCAGCAACCCCTAAAGTTGGATTCCAGCGCTCAATTTCGTAACTGAGCTCAGTGGTTAAGTCGTCCAGGGTGAAACGAATATCCGCTCCGGTGGAAGAAGCCACATCAAAATCAAAATTGGTGGATGTTAGTCGAACAAGCAGGGGAAAATCATCTACATCGGTTGCGATGTTTGCACCGGTCAAGGATGTATTGATGGAAATTTGAGAACTGTAATCCCATCCATCTAACTGAGAAAATACCGGAGCTGTTAGGAAACAAAAAAGAGCCAATATTCCCTGTATTTTAAAACCAGGAACTTTTTTCAAAGAATCATAAAATCTTTCCATGGCCCCCTTAATCCTGCCAATTCACTGAAACCCCTAAATAGTCCAAAAAAACCAATTTAAGGCACCCGATTTCTAATATAGGCAAATAAACGGATGCCAAAGTGCTCTTTTTCACTAAACTTCATAATTTTAAGCTTTTTTGCAAATTATCCAGGTTAAATTGTGGCAAATGGAACTGTTTGGTCCTAAATTTCGAAGCCTTATTGGGCCTAACCACGTTTTTTTGCAAAATTTTCGAGCTTTTTAAAAAATGGGAAACACAGTTTGCCTCAAAGGTGTATATTTAAAAAGTTAAAAATCACGGGGTGGGTTCTTTGAAAAACCATTACAATTTGGGCCTGTGTTTGAGGCCTGCTTTAGGAATAGTTTTCGCGCTGATAGTAATTTTGCTTGCCGAGCCATTGAGTGCTGCCTGCAACCTTCAGTCAGTTAGCCTAAAAAAAACCAATAAAGGGGCAGATTTGATTATGGATTTCGATGCCCCCGACGAAAACATTTTATACGACGTTTCTATTCACGAGCTAAACGAAGTATACGTTGTTACTTATGCCATAGATGGCTGCAGAAGCTCCGCCCGCATACCCAACCTCACCGAAATCCCCATTCTGCACGGTGAATTGGAAGCGGGCTCTGAAGAAACCGGGAATTTGGTCTTTAATTTATATCTTGAAACAAAAATCACCCCCGACCACCGTTTTGAAGACGACAAAATCATAACCAGCTATAATTTTGTGGGGTTGCCCTTAGACGCTGCCCCGGTTATTATCAGCAGTTTTCAAGCCAGCAGCGATGCCAACAACTCCGCCACCTTAAAATTTGAATTCGACCCAGGCATGCAGGGAAAAAAAGCTTTTATGAGTTTAGACAGCCGCTCTGCCATTTTTCTTTTTCAAAACACCGGAGCCAGTTCCAATGATTTTATAAAACCTTCCCGTGCTAATTTTATCAGCCACTTTAAATTGGAAGATGGGGTGAGCTTTAATGGAATTCCCTACTCCAAGCTCGTAATCAAAAGCAAAAATGAAATGTTTTTTTCTGAATCCCAGCAAGGCCCCTATTACCAGGTAGAACTTTACGGCCAGGGCGATATTAACTCCGCTGCTGTGGCCACCTCCACAGATGATGGCTATGGAACAACCGGAACTAACCAATCCGGCGTGGACCTGGACAGCTATAAAAGGAGCCAACGCCGTTACGAAAACCAATCCGGAGCAAAAGCTGTTTTGTATTGGGGACTTGGTAGTGTAGCGGTAATTGGCGGGGCTGCTGCGGGAATTTGGTTTTTGCTACAGGAAGACCCAGCTCCACTTCCCCCATCTACAATTCCCGAGCCGGATAATAATCTCTTTCCGGCAGACTGATCTTTTAATTAACGCAAGCTTTTTAGCTTGGCCATTTTTACAGCATCTTTTATCCAGTTTTTAAACTTGGATAAAGCATGTTCCTCAGTTTGAGCTGGTTCTGCAAAATCTTCCAGTGGCAATTGGTGGCTAAGTGAAATTTTAAGTTCGTTGAATTCGTTGATGTTTACCTTATAATCCACTTTTTCATCAAAAGTAAATTTAATGCTGGTCACATATTTGAATTCAGATTCTGTGCCGCTTAATAATTGATTTTGATCCACAATGTACTCGTCAAATTCCATGCTAACAATGGGGTAGGAATATTCGGTTGCCAATTCGCTTTCCCCCAATTTCATATCGCCAAATTCCACTACCAGTTCATTTTTTTCCTGATTGAAAAAAACATTGTAGCTATTGCCAAATACATATTCCCTGGAAAGGATGATTCCATAATCAATGGTTCTTTTATAGCCTTTCTCCAGGCGCTTAATATGGTCGTTTTCAAAATGCAAGCCTTCGAAAACGCCAGGTTGATAACCTTCCTCCCAAGGGGCTTCTTGTTTGTAATCAAAATTAGAAGAGGCGGAGGCAAGGCCCATTCCAACCAAAAGAAGCATGCTGTATTTTGTTTTTCTTTTTATCATAAGGGATATTCAATGTATGGATCTGAAAGCGGCGGTGCAAACAAAAAATTGCTTTTTTTTCTGCTCTTTAAGCATATTCTCCATGTGGAGTATCAGGGCCCGGCGGCGCACAATATCTTGGGGAGGGGCAAATTGCTTTTTATATTTCACTGGCAAAAATTTACCTGGAATAAGCGAAAAATCAGTAGCGAAGTTGAGGCTAGCAGGTAAATTAAAGAGTATAAGTTGGCGTAATGCGCCTGATGAGAAGGATTAAAAGGCCAAAAGGGGTGCCCGTTTTTATGACCAAAGTTTTATTGATTGGAACCGCTGATTCCAAATCAGAAGAACTGCAATTTATAAAACAGTCTTTACGGCACTTAGGGCTTCAACCTATTCTGGCGGATGTTAGTGTTGGAACCCAAGCAGGCCCCAGGGCCGATATCCGCCGGGAAGAAATTTTGGAATCTATTCCTGGTATACAACCCGACTTATTTGCCACGGAAGGCACCCGTTCCCAATGTATGGATGCCATGTGCCATGCCATCTCTCATTTTGTGCCTCAATATTGCAAAACAAATTCCATTCAGGGAGTCATAGCCATTGGAGGCAGTGGAGGAACAGCCATCGGCACCGCGGCCATGCGGGGTTTGCCGTTGGGATTTCCTAAAGTAATGATCACCACCATGGCCACGGGAAATACCGCACAATACATCGAAGGCACTGATATTAATCTTTTTCCATCTGTGGTGGATGTAGCAGGGTTAAATGAAATTTCAAAAATGATTTTTAATCAGGCCGCAGCAGCCCTTGCTGGAATGGCGCAAAATTACAGTCCCCTGCCCCCTACCCTGTCCAGGCCTTTAGTAGCTGCTACTATGTTTGGCAATACCACTGCGTGTGTCAATGAAGCCCGGAGTGTACTGGAAAAAAACGGTTATGATGTATTGGTTTTTCACGCCACGGGAAATGGCGGACGAACCATGGAAAAATTGATCTTATCCGGTAAAATTTCTGGAGTTTTAGACTTAACCACCACAGAAATTGCGGATGAAATCGTGGGTGGAGTTTTAACAGCAGGCCCCAGCCGTCTGGAGGCCGCCGCTAAAATGAATATTCCAACGGTGATTGCTCCAGGCTGCCTGGACATGGTCAATTTTCACGGAAGAGACAGTATTCCAAGTTGGTTTTCAGGAAGAAAATTTTACCCCCACACCCCAGAGGTGACCTTAATGCGCACCAATGCTGAAGAAATGTTTCAAATTGGGGAATTTTTGGGTGAGAAAATCAATCAGTACCCTCCCCATGTCATATTTCAATATCCCAATAAGGGGTTTTCTGCTTTGGGATCTTTTGGCGAAAGCTTTTGGGCACCAGAATGGGATGCTCAACTTTTAGCGGGATTAAAAAACAAACTGAAAAACGAAAACCGAATTAAAGTCTGGGATGGCGCCATAAATGACCCTGGATTTGGAGAAAGTTGCGCCAACTGGCTGCTCCAGGCAATGGAACAACAAGCTTCAAAAAAATTAGGCCTTATTTCGGCGTGATAAAATAAGATCTTTTATCCGCGTCCAAAACACTCCAATAACATACCCCAATGCTAAGGCAAAAATCAGGGCTAGCGACAGCACCATTCTAAATTCCATCCATAAAAAACGCACTGATACGCTGTTTAAATTTTGGATGATGAACAGAGCCACAAATAGCAAAACCGCACCGAGTATAACGGCCACAGAGTTGGACTTTACTTTTTGGAAGATTCGTTTAAACTGAGAATTCCCGGAGTTTTCTTCTAATTCGGGAGTTTCTGGAATGGCGGATTCTTTTTGAGCTTCGTTTTCTGTATTTTTTTCTTCCATAGCATTAAGATAGGTTTTTTTGAGGCCAGCATGAAGTTTAACTTTTTGACTTGGGAGTTAACAGAATATCCTCTTTGGGATTCCCCCAGGCATCAAAGGCAATTTTATTGCAAAAATAAATATTGAGGGCTGCCCCAAATACTAAAGTCGTAAAAATGCAAATCATAATAGCCAATTGGTATTTTATGGCCACCAATGCCGAGGCTCCGCCTAAGATTTGTCCCGTCATCATCCCAGGAAGAGAAACAATCCCCATGGTAGCCATGGTGGCTATGGAAGGTCCGACCGCAGCTCCCAGGGCGCGGGTATAAAAAGGACGAGTGGCTTCTTTAAAATTAGCTCCGAGCGTATAGTAACTGTAAATTTCGGCTTTTTTAGCATGTATATCGTTAAAGTATCTTTCCAAAGCCATTACATTTCCCCGCATGCAGTTGCCTAAAATCATACCAAATACGGGAATCAGATACATGGCATCAAAAATTGGGGTCGGCCTGACAATGGCCCCAATAAAAAAAAGTCCAACCGTAAGGCTGGCAAAAGCCGTTCCATAAAAACTGGCCATAAATAATTTTTTCCGATTTAGCCCTGCGCTTTCTAAGGTAGACCAATTGGCAATGCCTAACATAATTAATATCCAGAGGCAATTTACCAGCCAGGAATTCCACTGAAACAAATATTTTAGATACAACCCAATAAACAACAGTTGGCCAGTCATCCGCAGCAGGGCAATTACGGCCTTTTTAAACAGGATTTTTTCTAATTTCCAAATAATAAACAAAGGCAAAATAACCAGGGAATATATGCCTAACATGGAAAAAATTCCCAAGTCTTGAGTCATAATATTTCCTCTTTACGCACTCTGGAAAAAATTCTGACTACCAACTGTTAGAACTTCCTTTTAAAATTAATTGTTTGTTTTTTATTTCGTATACTTTGTTTATAGTTGATATGTAATCCTCATCATGGGAAACGCAAATACTGCTGGATATATTTTGCAAAACTTCCATCATGGCCCGTTTGGATTCAGAATCCAAACCAGTGGTCGGCTCATCTAATAACACCAATTGGGGTTCCAATAGCAATATGCGAAGCAGGCTAAGTCTTTGCAGCTCACCCCCGGAACAATTCTGGCAATTTTGATTTATAATATCTTCTTTTAGCCTTAATTTTTCCAAGAACTCCAAAACCTTGCTTTTGGAAAAAGACTTGTCCCTGTTTTGAATAAAACTAAAAGGCAGCTTTAAAGCTTCTAATACATTTCCATTTCCCAAAAAAGGTTTTTGCGCCAAAAAGCCCATTTTTTTTCGGATGTTATATATGTTTTTGGGGTCAAGGACAAAGCCAAAAAGTTTAGCCTCACTGGCTTTTATGGGAAAAAACCCAGCCAGACTTTTTAGAAAGCTGGACTTTCCGGAACCAGAAAGGCCCGTAATACATATTTTTTCACCTTTGGAATATTCAAAATCCGAAAGTTCTAAAAGAAGTTCTTCATCGATTTGAAGAGAGGCTTTATGTATACGAATCCAATTTTCCATAGACTAATTCCAAATTGCGGGGAAAAAGGCCCCATACATTCCATTAGAAAGATAAAAAAATGTATTGGAAACGTTAGGGATTAAGCAAGGGAAGTAAGGAGTCTTTTACCTTAAAAGTGGAAAGGGGCTTGGTAAGATAACCTTTGGTAGCTCCGTATTTCCTGGTTTTTTCCATGTCGACCCCATTGATAGATGTTGTTAGAATAACAATGGAGGTATTGTTGGAACCTAAATTAGAATTGGTGTATTCCTCAAGAAAATCAAAGCCATTCATGCGAGGCATACTTAAATCGAGCAAAATGAGTTCAGGTGGCGATTTTAAATCTGAAACATTTTTTCCGTCTTTAATATTTTGTAAAAATTGAAGAGCTTCTATTCCATTCTCGGCTGTAAAAACCTTGTCGCAACATTCGGAGCGCTTCAAGGCCCTCTCAATTAGTAATAAATCGGACTCGTTATCGTCCACCACTAAAACTGCATTCATCCTGTCCATTAATATCCTCATCACAACTACACTGCATTGGGCAACGTAACCCGGAACTCCGTTCCCCTGGTATTAGATTTAAAATCAATTTTTCCTTTTAAACTATCCACATGTTTTTTTACTAATGACAGTCCAAGACCCGTACCGGATTTTTCCACACTGTTCGCCCTGAAAAACATAGAAAAAACTTTATCCTGGGAGTCTTTGGGAATCCCTATTCCGTTGTCCCTAACCACAATTTCCAGTTGGTTTTTCGGCAAATCGCGGGTTGAAATTTCCACATATTGACTCTTTGATTTTGGATTGGAATACTTTATGCCATTGGAAATTAGGTTGGATAGGATTTGATATATCCTAACATTTTGAGATTTAAATTTGGACCGGTGATTAAAGTTCGTTTTTAGCTGGACGGTATTATTATCATAACTTGCCAAACCGTTAGTGACTATTTCCTTAATTAAACTTTTAAAGTTAACTGGGGCCATTTCCTCGCTATCTGAACTGGCCTTTGTATACTCAAAGATATCGATAATTAAATTGTCAAGCCGAATGGCGTTTTGCTCAATTTTGGAATTATATTGTTTTGCTAACTCAATTTCGTTGTCTTCCAATTCCTCAGAAATAGCTTCAGAAAGACCTTGGATGGTTTTCAGAGGACTGCGCAAATCATGTGAAGTGCTATAGGCAAATTGTTCTAATTCTTTGTTAATACGAAGCAAATCCTGATGTTGTTTGTGGAGTTTTTGTTCTACCTTTTTGCGTTCGGTAATATCCACTACCAGGGCAGATACGAATTTTTTACCCGTGGCCTCAAACGGGGCCAACCCAATTTCCACAGGGAATAATTCTCCATTTTTTCTTACTGCATTCAAGTCACGGCCAGCTCCCATTTCCCGATTATTTTTCTCATTTTTTTGAAAGTCTTTACGGTATTTCACATGGCCTTTTCGCAATTCAGGAGGAATTAAAACTTCCACTTCCTTCCCTATTAATTCGCTGGTATCATAGCCCATCATATCAGCCAAGGTTTGGTTATAACGAACAATTTTTCCCTTATCGTCGGCAATTAATATTCCTTCTGGAGCCGAAGCGAATATGGACCGGAATGTTTCTTCACTATCCATTAAAGCCTTTGTGGAATGTTCCAATTCCTTATTTCTTTGAATCAACACTTGCCTTTGTAATTCCAATTGCTTGCGGGTTTCTTTAATTTCATTTATATCTACGAAGCTTACCACCGCCCCATCCTGAACATTGGAGTTTCTCATAAAAGGAAAAAATTGGCTAAGGTACCAGCTTCCATCCTTAGTTTGGAGCTCATCTTTTATGGGAACTCGATTTTTAACCACACTGTGCAAATGCTTAAGAAACTTTTTATTATCGTCATCCACAAAATGACTGGTAAAATGATGTATGGGCCGGCCTACATCGCCGTCTAAAAGGGTTAATTGCTCCTTAATTGCCGGAGTAAATTTTCTAATTCTAAAGTCATTGGTTAAAAAGATAGTGCCTATTTGGGTACTGGTGATAAGGTTTTCCATATCCGAGTTTAAAATGGAAAGCTCTTCAATTTTTAACTGATGTTCTGTATTTACCGAGTGCAATTCTTCATTGACGCTTTGAAGTTCTTCGTTGGTACTCTGTAGTTCCTCATTGGCCGCCAGCAACTCTTCATTGGTCGCCTGATGTTCCTCATTAGAAGTTTCCAACTCTTCCAAAATTGTGCGCATATTTTCCTTGGTATCGCGCAATTCTGTTTCCAATATGCCAACAAAACTATTTTCTTCATTTGAATTGTTAGTTGGCAAAAACATTTGAGAAGTATCAGAAACTTGGGATTCTAAAAATACCACCAACTGAAATACGTTTAAGGTTCCCTTGGAAAGATTTGCCGGACACAATAATATGTCCACCCGGGAAGAGACTTCTTCTTGTTCAAATGGAATGCTTTTGCAAATCACTTTCTCCCCCGTTTTCAGCACTTTTCTGGATGTGGTGGAAAGGGCGAGAGACGCTTCTTTAGGCAACATGTGAAGCAGATTAAAACTGATGTAATGATCGGGCATATTTAAATATTTTTTATAGTTGCCTATTCCATACAGTATGTCAAAATTTTTGTCCACATAGATGGCGGCGGCCCCGAATTGGGAGCAAAGTATATCATTTAAATTACTGGCAAACTGCCTTTCCATCCCGCCTTCTTTGGAAATTTGCCAATTGGTTTTGGGATATAATTGGGAAGTTTGTATGCTCGGGGTAAATTGCAGGCTTTCGCTAATTAAGCCAGAAGATAAAATTTTATTTTTATAAATTTTCCATTTGCGGTTAAGCACAGTAAACTGGCTGCTAAACTCTCCAAGAGATTCGCTTGGGCCCAAAAACAAGTAACCCTTTTCTTTCAGACTGTAATGGATAATGTTAATCATTTTTTTCTGAAAAGAAGGCTCCAGATATATTAAAAAATTCCGGCAGATGATAAGGTCTACATTTTTAAAAGGAGGGTTATTCAGGGCATTATGCTGGGCAAAAATGATGCATTGCCTGATATCAAAGTTAATGGTGTATTCGCCTTTTTTATAGTAAAAAAACTTTTTAAGCCGTTCATTGCTAACTCGACTAATTGCTTTTTTATCAAAACTCCCCATCCCTGCTTTTTCAATGGCCTCTTTAGATACATCTGTAGCAAAAATTTTCAGTTCCCTAAAAACGCGAAGCTCTTCCATGGCTTCCTTAAATAAAATGGCCGTTGAATAGGCTTCCTCACCTGTTGAGCATGCAATGCTCCACACTTTAATGGACTGATCTACGGGACAATTTCTAACTAACTCTCTCACCACATTTTTCTGGAGATAGCTAAAGGCAGAAGAATCTCGAAAAAAACTGGTTACCCCAATAAACAATTCGTTTACTAAATCGGATAATTCCTGGGCGCTGGAAAGTACAAACTTATAATATTGGGATAGGGTTTCACAATGATTGAGATGCATCCGACGGGCCAACCGCCTTATCAGGGTGGGTTTTTTATACCAGCTAAAATTGATATTGGCAAAATCAGAAATTAACTCTAATATTTTGTTGAAATTTTGCCTATCCTTAATAACATTGCGTTCAAACTGGGTCAATTCCACTTTAGGGCTGCGTATGTATCTCATGATTTGCTCCGGCATGTCCTCGGGAGCTAAAATAGTGTCCACAAAACCAGTAGAAATAGACGCATGAGGCATGCCGTCAAATTGAGAGGTTTCAGGGCTTTGAGTAATTACAAAACCGCCATTCTCCTTAATTTTTTTTATACCTCTGCTCCCGTCAGAACCTGTGCCAGATAAAACTACGGCAATAGCTTTACTCTTATAATTTTGAGCAAGGGAATCAAAAAAAATATCAATGGGAAAATTTATTTTTGATTTATCGGGTTTCTGAGATAATTCAAAACAGTCTTTTTTTATGCTCAGGTTTTTCCCCGAGGGAATCAAATATATATGGCCTTTCTCCAATTTCATACCCTGTTCCACCGTATGTATAGGAAGGCTGGTATGCTTTTTTAGTAAATCGGCCATTAATGATTTGTAATCCGAGGACAAATGCTGAACTATTACAAAACTGTGGGGAACTTCTTTTGGAAGTCTGGAGAAGAAAACCTTTAATACATCAATCCCCCCTGCAGAGGCGCCAACGCCTATTACGTAGCCTTCCTTCGAGGCTATTTTTTTATCTTTATTTTCCAACATTTGCAATTAAAATCAAATAAATCGTGGCAGGGGACAAATAAAAAGTCAATTGTAGATTTGGTCCAGAATATTTAAACCATCATCACAGCGCAGTCTGATTCGGTTCAAAAAATCTTTCATTTCCGGATCTTCGGGTTTTAATTCTTCCACTATAATCCGTTGGAAAGATTTAATGTTGGACAAGCAAGAGCGCAAATCGTGATTGAGTTTTTTTCTATAGGTTTCCATCAATTCGCTGGTAAGCCCTATACCCGGATCCAAAGATTTTAACGGGATATTTTGATTTTGCGGCTCCCCACAGATTTTATTCAAATAATCGAAAATTTCTTTTTCAGTATCCACTCCTTTGATATAGTACTTGGTAGCGCCATTTCTAAGCGCCATGAGGCTCATGCCTTCATCATTAAGGGAACTGTAAATAATAATGGGAACATCCTTAACATGGTCTTTCACCTTTTTAAAGGTCTCGTAACCCCAGGAATCGGGAAGCCCCAAATCCAGCAAAATGGCCCTATAATTATTTACCTTGAGATGCTTAAAAGTATCTGATAGACTACTAACAAAGGTAATATCAAGGTTGGGGCTCACTGAATTTGAAACCAAATTCAAAACGTCAATATCATTTTTATTGTCTTCAACAATCAAAACCATTGGTTTGGTTTCCATAAAAAACCTTTTTAAATCAGTTTACGCGATGCCGTCCAGAGGAGCAGGCTTAAATACCCAATTTGGAACCACTTGCTCAATATGAATCTTACTTTCTTGTGACAAGTCTAATGTAAAAACTTTTTGCTTACTGAGTAAGGTTTCTTGAGAATCTGTTAAAATGGATAAAACAGGCCTGTCGTATTTTCCGTAATTTGTGTGCAATACCCGGCCAATTTGTCCTGTATTCAAGCGAACCAAGGTTCCTGCTGGATAAAGAGAAACAAAGTCACAAAAGGCAATGACCTCTTGAACGCTGAGCATTCCTGTGCGAGCCAATTTCAATAAATTGATCATGGCAATATTGGGCAAATGACCCCGGCGATTATCCCTATCAGAAACCATAGCGCTAAAAATATCAGCAATAGCCAAAACCTTGGAATAAGGCAATATTTGGCCGTCTTCTTTTTTATCCGGGTAACCCACCCCGTTTTGCCGTTCGTGGTGCTGGTAGGCGGAAAAAATAACTTTTGGGCTAAGCTCCTCTAATTTATGGAGGGTATGAAGCGTCAATATAGGGTGCTTGTAAATTTCGCAGTGCTCTTCGGAGTTAAGCCTTTCTTTATTTTTTAAGTGGGGAGTTACCCAAACCATTCCCAAATCCGATATTAAAGCGGCAATACCAATTTCTAAAATCTCAGCTTTGGAAAAGCCAGCTGCGGCGGCCACATGGTAAGCCACAGCACAGGACTTTATACCGTGGCAGCTCAAATAACATTCTTTTTTATTTTCCCATAACACCATGCTCATCAAAAGATTTCGGTCTATCTCAAAAATTTCTAACAACCCTTGGGCTACTTCCCTAAATACATCCGGTGAAAAACTGTTTCCCTGGGCTATGTTTGAATAGGCTGTTTCGAGGGCCTCAGAAGATAATTTAAAAAATGTTAAGACTCCCTTGGTATGCCATTCTTTACGTTCTTTTAATTGAAGCTGCTTTAACCCATGCAAGAATTGATGGGAACGCAAATGTGAGTTGTCGGGCCTTTCAAAGTAAAAGCGATATTCTTTTGTCAGGGGATGTTCTGTTAAATACTCCAAACCCTTTTTTCCGAAGGGAACCGATTTGATTTTAACAGCTTTAGAAATAAAATCATTAAACTGAAATGTCTCCTTAATTTCTGAGCTTGCCACAGGCTCGGGCATTCCCCCATACATATTCAACTGTTCTGAGAAGAAGTTATTAAGGGCTTGGTGTAATTTAATATTAATAGGCATTTTCAGTATGGTAAAGATTAGTTTACTTTACTAAAGTATATATTAATTCCGTCCAGGTCGATCCACTTATTTTTATTTTTTTTCAAGTACCGAAACTTTGTTTGCATAGTAAAGCATCTAGCATTTCAAAATATCTGGAGCACATTGATTGAATAAAAATTCATTACATACAAAACAATTATTAACAAATGAGCAACGCCAAAACACGCTCCATTTTTTGCAAATACTGTTTCCCAAGATAAAGATCCCAATTCCTAATTTATAAATTTGGAATTTCACTGGCCTTTTGGACAGGAGCTAACACTCAAATAACATTAAAATTTTTCTCTTTCTTATCATCCATGCAGAAAACCCACTTTTCCATTAAAACCCTGCCCACTTAATTGATTATATTTATGGGGAGTTTTAAGGGATTTTGGCACTATGCTGGAAGATTCTAAACCCTTTTTGGTGGATATGCTCAGGGCTGAGCAACTAAGTGCGGAACGCATTTTAGAAATTAAAAATTTGTGGAAAATCCATTGGCCCCCTAAAACCCCCGAAAAAGAAAAGTATTATCAAAGCCCAAATATTGAGGCCAGCTCCCAAATTTTCGAACGGCATATTGTGGCCCTGGCCAAAGACCGGTTAGTGGGCTATGGCAAAATTTTCCACCGGGTATGCCAGGACGAGTCCAGCGTTTGGAATAACATGGCTCTTGCTTCGGTTTGCGTTCATCCCGATTTCCAGGGCCAGGGAGTCGGCAGGGATATTGTGGCTATGGCTTTTAAACATGTGGACGCCATGCTTTTTGATATTTGTTTGTTTCAAACATCCGTTCCTGAGTTTTACCAGCGTTTTGGCTGCCAGATAGTGAAAAACCCCTTTTACGATCCCTACGATCCGAAAAAACCGGTTTGGTGGGATAAGTATGTGATGGCCTACCCGCCCAATGTAAAGATGTATGGGAAAATCACCATGCCCGGAGGCGGTTACTAATTTTTAATCCCTTAAGTCCACCGTATCCGTTGCAGGAACGGGGATATCCCAATAAAAAGGTTGGGGCTCAAAATCCGGTCTGTTTTCAAAGCCATAATATACAGCCCAAATGGGGGTCTCGGGAACATGGCTTAAGCTTATTTCCGTCTTATCGTCCGATGCACCCAGGCGCCCCATGGCCAGACAACCGGGAATAAAAATATACAAGGCGCTGTCCTGCAGGGAATCGGGAACACTAAATAAAAGGGTATGGGCAGGTTTCAAATCCAACTGGTAGTTCGCCTCGGGATTTTCCTCGAGGTTAAGGTTGCCCATCCAATCCATAACCGCCTTGCCTTGGTAGCGAATTTCCAGGGCATAAACATCCCTTTTAACATTGGGAAAAGAAAACTCCCCCGCCTCGTTGGTTTGGGTTTTAAAACTTGGATACTCAGTCGGCTTCATTGGATTGTAAACATTGGACATTAAATACAAATCCGCAAAAGCCACAGCCTCGCCCTCTAACATCACCTTTCCCCGCAAAGAGGCGTTTTCCACATCGGTGCCGCCACCCAACTCACAACCAATAAGCAAGGCCATGCATATCACCCAAAGCCAGGTGATTGAAAATATCTTTCGTGCTGCCATCATTCTTTCGGACCAGATTCGGTTAAGGGAAAGATATTTAAATTGAGATGATAAATCCTGTCTGCTTCTTCATCCGCGGCCGCCAACTCTAAAAGCTCGTAGCGCAGGGCTTTCAAGCGTTCCACTGCCGCTTCGTATCCTTTTTTTGAAAAGCTCAAGGTGGTGTTGCTGGTATTCCTCTCTTCCTTGGAAAGTTCGGTTACCGCTTCCAATGATTTTTCCGCCATAGTCCGGTGGTAAGACCGCGCTATAAGGCTCTGGATTTCTTTATCGCTGACACTGCCCGTGGCCAAAGTTTTATCTTTCTTTTGGAGACGGCCACTTGCGTTGCGCTCTAGAAAACCTCGTTTTTCCAGGAAGGCCAGGGCCTTTTTGATTTTTCCAGAATTGAGCTTGCCCTTAAACATGGACTCAAGATATTTGGGATCTTCCTTAAACTGGGGTAAATCCACCAATTCCCGAACTACTGGGTAATACCAATACTTTAAATAATCATAGTCATCCTCGGACAAGGCCCCTGGATTGTTTTTTTCATGAAAAGCATCCAGATTTTTTAAATGCTCGGTTTTTTCCTTAAAACTCTTAGCCTGGGAAAAGAGCACTATCTCCTCAAAATATTTTTGAGAAGATTCGTTTAAATCCATAGCTTTAGCTAACTTATGAATACTATCCAGACTTAGGTTTTTCTGACCTTCCATCACCAGTTTTATAAAATTGGGAGATGAAAAACCCGCTTTTTTAGCAAAGGCCCTGAAGGAAAACCCTATTCTGGAATTTTTTTGGGATTCGTAATAAGCACGAATAAATTCCCGGTAATCGGAAAATTGATATAAATTTAAAGCCTCCACTGTATTCTAATATACATCAAAATGGTACAAAATACACTATTTATGGCTTTATATGGAATTTATTGTATTCCAAAAAAACTGGATTTTTTTAGGCCACTATTAAATCGCTGTTTTTGACGCATTTTTCCCAATTTTGGAAAAAATGAACCATCCCCCCCACAAACCTAACTAATTTAAGACGACCGGAAATTACTGTTGAGGAAGCAGCAATGAAGAAATGGATATTATTAATGGTTTTATCTTTTTGGTTTGTGAATTGCGCAAGCAATACCCATAAGAGCCAAAAAAATATGCGAACTCTTACCGAGATTTCAAAGGAACTGGCTATGGTAGACGAGTCCCTGGTGATTGTAAACCAGAGACTGGAAGACCGTCCCAAAGACAGAACCTTAAGAAGCCTCAAACAAGATTTAACAGAACAGAAAAAAAGCCTGGAAAGAAGGCAGCGCTACTACCAAACCAAGATTTAAGGGGCTAACTCCCCCTTCACAAAATCTTCGCAATAACTTTTAATGGCATCGCGAATGGGCCGAAGCGTTTGCATATATTCTTCATCGCTTAGCTCGCCCTTCGGCTCGTAGTCCTTAAAACTGTGGTGAAGTTTTTTTCCAACTGGATGTGGAAAAACCGGGCAGGTTTCTTTGGCGTTATCGCATACGGTAATTAAGTAATCGAAGGATATATCAAAATATTTATCCACCTGATCGGAAGTTTGACCCGATATATCTAAGCCTTCTTCGGCCATCAGTTTAATAGCCCAGGGATAAATTTTTCCGCTGGCCTTGACTCCAGCACTGTAAACTTCGGCCCTGGAGCCTGCAAATTTTCGAATAAAAGCTTCGGCCATGTGGCTTCGAAAAGAATTGCCTGTGCACATAACTAATACTTTTTTTGCTTCCATGTTTTAAGCTGCCTGATAAAAGTTTTTATTGCTGAATTTCACTAGCGATAACATAACGGGAACTTCAATTAGAACCCCCACCACCGTGGCCAGGGACGCTCCCGACTCCAAACCAAAAAGGGCGATGGCCACAGCTACAGCCAGTTCAAAAAAATTGCTGGCCCCAATCATGGCCGAAGGGGATACAATGCAATGGGGCAAACGAGCCCAACGTCCTGCTTTCCAGGTAATAAAGAAAATAAAATAGGTTTGCAGGGTTAAAGGCACAGCTATTAATAAAATGTGAAAGGGGTTGGCCAGAATTTTGTGGCCCTGCAAGGCAAACAAAAGCACCAAAGTGCTTAACAAAGCCACTATGCTTACGGGTTTTAAGCCCGGTAAAAATCTGGATTTGTACCACTCCAACCCTCTTTTGGCCACCAAAACCTTATTAGATATAAAACCCGCCACCAAAGGAATCAATACAAACATCACCACGGAAAAAACCAGGGTTCCCAAGGGAATATGTATTTGAGACAATCCCAGCAAAAATTTCACAATGGGGATAAAAGCAATAAATATTATCAAATCGTTAATACTTACCTGGGCCAAAGTGTAATTGGCGTCCCCCTTGGTGAGATATGACCACACAAAAACCATAGCCGTACAGGGGGCCGCCCCCAGCAATATGGCTCCCGCCAAATATTCATTAGCCGTTTGCGGGTCTATGTAAGCCTTAAACAAATAGTGGAAGAATACATAGGCAAAAAACGACATGGTAAAAGGCTTAATCAGCCAATTCGCCGCAACGGTAATTCCAAGGCCCTTAACATAGTGGCTGGCTTCCCCCATTTTCGAAAAATCAATTTGCGCCATCATGGGATAAATCATAGCCCAAACCAAAATGGCCACAGGCATATTAACCCCATAAAGTTCCATCCCCGCAAAGGCTGCAGCCAGAGGACGAGCGAAAAATCCAAGGGCAATCCCGCCTAACATAGACAAAAACACCCATACGCTTAAATATCTTTCAAAAATTCCCATATTGTTTTTTGGCTAAAGGTTTATTTGTCCGGTTAACAGCAGGGGCCCTCAGAATTGCAGCAGTCTTTTAAAAAGCCCTGCAATTCTCCCATATCTTCCTGTATTTTATCTAGATCTAAACAGTAGCCAATGCGGGCTCCAATAATTTCTCCCTTAAGCCAGCCCGCTTCTTTAAGCACTTCCAAATGCTGGAAAACTGTGGTGCGGGAAAGGGGCAAATCTTTGGAAATATCTCCCGTAAGACAGCTTTTTTGTCGGCTTAAAAACTCGATGATTTGCAAGCGCGCCGGATGAGACAGCAACTTAAACCCTTTTGACAAGGACTGGAGTTGGGAGGAAAATTCGCTGGTTTTGGCTTCCACTTTAGACTCTAAGATTTTTGTCGTAATAATACATTTTTATCGTATTTATACAACTATTTTTAATAGACGAAATATCTGGGATTTTGACTTTCTCAAGCACCAAATAATCCAACAAGTGCTTAGTTTAATCTTTTATGAGGTTGCGAGTTGGCTCCGTAGCTTCCTGGAATTTTTTTGCAAAACCCGCCTGCTTTTCTGGTTTGGAGTAAGAACGCAAATTAAATTCCCCTCGCAAGTATTTGTGAACCCTGTTTATAAAATCTTCCGGTTCAAAAAAGCCCTTAACAATGAAGTCTACAGCCCCGTATTTTAAGGCTTTTATAAAGTTATCCCTGGTGCCATGGGCAGACATAATCACAACTGGAATACCTTTATACATATACCGAATTCTGTTGGCCAAATCAGTTCCGTCCATTTTCGGCATGGAAATATCTGTAATCACCAAATCCATGGATTTATTTTTTACAACGGACATTGCTTCAATGCCATTTTTCGCCCAATACACATTAAAGCCCTGGGACTTTAGAATTTTATATAAAAGATCCCGAATGATTTTTTCATCATCAACGATTAATATATTATATGGCTTCTGAATTTCGTTCATTCTAACTCGTAAATAAAACCAACTACCTATTACTAGTATATATAATGCAAATTTTAAGTGATTTGAAATTGAACTTAAGTTTAATTAAAACGAAATTTAGTTTTTATTTTGTTATCAAGAGCAATACATCCTCCCCCACTTTCAGCTCAAAACTCTCAACTAATCTCGAAAACCAGCCTGTTTTGGTACATTTTCCCCCTTTCCCCCATTCCGGTTTTAAAACAGCAGCATAAGACTGACACCTTTGTTGCACCTTAATGTCTTGGTTTGTTTTTTTAAGACGCATTTAAATTGTAAACTTTTTCATGAGCAAAATGTTTTATCTATCTAATAACATCCAAGCCTCTTCCCAGCATAATTTTTTTTATTGCCGTTTATCACTACAATATCTACGAGTTCAACTAAGAATAATCGGAAATTATTAAACAAGGAATAAAATACATGAAGTGCTTTTTTTCGGGAGTATACATTCCGATTCTGCTTACATTCGCCTTTCTCCACTCCCAGGAAATAAACATTACACAAACCCCTTTGGACCAACTCCTTAAAATAAAAGTAATCAGCGTATCGAAAAAAAAGGAAGATGTGGAAACTGTCCCGGCATCCGTTTATGTCTTAACTCAAAAACAAATTGCTGCTTCGGGCGCAACTACTTTACCCGAGCTGTTGCGCTTGGTTCCGGGAATTCAGGTGGCAAAAGTAGATGCCAGTAAATGGGCCATTGGAATCCGCGGCATGGGCTCCAGAACTACACAAAACCTGCTTGTAATGCGCGACGGAAGAAGTCTGTACGATCCCCTTTTTTCAGGGACCTTTTGGGAAATTGAAGATTACAATCTGGACGATATTGACCACATTGAGGTGGTGCGAGGCCCGGGGGGAGCAGTTTGGGGCGCAAACGCGGTGAATGGAGTCATAAACATCATCACCAAATCTTCCCAAGATACGCAGGGAATGAGGCTTGACTTTGGAGCCGGAAAAGAAGAAAAGGGGTTTGCAAATTTTAGAGTTGGTACAAAACTGGGTTCTCATTTCAACGCCAGAGCCTATGGTAAATACACCAAAACAGATGCTGGTTATAGACCCTCGAACCCCCAGGATTCCTGGAAATTCCAACAAATGGGATTCCGCATGGATAAGCAAAAAAATAATGCGCAATTTAGGGTATCTGGAGATTATTATCGAGGAGAAATTGGGGAAAACAACAGCAGCGGTCCGTTTACGGCAAATCACGAGGGTGGTAACATCCTTTTTAACACAGCCCTGAAAAGAGGAAACTCAGAATATTTTTTTAATAGCTATTACGATTACCGTTTTTTAGACCATTTGACGATCGATGAAGAGCGGCACAGTTATGATTTGGAATTCAGACAGCAAACAAAATTGTTTAAAACCCATTCGGTTCATTGGGGACTGGAATACCGGGCCAGCCGGGATCGCATACCTGTTGAAACCAACCCTGCTTCTCCCCCGGAGTACAGAGCAGACGTAAAACCCAGAGAGAGACTGGATCATTTGTATCAATTGTTTTTACAGGATGATATTGCCATCGTCCCAAAATTCCATTTGATTCTGGGATCAAAGCTGGAATACAACAGTTATACAGATTGGGAAATCCAACCTTCCATTCGCGCACAGTATCTTTTACACCGATCCCATACTATTTGGTCAGCCTTTTCAAGAGCGGTGAGGGTTCCGTCGCGGTTAGAATCCGATATTCATTACGGCGATGTCCAAGCAGGCAAAAACTTTGTTTCGGAAAACTTGTTGGCTTCGGAACTGGGATACCGTTTCTCAGGCAGAAAATGGACCCTGGACCTATCCGGTTTCTACAATAACTATCAGGATATGTTAAGCCAGGAGAGTAACAACAACGGAATCCCATTATTTGAAAATAAATTGGAAGGAAGCGGATGGGGAGGAGAGCTCAGTATTAATTGGCAGGTGTTTCAAAAATTAAACTCCTTGATTTCTTATTCCTATTTGGACCTGGATTTCAACCTCCGGCCCGGAAGCTCTGATACCAGCAGGGCTGAAAGGCTGGAAGAGGCTAGCCCAAAACACCAGGCCGGATGGCAAGTATTGTATCAACCTGATTCCCGCTGGAATTTAGGGGCTTTTTTGCGTTACGTGGGAGAAATCAAGCAATGGTTAAATGGACAACCGGAAAGGGTAAAAGCCTACGCGGAATTGAACCTCAGTCTTTCTTATACTCCGATCCCGGAATTAACGGTTTCGCTGGCAGGGACTAATTTATTGCAGGAACACCATCCGGAGCAGAAAACCTCCGGTTCATCTGAAGTCGAGAGAAGCGCTCATGTTAAGGTAACTCTATGTTTCTGAAAAAAATTATCCCTTTCCTTATCTTTTATTGGACCCTTGCTTCTGCGTCGCCTCCCTTGGAATATCAGGTAAAAGCAGCCTACTTGTTTAATTTCTTGAAATTTGTGGAATGGCCATGGCAAGCACTTCAACTGGAAACCGCGGACCCCATTAAAATAGCCATAGTGGGCAAAGATCCGTTTCAGGGCATTATAGAAGAATTTAAAAAAGAAAAAATTTGGAACCGACAAATTCAAATTGAATACCTGAATGTATCTGATCCCATCCAGGATTATCAAATGCTGTTTTTCACCAAAGAGTTGGAAAGCCAACTATCAAACCTTCTTAAAAAAGTAAAGGATAAGCCCATATTAACTGTTGGAGAAAGCGAAAATTTTATCAAATACGGAGGAATTATCCAATTTTCTCTTTTAAGAGAAAGTATTGGATTTTCCATAAACCTCTCACGAGCTAAAGCCATAAACTTATACATAAATTCCGGCCTGCTCCAGAGAGCTGAAAATGTAGTTAAATAAGGTGCCGATGTTTAGCAGATTCAGCTTGCTTGAAAGTTTTTCCACCTGGTCTTTGCGTTGGAAACTGCTTTCCATTATTCTGGGAGCAACGGCCATGGGAATTATACTAAGCCTTGCAAGCCTGAGTTACAGCATACATAACATTTTTAAAAATTCAGCCATTCAGGAATTGACTACCTTGTCGCAAATAACAAGTCAAAATTCCAAAGCCGCCCTCGAATTCCAGGACAAACGCAGTGCCGATGAGTATCTAAAGTCCATGGGCTCACATAGCGATATTATAGAAGCAGCCATATACGATAAAGAAGGGCTCTTATTCGCCAGATTTTCCCCCTCTGGCTCGTCCCAATTACCACAAAAAATAACGCATCAGGAAATTACGGAATATAAATCAGATAAAATAAAGCTGGTAAAACCAATATTATTCCACGGTGAGATCATTGGAGACGTCGCCCTCCTGTCCAACAACAAAACCTATCAGAATCTTGAAAACTTTCTGATTTGGACTTGTGTGGGCATTTTTCTGGGAACTTTGACCATAGTATCCCTGATGGCCCTAAAAATGCAGAGCTGGATGTCCAAACCCATTATTTCCCTTTCTAAAGTAGCAGATGAGATTTCATCCGGAGATTATCAGGCCCGGGCCCAAATATTCGGAAGGGATGAAATTGGAAACCTGGCAAAATCTTTTAATGTCATGGTTTCTAATTTACAAGAGATCCATGATTCTTTGGAGCGGCAAAACTATATCAAATCAAAGATTGCTTCCTATATCAAAAATTACCAGGAAATTATCCGGCTTCCCCATTTGGCCCAATCAGCTATTTCCGATGTTTGTGAAATTATAGGAGCGGGTTCCGGGGCATTTTACATCAGGTCGGATGAAAGTGAAAAACTGCAATTGTTAGGCTCCTTCGCCCTTACTGCAAACAAAAAAAATAACTCATCTTATTCGATTGGAGAGGGGCTTATCGGGCAATGCGCGGCAGAAAAAAAACCTATTATACTTACCGATGTTCCCCCCCAATACATGCGCATTAAATCTGGTTTAGGTGAAAGAGATCCTTTAACCATATTAACCCACCCGGTAATGTTTAACAAAAAAATATGCGGAGTTTTAGAGCTGGGCGTCTTTCACCCTGTAACTGCAGAGCACCAACAAATTGTAGAAGAAATTGCCGCTACCCTGGGAGTTATAATCAATAACATCGAAGAAAGGGAAAAAACAAATAACTTACTTCAGGAATCCCAAAGGCTCACCGAAGAACTCCAGGCCCAACAAGAAGAATTGAAAACTTCCAACGAGGAATTAGAAGAGCAAACAAAACTATTGCGGGATTCCGAGGAAAAATTAAAAACCCAAAGCGAAGAACTGCAAGTTAACAACGAGGAACTAGAACAAAAGACCAAGATGCTCCAGGAACAAAAAGACAAATTGGAGAAAACTACAGCGGATATCCAAGCTGCGAAAAGCCAGTTAGAACAGAAAGCTGCAGAGCTGCAGCTGGCCAGCAAATATAAATCCGAGTTTCTGGCAAACATGTCCCATGAGCTTCGCACCCCGTTAAATTCCCTTTTGATCCTTGCCAAGTTATTAATGGACAATGAATCCGGTAACTTAACGGAAGAACAAGTGGAATCTGCCCGTGTGATACATGGGAGCGGAAAAGATCTATTAACCCTTATAAATGACATCCTGGATCTTTCCAAAGTGGAAGCGGGAAAACTACATATCAGTCTCCGGGAAACAAGCCCAGAGGAAATCCTGAACAATGTCAGAAATCTGTTTATTCCGGTTTCAAAAAACAAGGGAATTGATTTCGAGGTGAAGAATTTAGTAGAGCTGGGGGAAACTTTTTCTACAGATCCCGGGAGAGTAGAACAAATTTTAAAGAACCTACTTTCCAATGCTTTTAAGTTTACGGATTCGGGAAAAGTTTGCTTGAACTGCTCATACTTAGAAAAAGCCCCGGAAAAATTCCGAACAAAATGGCCGGGAGCGGCAATAGAATTTACGGTGGAAGATACGGGAATCGGAATTCCTCAAGACAAACAAAAGGAAATCTTTAAGGCCTTCCAGCAAATTGACGGATCTATTAACCGGAAATACGGTGGCACCGGTCTTGGACTTACCATTTCCCAAGAGTTAGGAAGACTATTGGGCGCTTATATTGATTTGGAAAGCAAGGAAGGGGAAGGAAGTTGCTTTCACTTGTACCTGCCGTTGCATCCCCGGACAAACAATATTGAAGCCTCTAAAACTGCGGACGAAGAAAAAACTGATATTTCTCCCATTCTATATTCTGAGAACTGGGAGCCCAGGCAAGACGAAACCCCGACAAACTTTATCCTTCTAATCGAAGACGACCCGGAATATGCAACTGTGCTTACAAAATTAGTGGAAAGAAAAGGGCATTCTGTGCTTCATGCCGACACGGGCAAACTCGGGTTGAATCTGGCCGAAAAACACCTTCCCCTGGGAATTATTTTAGATATGGGCCTTCCAGATATGCATGGTTTGGAGGTGCTGGAGGCTCTCCTTTCCAATCCAATTACATCAAACATACCCATACATGTAATTTCCGGAATGGAAGAAAACAGCACGGCTATTGATAAAGGGGCTTTAGGTTATCTTATGAAACCCATTGAAGAATCTGATTTGGAAAACATTTTCTCCCAATTCGAGCAAATATCAAAGGGAAAAATACATCACATCATGTTAGTTGAAGACGATGGAAAAAACCAGCTGGCCTTATCCAAATTACTGGGTGAAAAAAACATTCGCATTAGCTCTGTGAACAATGGGAAAAAAGCCCTGGAATTGTTCGCCAAGGAAAAATTCGATGGAATTATTTTGGATCTCGGCCTACCCGACATGTCGGGTTTTGATTTAATAAAATCCTTTGAAAAAGAAAAAAAAGATAGCTTACCTTCCTTAATAATATATACGGGTAAAGATCTCTCCAAAGAAGAATATGTTCAGTTAAGAGAACATACTTCCCGCATCATTATAAAAGGAAGCCATTCTCCGGAAAGGTTAAAATCGGAGCTACAGACATTTTTACTCAACATACATCCTCCAAAAGAAGCAAAAGTCACACACTTTGATCCCGAAAAATTACTCAAGGGGAAAAAAATACTGGTTGTCGATGATGACCTGCGTAATAATTTTGCGCTTTCCAAAGTGTTAGAGAAACATGGAATCCGGGTTTTGATAGCCGATAACGGGGAGTTAGCTATTCAAATACTGGGAAAAGAGGGTGACGTGGACCTGGTCCTTATGGACATCATGATGCCTGTAATGGATGGATACGAAGCGATTCGAAGAATTCGCAGCATTTCAAAATTCAAAAAACTTCCCATTTTGGCGTTAACCGCCAAGGCCATGCTAGATGACAAAAAAAAAGCACTGGAAACCGGAGCCAACGACTATCTTACCAAACCTATTGATCCCGAAAAATTAATTAACATCATCCGCCTCTGGGTATTTGCTTAATATGGTTATCAAATCAGAAACCATAGAACTGGAAATAGACCTTTTACTTGAAGCGATTTACCGCACCTCAGGTTACGATTTCCGGAATTACTCCAGGGAGTCTCTCTATAGGCGGTTGGAAAAAATAAAATTCGATTGGCGCATGGATTCTTTCCTGGACCTTATCCCTAAAGCTATACATGACAACCGTTTTTTAGAGGACTTTATACACAAAATGTCCATTTCCGTAACGGAAATGTTTAGGGACCCTGAATTTTATGTTAGTGTAAGAGACAAAATAGTTCCAATTTTAAAAACATATCCTTTTTTAAAAATATGGAGCGCTGGCTGCGCCACCGGGGAAGAAGCCTACACCCTTGCCATTTTAATGCAAGAAGAAAACATATCATCCCGGGTTCAGGTATATGCCACCGACTTCAATAACACCTCCATCAACAAAGCTAAACTCGGGAAAACTTCCAAAGAAAATATTGCAAAATACTCCGATAACTATGAACAATACGGGGGAAAACATTCTCTCTCTAAATATTATTCCTTTTCCGAAAACAAAATTGCCGTATTAAAACCGGAGTTGTTGGAAAATATTTTGTTTACCTATCATAACTTGGCTACCGATGGGTCTTTTGGGGAAATGAACATGATTATATGCAGAAACGTAATGATTTATTTCGACAAAATTTTACAAAACCGGGTATTAAGGTTATTTGAAGAAAGTTTGTGTCAGCAAGGTTTTCTGTGCCTGGGCATAAAAGAAAGCCTGGATTTTTCAGAGGTCAGGGATCGTTTTGAAGTGGTGGACAAAGACATGAAAATTTACCGGAAATTATTGAACTAAGGCAATATTGAGATTTTAAGAATGAACCAAACTATATGGGGATCGTATGCCGAAAACTGATACCATAACCGAAGAAAAGATAATGACCGAGGAAGAAAAAATACTGATTGTGGATGACATATCTGAAAATTTATTTGCAATGAAACAAATGCTGAACCCCCTTAATGTGACTATCAGGACCGCGCAATCTGGAAATGAAGCTTTATCCTTGATGTTAAGAGAAACATTCTCCGTAATACTATTGGATGTGCAAATGCCCCAAATGGATGGGTTTGAAACAGCTCTGCTGATGCAGTCCAACGAAAAAACCAAACATGTGCCCATTATTTTTGTTACTGCCGTCAGCAAAGAACAAATTTTTGTATTTAAGGGCTACGAAGTAGGTGGAGTGGATTATTTATTAAAACCTGTTGATCCTGAAATACTAACCTGCAAAGTACAGGTGTTTATCCAAATGCATCGGGAAAAAATAAAGCTTAAGAAAGAGATGGAGGCCCGGAAAAAAGCGCAAATAGAATTGGTCGAAGCCAAGCGCCGTTTAGAGCAATTTTTAGAAGCCGTACCTCTTGGAATCACAGTTATGGACAAGGACGGTTCTCCCGTTTATTCAAATCGCGAATTGTTATCGCTTCTGGAAATCAATGAATTTAAAACACATGTAAAT